>NZ_CP008852.1:3920000-4520000 GCF_000725345.1 Pelosinus sp. UFO1
TCCATCACAGCCAATGGACAAATTAATTTCTCATCGGAAACTTTTATTGGCAACCTTTACGTCGTTGGTGCCATGCTTTCCTGGACAGGCTATACCTTACTTAATAAATCCTTTAAGGGCAAGTATTCTGGTCTTTTTTTGACAACTTATCAGACTTTATTTGGAACACTCTTTCTACTCCCTCTTTCCTTCTTTGAACATAATCAGTGGCATGTATTTTCACTACACGCCTTGGGGCATATACTATACCTGGCGATTTGTTGTTCGGCACTCGGATATTTTTTATACATTTATGCATTAAGCAACTTAGATGTTACCATAACTACCTTATATTTAAATCTTATGTCTATTGTCGGGGTTATTGGTGGGTGTTTTATTCTTTCAGAAACGGTGTTTCCTGCTCAACTTTTAGGCGGCATTATGATTATTATCAGTATAGTTATGATCAATTTTGCAGCGTCTAAAAAAAAAATGTTCGTGCTTCCTCTAGAACAGTAAAAAAATATTATGAAACGCCGCAAAATAGGAGAGAAGCGTAACCGTTTAAGCACGGAGAATTCATTTATTGCGTTGTGCTATCTATATAAAAAAGGCCCACAAGATTGTGGGCCTTTTTTATATAGATAGGGGAATTTTGAACTTTTAATTCATATATGTTCCACCATTAATGTTAATTGTCTCACCGGTTATAAAGTCAGACATACTTGAAGCCAAAAATAAAACTGCATCAGCTACATTCTGAGATTGTCCCAGCTTACCTAAGGGTATTCTCGACAACACTTGCTGGCGATATTCATCAGTCCACTGCGTACTCATATCCGTTTCGATCGGACCAGGACAAACCCCATTCACATAAATATTATGTTTTGCCATTTCTAAAGCTAGATGCTGTGTAAGGTAATTCACACCTGCTTTTGATGCGCCATAAGAAGGAGATGCATTTCTATGAGGAGTTTTGGCAGTAGAAGAAGATACATTTACAATTTTACCGTATTTCTGTTGTATCATAAATGGTAAAACAGCCATGCAACAATACAGTGTCCCGTTTAAATTAACATTGATCACTTTTTGCCAATCATCTAATTTCATCTCTAATGTTGGAGTACGCATATTAATCCCCGCATTATTTACAAGAATATCAATATTACCAAAATGATCGATGGCTGTTTTTACAATTTTAGTGGCAATAACAGGATCTGAAATATCTCCCACCTCCACTAAACACCTTTTTCCAAGTTTCTCAATCTCTGAAGCCAATTCATTTAATAAATCTTCATTATTTCCATTGATTACTAAAGAAGCGCCTTGTTTAGCTAAAGTTAAAGCAATTGATTTTCCAATACCTCTGGTTGCACCAGTTACAATTGCTACTTTCTTTTCCAAAAGCATTTTTTTATCTCCTTATGATTTCAGAATCATAAAACATCAATTCTTATTTTCACTACTACTTTTCGGACCTTACATGGTTTTTCCCCCACACTGCAATTCGGTCTGTGAGCATCCCACGGAAAATACACTGCGAACATTCCTTGAGACAGGATAATTTCTGTCTCTGCTGCAATACCTTTGTAAAATATAACATCCCGTGCTTTAAGACAATCTTCATCGATTTCAGAAACTGCCGCTAATGGACCAGAGCCTATCATCTCTTGTCCTGAACAAATATATTGTATGTCCAAATACTTTTCATGGGCTTCAGGTCTACGTTGTTCTTTCGGCTGGGTCTCATATTCTGCAACCATGGCGTAAATTTTATTATCTTGAATCTCATGCCGCCCCAATGCTAAGATTGAAAGATCTGTTTCCAAGAGAAATTTCAACCCTTGTTGTAATGCTACTGGATACAAACTCATCTCATTTTCTATGTTTAATAAATGTCCGACAATCATTTTAATCAACCATCCTTTTAATAAAATAATAGATTTTATATAGTGAGTTTTTCAGAAAATGCCTTTGCTGATAGCAAAGGCATTTTCTTTCAATTAATTGATAATGACAAATCCTTAACCCTTAACCCACTCTTCTGTAACTTGAACATACTTTATTGTCTGTCTGAAATACGTAAAAGTAATATGGATTTTTCCTTCAGAGGTTTGTTTTATCGAGGGATAAGAATATTCTCTGTTTAATTTTTCCTTAGAGTTATTCGTCATGCAATAGCCATCGCCGACTTCAATATCTCTCATATAAGGCCATGTTTTTCCGTTATCTTCTGAAATGGCAATGGTCATGGGAGCTCTCGGCGTTCCCCAAAATGCTGTCTTTTTATTCGGATCTATTTCTTCAACAACAGCTGGTTTTTCTTCTTCCGTCGTTATTTCACTATCATCCTCGTCCTCGATTTCATCGTACAAGGAAAGTCTGCGCTCTTTGGAACTTGCAGCACTTATATTATTGAAAACAATTGCCAAATGTCCATTACTCAGTTTTGTGAATTGAATGGACGAATTATTGTTAGGAAGTTCTGTCGGAACAGGTTCTGTCCACGTCCTACCATTATCTATCGAACGACTCAGATAAATATTGTCCGCCCAGCGACTTCTGTACAGAGCCAACAGTGTTCCATCCTCAAGCTTATCGATATTCATGTGGACGCATCCAGTACTGTTGGGCACTTGATACTCTGTCCATGTCTTTCCACTATCGGCTGAAATTTTCACTGCACTAGTATCATCATCACCAACCCACTTCCTACCTGGTGTGACACGACAATAGAAGATAGGAATAATCCAGTCTCCGTTATCTAAAACGACAATTGGTTGGCGAATAAAAGTACCAGGAGTATCAAATAAAGTTTGGATTTCTCCCCAGGTATAGCCATTATCTGCAGATATACGGTATCTGACAATGGCTGTATCTTGATTTCCTGATTTTTGGGCCGTATATAATAACCATAGCTTTCCATCCGGGGCAGGAAATAGTATGGGGTTTTGTTCTGATCTTGTAGAATCATCAGAGATCTTTACTGGTTCTGTCCACTCAGATTCCCCTTTGTTCAGTCTAGATATATAAATGGAGATATCTGCAATTCCTTCCTGACTTCCTGCAAACCAAACACATAAAAAATCTCCATTTTCTAGTGGCATAATATTTGATGCGTGACTCTGCACGCAATGATTTGGCAATAATGCCTCAATTCTTTCAGAATCATTTGCTACTTGATATAGTTTACCTTGGGTGGTCACAACACTTGTTTTTCCTATATTACTCACCATCATCGCCTCCGTTTTTTAATTTACATTAACTTTTCTTAGTTAATCCTTACTAGACTATTTACGATCTGCTGTATGAACGTTATTATTCCAATGGAACATTTTTTCAATATACATGACGATTGCTGGAGAAATTAAAGCAATATAAATATTGTCTATACCGTATGGATCGCCCATTAGATACCATGCACTAGTGGTTACGGCTGCACCTAACAGTCCTAGATTCGCACCGCGGGTACTATTAAAGAAAGGTAAATAAAAGGCAATCATTGCCACTACTGAAATTGATAAACGGATGGCACGAGTAAAGAAGGACAACTTCAGAATTTCAGGCACGAAGAAAACGAAAATTAAAGGTATAACCCCAATAATTACAGAGAAGATACGAGTCATTTTAAATTCTTTTTCTGGAGTAGGTTTATACAAAGGCACATAGAAATCCTTGACTGCTAATGAGGCAATAGCCAAAGCAACGGTACTTACGCTGACAAATACGGAAGCCACAAGAGAGGTCGCCACCATTCCAGCTAAATATGGATTCATACTTTGCATAAAGATTGGCAATGCGTAGAGAGCGTTCATCTCTGGATATAGATATTTAGCGGCTACACCGATAAGGGCCAACGCAAAACCCAAAGGCAAGCAGAACAGCGCTGCATATAGGGTTGATTTCTTTGCCTCTTCAGCACTTTTATTTGAAGAAATAGCTTGCACTACAAACTGGGTGGAGAAAATAGCACCTACTGTACCGATGACCCAAGCAAGAATGGTCGTTATACCAATTTTACCATCCCAAGTAAAGTAGAATGCTGGCATTTTCTCTACCATGGGACTAATTCCACCAGTCAAAGATAAGGCAGTTACTAAAACAGCTGCTATTCCCACGTACTTAAAGAAACTGTGTAAGACAGTCACATAGGCAACACCCTTAAGGCCCCCATACACAAAATAGAAGGTACTGACTACTGCGATAATACACATGGAGATTGGTAAACTCATTTTTAGCACAGTCGACAAGGCTGCCGCACCACTGATGTAGTTACCAACATTTACGAGAAGTAAAGCATACATCATAACAATGGATACTGCATACTTAGTTGATTTACCATATTTTTGAGCGATAGCCCCAGAAATAGTAAACTCCCCTGATCCATATAATCGTTTAACCATGAAAAGGCTATACAACCAATAACCAATAGATGCTCCAAGAACAGACCACGCTGCCCCCATACCATATTTAAAAGCGGACTCAGCCGTTCCCACTGTTGACTTGGCACCAATAAATTCTGACATTAGCAAAACACCAACAACAAGAGCTGGCATAGCCCGTGATGCAACCATAAACTGCTCGGAATTCTTACTACGCAACTTCATTGTCAACCAAGAGGTACCAATAATATACAAAACCATCATGGCTACAATAATAAAGGTATCTGCTGAACTAAATTCTTTCATGATAGCACTCCTCTTATTTATAATTTATTTAAATATGGAAACAAGATAATTCCAAATGATTCTAACACTCTGATAATTACATTTAGTATAAATGCTTCTAAAATCTTAATTCCAGAAGAATCTATACTATTTTGCAACTCTTATAATAGTTTCTTATCCTTAATTTTTTCTTTAGAGACATCTAAATTAAACTTCATTACATCAGGTAACAAAATGGTTTGGATAAACCATGGAATATGATATTTTCCACCTAACGGATACGACAAGGTACATATAGCAGTAGTACTGGAGGTTGCGATAGAAATACCGCCAAATATTACATATGTAAAGAAAAACATCATCATATTTTATCTCAATATTTAATAGATTTTGAATATTATTTATAGAATTCAAAAATTTTAAGTATGTTGCCTCAATTTCAGGCTTATTGCAATTTAAAGATTCCCGACCTGGACCAACTGGGTGACCAAGTAAGATGACTGCACGCTTGTTAACTATATTTATATTTTCATCAATTGAATATTCGGTAAATTCCACGTCACACTGATCTGGGCTTGAGTTACTTCACACTGTCAGCAACCACCAACGCTCCTCCTGTGCCCATGAGCATTCTATTTTCTCGTTTAACTGATCATTACTAAACATCAGCTAACTGCCTTGCTATATTATGTTTAGTAATTGTACTGCTGTATCATTCGCATCTGTTATGCCTTCTGCAATAACCCCTGGTTCATTATTTATATATCGCCTCCTTTCCATTGCACCTTGCTAATACCTTATTGCAATTTCCGTGCCAGCGTGGTTTTGCTTGAAAACACTGCACGCATTTATATTTAACAAAAAATACGTTGCACATTGCAACGCATTCAATGCAATATGCAACGTATTTTTATTGTTTTGGCATTTAATTTTCGCCATATCGCAGTTCAATGAACGCTAGGTCTTGCTACCGTCCGGCTATAATTATAATATTTCATAGCCAGTCACACTAAAGCACAAATAAATCAAAAAACCAGTCAATTCAATACTTACCTTATTAAAAACCTTTCATCATTATTTACTGCTAAATCCGGAATTTGCTAACCGCATCTTGTAAATTCTGAGCCATTTGAGCAAGCGCTTGACTCGAAGATGCGATTTCTTCCATAGAAGCAGCCTGTTCTTCTGTAGCTGCCGAAACATTCTGTACCTCTCCTGTTGCGCTCTTCGTTAATTGATCAACCTGCTGTACTGAAAACACAACTTGCTGACTGTCACTTGCCAAATGCCGAATAACTGCTGATATGTCCCCGACCTGAGCTGCTAAGTTTGTTATCATCTCAATAATTTTTTGAAAGCTCACGCCTACCTCATTTATAACTCCGGTACCAGTCTTAACCTCTCTCGTACCTTCTTGCATGGCTAATACAGCTTTGTCTGTTTCACTCTGAATTTCCCCAATCAGATGGGCAATTTTTTTTGCCGCTTCCTGAGATTGTTCCGCTAATTTGCGAACCTCTTCAGCAACGACTGCAAAACCGCGCCCCTGTTCACCCGCCCTAGCCGCCTCAATAGCAGCATTCAGAGCCAAAAGATTAGTTTGACTTGCAATGCCGGAAATAGTATCAACAATTTGTCCTATTTCTTTTGACCGTTCACCCAGTTGCGCAACAACGATGGCTGAAGTACTAACCGTATGTTCAATATCCAACATTTGCTTAACAGCCCCTTGTACCGACCGACCGCCTTCCTGGGCTGTATTAACGGCCTTAATAGACTGCTCTGATACCCCATTAGCATTCTCTGCAGCCTGCTGGATACTTTTCGACATTTGTTCTATTACAGCGGTTACCTCAGTAAGTACATGATATTGTTGATCCGTTCCTTCTGCCACCTCAGTTATTGATGAAGCAACTTGATTAGCAGCCAATGCGGATTGTTCAGCACTGGACGTCAGTTCTTCTGATGCTGCTGCCAACTGATGCGCATTTCCCTGTACCTGACCGACTAGTCTTTTCAAATTAGTCACCATTGTAGAAAACGCAGTAGCCAACAGACCAATTTCATCTTTTGAAGATATTTCGATTTTCTGAGTAAGATCACCCTGCGCAATCTGGCTCGCCAGTTTCTGCATCTTTAAGATTGGTTGCGAAAAACTTTTGGCAACAAAAAAAGCCATTATCCCCACTATTAACAATACCACTAAAGTTGCCAGCCCAATCATAACTAACAACGAATGAGTTTTCGCTGTTATAACAGTATAAGGCACCTCCAAACATATTAACCAGCCTGTTCTATCATCATAAACATAAGTTACTACTTTTTTCCCTGCCTCTTTATCCTCTAAAATAGCAAATCCGTCTTTTTTTTCAGATAAACCTTCTTTTATAAAACCTACGTTATTCATGTCAACACGTTCTTTAACCAGATTTTGATCTGGATGAGCCAATATTTTACCTTCACTATCAATTACATATGCGATAGTACCGTTATTAGACAAATTTGTTACAAATTCACTAATCTTCGTAAGAGTAATTGATCCTTGCATAATTCCGACTACCCCACCTGTGTCGGCATCACGAACAGGCGTTACAAGGTTAATAACAAAACGATTCGAGTTTTTGCTAAAGACAACTCCTGATATTACTTCATCTTGCCCTTTGAGTGCCAACTGATAAAAAGGACGCTCCCAAATGTTAGCAACCGGAATATCGTCACCACGCACAACCTGATTTCCTTTTACATCATCAAGAGCAAACGAATTCTCAGGATACACCTTCTGAACCTGAACCAGAAATGTTTTGATCTTGGGTAAATCAAAGGACTTTACCGTAGGATTGGAAGCAATTGTTTTAAGTGCAATAAAAGATTTATCAAGGTATCCATTAATTTGCAAATTAACCTCAATTGCGAGTTCCTTGCATTGATTAATTGTTTCTTTCTCTAGTTCCGCACTTAAATATCGTACTGAAATAACCGACAATAGTATGAGTGGTATAAAACTGATTAATATCATAATGAGCAATAATTTCTTTTTAACACTCATTTTGGTTCCTCCTATCAAATTTGATAGCAAATCTCCTCAAGACTATTTAACTATTCTTTTATCCAGCAGTATTGTTCGATCACTTCAATATTTTTGGAATGCTACATACCCTATGATAAATAAAATGCATCAGGTGGAAATCAGCCACCTGATGCACAGGCTACGTCTACAAGATACGCCAAAGCATTTGCTATCTTACTCTAAATGCAATTGTCCCTACTTGTTTATCTATTTAACCTCAATATGCTCTACCTTTCCTAGCAAGAATAAATAATTCAAAATACCAACAACCAAAAGTCCTGAAGAAAGCAGCAAAGCCATTGTAAATGACCCCGTAGCCTGCAAAATCGCACCGGTAACAATAGGACCTACTACTCCGCCCATGTTAGAAACCGAATTTTGGAGTCCGGCAACCACTGAGGTCATATTTTTAGGTGCAACATCGCCAGGAAGTGCCCACACCTGGGAAGCAGCCACCGTCGTGCCCGATTTTGCAATACATAAAAGCACTATAGCTGTTACTGCCGACTCAGCGTAAGCCGCTAGACCTATGCAAGATGCCATAAAAAGACCGCCAACTAAGAAAACCTTTCGCGTAGCAGTTAAAGACAGCCATCCTTTTGACTGTACCTTGTCCGATGCCCAGCCAGCGGCGACTTCAACAAACATTGAGATTAAGAGAGGTAACATGGCTGCAAACCCCATAGCCAACATTCCCATGCCTTTCTCCTTGATCAGATACGTCGGAAGCCATGTAATAAAGAAATAAGAAGTGTAATTAATCATAAAAAAACCGATGCACATCGCCCAAATATTTCTGTATTTTAAAAGTTCGTACCATTTCATTGGCTGCTCTTTATCAAGACCTTCTTTTTTCGACTGCCCATCACGAATGTGCTTTAACTCAGCAGCATTTACGCCTTTGTGCTCTTCGGGAATTTCCTTAAAGTACATGATCCAGATGATAGACCAGATAATTCCTGCCCCACCGATAATGACAAAAGTCATTTTCCAGCCAAACAAGGCAATAAGCCAAACAATAAGTGGCATGGCAACCGCCCCGCCAAATTTGGAACCGCTGTCGAAAAGTCCGCCAACAGTTGCCCGCTCTTTATCAGGGAACCATTTGGAAGAAATCCCCGCATTACTTGGATACGCAGCAGCCTCGCCAATCCCAAGAGCCACACGAAATCCCAATATTGATTTAAATCCTGTTCCGAGTCCAGTTAAAGCTGTGGCCACCGACCACCAGGCTACAGCAAAACCAAGTGTCTTTTTCTGTCCAATTTTATCAGCAAACCAGCCTGCAGGTACCTGAAGCAAGGCATAGGACCAAAAAAATCCTGACATGATAATACCCATCTGACTTGGTGTTATACTAAATTCCTTAGTAATATACGGAGCTGCAGCTGCAAGCACTGTACGGTCAATATAATTAATGGCAATTGCTGACCACATTAATGCTGCAACAACCCAGCGAACATTTGATTTTTTCTCTGTCAACAAGATAATCCCTCCACTTTATGTATTGCTATTAAGCTTATTTTACTTTCAGATGTTTATAACTTCCCATTTGCCACAGGGAGGAATCAGACTGAATCATAATAATTTTTTGTAAATTGCCCGCATATCTTCTTTTGTTACCACTTTGGGATTGTTATCCAAAAGACGCGTTACCTTAGCTGCTGCCTCGATCAGATCGTCTAGGGCAGTTTCATTAATGCCCTTGGCCCGTAAATCGCAGGTGACATTCAAGTCTTTGATCAGGGAATATAGGTTATCAATCATTTTCTCTGCAGCTTGTCTAGTAGTACTGCCGGCAATTTCAAGCTCCATCGCAACAGCTATATCTTTAAATTTCTCTTCGCAAACGTCCAAGTTAAACCTCATCACATCTGGTAACAGAATTGCATTGGATAAGCCATGTGGAATATGATATTTTCCACCCAATGGGTAGGACAAAGCATGTACGGCAGTGGTACTAGAGGTTGCAATCGAAATGCCACCAAACATCGCTCCTAAAAGCATATCTTCACGGGCTGCTAAATTATGTCCATCATTATATGCTGTGCGAATACTACGAGATATCAAAGTAATTGCTTTTAATGCAAAAGTGTCACTGAAGGGATTCGCTTTTTTAGAAATGTAACACTCGATTGCATGGCATAATGCATCCATACCTGTATTGGCAGTAATATGCTTCGGTAAATTAATTGTCATGGTTGGATCTAAAATAACACAATCTGGTACCATCTTTTCACTAACAATACCGACTTTTAATTCTTCTTCCGGTATTAAAACAATGGCATTTGGCGTTGCTTCAGAACCAGTACCTGCTGTAGTTGGAATCATAAGTGTTGGTACACCACGACGTTTTATTTGTGCTTTTCCTTTTACCAATTCACGTAAGTTTACATTGTTAGTAAGCAGCAAAGAAACTATTTTTGCTGTATCCATCGAACTACCGCCACCAATGCCAATGATCATTTGGCATTCAAACTCTTTTGCAGCTTTAAATATTTCATTTACTTGATCAACTGTGGGTTCAGGCGGTGTGTTATTAATGATATGAACATGAATGCCTGCTTCTTCAAGTAGTTTTTTGGGGTTGTCTACTAAACCAGAATTCCAAACACCTTGATCAGTAATAATGACCACATTTTTAGCTTCATAATCAACAACAATATCTTTTATTTGTTCAATACAACCAGCTCCGGCTACGATTTTACCAATATTTAATAACGAATATACTTTACTCATAATAATTCTCCCACCATTTCATTTAGGTACTTATTTATACAATTATCCCTTGCGCTACTTATTTTTACCGCAGTTTCTCCTACTTGAGTTTCTATTTAGCATAAAATCGGTTTTCCCATTATTGCATCGAATATTTCAAAATAACTAAACTATTGCAAGTTTCAGTTATTTTTGAATAACTCTATTCCGATAAAAATTATTTATTCCAACGCGGGTGCTCATAAGCTTTAGGATTGCAAACATTTTTCCACCGTTCACCATTCATAACTGCAATCACACCTTCGGCGGCCATGGTTGCAACACCTGAAGCAGCTTCTTTCGTTTGCCCTGCCATATGTGGAGATACAATAATATTGTCATACTTAAACAATGGTTCATCAGCAGTCACTGGTTCATTACTAAATACATCTGTAGCTGCAGAATGTAGTTGATTGTTTTCCAATGCTTTTGCCAAGGCAACTTCATCAATAATATGACCGCGCGAACAATTAATTAGAATGGCACTTTTCTTCATCAACCTCAATTCAGTTTCACCGATCAGGTTTTTAGTTTTAGGTGTTAATGGTACATGCAAAGAGACCACATCAGCTATTGCCAAAACAGCAGTAAGTTCGGTTTCATATTGATATCCTTGCTCTGTAATGACTTCCGGTTTAACAAAAGGATCATATACAACAACTTTCATTCCAACACCAACTGCCATCTGGGCAAGAATACTGCCAATATGACCATAACCAACTAAACCTAATGTTTTTCCATATATTTCGAAGGCTTTATAACTGCTTCTTATATTAAAATTGCCTTTACGAAGTTCCTTATCACTATGCACCATATCTTTTGCCGCAGCAAACATAAAAGCAAAGGCATGTTCTGCTACTGATCGAGTATTAGCGCCAGGAGCAACAACCACAGGAATACCAAGTTCAGTTGCGGCGTCCACATCCACATCATCAACACCAACACCAGGTCGTCCAATAACTTTCAATTTTTTTGCAGCAAGCATTGTTTTTCTGTCAATGGAACCAATGCGAATAATAAGACCTTCAGCATCAAGTAATTCAGGCAGCATTGCTTCTGGATCACCATTATTGGTGATCGCAACCTTTACATTTGCTTTTTCTAGCACAGCCATTCCATCATCATGTAATCGATGTGAGATAACAACTTTTTTCATTTTTAACGCCCCTTATTAGAAACTCGTTAATTTAGAGCTATAACATAGAGTCAATACTGCTTTCCAACATCTGGACAGCCATTAACTCTATGTTTACTCTTCTATTTTAAAACTCTGGGTAGTATTAATTTTAAATATTACTTATACAATTCAAAAACTTTAAGTAATGCTGCATCAATTTCAGGCTTATTGCAATTTGAAGGTTCGCGACCTGGACCAACTGGGTAACCAAGTAAATTGGCTGCACGTTTAACAACTGAATTTGGATTGCCCATTTGCATCACATTACGAAATGGTCTGATTTTCTTTTGGGCTTCATTTGCCTCTTCAAATTTACCTTGTGACCATAATTCATAGATACTTACCATTAATTCAGGAAATACATTGGAACAACCAGAAATTGCCCCAGTACCGCCTGCCATTAATGTCCATAAGATCAACGAATCACTGCCAGCTAATACGCTTAAACGTGGATCGGTATTTTCGATGTATTTTAATGTATTGTCAAAATTACCACTGCTGTCTTTAATACCAATGATATTTTCGTATTTTGCCAATTTTTTCACTGTTGTATAGTCAATGTTATTGCCTGTTCTTGCTGGGATGTTATACAGCAAGATGGGTAAATCAACGGCTTCTGCTACACTGCTAAAATGACGATATAGGTCATCTTGTGAAATACCAGAAAAATATGGTGATATGACTGATAATACATCTACACCTAAATTCTTAGCAATTTTCGATAGCTCAATTGTTTCTTGTGTTGTTATACAACCAGTACCAGCATATACAGGCACTCGGCCTTTTACTTCACCAACAGTAACCTTAATGATTTCAATCTTTTCTTCTTGTGAAAATGCGTAAAATTCACCATTTGTCCCTAAAGCAAAAATACCACTAATTCCTGCGTTGATTAAACGATTAATCTGACTGCGCATTTCCTTTTCATTGAATTTCTCCTCTGCTGTTAATGGAGTAAGAATTGGAGCAATAATACCTTGTGGTTTAAACATACTAATCATCCTTTCAATTATCCATTTATAGAAATAATGTATTTTTAAAGATTGGCAAATTTCACTTTTGCCATCTTAGCACCAAGTAATAATGATTCTGTCATACTTTTGCTGTCTGCAATACCCTTTCCAGCAATATTAAATGCTGTACCATGATCAACGGAAGTTCGAATGCAAGGCAAGCCCACTGTGACATTAACGCCTGTTTCAAATCCTAATACTTTGATTGGAATATGCCCTTGATCATGATACATAACCACTACAATATCAAATTCTTTTTTAACGGCTGCTTGATAAAATACGGTATCTGGTGGAACTGGTCCGGTAACGTTCATTCCCATTGCTTTTGCTTCATTAATCGCTGGTGTAATTTCTAATTCATCTTCAGTACCAAACAAACCATGTTCACCTGAATGTGGATTAAGTCCAGCTACAGCAATTCGTGGCTCTTCAATTCCCATCATTTTTAGCGTATCATCCGCTAAGCGAATTACACGAAGTACCCGATCTTTTTTGACAAGATCACAAGCTTGTCTCAGTGGCACATGAGTTGTTACATGTATGACTTTAAGGGCGCCACTAACTAGCATCATGGAATAATCTTTTTGTCCAGATAAAGCACCAAGTATCTCCGTATGTCCTGGATAATGATTACCCCCAAGATTTAAAGCTTCTTTATTCAAAGGAGCAGTAACAATTGCATGGATTTCCTTCTTTAACGCATAGTCAACCGCTTTTTCAATATACTCGTACGCTGCTTTACCAGCTCTCCCATCTACTTGTGCAAAAGGCAAATCTAGAGGTAAATTATCTAAATCAATAATATCAATCGTTCCATAGTTTTTACCCGCTTGACTTGGATCTTGGACAGCCTGACATTTTAAATCAGCACCAATAATCCCGATGGCACGTTCCATTATTTTTTTATCGCCAAAAACTACAGGCCTTGCAACGTCATATATGTTTTTCTCTGCTAATGCTTTGACAATAATCTCTGGACCAATTCCCGCTGCATCGCCCATTGTAATTCCCAATATCGGTTTCATTCGTAATTCCTCCTTATCTTGTTTATTGAATTAAAGACACAACTCTCTTGCATCATTTAAATCTAAGTTTATTTTTTTACTGAATCAGAAAATATAACACTTTCTTGATTCCAAGTAAGAACGACTAAGGCTTCTGCCTGCGTCTGAGGACTTGGCACAAGTCAAGTCTTTTCTTATCTATTTCCGTATTGCCTGTATCGACAGAACAAACGCATCATCTTGACCAAAAGCGCCGGCTTTGGTTACCACTTGTAATCCATTGCAGCGTCCACCAACCAATCGTCCTAGGGGAATTCCAACTGCAACTTCTTCCAATACTTCAATGGCTTCCGCACCTAAGGATCGGCAAACATGAATTGCTGTATCACCGCCAGTAAGCACCATACCAGCCAATTGATAGTCTGTTAACTGAGCGACAATATCACCTAAAGCAACTGCCGTTTTCTCGCTAACTTCAGTACTACTAAGTCCACAATTTTCTCCCGCTGCCACCGCAGCTAAAACGTCACGATCATCAACTGCACTAGCAACTAATATATCTTTTCCCTGCTCCAATAAAGTTCTCGCTTGTTCAACGCATCGCGTTATTTCGTCTTCTTTCTTCTGGATGAGTCTGGCCACGTTCATTTTCACCAGTTGAACATTCGGTAATTTTAATGTGGCACTGATCTGTGCTTGGGTGACTTTACTCACACTGCCTGCAACCACTAACACAGCTCCTTTTGCTGAGATCACTATGTTTTCTTGTTTAGCTGACCATTGATAAAAATTAGGTAACTGCTCTGCTAATCCCGCAGATCCTACCCACAGAATTTTTTGATAGTCTTGCATAGCTTTGACAATAAGCTCCAAATGCTCATCCAATACCGCATCAAAGACAATCCATGTTTCACTACGTTCTACACAACGTTTGACTGCTTGCTTCACCGCTTCTAATCCTGACATAATAACACTGAGTGAAATTAAACCAATTTTAACCTCGGTTTGTTTATGTAATAATTCCACTATACGTGATTCATTTACCGGACTCTTTGGTGCACGAGCAATTTCCGTTAATTCGATTGGCATATGATTTAATAAATGATACCCTCCAACCGTAATACGATTATTACTGGGAAAAGCGGGCGCTATCACAACTACCTCTGGTTTGAAGACCGCTGCTGTCGCTTCAATTTCAGCACCAAGATTTCCCCTAAGGGTTGAATCAACTTTTTTATAGATATTTTTCACACCACTATTTTGTAACGTTTCGCAAACTACTTTCACCCTAGCATAAGCTGCCTCTGGTGCAATATCCCTACTATCCGTATCTATAACCACAACATCAGCAGTTTCTTTTAATAATTTTTTTTGATCAAAATCAATCCTAACACAGCTACTTATGTTATGTTTAGAAAATTGTACTGCTGTATCATTTGCACCCGTTATGTCATCTGCAATAACCGCTAGTTTTATCATCTATATCACCTTCTCTCAATTGCACCTCGCTAATCTATATTGCAAATTCCGTGCCAACCTCATTTTCCTTGTTAACACTACATTCCTCTGTTACTAAAAAATAATACGTTGCATAATGCAACGTATTCAGTGCATGATGCAACGTATTATTTTTTAGCTACCTTGCTATTCAATTTTCGCCATAGGGTAGTTCGATGAATACCAAGCCTTGCTGCTGCGCGACTATAATTATATTCTTCTTCGCCCAATACACGTAATAATGTATCATATTCCACCGTAGCCAAACTATCTTTCGTCTTACTTTTTCCTCTATCACTTTCTCCTATTGATTCACCTTTTTCATCATAGGCCTCGATAATATCTTGTTTAGTAATGGTTGGTCCGTTAGCTAAAAGCATCGCTCGTTCCATCGTATTTGCCAATTGTCTAATATTTCCCGGCCAGTCGCGTTGTTTTAAATATTCCCTGGCCTCTACATGAATCCCCGTAATTTTCCCATTGATATGATTCATTTTCTTGATCATTTCTTTTGCTAACAGCGGGATATCTTCGATCCTTTCACCCAATGTCGGCATATGGATACGCAATATATTAAGTCGATAATAAAGATCTTGTCGAAAATTCTTTTCATCTATTAGTTGGGCTAAATTTTGATTCGTTGCAGCAATAATGCGCACATCTACTGGAATAACACTCTCACCACCCAAATGCATTATGGCTTTCTCCTGTAATACACGTAGTAATCTTGACTGCAAGGATAAAGGCATTTCACCAATTTCATCTAAAAAAAGCGTTCCACCGTGGGCCAATTCAAATAATCCTTGTCGCCCACCTTTTTTTGCTCCAGTAAATGCACCTTCTGCGTAACCAAACAATTCGCTTTCCAGTAAACTTTCTGGGAATGCTGCACAGTTTACGGCAACAAAGGGACCATTGGCACGTGCACTCACATTATGAATACTTTGTACCAACATTTCCTTGCCTGTACCAGATTCGCCGGTAATTAAAATAGTCGATTGAGTTAGCGCATACTTAGTGGCCTTGCGCTTCAGTACACTACACGCTGATGATGAACCAACAATATCAGTCATTTTTGTCTTTGCTACCAAGCCTTTAGCGTGCAGTTTTTTACGAACATTTTGTTCTAATTGTTGCAATTGTGATACATGTTGAAAATTATAAATACTGCCAATAACTTCATCTTTAACTTTGATTTGACTATGTTTAATCGTGAGTGTCTTATCACTAATGCGTTGTACATCTGCCATTTTTTCGGTAAAATCATCATTTCCTTGCAGTGAGAATTGTGGAATAACCGCTTGCAACTGATTGCCGATAGCTTCTAAGTGAGATACTTGGAAAAACTTTTCTGCCATGGGATTAAAAATAGTAATTCTATCATTAATATCCGTTGCGATAATGCCTTCCACCGATGTGTCAATCACAGTACATAACAACTCAGATTTTTCCTGTTCTTCACGTCGAATACGCGCAATTAATTCTGCCTCATTGATTGCTTTATAAATAGCTTCTTTACCAGATTGAATCAAAGCTCCCTGCACACCAACACGTGCCGCTAATTTTGTCGAGATTGCATCACCAATGATAAGTTCTACACCATTTTGGACTGCAGCAGTAATTTTTTCTAGGGCCTCACCTTCATTTTTTAAAGCAATTTCTACAAAAGTAATACCTAGTAGTGTTGCTAAGTCCTCACAACCATAAATCACATTTTCAAATCCTGCTATACCAATTTTCTCAGGATATTCACCACAATTTCGTAATGCACGTAAAACATCCATTACAGTAACTTGAATATGTACAGTGGGTATATTCACACTATTTTTAATCAACGTGGCTGTACCACCACGGCTGATGATAACCTCAACACCATCCTCCACTGCTTGCTTAACAATAGCGATACACTCTTGCAAGTCTCCTTTGACTACCTTAATAAGATTTGCAGAATTAGTAAACCTTTCTAATACCACTTCCTCTGCCAATTTCGCTAAGCTTGCAAATGGTGCTACAAATAAAATTCTTGCTTCCACGATCGGTCACCTCGTCTCTAAGTTCAGTAGATGTAACATAAATTAATTTTGTTAAATAAACTAATAACTATAGTGATAAGCGATACTTATAAATATCCTAATTTAGCCTTTATCACTTATAGAAATATTATATATTTTTTTATAAAAGCATTATACCATTACGAAACTACAAAATACGTTTTTTCTGCAAATTATATAAATTTAAACTGTATCTGATAACTAAAATGAGCCCTTGCAAAAAGCAAGGGCTCATTCTAGCACTAATCTAAAACCGTACACAAAACTAGGATTCCAAGAATTCATATATATTCAATTTTTAACTATTCTAGCTAAACTTTAGGAGGAACGAACAATTTATTTTTCACTGAGCGTCTTTAGTCTTGGTCCCATCAACCGTTTATAAGCTTCCACACCAGGCTGATCAAAGGCATCTACATTGGCTAATTCCCCTTCATAGGCTACAGATAACGCTAACAAATACAGCAGCTCACCCAAGTGATAGGCATTAAGCTTTGGCAAGACAAAGTTTGCATTAAAACGATCATCGCTAAGTAGAGCGTCAGCATTCGCAGCTCGGGCCACCTCTAATGCTTGACTCAAATGCAAGGTGGATATTTCCGAAAGTTTAGGAGCACTAGGAAATACATCAGGAATAACAGCATCCTTATCCCACTGAGCAACCTGTAAAAACTGCACTACTTTATTTCTTTTACCATCTTGATGCTGCTGGGTCTGGGCATGCATATCAGTTGTCCCTACTGCCACAATAGGTGTCCTACCATAAAACACTTCTTTGCCTTCCCTGTCTGTCCGTTTACCAAGAGATTCTGCGAGTAACTGAACATACCACTCCGCCACTGATTTCAAATAATCAGCATAGGGCATAAACACTTCAATATCACGACCATATTTTTCTGCCGCAATAAACTTTAGCACTGCATTTAGCATTGCTGGATTTTCATATATATCTGGATTCTGGCAAACTACATCCATGTCTCGTGCGCCTGATAAGAATTCATCAATATCTAACCCTACACAAGCAGCCGTTACTAGACCCACCTCGGAAAAAATACTGAATCGGCCGCCCACACCATCAGGTACACTAAAGGTAGGCCAACCCTTTTCATCAGCCAGTTTTTTTAGTAATGTACTTTTTTCGCCCTCTGCTGGGTCAGTGACAGCCACTACTTCCACTTCAAGTATAGGTGCATGTTGGCGCAATGCCTCATAAATTACCATAAACGTAGACATGGTATCAAGAGTTCCGCCTGATTTTGAAATAACCACTAATGCCACTTTATACGGATTATTCTGCCCATCAATCGCTTTCAGCTGGGCTTCTGCTAACAAATGCTCAATCAGTTCAGCAGTGCGACGGGGATCAATATTATTACCGCTAAAATATAATTTAGGATAACCTTCCCGCTCAATTTTCGTCTTCGAATTCCAAAACTCACCACAATGGACATCAAACAATACCTTGTTACCAAGATAAGAGCCACCAATTCCAAAGGATACTACGGTATCTACTCGATTTTGCAAAGACTGACCAAAATCCTTAAGCTTAGCGATAGACTTGGGAGAATTCAGATTAGCTTCCTCCACATAAGGCAGTTGAGTAAACAGTACCCTCTCTGGCGTTGCATCTTTTGATAAATGGCCTCGTACCTCACCAGTGGCACGCATATGTTCTACCGCCTGATGAGCAAGTGTAATCTGTCCAGCCAAATCACTAACATCTCTCTCAGTTACTCGGCTCTCACCATACAGATTGGCATACTCAAAACTAAATCCAGATTTTAGTGTAATGGACGATTGATTGTTCTTAATATGACTCATCCCTTTCTTCTCCTATGCAACTTAACATCTAAACTACATAAAGAGTCCAAGCAGTGGGTTAGCGCCACCGCCGACTCTTACCAACTTACTATTTCTTCTTTTTATAGACGATTGCTACAATTCAACACATTTTTTATTTTATGTTGCACCATATTTTTAATGGCTTCACGGGCTGGTGTCAAGTATTGACGCGGGTCAAAATCCCCAGGATTTTTTACAAAATGTTCACGGATTGAAGCTGTCATCGCCAATCGTAAGTCAGTATCAATGTTAATTTTACATACTCCAAATTTACTAGCTTTGAGTAACATTTCTTCAGGTACACCTTGGGCGCCTGGAATGTGTCCACCATATTCATTGCATTTTGCCACAAATTCAGGTAAAACGGTCGATGCACCGTGGAGTACTAGTGGGTAACCAGGTAATAAATTGGAAATCTTTTCTAATCTTTCATAATCCAGGCTAGGATCGCCTTTGAACTTGTAAGCACCGTGGCTAGTTCCAATCGCAATAGCCAGAGAGTCACATCCTGTGCGCTCCACAAACTCTACTGCTTCATCAGGATCCGTATATGTAGCATCTTTAGCACTTACTTTTACAGCATCTTCAACACCGGCTAATTTGCCTAACTCGGCTTCGACGACTACACCGTGAGCGTGAGCATATTCTACAACTTTTTTGGTTAAAGCAATGTTTTCTTCAAAAGAATACTTTGATCCATCAATCATGACAGAGCTGAAACCACCATCAATACAAGACTTACAAATTTCAAAATCATCACCATGATCAAGGTGTAAGACTATAGGTAGACCAGAATCTTCGATTGCTGCCTCTACTAATTTAGTAAGATAGATATGTTTTGCATATTTACGAGCACCCGCAGATACCTGCAGAATAAGTGGAGCTTGTTCTAATTTGGCAGCATCAACAATCCCTTGAATAATTTCCATGTTGTTAACATTAAAAGCACCAACTGCATATTGTCCTTCATAGGCTTTTTTAAACATTTCTTTCGAACTGACTAGTGACATGATAATTCCTCCTCAATAATTTTAATAATATGGTAAGTTTTACGATTGGATCAACGGAAGTAACATTTTTTTCCCTAGTGAATTTATAATGCAAATTTCATGCCAATACACATCAAAAACATGTTCTTCATTTCGCAGTGAATAGATACTAGGATGCAGCGGGCATGCAAGGAGTATCTTTCAGTATTTTTCCACTTGTTTAAAACTAAAATAAAACAACTCATCGGTCAATCTGATGAGTTGTTTTATTTTTCCCTAAACCACTACTGTCTTGTATAGCTCTCCGAAGCCTACTAGTAAAATCTTATCGATGAGTATTTATTTATTCTTCAATAGTACTCATTCTGCTTTCCTAAGTAAAAGAAAGCAAAGCTTTCCCTCTATTCTAGTGTGGATGAAATGAATAAATAGCTAGGACCCATGTGCTTTCAAGAAAAGTCCAATTGCCAATCCAAAGCCAAGGATAATGATACAAATACGCAATCGCTTTTCATTCACCCGTTTTAGCGCATAAGCTCCTACTTGCCCACCTGCAATAGAAGCAATGGAAGCCACCATAACTTGCGTCCAGGCAACATCACTCGAAAAAAGAAAAATCAAAACAGCAGAAGCATTCATCACTCCACCCAACACATTTTTGGTCGCTCCTGCCTTGCGTACATCTAACCCTGCAATGGTCAAGGCCGCTAACATTAAGATGCCAATGCCACCACCAAAGTAACCTCCATAGATAGAGATAGCAAACTGTGCCATTATAGCCTTTAAAGGCCCTAATGGCTTAGAGTTTTCATGGATTTTACGAAAAAAACTCCCCCACAAGAATACAAGTGTAGCAAATAAAACTAACCAGGGTACTAGAAATTCAAAGACGGAAACAGGCGTTATTAATAGAAGAACAGCCCCCAAAACTCCACCAATCAGGCTAATAATAAACAAAGCCTTAAAGGATAATTGGGGTAAATCTGAAATATTTTTTCGTCCAGCAAAACCTGTTGTAATCTGCCCGGGGAAAAGTGCGACAGTGGATGTAATATTTGCGGCCCGTGCATCTAATCCTGTAAGCATCAATGCAGGAAAAGTAAGAAACGATCCTCCACCTGCTAAGGCATTTTGTACACCTGCACAAAATGCTGCAATAAAAAGAAGAACGAATGTTATCATATTTTAAAGTACCACCTTACCTATTTGTTTTAACAATTCTCCACCTCGTAACGTTCATAAAGCCAGTATTATCTTGAACTAGTCAACTTTTTTTACTTTCGTTAGACCATTATACATAAACTGCTAGTGAAATTACATTATTACTATAATTTACCTCCTTAAAATTGTCAAAATAGGATATTAGTACTATTAGTTCTTATGTTAATTAGCACGATAAGATTATGATAGAACTTTGCCTCTCAATTTTTTATTTTCACTAGAAAGGAGTTATATGGTAACTTATTAAAACAGCTAGTTCATGGTTTCTAAATAAAGCACTAATTTTTTTAGCAAAGGAAGCATCATTCATGCAAAATAAAATTCTGATTACAGTCCTTTTACTATTCGCTATTACTATGTTTCAGCCTACTTCCGCTCACGCAGGATTCTTCTTATTCAACATTGTTCGTGACATCTTCGGCGGTGGTCAGCACCATAATTCACCTCCCGCTAAACCCAATTCTTCAAATAGCAGCAACAGTTCTCTTATTAAGTTCGGCATGCAAAATAGCCAAGTCGCTGAAGTACAGCAATATCTAACCAAAGCCAAATATCTCAGTGGTAAATCAGATGGAATATTTGGCTATCAAACACTCCAAGCGGTTAAAATGTTTCAAAGAGATTCTGGGCTATCCGATGATGGTGTTGTTGGATCCAGAACAATGAATGCCTTAAAAAATTTTAAAGGTACTAAACCTAAACGTATCTCACCACCGTCTCAGAAACCATCCTATCATCCTCCACATGATAACGGCGTCCCCCACTACTTGTATGCCACACCCATGCTTGCAACTGCCTATACCCGTTACGACGAAGGTTCCACTGACTATACCTACCGAGGCACATACCTTCGCAGAGGATTGGTTGCCGTTGATCCAGACGTAATCCCCCTTGGCACAAAACTTTACATACCTGGATATGGCGAGGCAATTGCAGACGATATTGGGGGAGCGATTGTTGGAAACCGTGTTGATTTAGCAATGGACACGGTAGATGAAGCCTTTTCTTGGGGGAGACGTGATGTCACCGTATATGTTTTACCTAAAGGCTAATACTTCTTTTTGTCATCTAAAAGTCTAACAATAAATGAATAATCTAGAATTGGATGAGGTGAATAAAAACAGCTTTGATCTTACGAGCAAAGCTGTTTTTGTAAATTTCTATTACGGTCAATAGACCTTAGGCTTATTGACCTATTATCTTGCGAAGCCTTGGCCCTAGAATCAGGGCAACGATAAGACCGGCGCTTGACGTCATCAAGGAGCTAGGTATATTGGCAATCGCAGTAGCCAAGCTACCAGTCACATACCACCAAGCTAAAATATAACCTGCTAATGTCCATAATGCTGCTAAAACACAGGCAAAAAAAGCACGGATCATTAATTGAGCACCTGTCATTTTACTATTTCTACTTGCTTCAGGCCAAAGTCCTTTAGCAACGAAGCCAACGATCAATCCAGCAATTCCCTTAATAACAAAGGACCATAACGTATAAGGAGAAAAACCCATGACTATGTCATAAAAGGCCGAACCAATGGCTCCCGCTAATCCTGCATATACCCCGCCAAAGATGATTCCTGTTGTATATAAGAAGGCAGAACCGAGATGCACCATAGCGCCCACACCAAAGGGAACTTTAATGGTTGTGGCAATAGTACACATGGCAGCCAACATACCGACAAATACAATATCTCTCACATTTAATTTCCGTATTACATTCATTCTAAAACCTCCATATTTTATAATAGCTATCTTATTTTTCCCAAACCTCTCGGCAAAGCCAAGGCAATACTCTTTCCACTACTACCCCCTCACGAGTAGGAGTATCGGCTTGAAAGGTGGTTTTAATTGCAAGCCCAACGAAATTCACGGCTCGCTCCATAGCTACTGGCAAAGAATCTTTATGTAATAATGAACCAATCAGGACGCTAGAAAAAATATCTCCCGTTCCAGGATATTTCGCGGGTATGTGATCAGTTACAATATCAAAAAATATATCCTCTTTCTGATCATATCCGATGGTAAGAATCTTCCCATGTTCAAAGGGAATTCCAGTCATGACTACAGTAGTGGGGCCAAACTCAGCTAATCGTAGCAGCCATTTTTTCATTTGTGCTACATCACAAACTTGCCCTTGATAGGTTTCTCCTAATAAAAAACAGGCTTCTGTGTAATTAGGTGTCAGAATATCTGCCCTTTTTACTAATCTTTTCATTTGTTCCTGCATTTGTGGTGTATAAATAGAATATAATTTCCCATCATCTCCCATTACTGGATCTACCACCACAAGAGGATGATTTGAGGAAAACTCATCAATAAATTGCTGTACCACATCGATCTGTTCCTCAGAAGCAAGAAAACCACTATAAATACAATCAAAAGCTATGCCTTCTCTCTTCCAGTGATGAAAAAAATCGGGCATATGACTCGTAAAGTCATAAAACGCTAAGTCTGTAAAACCACCTAAATGAGTGCTTAATACAGCCGTTGGTAGAGGGCACACTTGAACCCCCATAGCAGATAATATAGGCATAATCACCGTTAAGGAGCAACGTCCAAAACAGGAAATATCATGAATAGCCGCTACCCTCGGCACAAAATTTTTCATATTGCTACTCCTCTCAAAAGCTACTATACTTTATTACTTATACTTTATAACGCATGCTTATCTTATAAACTTTACACTAAAAAACAGTATATCTTATTGAAAAAGGCTAGTCAACGAATGCTGCTTTATTGAGACGTACGAATATAACGTATATTGACTATCCTATTCTATACGTTATACTAACGACAGCTGCCGTTAGGTAATAAAATACACCAACTTTTATTACAATAGAATACGTAGAAGAGTATCATTTGGTCACGTGAATATTACGTTTATCAAGAAACACCCTTAATCTAAGAAAACTGTAATTATAAGCAGATAAGAAAAGACTTGGTTGCAGTATTGCAACCAAGTCTTTTATATGATAATGAGTTACCTATACATTTTGATGGTGAAGCACTATTATCGCTGGAACTGGATACAATACCCTAACTTCTCCATAATTAGATAGGCATCAAGCATGGTTACTTCTATCATAGATAATCCAGTTACCGCTATAATTGGTTGTTTTATAGGAAAGAACTTTCCATTAATAGCGACCATATACATATTTCTAGGTCGTTTTTGCGGTTCAATATTCCTCATGTTTTCTTCAATATCATTCATTGTAATATCAAATTCTTGGCTTTGTATTATAAATTTTGGCATAATCTACCTCATCACTTTACTAGAGTTTGTTGCAATTTTTCATCCTGTAAAATAGAATTGGGTTCCACCTTATACCAAGCTGCATACATAGTCGGTAATACTAATAATGTCAAAATCGTAGCACCAAATAAACCAGCAGCAATAGCTACTGCCATAGGTCCCCAAAACACACTTGACACCAAGGGAATCATCGCCAATATCGCGGCTGCCGCGGTTAATAAAATTGGCCGAAAGCGAATAATGGTTGCATTAATAATGGCATTCCACATAGATTCTCCACTCAGAAGCAGTTGTTCAATTTGGTCTATCAAGATAACAGAATTACGCATAATAATCCCTGATAAAGCTAATATGCCCATCTGTACAACAAAGCCCATGGGACTTCCCGTAAGTAATAGACCAGCCACTACCCCAATGATGCCAAGAGGTGCGGTTAATAAAGTTAATACCATCTTGGGTACATTTTGTAATTGAATCATCAAGAGAATCATAATAGCTCCTATCATCATAGGTACAGGTTCCGTCATGAATTTAGCAGCTTTTATACTATCTTCTAGTGATCCATCTAATTCAATGGTATAACCAAAAGGCAAATCACCACGTAACTCTTTCAGATTCTCATAAACCTCTTGTGCAACATTATTTCCCATATAGCCTGGATTTACTTCACCTTGCACAATAACCATGGACTTTAGACCTCGTCTCCAGAGAAGTCCATCTTCCGCATCATAACTTATCTTTGCAATCTGATCTACAGGAAGGTATTTTCCATTGCCGATATGTACATTTAAATCTTTAATGTGAGTAATGTCATTTCTATCTTGTGGCGCAACCCGAAATAACATACTGATGGTTCTATCTTGTACACGAAAATCTGCAATGGTCGCACCCGATAATTGAGTTTGTAGGGAGGTTGCTAATGAGTTAGTATCTATTCCCAACGTTCTTGCCTTGTCTTGATCAATCTCAAAATGCATGACTTTGCTCTTCTCATCCCAATTCAGGTTTACATTCTTTGCCCCTGGATGGGCAGCCATGGTGTCTCGCATCTTTTGCGCAATTTCTCTTACTTTTTCAGGATCATAACCTCGAACTCTTAACATAATAGGATAATCCGCAGAAGGACCATTGGCAATGACCTTGGTATGGCCCCTTACGCTGCTAAATTCTTCATTTATTATCTTATTAACTTTTTGTGCTAAAGCCTCGCGAGCCTTTGCATCTTTCGCAACTATAATAAACTCTGTAAAATTAGATTTATTAAAAGTTGGCTCAAAACTTAAGACAAAGCGTGGGGCCCCTTCCCCTACATGATACGTGTAATACTCAATATCAGAATCACCTTCGATGCTTTTGGAAAATTGGTCTGCAATGTCTTGTGTAGCTTGTAATGAAGCCCCCTCAGGCAACTTCATTTGAACAATTAACTCTGGCCGTGTTGAAGAAGGAAAAAATTCTTGCTTCACTAGGCCCAATAATGATACAGCACCAACAAAACATGCCACCGTCCCTATTAACACCTGTTTCCTATGGATTAAGCACCAAATTAAGATGTTTTTAAATACTCGATAAAACTTAGTGTCGTGTACATTGTGTTCTTCACCTTCAGCGCCTTTTGATTCCACCTTAATGAATAGATACCCTAATAAAGGGGTAACCGTACCCGCAGTGATCCAAGATAATAACAAGGACATAGCCACTACTGTGAAAATACTACCACAATACTCAGCGGCACTCCCTTTTGCAAAACCAACGGGAATAAACCCAGCGCAAGTTACTAAGGCACCAGTCAAGCGAGGATAGGCCGTTGCTGTATAGGCATAACAGGCAGCATTAAAACGTGTCCAGCCTTGTTCCATTTTGACGACCATCATTTCAATAGTGATAATGGCATCATCAACCAAGAGCCCTAAGGCAATAATAAGTGCACCTAAAGAGATTTTATGTAAATCAATTCCCATAAAATTCATAAAAGTAAAGACAGCGGCAATGACTAACGGAATACATAGAGCCACAATGACTCCTGAACGCATTCCTAAACTAAGGAAGCTTACCAATAATACAATGGCAACTGCCTCTCCTAAGGATTCTACAAATTCGTCGATGGATGTTTCTACTACTTTGGGCTGGTTAACAGTCTGATTCACTTCTAGACCTAGTGGCAATTCTTTTTTAACTTGTTCTATCGTACTCTTTAGATTTTCACCGAGAGTCAGTATATTGCCGCCAGGTTCCATTGCTAAGGCAATACCTATCGCTGGCTTTCCATTGAAAAACATTTTAGGATCAGCAGGTTCAGCATATCCTCTGCTTACTTTCGCAATGTCCCCTAACCGAAAGGTACGTCCATTCGCCTGAATCGGTACATTACGAACTGCCTCTATATCTTCAAACATCCCTGTAACCCTTACATAAACATTATCAGAAGTTGTTTCAAGCATCCCTCCAGAGGCCATAGCATTTTGCCCTTGTAACGTGGTGGCGATGATACTAGGATCAATTCCGAGTTGAGATAGTTTGCTATTTTCCACTTCAATATAAATTTTCTCTGTTTGCACCCCAAGGAGGGTAACCTTTTTAACACTAGGAGTATCCAAAAGCAGACGGCGAATTTTTTCTGCTTTTTCCCGCATTTCCTCATAAGAAAATCCATCACCAGTAAGGGTATATACCACACCATATACCTCATCAAATCGATCATTAAAGTTGGGATCCAAGGCACCTTGCGGAAGAGTGCCTTTCATATCATTAATCATATTGCGGGCTTCTAACCAGGTGGACCTAACATCCTTTTTAAGAACGGTGTCTTTTAAAATCACGTAGGTAATGGTTTGTCCTGGAGTTGAATAACTTTTTACATAATCAAGCCCAGGCAAATCCTGAAGCTTTTTTTCAATCTTATCTGTGACCTGTTCTTCCATTTGACGGGCTGTAGCTCCTGGCCAGGAAACCTGAACAATCATTTGCTTTATTGTAAAATCAGGATCCTCCATACGACCCAACTTATGGTATGATACAATCCCCATAATAAAAAACAATACGATAAAAAAATAAATAAATTGCTTATGGTTTAAAGACCATTCGGTAAGATTAAACTGTTTCATAAGGCACCACTAGCAATTCGAACTTTTTGTCCTTCTTTTAGCTTGTGCACTCCTGCTGTGACAATCTGATCTCCATTTTGAAGACCTTCAAGGACTTGTATTTTCCCATCACCAAACGCTCCTACTTTAACAGCACGTAACGTTACGGTATCATTATCAATCACCCACACTCCTGGAGTATTACCATTTTGATAAATCGCCGCTAACGGAATGTAAGTAGCCATTTGTTGATTGCTGCCTTTATTGATTACTGTTACCGTAGAAGTCATCCCAAGCTTTACTTCTTGAGGAGGATTCATCAAACTTACTCGTACTTTATAAGTGCGAGAGACTTTATCAGCCATAGGGGCAATTTCTCGAATCGTAGCATCTAAAGAAATCGCGGGTAATGCCCAGAAAGTAACCTTAAGCTGCTGGGCCTTCCGCAGTTCTTCAATACGATTTTCTGGAACATTGATTTCAACTTCTCGTTCCCCATCTTGCACGACCGTAATAACTGCTGCTCCAGAACTAATCACTTGCCCCACTTCTGCTGTAATGCTAGAAACAACACCTGGTTTATCTGCATATAACATACTATAATCCAGTTGATTCGAACCTTGTGAATATTGGGCTGAAGCCTGATGAGTAGCAGCCACTGCCACATCATAAGCATTTTCGTATTGATCTAACGTAGCACGGCTAACCGCATTTTGTTCATATAACTGACGATAGCGATTCAGATTACTTTCTGCCAGGCGTAATTGAGATCCGGCAGAATAAACTTGGGCTGAATTGCTGTTAACCGTTTGTTGAATATCCTTTGCATCAATTTGCATCAATACATCACCTGGTTTGACAATGCTTCCTAACTCAACGTTCCTTTTAATAATTTTTCCATTGACTTGAAAGGCTAATTGACTTTCATATCTTCCACGGACTTCCCCAGAATATAGAAATGTTTGTTCTGCTCCAGTGGTTCCTACAACTGCCGTCCGAACAAAAGGAATCTCCTCTGTAACAACTTTCGTCTGAGCATAGCCTTTCCAGATGAATCCTACCATAACACTTACTAATACGGCACCTGCAGCCAAACTCAAATATAACTTTTTCTTACCAAACTGCTTCATTCTCCCACTCCTATAAATTTAATACTGCTTTAAACAGGGGATCTCTTTAAAAATATAATTAAATGTTCATTTAAAATAAACATTTAATTATAGTATATTGGCAATAACCAATTTTGTCCATAGGTGGTTTTTAAATTTATCGATTTTTTATCCGATGACTAAACCGCTCTAAGACCCCCATCTTCATCTCGTTAACAGCCTGTAATATCCTGCCCTCTGGTCCGGATAACAGTCTGTAAACTCGAAGTAAGTTCGCTCTAAGGATTTTCGAATCCAAGGCTCACTTATCTCGTTAACAGCCTGTAATATCCTGCCCTCTGGTTAGGATAACAGTCTGTAAAACTCGAAGTAAGTTCGCTCTAAGGATTTTCGAATCCAAGGCTCACTTATATAAGTGGGAGTTAAGAGCGGCTAAGTCCCTGGATAAGTGCGACTAAGATGCAGATGGAGTTAAAACTCCATCTGAATCAAGTCTTCTTTATATGGCCTCTGGTGATAACAAATACCCCCTGTACGATAAAGTACAGGGGGTATTTGTTGCCTTATTTTCTATATTCCTTTTGCTAAATGGTAATAAAGGTCATTCCATTTTAGTTCCTTTTTGAAATCAGATATTTTCGTTTCATTGTCAATTATTAAATACTCAATTCCTGCTATTTCAGCGAAGTCTTCCAAATGCTCTTTTGTAACAGCCTGACTAAAACCAGTATGATGACCACCACCAGCTAATATCCAGGCTTCTGCTCCTACTTTGAGATTGGGTTGTGGTGCCCAAAGAACTCTAGCTACAGGGAGTTTGGGCAAATCAAATTCAGGCGTTACCACGTCCACTTCATTAATTAACATACGGAAGCGGTTTCCCATATCTAAGATAGTGGCATTTAAGCCTCTGCCCGCTGGTACATTAAAGACTAAACGAACAGGATCTTCTTTACCGCCAATGGATAATGGATGAATTTCCAAGGACGGCTTCTGAGCCGCGAGAGATTCACAAACCTCTAACATATGAGCTCCTAAAACCCTCATCTTGCCTTCTTCTAAATGATACGTATAGTCCTCCATGAAAGCTGTACCGCCTTCTAGGCCATAAGCCATAACTTTCATAGCCCTGAGTAGAGCAGCCGTCTTCCAGTCTCCTTCAGCACCAAATCCATATCCATCTGCCATGAGACGTTGCACCGCCAGGCCTGGTAACTGATTAATACCATCAAGATTTTCAAAATTAGTCGTAAATCCTTTAAAGCCACCTTCTACAAGGAACTTTCTAATACCCAATTCAATCTTGGCAGCTTCTTCTAAAGAAGCCCGTTTCGCCCCACCTGCAAGAAGTTCTTGTTGTACTACATAACTGTTTTCATATTCAGCAACCAGTTTCTGAATTTCAGCAGGACTTACTTTATTAATATAGGATACTAGGTCACCAAGGGCATAACCATTCACAGAATACCCTAACTGGATCTGGGCTTCCACTTTATCCCCATCCGTTACTGCTACTTCCCTCATATTATCGCCAAAACGAGCAAATTTGGCGCCCTGTAAATCATTCCACGCTAAAGCTGCTCTAACCCAAACGGCTAAGCGTTCAATTACCTCTTGGTCTTGCCAAAAGCCTACAATCACTTTGCGAGCTTTTTTCATTCTAGCTACAATCGAACCGAATTCCCGATCCCCATGGGCTGACTGATTTAAATTCATAAAATCCATATCAATTTCTGACCAAGGAATGTCTCGATTGTATTGGGTGTGTAAGTGGACAAAGGGTTTGTTTAAGATATTGAGTCCTGCAATCCACATTTTTGCTGGGGAAAAGGTATGCATCCAGGCAACAAGCCCAATACAATTTTTTGCACTATTAGCTTCTACACAAAAATTATGAATGGCATTTGGTGTGGTTAATACAGATTTAAAAACAACCTTAACAGGTATTTTACTTTGTTCTCCAAGAAAGTTGGCAATAATTTGAGAATGCTCACCAACTGTCTTTAACGTCTCTTCTCCATACAAATGTTGACTGCCAGTAATAAACCATACTTCTTTTTCTTTTAAATCAATCATTATTTACTCTCCTTTTATAACCAATCTCTGCTTATAGCTGCTTTTGAAACATGGTTTTTAACAGGTTTTCGCTTTTCTTTTTATTTCCTTGAGTCGCTTCATAACATCATTTGCACCACGGCCGAAATAATCGTGGAGAATTTTATACTCAGCATATAATTTTTTATATTGTGCCAAATTTTTCTCAATAGGCTTATACACCTTTTTCACTGAAGTCATATGAGCTGCTGCATCCAAAATGGTATCATAACCACCACTTTCCTTACCTGCAGCCACCGCACCAAACATGGCAGCGCCTAGTGCAGGTGTTTGTAGAGAGGTTGCAATATGAATTTCTCGCCCTGTTACATCGGAGTAAATTTGCATGAGAAGATTATTTTTCTGAGATAAACCACCACAAGCATATAATTCATCAATTTTTACTCCCGCTTCCGTAAACGTTTCCACAATCATATTTGTCCCATAGGCAGTAGCCTCAATCAATGCGCGGTAAATCTCCTCAGGTTTGGTAAGAAGGGTCGCTCCCAATAACACGCCTGTCAAATGAGTATCAACCAATACAGAACGATTTCCATTCCACCAATCAAGCGCTACTAAACCACTTTCTCCCGGAACTAATGCCTCTGCTTTTTCTTCAAGTAATTGATGAATACTCATACTGCGAGAGGCTGCCTCTTCCGTATAAGTACCTGGAACACAGTTTTCAACAAACCATTCAAAAATATCACCGACAGCAGATTGTCCGGCCTCGAAGCCAAAATAGCCACCAATGACACCATCCTCTACCACGCCGCACATACCATCCACTGTTTTCTCTTCTTCACCTAAGACAATATGACAAATAGAAGTTCCCATACTCATAACCAGTTTCCCTGGTGTAACCACTCCTGCAGCAGGGACTGCCGCATGGGCATCTACATTGCCTACAGCGATAGCCATTCCTGGTTTTAAGCCCATCTTCTTTGCCATTTCTGCCGTTAATTCCCCAGCCTTGCTGCCAATAGCAACAATAGGGCTATTTAACTTTTCTTCCACTAGATTTTCTAATCTAGGATCCAATGCTTTAAAAAAGTCTTTGCTAGGATATCCCTCTTGTTTATGCCATATCGCCTTATAACCTGCAGTACAACTATTACGAATATCTACACCCGTCATTTGCATGATAACCCAATCTGTAGCCTCCATAAACCGATCAGCTACTTGATATATTTCGGGAGCCTCATTGACTATTTGCCATATTTTAGGAATTAGCCATTCTGAAGATATTTTTCCACCATAACGGGCAAGAAAGTTTTCTCCCCTCGCAGCTGCTATTTCATTTAAGCAATTGGCCTCATCTTGGGCTGCATGATGCTTCCAAAGTTTTACCCATGCATGAGGCTGATCTCGATATTCAGTGAGCTGGCACAAGGCCCTTCCATCTTTTGTCACAGGCAGCATAGTGCAAGCAGTAAAATCAATCCCTAATCCTACTACGTCTTCAGGATCTACCTGGGAGTCTTGTAACACTTTAGGAATTGCCTCATACAGCACCGTTAAATAATTCTCTGGATTTTGCAGTGCCCAATCATATTCTAACTTTATATTTGTACCTGGCAACTTCTCATCAATCACAGCATCAGGATAAGCTACCACAGCAGTTGCGACCTCTTTACCCGTCTCAACTTCAACAAGCAATGCCCTACCAGATTGGGTACCATAATCAATCCCCAAACTATACTTTTTACTTCCCATACTATCTAACCTCCATTCTTATTTATGATACAAAAACAAACTTTCTATCTACCAGCAGGATGGTCTGCCTCTTGGTTGCCATACTCTAATGTATGACAGAACCCCATTGAATACCATTTAATCCCAATTGAAATTCTGCTATTATTTTTCGCTAATTAATTTATAAATTAATTTAATATTAAATAATATACGACGTGATTTGCTTACTTCCTTCTTGCAATAGTAACTATTTTTTTGAAAATTCTATTTTTGTAAAATAAAAGACTGCCTACATTCCAGCACTTTTCTAAGCTTAAAATGTAAACAGTCTTTTATATAATTATTTAAGTGAGAAAAAGATTCCTTCCATAACTAAATCAACAATTCCCTTCAAGGCTGCTCTTCTCCCTTCCGTGGAAAACTCAATACGAGTAGAAGAATAACAATTCCCCAAAGCACGTTCTTTAATAACTTCCTTCATGGTCTCTTCCATAAATTGTTGCCCTTTAACAATCCCACCACCAATGAGCACTAATTGGGGATTAAAAATATTAATAATATTAGCCGCCCCCATACCAAGATACCTGCCCACATGCTGGAGTGCTTTTATCGCAAGCAAGTCACCATCTCCAGCTGCAGTATAAATGTGCTCAGGCCTTATAGCATTTATATTGCTCTCTACCATCTCATAAAGTAGCGAGCTTTCTCCTTGCTCTATTGCCTCAGTTACCATTGCTATCAATGCTGTCTCTGATGCCATAGCCTCAAGGCAGCCAGAGTTACCGCAACTACATGCCGGCCCATTCACATCTACAACTGTATGACCAATTTCACCCGCACTGTCACCTAACCCTCTATATAGTTCACCATTTAAAATAATTCCAGAACCAATCCCGCCACCGACTCCTAAAAATACTGCATTTTTAATGTCACGATATGGGCCGTAGTGATATGCCCCTAAAGCCATAGCCCGCATATCATTCTCTACAAAAACAGGAAGTCGAAACTTTTCTTCCATAATGTATTTTAATGGTACATTATGCCAACCAGTACTCGGAGAAAATAAAGAAAGTCCTTCCCTCGACATGACAGGTCCTCGCACAATAATGCCAATGGCCATTGCTAATTTTCCATTATCAGAAGCATAACACTTTGCGATGGTGTCTTCGACTAAGGACAATATTTTGTCTTTATCTAAATTCCGAATATCATGACAGATCTCTTCGGCAACTTCTAATTCTCCATTGATCAAATACCCTTTAATTTCTTTTGAACGAATGTCAACAATAATCATGTTAACCATTTCAGAGTTAGCCTTAAGAAGTACAGGGCGCCGACCTCCACTATATTCACCAACCATGTATTCTTGAATCAAACCGGCTTCAATGAGTTTGCCCGAAACGTTCGTTACGGTGGGTGCCGTTAGACCTGTCAATTTGGCAATATCTACACGAGATATAGGTCCACGTCTTCGAATCATATTAACAACAAGGGACTCATTAAGACCGCCCATTACTTTTACATTTGTAGTTACACCTTCCATATTACACCTACATATCACTTTCATTTATTTTTTGTCACCAGAATGTAACGCACATTCACTATGTTCATAATTATATAAATATAAACTTAAATTGTCTATACCATTTAATTTAATTCTTAATTAATAAGACAAGTATGGGCTAACTCTTCATTATTAAGGGGAGCATGAATATGTCATGCATTCTGATTCTAAACATATAAAAAGCACCTAATTTTCCTAATGAAATCAGGTGCTCACTAAATCTATTATTCTTTTGGCGTTTCTACAACATACACTTTCACTGGCTTAATACCAAAATCAGTAGCTTTATCCCGATTCATGATAGCAATATCAATGCGATTGCCTTTGATCGCGCCACCGGTATCTTCTGCTATCTTATACTCACCATGACCATCAGGATACTCAACGTATAAACGAGAACCTAAGGGAATGACCTTAGGATCTACAGCAATAACACCTGGGCGAATCGTCGTACCCATATAGGTTTTATCACCCCACTGGTCATTATCTAAAGGACCTGGTGCATAAGCAGTGGCTGTAATATCGAGTACTTTTTCATACTTGGTTGGTGCGCCGCTAGGTTGTTTCTCCTCGGTGTCTGGTTTAGGGGCAGGATTAACTGGTGTCTTCTCAGGCTCAGGATTGGTTTGTTTGGGTTTTTCTTCTTTTTGTTCGTTAGGTGGTGGTGGAGCGGGGGGCGGCGGACTATATTCTTTTTCGGGATTTTGCACTGGAGGAGTATCAACCTTACTTTCACCAGCAGGTGAAGGGGCTACTGGCGGAGTGTACTTTGTATCCTTGCTGGGCGTAACCAAGCTATCAGTTTTCCCTTCATTGACCGGCGAAGTTGATACATTAGGTGGGCTATACTTTTTATCACTGATCGACGTCACTAGATGATCTGCCTTATTGTCTGTGGCAGGTAATTGAGAAGCTACACGCAGCGTTTTGTTTGCATTGAAAATTTGTCTTATTCGATTAATTGCCTCACTCCTACTCACATTGGACTGTGCTATATTGCGAGGAGTTTGGTTGATTTTAACAGCTTGCCCTGCAATTCTTTCTTCTTGATTTCTATTCTGAATTTTTTTCGCACTGGTATCACGAGTATTACCTACATTAGGATTTGCTGAGGCATGAACATGAGCAACTGGAAGTCCTGGCAATAATGCCGATGACATAAGAATGGCCCCAGCAAAAGCAGCCGCAATATGCTTGTATCTTTTCTTAAAATGCGCCATACGTCTACCATGATTTATATGTTTCATATGGATTTCCTCCTTTACGAGGTTATTATCCATAGTATCTACTAATTTATTTTTGGCATTCTAGGAAATTTTTAGAGAAAAACTATTTTAAAACATAAACCTTTTTTAAAACCGCAGAGAACGCAGAGAAAATCAAAATATTGAACCACAAAAACACAAAGGCCACTATGGAACGTCTCTTTGTGTGACGCGATAGCGGCATTGTGTCTTAGTGGTTCAAAACTGATTATATTCTATTTACACTTTGTATAAATTTTTTAAAACCTGCCATACCTTGTTCATTTCTTTTGAAAACACCAGCATCTTCTAAAACTCGGAGGAATTTAGCTGCTGTTTCTTTTTTTATAATTTCTTCTACATTCCCCTGATTTGCGATTTCTTTGTATTTTTCAGAAAGTTCTTCAGCCCATACTTGATGATATTCTGCTACATTACACTCTTCACCTAGTATCTGCTTTTTCACTTCTTCTAATTCTTGAATCAGTCTTGCTGGCAGTACGGCTAATCCCATGACTTCAATGAGACCAATATTTTCTTTTTTGATATGCTGTACGTCTTTGTGAGGATGGAAAATTCCCAGCGAATGTTCCTCATTTGTGCGATTATTTCGGAGTACGAGATCAATCTCAAATAATTCATTCCGTTTACGTGCAATGGGAGTAATTGTATTGTGTGGTGTTTCCCCTGTATAAGCCAAAATATCTAGAGATGGATCACTATACTGCCTCCAAGAATGTAAAATCCAATCCCCTGCATCAACCAATTCCTTCACATCTTTACCTCGCAGGCGAAGGACAGACATAGGCCATTTCACAATGGCGCAGGTAACACCTGGAAACTGGTTTAATTGAAACGGATACTCATCCCCTGCCCGCTCCATGGCAAATTCATAGCGCCCCCCTTGGTAATGATCATGGGATAAAATCGAACCTCCAACAATTGGTAAATCTGCATTGGAACCAACAAAATAATGAGGAAACTTTTCAACAAAAGACACTAAGCGTACCAGTCCTTGACGGTCAATTTTCATATCCCGATGCTCATTCGAAAGGACAATGCAATGCTCATTATAATAGACATAAGGGGAATATTGAAGAAACCAAGGTTCACCAGCAAGCTCGGTTCGTACTAAGCGATGATTCGAGCGAGCAGGATGCCCAATTCGCCCAGCATAGCCTTCATTTTCCACACATAGTAAACATTTGGGGTAATTCGTGCTTTTTACCCCTTTTTCTTTCATAATATCTTTAGGATTTTTTTCTGGTTTAGATAAATTAATTGTAATATCCAAGGTGCCGTATTCGGTTTTCGACTGATAACTTATATTTTTTGCTATCCGTTTGGTTTGTATATAGTTACTATTTTTACTCAACTTATAAAAATAATTAGTTGCCTCAATACCATTCTCTTTATATTTCTCATAAAAAATTTTATTGACCTCAGAAGGTTTTGGCATAAAGCAATTGACAATATTACTTGCAAGTATTTCTTTTTCATCAAAGAGATCTTCAATCACTTCATTCCTAACTGCATACTCTACTATCTCTTCTAAAAGGTCAGCTATCGCAGCTTCGCCCAGTAGCCTCTCTGTTACCACAAAATCATTCATTCCAAGGAGATATAGAATTTGATTTCTTACATAGATCTCATCTTCTAATTCTATAAATTCTAAAGTAATTGCACATTCAATTAATTGTTGAATGATTTGATATATATTCATTCTCGAATCTCCTTATTCGCCTTCATATCCAGCTGGATGACTTTGATGCCATTTCCAAGCATCTGCTATAATTTGATGAATCAAAGTGCGCTTTGGTTGCCAACCTAATATTTTCTTCGCTTTATCAGAGGAAGCGATTAAGGTACTCGGATCACCAGCTCTTCTTTCTCCTATTTTTGCTGGAATTGGATGCCCCGTAACTTCCCTTGCTGCCTCGATAATCTGTCTAACAGAAAAACCTTGGCTACTACCAAGATTAAATATATTGCTGTCTCCCTGGTTTTGTAAATAATGCATCGCTAATATATGAGCTTCAATTAAATCTTCCACATGGATATAATCTCGAATACAAGTCCCATCTTCTGTATCATAATCCTCGCCGAAAACTGTAATATACTCCCGTTTGCCTAGTGGGACCTGCAATACTAACGGAATCAAGTGAGTTTCCGTAGCATGATCTTCACCAATTTCCCCCTGCTCCCGGGCCCCTGCTACATTAAAATAACGCAGTGATACATATTTGATCCCATAGGCAGTGTCACACCATTTCATTAGCTTTTCCATTGTTAGCTTCGTTTCCCCGTAAGCATTCGTGGGGTTTGTGGGCATATCTTCTGTTATCGGTACTTCCTTAGGTTCGCCATAAGTTGCTGCCGTAGAAGAAAATACAATTTTGTTTACGCCAAATTCATTCATAACTTCTAAAAGTACTTGCGTTCCATACACATTATTACCAAAGTACTTTATCGGATTTGTCATGGATTCTCCCACAATTGAATTGGCAGCAAAATGAATTACTACTTCGATCTTTTCCTTTTGGAAGACACTTCGTAAAAACTCTTTTTCCCGAATATCACCTTTATAAAAAACAGCCTTAGAAGGAACAGCTTGTTCATGACCTGTCTCTAAATTATCTACTACGACTACCTTATAGTCTTTTTCTAGCAATTGGTGCACTGCATGAGATCCTATATAACCTGCCCCGCCTAATACTAAAATACTCATGATATGGCCTCCTTATAATTTTCCGGCTTCACGTTCCTTTACGGATAATAACCTAGCCAGTTTGTTCACGTACTCTATTTAGGATAATTTTTTCAATCTAGTTTATTCTTATACAATAAATCTTTCAACGAAAAATCAAGAACTCCTTTTTCTGAAAAGTTAAAAAAGTAATCTGAATACTATATACCTATGACTAATCTAGGTATTCTTACTGTCAAATAAATAGGCGCAACATATAGTATAGTAAGGTATTTTTAATAGAAAATGCCCAAGAGGGGGAAATAGGATGAGTGGTCAGAATACAAAAACTTCCCTTGGTCTGAGTGAAAACATAGAAGCATTATTATCTTATGTTTTTGGTTGGTTAACTGGAGCCATATTCCTTGTACTGGAAAAGGAAAATAAGTTTGTTCGATTCCATGCCCTACAGTCCTTAGTAACCTTTCTTGCCTTATTTATTCTATCAACCGTGATACGACTTATACCCATTCTAGGATTGTTACTTTCACCACTGATTGCCATAGCATCTATGGTTTTATGGTTAGTTTTACTCTATAAAGCCTATATGGGGGAAAAATACAAATTACCAGTTATCGGTACTTGGGTGGAAAAGCAAATTGACAAGGAATGAAGGAAAACTTTAAAAAGGGTATTGTGCCAAGTATCGATTTGATACTTGGCACAATACCCTTTTCCTGAATAACCTTTATTCCCCTAGTACTTCTGAAAAATAGATTACGCTTACAATATCATTCGGTGATATTGATTTAGCATAAAGCGTTTCAAAAAATTTAATTAGTTCTTCGGTTGTCGTAATCGTAGGATTTTGATGAACTAAATCCTCTGCTGTTAATTGAGAAAACTTTTTAATATGTATCTTATCAATTATCGCCTGGTACATTTTTTTTCTAGGACTTAGTTTTTTTCCGAAAGTAATCCACACTAGAGAATTTTCTGCATATACTTCTCTTAAATCCCCTAAGCGAACCGTACAGTTCTTGATACGACTCTGTAATAACTCTTCATGATGTGACGACTGGAAATTTAATGCAAACATAATGTTTCCTCCTCAAAATAAATATTTAGTAGATCCACATTTTATTTTCCATGCAGCAGAAGTTCCCCCCCTTACTATCCTAAATACATTAAACATATAGCATAGGGTGGGTATGGAAAACACCAGGTTACATGGTAATGGCAGAGCGTGATAATTATATATAGACAAAATGACACTAAGAACTTATGTCTTTAGCGCCATTGCTTTTGGTAATGAAGTTATAACTGCTACCGAACAATCTATTTGGTTTAAGTATATCATCCCTCTTGCTTGCCGTCTATATTATATATCTCGTAATTAACTACACATTTGAATTTAAGAAAATCTTACTGGCACATATAGTGGTACTTAAATAAATCTTAGACAATTATACCGATCTGTCATATCTACGTCACATATTTAGGATATTATTACTGTAGTACTTTAAATTTTACTTCACTCAATTTCCAAAGAACGATCTCTTCCAAGTAAGATGAATTCTTCCTTTGTCCGCTGAATACTTTACTTCTTAAAAAACATTTGATACAATCGTATTACCTCTTTGGGTAACTTAACTTTAGAGAAGGAGACCCTATTATGAAAATAATGAATGCCATTTTTGACTGGTCCTACAGTATTATAATAGCCTTTACCTGCGCCCTACTGATTAACGCTTTTTTGTTCCAGCCAACTCGCGTACAAGGCAGTTCTATGGAGCCTACCTTACAAAATGATAATTATTTATTTGTTTCTAAGGTATCCCACACCTTAAGGCAACTACCAAATTACAGCGATATTGTGATCATTGATAGTCGCGTACTGCGAGAGCGAACTTGGAAAGATGATTTAGTTGATCCTATGAATACCTATTTAGGTATGCTGAAACTCGTTGACCAATCTGATCACCATATTTGGGTCAAAAGAATTATTGGTAAACCAGGAGATGTACTCGAGTTTAAAGACAATAAAGTATTCAGAAATGGTATCGCTTTAGAAGAACCTTATACGAAAGAACTTATGCGTTATAGCTCTGAGAAAAAAATCACTGTTCCAGAAGACCACGTATTCGTCATGGGTGATAATCGTAACAATAGCAGTGATAGCCGCTTTATTGGCCCCGTGCCAATCAACCAAGTCTTAGGAAAAGTGGTTTTAAAACTATAATGGTTTAGATAAAAATACCTATAAAAAAGCTCAGGCAACCGTTGGTTGCCTGAGCTTTTTCTATAATATTCCTTTTGTTGTTTTCTAATAAAAGAACTTCCCTACCACCTTAAATTGCACTAGAAAAATAACACAAGTTCTTCATAGGTTCTTCATAGGTCTTTCATTAGATATTCATATTATTTAGGTATTATATGGGTAATAAGAATTAAGGGGGAAATTAAAATGAAAAAAACTTTTATAACTGCATCCTTATTAGTAATGAATGTACTGGGAGCCAGTATGGTTTCCGCTAATGAAATTCTTCCGGAAATAAACCCAATTAAATCGATTGAAACAAAAAAGATTACCAGCGGAGCTCTCGTTCGCTATGTCGCGATCGACCGCAATCCCACCCTCTATAATAAACAAGTAGCTGGCAATCATACGGTGGAAGGCTGGGTCAAAAATGGTGTAGTAAATACCAGAGTAGATGGAGTCGTAACTACGTCGTATCCTATCAATGGAGATCTTAAAACCATCACTAGTGGTAGTAAGAACAGCCAGCAGTATACTGTGATTGACCACAATCCTACCCACTACAACAAGAAGGCAGCTGGTAAGCATACGGTGGAATCCTTGGCGAAAAACGATATAGTCACTACCAAAGTTGATGGTGTTGTCACCAATGCTTATCGCATCAATGCGGACCTCGAAACGATCGTTAGTGGTAGCAAAAACAGTGGGCAATATACCGTAATTGACTACAATCCTAGCCACTACAGCAAAAAAACAATTGGCGGTCACACAGTGGAAGGCTGGATGGAAAATAGCGTAGTTAACACTAGAATTGACGGTGTTCCCTCCAAGTACTAAACTTCAATACATATTTCAAAACCACTCTATCATTAACTAGGATAGAGTGGTTCCTTTTTCTATACTTCATTGTGTATATGAGATAACTATTATTCTGAGATGATCTGAATAATAGTTGGCTGCATTTTATCGTCCATACGGGCGCTATTATCATAATATTTGATATACCATATCGATAATAAGGTCATTCCTGATCCGCCAATTAACCTTGAAATTAATTCTTCAAATCCTAAAAATCGTCCTATAAAATCACCAATAATAGCACCGGCAAGAGCGGCTAGCAGCGGCAGTATGTATACAGTAAAGGCTGCCTTTAGCATATTTATTTCTTTAATTTCCACTAGAACTCGTTGACCAGGCTTGGCTCCCACAGAGTTGCGAGCGTCTAAGACCATTGCACTATTACCGGGACAAGCTCCACAATTCTCACAATCATTATGACGACTGGTTTTCACTTTGGCCATACGACCACTCACTTCCAATACCATTCCTTCTTGCTGTTTTTGCATATCGATTCACTCCTAAATTGAACTCAGAATAGAACCATCCTACCAAATAGTTAAGAATACACGATAAGGGTATATAAGTTCTGCTTTTTCGCCTGAGCTACCTATAAAGAAGATCAGGCACCCCAAAGGCGACCTGATCTTCTTTATCATAATACTCGTTTCGCACCATAATATCGCTGTATAAAATAACTATCATTCATATCCCCAATAGCGACTACGCCTTTGGAAAAAGAGGTATGAATAAATTTATCCCTGCCAATATAAATTCCCACATGAGATGCACCTGGCTCATAGGTAGTAAAATACACTAAATCTCCTGGCTGCAAGGAAGCTGGCGATACGGTTCTACCCACTAAAAACTGTAGATCCGCGGTACGAGGCAAATTGATACCTGCTTGCCGATATACATATTGCACCAACCCGGAGCAGTCAAAACCTTGCCCAGGTGAAGCTCCTCCCCACACTACTGGTTGACCGAGCATACTCCTGGCAATGGTCAATATTTGTGCCGACTGTCCAGGCTGGCCCGTAGGCAGAGTAACTGATCGAGCCGCTATTTGCTGCTCATCCGCTACCGGCATGGTCACTCCTGCTATGGAATCCAATGACTGCATAAATTGGCTATAACCAGAGGTCGGAGAAGCCTGAACCACTCCTATGCCGTTAAAAAGAATCCCGGCAAATAGTATTGCTATCCATTTTCTCATATTCCACTTCTCCTCCCCCGCTAGCTATTATTGATGTTGCATGGTTTGTAAGTGAGACGTGGTTGCCTGCATAGCATCTTGCATGGTCTTCACTTTGCTTTCCATAGCACTAGGATCCATTTTGCCAGCGTTAACCGTATTTTTAATATCACCTGCCGCCTTGCGCAAATTATCCTTTAAACTGGCATCCATCATATGTGGTAGAATTTTTTCGGTTGTACTAACTAACTGCCCTGCGCTCTTTTGTGCATCCATTGTTTGACCAGCTTTTACTTGTTTGACCACATCTTGCAATGATTTATCCAAATCCTTCATGATAGGCATAGGATCTTCTTTTGGCATCGTTGCACTATGCCCTTGATGACCAGATGCTTGTTCTTGACTAGCGGCTGGCGCCTGAGCAGGTGCTTTTTCACTAGATCCACACCCCGCTACCAGAGAAACAACTGCAATAATAGCTAATAAACCAAAGAGTACTTTACTTTTTTTCATATCCCAATAACCTCCAATAATTTTTAAATTCTTTTTTGTAGTGGGGCATTTTGCCCCACTACAGCTTTACTATTAGTTAACTGTCTTTACTCAGCAGTGTGAGATTTTTCAGATACTGCCGGATTCTTACGCTCCCGCCACTGATTCCACACCAGATAGATGCACGGCAGAACGACCAATGTCAAAATTGTAGAAGTCACTAGACCACCAACTACGACTGTGGCCATTGGGCGCTGTACCTCGGCACCCGTACCTGTGGCAAACAGTAATGGAAACAATCCTAAGCTAGCAACTAACGCGGTAATCATAACTGGCCGCAAGCGAGTAAAGGCGCCTTCTGTGATGGCTTCTTCTAAGGTTCGGTGATCTCTTAGGTGTTTAATATAGGTAACCATGATGACCCCATTCTGCACCGCTATTCCAAAGAGAGCGATAAAGCCAACAGCAGCCGCTACCGTCATGTAGGTGCCGGTAGCATACATGGCTACAATGCCACCCACCAAGGAAAAGGGAATGTTCATCAGGATGAGAAAAGCATCGCTAGCGGAACCAAAGGTCATATAGAGCAAGAAGAATGTGAGCACAATGACTGCTGGTACTACCAAAGACAATCGGTCTTTCGCTCTTTGCTGATTTTCATACTGTCCGGTCCATTTCATAGAATAGCCGGCTGGCAAATCAACTTTTTCTTTGATAACCTGATTGGCTTCATTCACAAAGCTGACCACGTCTCGGCCCCGAGTATTCATCTGGACTATCATTCGATAAACTCCATTTTCACTACTGATCATGGACGGACCATCTACAACCCGAAATTGAGCTACTTCACCTAGTGGCACATAAGCACCAGTAGCCGGGCCAGCCGCTGTGGTAGCTGCACCGCCACCCATGCCTGCGCCCATTGCACCACCGTTGTTTTTCGTCCCAGAGCCACTACCCGTTACTGGAATGAGAATATTTTGCATGGCGTTAATGGATTCCCGGTTTTCCCGGTTATAGCGCACTAAGACGTTAAAACGTTTGCGTCCTTCAATGGTAGTGGTAGCATTTTTGCCGCCTACCGCTAACTCAACAGCATCTTCCACATCGGCAATGCTAAGACCGTATCGGGCTGCTTTTTCCCGATTTACTTGAATTTCGAGATAGGAAGCGCCAAAGACTCGTTCAGCCAGCAGATCGCTAACTCCTGGTACAGCCCCTAGTGCTTTTTCAATTTCAAAGGCTTTTTGCTGCAGCACCTGCAGATCTTCCCCATAAAGTTTGATACCTAGTTCGGTACGAACTCCAGTGGTCAGCATGGATAACCGTCCCGCAATCGGTTGGGTAAAGGCTAAGTTAAGTCCAGGTACATTGGCAAGTCTGACCATCATTTCTTGCTCAACCTTTTCTTTGGTCATGCCAGGCCGCCACTGCTCTTTGGGTTTTAACGTGACAATGGTTTCGATCATACTAATCGGCGCTGGGTCCATAGCAGACTCGGCTCGACCTACTTTCCCCACGGACATATCGATTTCCGGAATATCCATGATGACCTTATCCATGGTTTTAGCCGCTTCTAATACTTCTGATAATGACACATTAGGCAGCATAGTTGGCATAACCAGAAAAGTTCCTTCATCCAAGGCCGGCATAAAAGTGGTACCAATTAGGGGCAATAATGAGAATCCAGCAATCATCACGACAATTGCTAAAATAATGGTGATTTTACTGTGCTTTAACACTGACTTCAAAGTGGGTACATACCATTGGTGCATTTTGGCAACAATCCAAGTATCTTTTTCCTGTATCTTACCTTTGAGCAATAAGGTACACAATACCGGTACCAAAGTGAAAGCCAACAGTAGTGATCCACTCATGGCAAAGGATTTAGCCCAGGCCATTGGAGTATACATTTTGCCTTCTGTTCCCGTCATAGTGAATACGGGTAAGAAGGTGACAATGATAATCGTGATAGAGAAGAAAATCGGTGCAGCTACTTCTTTCGCCGCTTCTAGCGTCACATCGATAATATTACGTCGACCGCCGTCTTCTGCCAGATGCCTGAAGATATTTTCAACCATAACAATGGCCGCGTCAGTCATAACACCAATACCGATGGCAATGCCGCCAAGAGACATCAGGTTAGCTGATAGATGAATCTGTTTCATAGCAATCAGCGCAATTAAGATACCGATAGGAATAGCGCAGGTCACAATTAAGCTGGACCGTACATTCCCTAAAAATAAGATGACAATAATTGATACTAAAATAAATTCTTCCATCAATGCTCGGGTCAACGTATTCACTGCTTTTTTAACCAAATCCGTCTGATCGTAAAAAGGTACAATTCGCATTCCTTCTGGTAGAGTCGGCCCAATTTCGGCGATTTTCGCTTTCACTTGGTCAATCACGTTCAGCGTGTTTTCCCCCATACGCTGAATGACAATTCCCCCAGCTGCTTCATAACCAGATTTGGTTAATACCCCTCGGCGAAAATCAGGGCCAGCAGTTACGTTAGCTACGTCTTTGATATAAATTGGCACATTGTTATTTTGCGAGATCACAATATTTTTAATGTCATCTGGTGATTGGATTAATCCCAATCCACGGATGATAAATTCCTGGCCGTTTTGTTCGACTACTTTTGCACCGATATTGGCATTGTTGGCGCCGAGAGCCCCAAATACCTGGTTGAAAGTAATTCGATAGTTTTGTAGTAAATGAGGATCAAGATTGATCTGGTATTGCATCACATAGCCACCAATGCTGGCAACTTCGGCCACTCCCGGCACTGCGCTCAATTGCTGCTTGATCGTGAAATCTTCAACTGTACGCAAGTCCGCTAGATTGTGCCGGTCACTTTCCACGGTATACATAAAAACTTGGCCCATGGGGGTGCTGACTGGACCCAAGGCAGGCTGTACGCCTCGTGGTAGTTGGGGAATCGCCTGCTGCACTTTTTCGTTCACAACTTGGCGAGCAAAGTAAGGGTCTACCCCTTCTTCAAAAATTACAGTGATAAGTGACATCCCGAAAGAGGAAGCGGAACGTACTTCTTTCACTTTTGGCAATCCACGCAAGGCAGTTTCCAGGGGATAAGTAACCTGATCCTGGATTTCCTGGGGACCCCGGCCCATCCAATCAGCCGAGACAAGAACCTGGTTTTCACTGAGGTCAGGAAAAGCGTCGATTGGGGTATCCTTTACGGTAAAGGCTCCCCAAACAATGACCAACGCATATAACACCAGGATAATCGCGCGATTTTTCAAGGAAAACTCGATTAATTTATTAAGCATGTTGCTCCTCCTTACTGACCACCATGGCCGCTATGTTCGCTCCCGGTAGCAGGTGCCGGAGCAACCCCGCCGCTATTTGTACCGCCCGAAGGTGCAGGTGCACTAGTCTCCTTAGCTGCTGAACCGCCACCATGGCCGGCATGACTGCCAAAGCTGCCTAATTTAGTCTGGGAATCAATAAGGAAGTTGGCTGCCGTGACCACTGTTTCTCCAGGCTGTAGTCCAGACAGAATCTGAACATAACCATCAGCGTATTGCCCTATAACTACATCACGTTTGACAAAGGTATCTTCACTTTGGGCAACAAAGACGGTTTTACGGCTACCGCTATCCAAGATACTGGATTCCGGTATGACTAAACTATCTCCCAGCGATATTTGCACATTCGCATTAACGAACATATTCGGTTTTAATTTACCACTCGGATTAGCCATTTCAACCCTTACTTTTACTGTTCGCGTGGCATCATCAAGCACCGGGTTAATAAAGGTTACTTGCCCGTTAAAGGTTTCTCCCGGATAAGCGCCGCTAGTTACCACAACTGGTTGACCTATTTGAATCCCTGCTATATCTTTTTCGTAAATATCGGCATACAGCCAAAGAGTGGATAGGTCGGAAAGACTATACAGTTTATCACCAGGCATAATGAATGCTCCCGGCAAAATTTGTTTCTCAAGAACAGTACCGCCAAACTGAGCGTAGATAGTCATATGATCATTAGGTTTTCTAGTATGCTCTAAATGAGCGATATCACCATCCGGCACGTTTAACAACTGTAATTTACGCCTTGCAGCTTCCCGCAGACGGTTGTTGATCTGGACTACATCTTTACCCGCGTTTTGCAGCTTTTGTACATTTTCTAATGTTAATAAGTATTCTTCCTGGGCCGCGATATAGGTTGGACTATATACAGAAGCGATAGCTTGCCCTGGAGCAATATAATCACCGTCAGCGGTTACGTATAGTTCATCAACTCGCCCTTCCACTCGGGAAGTAATGTAGGTCCGCCCACTTTCATTCATGGCAATCTTACCAGTAGTTTTGATTTCTTTTGCTAAAGCCTTGGCAATTGCTTGTGCTGTTTGCACCCCGGCCAATTGCCTAGCCTTGGCGTCCAGAGTAACCGTATCGCCCATGGCCATAATCGGTCCAGACATTTGATGTCCGCTATGATCTACAGCGACTGGTTTATTGTGCTGCATGGTATAGTAGTAACCGGCACCGCCAAAAACCAGGATACCAGCAGTCACCCCTATGATAATTTTCTTTTTGTCACGTAATTTTTCGATCATGCTGTCCTCTCCTTTTCCACCTTGCTTGTTATGGCTGTGCTCCACTGGTAAATAAAGGTTTACCTACCGCTTTTTCTAAATTTGCCGCTGCTTTTTCATAATCTATACGAGCTTTATAGTAATCCAATCTCACGTTACGGAGAGCATTGAGACTATCTAGGACAGCCATAAAATCCACTTTACCGTTGGTATAACTCACGACTCCAGCTTGATAGGTTTGTTCTGCTTGAGGAATCACTGTATTTTTATATAGGTCAATTCGACGCCAGGCCGATTGGGCTTCTGTCAGCGCCATCTGCAAGTCCAAACCGGTCATATTTTGCATATTGTTTAGTGAAGCCTGGGCTGCTTCTAAGTTAGCCGAAGCCGATTTAATTTCTGCTTTGTTTTTCCCCTGCCAAATTGGCAGCATAACCATAAATTCCATTTTCCAGGTATCCGGTGTAGTTTCCATTTCAGTTTGCTTTCTATCTTTATAACCAATGCTGAATTGATAATCTGGTAGTTGCTGCTTTTTAGCCAATTCTACACCATTCTTTGCCATTTCCACTTGTCGTTCCATGCTCACAACAGTTGGCTTACCGGTTTGTGCTTCTGTTTGCAATTTGTCCAAATCAAATGTAGGAGGCGGAGCGCTGAATTCTTCTTTCACCGCTAACGGTGTATCTGCTTTACGGCCAATGACAGTATTGACTTTCGCTTTTGCCACTGCCGCCATGGACGCCATGCTCAACAAATCGGTAGTCATTTTAGAAAACTCGGTCTGAGCCCTAAGTGTATCCTGCAACGGTACCATGCCAGTGGAATAGTTAACCTGAGCAATCTGAACTAACTGGCCCATAAGTTGCTGATTTTCCTTACCAATCTCCAGCGCTTTATCGGCATAGAGCAGGTCATAATAGGCTGTTTTGGCCGTAGTATAGACCTCCATCTGCTTATCTTGGTAATTAGCTTTGGCCATTTCGGCATCGCTACCAGCCATTTTGCCCATGGCTTTTAGTTTGGCTGGATTCATAAATTCCTGGGTTAAAGTATATTCGGTCATCATAGCATCAAAAGGATTTAAGCTACCGTTTGGTATGTCGTCTTTCATAATCCCAAACTGCGGATTCGGCAAGGCTTTAGCCAGCGGAATACGGGCTTGTTTTTCCTCCCAGCGTTTTTGACTTTCGATTACAGCCGGATTGCTTTTAACAGCCGTATCCACTACTTGCTTTAACGACAATGTTTCCTGGACCTCCGCCGCCATAGCTGGTGCCATAATTCCCAATACGAGCACAGCGGTCAATGGCAGTGTTTTGTGTTGAAACCATTTTATAACTTTCATATGTCCCCCTTTACGTCCCCACTTGAGGCGTTAATGACAAACTTATTTCTTTATACTAAATTTTAAGCGCAATAATCCTGTTTACTACTATACAGATAAGTTATGAAGAAGTTGTGAAGAAGTCATGAAGATCTCATGAAGATATACATAATTTTATAATTTAGTCTTTGATCCTCTATGTCCCTGATTTGAATGCTCGAAACCACAACACTCAAGAGTCATGGGGACATTATTTTGATTTCATCATTCTTCCTTGATAGATACCTCTTCAATTCGATTTAAAAGATAATACCATAAATACCCAACGACTACCGATTGGATTATAAGTAATCCCAACATTGCCCTTCACCTCGTTCTTCTTTGCTCTCAATATCTATATAATATCTAACTGGTGTGAAGATCTCATGAAGAAAGTTTGAAGAACTGATGTTATTTATAGTTACTTAATCATTCTTTTATATTTTGAGTAGACTTGAACGACATACCTAACTAACATCAATACCCATGACTTCAGAACCTTCCCTATAATACAGGCAGGTTCTTTCCTATTCGGACATAAAAACAGAGACGCAACCGAATGCGTCTCATGATAGATTTTCTATATCGTTTTGAACTACCTGTCTCATTCTCACATGTATTACGAGAGATTCCCCTTATCCTGACTGCTTTCTTCCAGACCAACTGGTAACAGTATTTGAAAAACACTTCCTTCTCCCAACTTACTTTTGACTGCTACCCGGCCGCCATGAATTTCCACAAGTTGCTTAACAATAGCCAGTCCTAAGCCCGATCCACCGCTTTTTCTATCTCGCGACTTGTCCCCCCGATAGAAATGGTCGAAGATATGAGGTATATCCTCTTGTGCAATACCAGGCCCGTTATCAACGACTGAAACCTTAAGCCATGATCGACCTTCTATTTCTTCCTGCACAGTAACAACCTTTACAATACTCTTAGTTGGAGAATAACGAATGGCATTCACTAGAATGTTATAAAACACCTGGTTGAGCCGATCTGCATCGGCTTCAAGCTCCGGCAATTTTTCGTCTAACATGCAATCCACGCGGATGTCCTTCTCATCCGCTAGCGGTTTAAGCATGTACACAGCTCGACTAACAATTTGATTGACATGTGTACTGTTTTTTTCCAACGCTAACTGACGAACTTCGGCTAACGACAAATCACGAAGGTCTGTAATGAGGCGATTGAGCCGGATAGCTTCTTCATGTAAGGAAGAAAGTTGTTCCTGACTCGGTTCAATCACACCATCTACCATCCCCTCTAAGTGTCCTTGAATTATGGCAAGCGGTGTCCGAAGCTCATGAGCGACATTGGCTAAGAATTGTCGACGCAAGTTGGTATTGAGCGCCAATGTTTCGGCCATCCGGTTAAAGATAGCAGCTAAGTGACCCACTTCATCTTTCGTTTCCACCGACACTTGCTGATCAAAATTTCCTTTTTCAATTTGCTCTGCAGCGCGGCTCAAATTGCGGAGCGGTACGGTAATGCTGCGAGCTACGAAATAACTAGCAGCAAGACCGGCTGCCAAAACGGCCATCCCTACCCAAATAAGCGATTTGTGGACAGAAGCCAAAAAAGTTTCTTCTGGTGGTCCCATGACAAAAGCCACCGTCGAATTGCCGACATCCGTATGCTTCATCATGCCATTTTGCCCCATTTCCATCTTCTGCACTACTAAATACTCTTTGAAATGCTCATTCATCTGTCCATTGGTCAAGTAAACCAGTAATAATACCGTAAACGCCACCGCCAAAAACATCACGCCTGTAATGCGGTAAGTAATACTATTCATCGACTTCACCAGCAAATTTGTAGCCAATCCCATATACCGTTTGAATATGCTGAGGTTCCTTCGGATTAATCTCGATTTTGCGACGCAAGTTCTTAATATGTGCGTCAATTGTCCGTTCATACCCTTCAAAGCTATACCCTTGGATTTGTTCGACAATCTGCAGGCGGCTATAAACCTTACCAGCATTGGCTGCTAATAGTTCCATAATTTTAAACTCGGTAGGCGTCACTTCCACAGTATGGCCACCGTTGGTAACTTGGTGACGTTCTAAGTCAATGATTAGATTTCCCACTTGAATTGGCTCGCTCCGCACCACCTCTTTATTTGCACGGCGCAAAATGGCTTTGGCCCGAGCGACTACTTCTTTGGGACTAAAAGGCTTTGTCACGTAGTCATCTGCACCAATTTCCAGACCGATTAATCTGTCGCTTTCTTCATCTCGGGCAGTAAGCATAATGATGGGAATATCATTATCCTTACGGATTTTTCGGCAGACATCCAATCCATCAAGACCAGGCAACATCAAATCTAACACCATAATATCTGGCTTCTTTTCCCGCACTACCTGCAATGCATCTAGGCCATCATTAACCGAATACGTTATACAGCCTTCTTTTTCGAAATATGTTCTCAAAAGATTAACTAGTTTCACATCATCGTCGACAATTAATACTGAATATTGGGCCATAAGAAGCCCCCCTCTCATACAACATTCACATTCTACTATTCATCCTTTGACCATTTTCTTCCTCTTTCGGCAACTTGTCTTACTGTTAAAACTTAACTTGCGGCACTTGTTTAGCTCCTTCATCGGCTTTAAAATATTCCATGGGATCAAATCCGTAATATCTAGCAAATATACTGGCCGGCAGCGAACGAATGGTTGTGTTATAAAGCTGTACACTTTCGTTATAATCCTTACGGGCCACTGCAATGCGATTTTCAGTTCCCGATAATTCATCCATCAATGCTCGGAAATTTTTATCCGCTTTCAAATTCGGATAGTTTTCAGCAATTACCAAGAGCCGACTCAGAGCAGTATTTAATTCCCCATTCGCCTCAGCCTTAGCACTCGGTCCTTGGGCACCGCCCAGTTTCGCCCTGGCATCAGCCACCGCCTGAATCGCTTGCTGCTCATGGGCAGCATATCCCTTCACCGTACTAACGAGATTAGGAATTAAGTCAGCTCTCCGCTGAAGCTGGTTTTCAATCTGACTCCATTTGCCACCAACGTTTTCACTCATATTTATCAAACTGTTATAGCTTGAAATTCCACCTATGACTAGCATGGCGACTATGGCTATAATGATCCATACAGTCCTATTCATCATATTTTCCTCCTTACCTTCTTTATCTCTAGTATACAGTTTTATTGTGAAGAAGTTTTGAAGATCATATGAAGAACTTATGGGAATTCACAAGGTTTTCCCATTTTCTATAGCAATCAAATAGCCCTTCCGTATGGAAGGGCTATTACTATTACATGTGATGACCAGAATGCTCGTTACCACCGTCTTTCGGAGCATCCTGGGGCGGTGCTGGCTGCTCTTGATTTGTCTCTTCGGCGGCAAATACCGTAGCCGTGGTCGGCAGCAAAACCGTACCCGATATAAATACTGCTGTTAACGCAGCAAAAATGATTCCTGTTACTTTTTTATTCATTGTCATTATTCTCCCCATTCCTCTTTTTGTTATTCTCTATGTACTCCTATAGCGTTATGTCCACTTTTTAAACCCCAAAGCTTATAATTCTTACTGGTTTATATAGTTTTTATTATACTAAACATATGTGAAGAACTTATGAAGAAAGTTTGAAGAACTTATGAAATTTCTTCTAATAGTATTAAAGGAGTCAGTTTATTAAGTATCTATACCTTAATACCCCTAAAAAAGGATGGTCAATATATCATCCTTTTTTCTCCTAGATACCATTTTTCGCTTTTACTACAACCAATGCCTATTTATTTGCTTATGCATTTCCATGTTGCACTTTGCTTCGCCTATACCACCATAAAGCCAGATATACTCCAACAACTAAAGCTGCTACTACTATGAGCCGAGTCATGTTTTCTCCAGCAAATACAATATCATGGCCAAGTAAGACTTTTATCACTACCGGTGGTAATTTACCAAGCACTGTTGCCAGAAAAAAATCCCGAAATGACATGCGGCTAATGGCTGCAACGGCCGTAATAATACCCGATGGAGCTAATGGAAGCAGACGAGCTATTAATAAAGCCTTAAAACCATTGGCTGCGCTGTAATCATCCACCTGCTTAAGATACTTACTTTTAGTAATCCATCCTTCCACTATTTGACGAAAGAAGTACCGGGCGAAAACAAACATGACTAGTGCCCCAATCACTTCTCCTGACCAAGAAATGACAATACCCCAAAATAGCCCATAGATGATGCCTGCTGCCCCTGATAAAATCATAAAGGGAAAAACAATCGTAAAAGTCATAACCACAAATAGGGCCAGTGTTATCACTACCGACCATTCACCAAAAGAACGTAAGTACTCAGCCAAGGCAGAAATATCACCATGCTTGATGATGCCATATGCTTCTTGAAAAAACTCCGGCTGCCACAGATAGGTCAGCCCAACCAATGTAATAATAACTAGCCAGCCCCACAATTTATTCATAAATAATCTTCCTTTTCTATAATAATGATTCATTATTTATCTTGTTATATACTCTCGTAACTAATCTATATATCTTAATTCTTATCATACTATAACAATATGAAAAACTGATGAAAATCCCTTGAAGAACTAATAAAACTTCATCGGCTTATTGAAATCAGAGCAATTTTATCTGCAAACGTTTGAGTATATGGACCATTAAAAAGAAGAATAGTATACATATATTACTATAAACCATATCAAAATTAAAAGTAGACTAAAAGGACTGAGTCCTGTACAATACAGGATTCAGTCCTCAAATAGCTGCTTAATAATTTTTGTCTACTTTTTGGGGTCAGTTCAAAAATGCTGGCAGCCTTTTTAATGCAATTTTAGCGTAATATTCGTTTCGCCCCAATATATCTTGGTGCCCAGTAGGAATTGTCCATGCGAGCAATTGATACACCGTGGCTTGATGACGAATTAATAAACAGGCCATTACCAATGTAGATACCATTGTGTGATGGTCCTGGTGCATATGTAGTAAAGAACACCATATCTCCCGGCTGCAGATTGTCATAACTAACAGGAACACCTAATTCGTACTGCTCATCGGCAGTGCGTGGCAGGTTTATGCCATTTAGCCTGAAAACATACTGGGTGAAGCCCGAACAATCGAATCCTTGGGGAGTATCTCCGCCCCACAAATATGGAATTCCTTGAAGCCTTTTACTTGTTTGAATGATGTTGTCGATAAGGTACCGGCTTCTCTGGCCCCGGCTGACTTGGCTGTTGCCGCTCCGCAAGGCATCCCATGTCTGATAACCAACGATACCGTCAGCATCTAGTCCGCTATTTGCTTGAAAGTTTTCAACAGCTGCCTCAGTCAAATTCCCATAAACGCCATCGGCACTCGGGATGTTATAGCCGAGACTTTGTAACCGTTCCTGAAGAAAAGTTACCTCAGATCCCCTATCTCCAGGCCGAAGAATATCTGCTGCGTGAGCTCCTACCGGAGTTAACAAAGCAAATGAGATCGCTACTGCAATGGATGCGATGACTTTTGGTATAAACGTATTCACTCTTGTTCCGCCTTTCTTCGCCTCCGGAGTTAGCTGTCGGGTTAGGGTCAGGCAATGCAACCCTGCGAAAAAACGCTTCACCCCAAAAACTTGGGTCCTCCGTACCTATACAGGATTCGGCGTATGTACTGTAAAAAAGCTCCTAAATTCACCTCCTTAAATATAAACACCACCAGTCTTCTTACCCCAGCAATAGTTTATTAAAACTGACTTCTAAAAGGAAATTACTCTACAAGAGGCCAAACTACAAGTGGGTGTATTCCAAGTGGGATATAACCACTATACCAAAAAAGTATGAATTTTTTATGAAGATCCCGTAAAATTTGTATGGGCTGGTGAATTATTTCAGTTAAAAAGTACTATAGCCCGGTATCTTACTATTTGTTAGTAACACTTTAGTTATTGAAAATGCGCAGAAGGTGGTGGCATTGTCATTGAACCTAGCCAAGACCACTAACGTGACGATAAAAAATTGAGACTCGGTTTTCAGCCAGAGCCTCTTTGTTTTTAGCACTCAACATTCAAAGTATCTTTTATTTGGTCGCCAGTCACATCTAGATTCTTATAGTGAAGTACAACATCTACGTTCTTCGCTAAATTTTTACGATAGGTAACTTGGATAGCTAAGTCTTTGACGACAATCTCCTGCAACCTAATAAAAAAATCGCGGTCACACGTCGGACTATGAATGTAAGGAAAGCATGTTCTTTTTATTTAGTATTTCCTTCACCCGCTGATACTCTTCATTGGTAATTTCACCATAGTATATCCCTGCTTTTAATAGTTCTATTGTATCAACTTTATCGTCTGGGCTATACCGAAAAATCGCTTTATACATCCAGGCCATCATTATCTTCGTTCACTTCCTCAAATTTATTTTCCATTACATCATATAATACCGAATTCATATGAATTTCTATTGAAAAACATATGAATTTATTGTGATCTTTTAAATATGGCCCTTATATTGCCAAAAGAAGGTGAATAATTTATGAATATCTTTTCTAAAACTCATTGAAGATTCCTATGAAGCTATTTTTTCATCTGACGAAAAATGCGAAAGAATAAATATAGCGTGCCTCCGAGTGCTACCAATAACAGATAATAGCCAGTGTGATGGATTTGTGCTTGAATTGGTCCCGCTCCTGAGTGCATCATAATAGCCGATGTTAGAAACATACTGGCAATGATCAAGCTATAGGAAATACGATTAATAGACTTGTCCAGCTTTTCTCCGATAAATTCAATACCACTAATGGTCAAGGGAATTTTCTTTTCGCCGCGGATCATCCCCGAAAGAAAAGATGGTAACTCGCTGAACACAATCCGTAACTTTTTCTTCGTGGCAAGGGCATTTGCCAAAACCACCGTCTCACTAGGTCGCACCAGAAGATTCTTATGTAAGAATTCTTCAATAATCGGCCGGGCAATCTCCAAAAAGTTGACGTTTGGGTCAATTTTTCGCGCATTCCCTTCAGCCAGAGCAAATGCTTTACCTAGCAGCAGTAACCGTTCCGGCATGCGGATACCATGCTTTTGCGAAACTTGCATCATGCCAAAAATCATTTTTCCTATCTCCAGTTTGCCCTGGGTCATCCCCTGAGACACGAAAAGCAGTTCAGCCATATCCTCATAATAATTTTGCCAGTTGGTATGTCCCGAAGATTGTCCCATCTCAAGCGCCACATTCATCAACGCTTCCACATCGCTATTCTGTATCGCAGTGAAGTTTTCCACTAATCGTTCGGTCATACGCGGATCAGTACGCCCAACGATACCGAAATCCAGATATACAATTTCACCTGCAGGGGTCAGACGAATATTCCCGGAATGAGGGTCGCCGTGGAAGACACCATACAATAACACCTGGCGCAGAAAACTTTCTAAAAATTTGCTGGCTAGTTTCCGTCGAGCCGCCAAATCTAGTTTCCCTGCCGCTTCCTCGATACTTATGCCATCAATAAATTCCATCGTCAAAATATTCTCATTGCTGAGCCTCCACTCCACCTGTGGCGTACGAGCCAAACCCGCCCCGGCCAGTAACCGACTAAACAACTGGATATTACCGGCTTCCACAGCAAAATCAAATTCCTTACGGAGGGAATGGGAAAAAACCATGAAGCTATTTTCAATATCCAACAGTTTATACACTTCGGGCTGTTCGGCTAAAAATCCAACGATTTTTTGCAACACCATTAAGTCCAGTTCGATCTGATTGATAACCTCTGGCTTACGGACTTTGATCGCAACTTTACGACCATCTTGTAAGGTGGCTAAATGGGTCTGAGCAATGGATGCTACCCCTAATGGCTCCGGATCAATCGATACAAACCATTCTTTATAATCCGGCAAGTTCTCCGCGATTATTTCTTGTATGTGCGCAAACGGTACTGGCGTCACTTGCTCCTGCAGCCGCTGTAAGGCATCGGTTACAAATACTGGCACAAAATCAGGCCGACTACTTAGAAATTGGCCGAGCTTAATAAACGTCGGCCCCAATTCTTCCAACATCAACGGTAATTTTTGTGCCAATCGCCGGAACTCTTCACTTTTAATTGTCTTGTCTAAAGCACCTGCCCGCCCCCAGGAACCGAAGGCAAAAAAACGTCGCAATCCCAAATCTCTTACCAAAAAACCAAAACCGTACCTGATAAATACACTCGCAATATGACGGGTTCTCGCCCGCACCGCATCTTCCCTATGCCATGTTGCCATTCCCACACCGCCTACAAAACATTATATAGTATCATTATAGCCTTATGGATTGAGTTTTCAAACACAGTGTCCCGTTGCAATGCTCCCTGCCGACTCACTAACCACCACTTTAGCAAGCCTGTCTAGATGAAAGGTAAGTATAATGTTTAAGCACGATAATCTACCATTTCCGGTCCGCTCCGCCGCCGCCCCCTGATCCACCACCATATCCTCCGCCCCCACTACCACGCAACCTGAGCAATGATAATAGGAGAAAGGTAATGCTGCCGCCGAGGAGTAGCCAATCTGCGATAAATAGAAGAAAAACCCCTACAACAGCCGCCCCTTGCACCCACCATGGCAAACCATCCCACCATGCCGGAACAAGGTCGCCGCTTACTTTTGCAGTTCCTCGGGCATCTTGCGGTGCTACGATACCATATTCGGCAGAGACCAACCGCATGATAGCTTTATAGCTGTTCCAGATTCCCTGATCATAGTCACCACGCCCAGCATAGAGTATAAGGTATTCATCTTGAAGCTGCCCGACCTTGGCGTCGTTTAAAGCCCCTTCCAAACCATACCCTACCTCGACACGAGACTTTCGATCACCAACGGCTACCAACAGCAATACTCCGTTATTCAGCGATTTATCGCCGATTTTCCACTGTCTGAGCATCGCTAGTGAATAATCTTGAATTGGTTCCTCATTCAACGAATTGACAGTAACTACTACTACTTGTGCCTTGGTCTGCCTAGAAATCTTTGCTCCTAGTGTATTGATCTTCGCCTTGGTTTCTCCGCTTAATACGCCGGCGTAATCCTGCACATATATACTGCCCGCAGGGGCAGGCGGTATGGCAGGCGCCGCCGAAGCTACCGTACCGATGACCATATATACCGCCATCAGCAACCACACCAGCCATTTTTTCATAACCACCCCTCCCTCACTTCCCTCTATTACCACTATTGTACAATGTCCGTATGAAGAACTCATGAATATCCTATGAATATCTCCTACTTTTTCTTAAATTGTCTACAAAGACGACATTCCTCGCCAACTATTGAAAGAGCTGCCGTTAAATCAAAAGACCAGGATTTTTCCTGGTCTTTTCTCTCATTATTTAGTGCTAGTGTTCTCTCCGTCCCATCACCATTTTGCTCATTTTTGGCATGATAGGAGCCTTTATAAAAGAATTTGTGTTTTATTCCAGCTCTTTTTTCATGCGCTGATATTCATCAGTAGTAATTTCCCCTTTGGCGTACCGCTGTTTTAATATCTCCACAGCGTCAGTCCGGACCCCATTTGTAGTGCCGCCACGGAATAGCGTTTTAAATAGCCAAACCACTGCCATTATAATAAGAGCGGTAAACGCCAAATGAACGAGCATTCCTAGGCCCATGCCCAACCAGCCGAAGGGGCCACCGAAACCGTAACCCATCATCATAGTTCATGCACCTCCTTTGTATTAATCCTAGTATAGCTTAACATTATGGAGTTTTTATGAAGAAACTGTGCGTTTTTGATGTAAATTGATAAAGGCCACCTCTACTAATACCGCTGGGCAGTCTGCTTCTCGGAGCACCTGAAAATTTGCTTCCTTCACGCCCCGGTCAGAGGTGTTCAATTCCGCCACCAACCTAGTGTGAATGCAGGCAGCCTTTGCCCTCGTATGCTCCCCGGCACTAAAGCTGAAATGACCAAAAAGCAAAGCAGCCCCTCCTACAGGAAGGGCTGCTTTGCTTTTAACGAATTATTTTAACTTTTATTGTCCCATATGTTGCATATGTTGCATATTTCCACCAACAGCATTGGGATTCCATCCCATAATAGTTGGATCAACCATCCCAAAAATCATGGCTACGTGAGCAACAACGAGAAACACGGTCAATAGAATGAAATGGAGCTTCATCTTTTCATCATCAGATTTGCTCTTGCCGATTACACCGAGTTCCAACAAAGCAATACCAAACAGCGGAATTACACCACTGAGATAAGCCCCTACCGCGAGTATATCAGCAATGCCGCGCCACTGAATAGTAGGAACAACAGTGGTTGTTAAGTTGAGAAAGACGCCTAGAAAGTAAAACCCTAGAAAAATACCAATCACCTTATTGGCTGTTCTCCATCCACCAGCATTGGACCCACGAAGGAAGACTGTGAAAAATTCAGTTGCAACAAGTGCTTCCGCCAGAGCCACAGGAATCACCATATACAAAATTAAATTCCAAGGCTGATTGACAGCCAGCAATTCCATATAGTGTGTCATAACCATAACAATAAACACCATCCTTAATAAACTTATATTGATATTATACAAATAAAATGTGAAGATCTTGTGAAGAAACGATGAAGAACTTATGAAGTTGTGCAGATTTCATCCTGCTAACATAGATTCAGCCCCCACCCAGAGGCTGCTCTCCTTGATGATGTGACAATCACTAAAATGCTTATCTAACTTACGTACGATTGATATCGCTGACGACCTCTTTTCGTGGTTGAGATATAAAACGGATGCCATCCCTGGCATCCGCCTAACTATTAAGCAACTACAACATAGCCAGCCTCTTCTACCGCTTGATGAAGATCGGCAATCGCGGCAAAACCTGTCACCACTGCTTCTTTTCTGTCCAAATCAACATAGGCGCTTGCAACGCCTGCAACTTCTTTAAGAGCATTCTCGACGGCCATCTTACAATGACCACAAGACATTCCTTCGATTTTTATTACTGTTTCACCAGTTTGACCCATTTCATTCACCTCCCCTCTTACCTGTAGTGCTTTATCCGAAGACCAAGTCACTCTAAAGGTCTCTGGACATGATTTGTGAAATTGTTTTAAAACATTCATCATTTTCCTTGTCTACTAGCACATACTCATCCCTCTTTATACTATACCCCCGTATAGTATAATTTAAGTATATGATAATGTTTTCATCTAGTCAATACCCTATAGTGACCCAAAAGATGGCGTTGCCGTGCGGCCAATATACCAGCACTCACTACCACCTGCCGCAAAAAAAGCTGCCTTTACCGGCAGCTTTACTGGAAGAACTTTGACTGCAAGACACTACTTATTTAATGGTGTTTAAGCTTGTCTAGTCTTGCATAGGTAATTTTTTTAAACTCTTCAAATAAAACGTCCTGAACTATTTCGCTAATGGATCAGGTACATGGTTTTCGTGCCCGAGACAATAGCGGAATGGTGATCGTTCTTTTATGAGTATGAAAACATCACTATCTTTCGCTCTTCGCCATTATGTGATAGTCGCCAGCGTGATTTATGAGATGATTTTTACTTCTCCGCCCCAGGAAATCGTAATCCCCTAAGACAGCCATACGTAATGTCTGCCCAGACAATACATTAGGTCAGGGTTAAAGTGGGCAGCAAGTCGCTCTGGCCTATTAAGAAAATGATGCCAACTGCAATACTATATAACGCCGTAGTGCTTGCTAATATTACATAGACTTTTGGATTTTTTGCAGCTTGTGCATAACCATTTAAGAGAAGAAGGATTAACACAGTTTGCGCTATAAATAAACCAATAATAAATGCTAACACGGCTGTAAGTCCTAAAGCTACCGTACCAGCTCCTGCGGCCGCAGTAAATAATAAGATTTGTGTTCCAGTTTCTCCTCCAATTCCGTGAAGTATTCCTATACAGCAAGCACTACGAGCACCCAGGTCAACTGAAAAATCTTGCTGCACTGGAGTACTTACTGGTTTAAATTTTGATTTTAACCAATATGATATTTTCCTTATCCCCATAAAAAGCAATGTCCATCTACTAAGTAATACTTGCTCATCCTTCCGATTAAAAAGAGCCACAATTAACCAAATGCCCAAACCAATTAAGATAATCCCAACAATGCGTTCTATAACTCCATCTACCCATTCTGGTAATACATTTCCGAGTAAAATTGCAGCACTACCGAACACTAAATTAACCAACGCATGACCCATTACATAGTAAAGTGATAAGAAGAAACTTTTTTTCTTCGTATCTTCTGCTCCAATAAAATCGGTGATAGCGGCGATATGATCCCAATCGATTGCATGCCTAAGCCCGAGTACAAAACCTAACCCAATTATAGCGCCAATTTCGGCATTCATCTTTTTAATCTCCTTTAATTCAGCCCACAGGCATCTATCTCATGAAATTACATAATAGTATGACCGGTTTAAAACTAGTGTTTTTTAGCTTTATGCACGATCAGTTGATCAATAGCATCTTTTAGATGCTGTACATAAATATCCTGGATAGCTAGATTTTCGCCCAAGCCGTGGAAATATATATCAACATTAAACCCAGCTTTAAGTAATTGGGATTTAGCAGAATCTTCTTCATCACCAGCCATGTCTTTAGTGGCATGGTCGCCAGCTACCAGCATAAATGGCAACAAAGTCAAGTTCTTCACCTTTTTACTTTTCAATTTTTCAATAACGCTATCCAGTGCTGGGAAACCTTCGACAGTATATACAAAAATATTATTCAACCCGGCTTCTTCTAATTTTATTTGTAAAGCGGCATAAGCAGTATTAGCAGGATGTACTCCCCCATGACCCATAAGCACTATCGCTTCCTGGTCTCTTAACTTAGGTAGTTGCGTTTCAACAGCCTTAATGGCAATCAGGTAATCGTCTGGGTTGCCTTTCTGTCCCATATAATAAAGAAGTGGACGGCCAAGAGTAATCTTATCAAACACTTTAGTATGAGCAAAATGTACAGAAACCGCTCTTAACTTTTCATATTCTTCAGCAGCGGCCACATATAGTGGCTGGATGAATACTTCTTTATATCCCTCAGCTTGCAATCTTTCAAGCGCTTGCTTTTCCGTATCAATTAGAATACCATCTCGCTCAGCCAATTTCTTAATGACAATACGGGAAGTAAACGCCCGACGTACCTCGTAATTAGGGAAGGTAACTCTGATTTTGCTTTCTGTACTTTCAATGGCCATTTTCAACGTATCAAGATAAGTAGTTCCAAAGCTAACAACTAAAATAGCCCTTTTATCCGCCAAACAGTTGACGGTACTAGCTGTTTTTTCCATTATAAATTCCTCCAATTATTATAGCTAAATACCAAATGATGAATATTGGGGTAGATTTTCATGCAACATACTAACTTCCGCTCCCCAAGATGGAATCGTCAATACACTACGTAAAAAAAATAATCTCCCATCCAAGAACGGGAGACGTAATATAAGCCAGGCAAAGTTATATCGATAAAAATCCCTGCGAAAAAACGCAACGATGAAATATTGTACAACAGCATGTACTTAAATCCCCTCCCCATCGCTCGTGGGTAAACGGTGACTATTAAATAGGCAGTTCTTCTGACTTAGGATCGTAACATTCCTGCGCCTTCCCAAAACTATTATTTCAGTGACATCATGCAGGTTTGCTCCCCTTTACAGCGGCGGGACCGTGTTGGATTTACACCAACTTCCCTATTAAGCCCGTAGGCACCTATCTTACTATATTTAGTTAAGAAAATCCTATTTAAAGTTACTATCAATATCTAACGTTGTCAAGCTTTTGTTCAATACAAACCGTGTATCAAAACTTTTTACTTATCCTGCTTACTCCCAATTAGGCCCCTTCGACCTAATCTGGGGAAAAAACGTGGAGTCACTGCCGCATAGGCGGCATAGTCTTCACCAAATTGTTCCATTGCTTCCCGTTCTTCTTGCCTAGCCAACCAAATATACATCCGCACAAGAATAGGGAACATAGCCAATGTTAACAGCGTTGGCCACTGCAGCAAGAAACCCAACAGGATCACGATAAAAGCAATATATTGAGGATGACGCACATAGGCATAAGGACCATTCACTGCGATCACACCCCTACGCTGGGCACTGTGCAAAAATCTCCATGTAAAACCAAGAAAGATAAGCCCCCCAAAAATAAACCAGTTACTTAATTCGTGAATAGGATTGTGGTGGGGATCACCTGTTAGTCCCAGCAATGTATACCAAAGGTGTCCGGCATCATGAGAAAAGAGATTGATTTGTGGATAGTGGCTCCCCAGCCACCCGGAAAGTAAATAAATACTCAAAGGAAAACCATACATCTCTGCAAATAGCGCTACAATAAAAGCGGAAAAGGTACCAAAGGAACGCCAATCCCGACCAGAACGCGGACGAGTAAAACTAAAGGCAAAAATAATAAAGATAAGCGAATTGATGACCACAATTGGCCATAGTCCATAATCTGACATGTTATTCAGTCTCTCCTTTCCGATACCACAACCATAAGCTACTAGCAAGCATTGCCGTTAACAGCGCCGTCATTTGCGCCACTTTAAGACCGCCAAATAGTAAGCTATCCGTACGTAAAAATTCCAAACCAAATCGGGCCAGGGAATAGAGAATGAAATAGGTTATTGCCACCTGTCCATCAAACTGTTTCCGACGGAATATATACAGTAGGACGGCTAGAATCATGAGATCAAACCCAGCCTCAAATAGTTCGGCTGGCACCAATGGCATTGCTCCCCATGCTTGATATGCCGATGTTCCCGGCTGATAGACAACGCCATACCAGGCAGTTGTCGGCTTTCCATAGGCATCACCGTTTAATAAACAGCCAATACGCCCAATAGCCTGCCCTAGGATAAGACCTGGTGTACTAATATCGGCAAAACGCCGGAAGGATAATCCTTTACTTCGGAAATACCATCCCGCCAGCAATAAATTGGCTATCACCGCTCCCTGAATGGAGAGCCCCCCCTGCCAAAACATCAACGCCTGCAAAGGATTGCTGCTATAGTCTTGCCAAGAGAAGACAACTTCCCAAACGCGTGCTCCTAAAAATCCTGCTATTACACCATATAAAACATATTCTTGCAATAGCTCTGCCGAAAACTCACTGTTTCTTGCTAGGCGTGTCGCTAGCCACAAGCCGGCAAATACTCCTAAAGCTACCATAAGTCCCCAGGCGCGAAATTCCAAACCACCAATACTAAATAAGATGGGATACATGATCCTTCCCCCCCGTTCTATATCCTTCGCCTATTCTAGGCTACGTTAATTTCATCTACCATCAAGTGGAGTTATGCCCGCTTCCAGCAGGAATACGGGCAGCTCCATGTATATAAAAGACCTCCTGGCAAACCAAGATGATCTGTCATGTCATTACTATCAATCCACCGATTTCATGATCCAAGCTGGCGCTTTATAGCGCCAGCTTAGATGGACAAATAAACTAGGATGGGTGATGAGCATTATGATCGACGGTATCGGGTGCATTAGATGGTGTACTGAACTGCGAAACCGAATTATCATTTTGGTCATTGATGTCTATCGAATTAACCAAGTCACGCATGATCTGCCGCATTTCCGGATCACTTGCCAGCATTTGCTTCATCGTGGCCTGCATTTCTGGCTGCTTCATCATCCCTTTCATTGTCTCTTGCATATCACTGCTTTTCATCATATCCACGCATTGTTTTTGCATTTCAGGCGAATTCATCATTTCCATATTATCCTTTTGTCCATTTTGCATCATCTTGCCTTGCATAACTGGCGGTTTGTCAGCAATTTTCTCCGCCGCACTTCCCACATTAGTACCCATTAGCAAACCAGCGGCAGAAATAGCAAAAACCCCACCCATAATCCAACTTGTCATTCTTTTTTTCATAATTATTTATCCTCCTTCAAAATCTTATTATCAATATAACTAAGCCTATAGTTATAGGCAAAGGGTGAGTAACTCAGATCAAAATTAGATTTCCACCAAAGCATATTGAAACCAAAGGCCTCTGCGCTCTAAAATCCGCCGTACCTGTCCAGTGGTAATCAAGGTACGCGGGTCGTACAGCGAATAGCGTTTTTTTAACAAGCGCTCTAGCTTCGTTGTAATAGCAAAAAAATGTTTTGAATCTGCTTTTTCATATGCTTCAACAATCAATGCTTCCATAGTACTTTCCTCCTTACGTCTTATATTTAAAATGTCAGTGTACCAATCACTAACTAGATTGCTTTTCATCCTCCGCTTTTTTACCCATGCTCCTCATCATGAAAAAATGCATCAGCGGACACATGAGAAGCACCAAGTAATTGGCTGATCCTTCATAACCACTTTGTTTGAGCAGCAGAACCAGACCGAGGGGAGCCAAGCAGCATACCATCATCATCACCATATGCTTCCAACCACCACCGCAGCCCTGATGTTGCGCGTGGCTGGTTTCTTGTCCTTTGATTTGAGACACTTGTTTATATTGATCCATCCTATTTTCCTCCCTTGATTAAGAATGCATAATCATCGCTATTGCTATAAAGACTGTGCCCCAAGCACCCCATTGCAATAATGTCAGCACTCCCTTTTGCCATGGAGTATATTCTACGCTGCCTTCGATTATTTCCGGCGATTTATTGTTTTCTTCCATTCTATATTCCTCCATCTAGCTGATGAACTTTGTATTGTCCTTATCTTACCATGCTGTTATGAAGAACCTGTGAAGAACTCTTGAAGAACTTCTGTTTTTTAAGATACTAAGAAATGCACGTATATTCTCTCATAAGAAAAGACTTGGCTTGTGCCAAGTCCTCAGACGCAGGCAGAAGCCTTAGTCGTTCTTACTTGGAATCAAGAAAGTGTTATACTTTCTGATTCCGTAAAAAAAGCCTCGGCAATGCCTAGGCAGTGTTATTGCACTATATATAAAGGAAACAGAAGATTTAGATTCACTCGGCTCAGTACAATTTTCTCGTATGCTGATATTGGCAATTTTAGTGGTATATGATAAAAAGGCAAAGTTCAATTGAACTCTGCCTCGCCCAAACGAGCATTTTATGAAGTACTGGATGCCATCCAAAAGATCTTTGGTTTGAAATGTTTACAAAAATTTTGATCTGACGTTTTCCAGGTCAGTCGTAGCAAGATTATCAACCACTTCGATAACACCAATAATTTTGCGGTCCTTATAAATCCCAAAAGTACCAACCTCATCTTGCCGAAAGTCTATCTCTTTGATTTCTTGTTTTCCTGCAAACGAAGAAACAACTTTCTTTTGTTTGTAATCAACAATATTCCAGTTCCCAACAGCATTATCAAATTCGGCGAGGTCGATTTTGATTTTTGCAAGGGTCTGTTTTTGGATAACGACCACCAGTGGTTCAAATTCATACCCGATACCTTTTATCGACACGGTTTGTAGCTTATTACTGATTGTGGCTTTACGAATAAGCCTTTCTGTTGAAACCTTAGCAATATCATCGCCATAGATACTTTCAACTTGCGTACCACCGGTACTGCAGCATCCGCCTACTGATGAGGCAACAGATGTTTTATCTTTAGTAACATCAATGGCGCTGACATCATCCACCACCTTAATGACGCCTCGAATCATTCCCATCCAACAACTAAAGCTTATGTCTTGATCTTGTGGCGTAAATTCAATGATGTTTTCCCCATAAGATAATTTTTTCTTACTATTTAGAGTAGGGATGATGATCTGGTTATTACAGGAGGTTATTTGTTCACCGTCAACAATCCATTTTACCGGGACACCTTTTTGCACATATAACACGTTTGGTGTGTAGCCTCTATTATTTGCCGACATGCGGATGGTTTGCACGCCATTATCAATTTGCGCCTTTGTTACCATAGAAGTTCCGTTAGTGCCTTTTGCTGTTAAATCCGAAAAGGGAAGATTCAGCCCCGCAATTGCTAAACCACGATTCGTCATGATGACGCCTAATACAATCACAAGGACACCACTTAATTTCATAATCCGTTTTGTTGAATCTTTACTAAAAAGACTTGTCAATGTTCCAAAAGAAAGCATTAACGGCAATGTACCGAGAGCAAAAACCAGCATGGACGAAGCCCCCTGTAACACACTGCCTGTGCCCAAAGCATAAAGCTGCATCGTTTGGAGGGGACCGCAGGGCATCAATCCATTTAGGAGTCCAACCAAAAAAGGAGCCTTTACTTTTTTGCTTAACGAATGTGTAGGTAACGAGATTTTTAGATACTTCCTAAATATGCTAAATCCAGCCATATTGAGCCCCATAACTATCATAAAGATACCGGCAAAGATTGCAACACCAGACATAAAGCCAATTGACACGCTAAGAACAGATCCAATCGCTCCGACGATGCCGCCAAGTACCGTATAACCTAATACCCGGCCCATATTATAGTGTAACGATGGTAGAAATGATTTAAATTTCCCTTTGGCTTCATTACCTATACTTTGTGACAACATGATGCCGCCACACATACCAACACAGTGTAAGGAAGTAAAAATCCCAATCATAAACAAAACCAAATAGGTAACTTCTCCCTTGAGTTTTGAACCCATATCGAAGTTACCTGTATAGTTACCCAACAGGAGTACAGCTAGAAAGACGATTAAAATACCTGCAACGCTCTTAAATTTGCCCGCTGACTGAGTCCTATAACCAATGGTATAACCAATATTACGAATCGTCTTACTGATTTCTTCGGGGTTACATGTAACGGAATCATATTCTATATATACCATATTCTCAGCATAGCTGGCCCTAACTTTCTTAACCCCTTGTACATTTCGTATTACTTTTTCAATTCGCCCTTCGCAGGATGAGCAATGCATATCCTGTATTGGAATTTTTTTAGCAATTGTACTCATTTCTTCACCTCGCTGGTTTTATAGCAAATCACTACTCCCAATCATAAGTATTATATTCTCCCTCTAAGTTATATAGAATGAGAACACTTAATTAGAAACAATAGCTCTATTTTTCCCATAATTACAATAATTAAACGGATTAGGTTAAGTAAGAAAAGCTGTCAAATAATCGGCAGCTTTTCTTTGATCACTCGCTTATTTTACGACCTTAGCCTTCATATCCTTAAAATAGAAGTATCGAAGAAAAAGGTTGTTTCACCTAAGCTATCCGTTTTATAAAATTGAAAAACCAGAGAAGGAACCGGCTTATCCGAACTCATTCTCTGGTTAATCATGTTTTTTTTATTTTAAGCTTTGCACCAATTTTTTCAATGATTGAGCCAAATCATCGTTTAACTTGGTCAAAGTTTCCTTGTCAATCGGACTTTTTTGTGACCCAGCTACCTCAGGGTTCAGACTTTTTTCGATTTCCTCATAAAGGTCTGCATTACGTGGTTTCACACCATCCTCGAAGGTGCTCCAAATTTCCTCTAATTTTGGACCCATTTCTTTGATTTTAGCTTGGTCTCCCGCATCAATCGCTTTTTTCAATTCACTAGTGAGGCCAATTAACTGTGTCGCACCATTTTTAACTTGATCAGCTGGAATTAGCTTTTGTGCCAGGTCATACAAATCTTGTATCAATTGGTCATTAAGTTTTGAAATAGCATCTTTATCAAAAGATGAAGCCTTTGTACCTGCCACAATTGGATTCAAACTCTTTTCAATTTTCTCGTAAATTTCAGGATATTTCGGTTTAATTCCATCCTCTATCTTAGACCAGTTCTCTTCTAATTTCGGCCCGTATTCCTTTACTTTGGCCTCATCACCAGCTATAGCAGCTTTACGTAGCTGCCTAGCCGTCTTTAACAATTTGGTTAATCCATCTTTTACTGCGGCGTCAGAAGGAACTTTATCCGCGGTAGATTGAGTCGATTTCGTAGCAGCTGCTTCCTGTTTATCAGCGGATACACCTTTTGATCCACAACCAGTCAGCGCAAGGGTAGTAAGAAGCATAAGTATTACAAACAATGTAGCATTTTTCGAAGTATTAGTTTTCAATGAATTGGCCTCCATTTTTTTTATATTCGTTCGTATTTAGTTCGTAGCAATTATTTTACTCTTTTTCTTACGAGTCTCGTTGACAATCAAGAAAGTGATTGCAAACAATGCAATTGCCAGTTGGGGCACAGCACTCTGCCAAGAAGGGAAAAATCCGAGAAAATCAATCGTTGGCAGAATCGGTGCATTCGAAACAGGTATGATACCTGCTAACTGTAAGCCATGTACTCCAAGTCCCATGAATTTAACACATAGGTAGAATACAACTACGCTGGAAACTAGGAAGAACGGGCGAATGGGTAATTTTACGCCTACAAATAGCATCAAATAAGCAATGACCGTAAGAATACCGCAACCAACAAAAATCCCAAAGAGCAACTCTTGTGTGCTGATTTGATTGATCATTCCAATGATGAAGAGAACCGTCTCAGTACCTTCCCGGAAAACTGCCAAAAATGAAAGCACCCCTAAGGATATTACCCGGCCTGTACTCAAGGCGGTTTCGGTTTTCCCCTTAATATACCGGTTCCATTCCTCCATATTGGAATTGCTATGAAGCCAGTAACTCATATAAAGCAACATTACCGAGGCAAAAATCCCCGTCCACCCTGCTATTAGGAAATTGTTTTTCCCAAACGCACCAGAGGTAAAGACCAATTTGATGACGATTGCCAAGATCGCACTAACAATTACCCCAGCAAAAACACCGGCCCAGACCCAACGCTTACCTTTGCCATCCTTTGATTTATTGACAAAAGCAAGCAGTGCGCCAACAACCAGTAATGCTTCCATCCCCTCTCTGAGCGGTATCATGGCTGCGTCCCAAAAGGTATAGGATGATTTTTGTGCCAAGGGGGTAAGATAGGCGATCATAGTCTCTACAAGGGCTGCCGCATTATCATACTTTTGATCGGCAATCATGGCATTAACGACAACCATGTCCCTTTCCGAATCGTTATAGATGGAAGAGGATTGGGCTACAACACTTCCCTCAACACTCAACCATGTTTCTCGTACTTTAGTTATCGATTCAAGCGACTTTGCCTGATCCTGCTTTTGAATATTCTCTTTCGTTTGCTGTAAAAGCTCGACGAACTCAGCAAGAGTAGCGTCTTCTTCTTTCGAATCGACACCTTTCTCATACTGACCACGAATATACTTTTCGAAAACTTGCTGTAAGTTCTGAAGTGCTGTCAATGCATCTTGCTGCTTATTGATCATAAATGCATATTCAACCTGGCCCATTTGGGTTTCGATATCACGGTAAGCAAGTTTTGAATCCGCTTTTACTGTATCCTCTATGTCAAGCCATTGATCGTGAAATTGATCATATGATTTTTTTGAGGACACCAGATCTGTTTTTGCTTTGATAAGAGCTTGATCGATATAAGGTTTTGCCTTGGTCATATTCTGAACACCATCACTTGCAGCATTCGTAACATTTGCCCCAAGAGGCACGATGAAAATAAGTAGAAACATTACTAAAAGAAAAAAACGGTTTCGCATAAACTCCCCTTTCTTTGTTGTATGTAATAACCGATACTAATAATCATTATTAATACATTGGCGTGCTTTTGCTAATAAAAATCATTCAATTGAAATGTTGAATTTATCTTTTATTCAACCTATACCTATATCCACTTGAACTTTCTCTATTTAGACAAAATATCTACAGCCTCGAACTATATTAATAACAAGAGTGACACCCATCAATACATACTCTTTAGTCGATAATGATTTTCATTGTCACATTTGCAATTATAATGTCGAAATTCCCTATCGTCAAGATAAAAAATTAAAAAAACTTAGCAATTCATAAATTTATTTTTAAAGGGTTACTGCAATCCAAACAACCGTTTCTATCTATCTTTCCTTAATGAAAGATAGATAGCACGATGTACAAAGGAAAGGCAACCAGCGAGGTTTATCTCTTGTTGGTTGCCTTCATTTGTTTTTACTTTTTCTTCATTGCTTGACCGCAGCAGTGGATTTCTGGATTGCCACCAGCTTTAGTCACCGTTACTTCATTTCCGCAGAGTTCACAAACTAATACTTCACCTAATTGAGCCATTAATAGAACCTCCTATTTTAAAAATTAATATCATCAAGCAGTTTTCTTTGCAGAGGAACTTGCTTTGGATGAACTGAATAGATTTCCTAAGGAATAGGTGTTACTTCCTGATAGAATCAACGCCACTGCAATAGCTAGTAACGATATATCAAACTCATACCCACCAATAAATCCCTTACTCATTTTGACGGAAAAAATTGCTCCTAGCATAACAAACATAATTCCAGCTGCTGCAGTGCGTGTAAACAATCCGAGAATCAGGAACGCACCACCTACAGTCTCAATTGTAGTCACTACATAGGCAAGTGCAGCTGGCAATCCTATTGAGCCGAACCATTTAACAATGCCCTCAAATCCAGCTATTTTTTGTAATCCATGAGCTAGAAAAATGATTCCTAAAGCGACACGGAGCACAAGCATACTCCATTCATAATAACGTTTTGACATTTTACTTCCCCCTATTTTCTATTTCATTTAGTTAGTCAACCTTTCTCCTAAAAAGGATACGGCTACTTTTTATTTTTTTCTACATTATTTTATTGGAATCTTCTGCCGAGAAAACGCCTACCCCTTCCATTCCTTTGACTACAAAACCTTTGCTTATAATATTACGCAAAGCTGCTCTACCGCGATGAATTCTTGACTTTGCTGCATTCGTATTAATATTTAAAATACTGGCAACCTCGGGAACGGGAATTCCCTCAAGATCATGCAAAATAAGAAGTGCTCGCTGGGTCTCGGGCAATTTTAAGATAGCTTGCTGAACCAAAAATTGATTATACTTAGACTCACACATCTTATCTGGATCTTCATTTGGACGTTCAATCGGCAGCATGACTGCTTGGAGACTTTCCTCCCACTCTATTTGATTGCTAGTTCGGCTTCTTTTTTTACGAAAATTAAAACATACGTTAGAGCTCAATCGATAAACCCAAGTGTATAAACTGGACTGCCCCTTAAAATTTCGCAAAGATCGATGTACTTGGAGCAGGATTTCTTGTAGCGCATCCATAGCATCGTCATGGTTCCCAAGCATCCGGTACGCCAAGGAATAGAGTTTCGTCTGATATTGATTTGTAAAAAGTTTTAATGCTCTCTCCTGATCTCCGACCTTATAAAAACGAATTATCTCCTGATCAACCGTCTTTTCGTTCTCGCTCATATTCTATCCTTCCTTTTATCTTCAATGAATCATACCACTAGGCTGACAATACTTCAAAAAATCCTCGTCCTTCTCATTATAACCTGAATCTAAAAATTCAACGATCCCCATGCCTACACCAGGCAACTTTTCATAAGCCCGAATATGCCCAGGAGTCTCTGACCCCATTACTCCTAGCAACATAAACAAGTCACGGAAATTCCCTTCAGGTTTTGCTATCTCCATTAGTTCCTGATCAATCTTCAAAACGTCCATCCCTTTGCCTTCAGAAAGTAGCTTAAGCACCCGACGATCAAAAGTTTCATGCTCTAATCGCATTTTGCCATTCATAAAACAGGTAAGGTCGTGGGAAAGGGAACCCGAAATAAGAAATAGCACTTTCCCCCCCCAATTTCTTAGTGTATGTCCCAAGGTTCTTCCCCACCGGAAAGCACAGAGCAATGAACCTGAAACAGAGAGGGGAATTACAGGAATGTTTTTCTCTGGAAACATGAAGTGTAATGGAATAGCAATGGCATGATCAGCACCATGTTTGCTACTGTTAGGAAAGATCAGATTTTTTTCACCGGCTTGTAAAAGTAAGTTAGCCAATTTAGGATGTCCCAAAACGTCATATTCAATTTTTGGGCGAAACCCGTAATAGTCCATCACTGTTTCATGCAGCGATGAGTTATCTATGAAAAATTTATCGTTAGTCTGCCAATGGGTAGTGACGGCAACTACAGCCTCCACGCCCCAGTCTTGCATCCTTTTGCCACTCTCTTGCAGTGCTTTTATGACGGGAGAGGATGGGTGGTCCATTTCATCTTCAAGCAAGGTTGGGGCATGAGGTACAATAATTCCATGAATATTAGAATCTATTTTCATTTTATACTTATCCTTTCTATCCCACTTTAATCTAGTCATTCATCACAATTCTAATTCTATTTGCATTCTTAACTTCTCTTAGAGTCAGTTACTATTTAATTAGATATTGAATTCTTTCTATAATCTTAGTCACGATAAAGCCTAAAAGAGATACGGGGTAAATACTAAAAAATTTATTAAAAATAGAAATAGCTTAAACTCTCTTAGGATTAGGTTACCTTTCTCCATTACTATAAACGAGTTTCAAAGTATAATCTAAAAAATAATAAACGTAACTCAACATTAGGACTTTTAAGCAAATTAATGTACCACAAGAAAAAAGCTGTCAGACACCGACAGCTTTTTTCTTGTGGTACATTGTTCTATATCCTATTAACTTTAAATTTGCCCTACAACTATTTCAATGTTAATACTTCAAAAAGGTTAAACTCTGTATCAAAATATAAAAGCCGATTTTGCAATACTTCACCGATGCCAGTTAACAATTTGACTACTTCTTGGCACTGAATTGCCGCAGCCAAAGCAGGAGTAGTTGCTGGATTTCCAAGTTGGGTCTCAATGCCTTTTTCCCCGCTACTATCTTTTTTATAGATTCTTTCCAAACCTACATCTCCAGGCAACAGGGTAGTCACTTGCCCTGTAAATCCAGCAATTGCACCATGTACAAAAGGTAAACCAAGTTCCCTTGTTATTTGGCTGAGTAGCAAGCGATCACGAATATTATCTAAAGCATCCACTACCACATCCACATCCGCCAGTAGCTCCTTGGCATTTTCCTTAGTGAGCATTTGAGGTATAGCTTCTGTAATTATATCAGAATTAATAGCAGCAACCCGTTCTACTGCGGCACTGGCTTTATTTACCCCGATATTCTGTTCTGTCGCTAATAGTTGGCGATTCAAATTATGAACCGCAAAGCTATCTCCATCAATCACTCTTATAAAACCTACACCCTGACGAGCCAATAATTCTATAATATTACCACCTAAACCGCCCGCCCCAACAATGACTACTTTCCCACGTAACAACTTTTGCTGCCCAGCCACTCCAATTGTGCCAATATTTCTTTGGTACCTTTCTGGGGTTTCCCCCTTCTCTAGCTTATCTAGACTACTATTACTCCCTATCATTTAACCACCACCTACAGCTGGGAAAAGTCCTACTCGATCTCCCACTTGCAGAGCGGAGTCTAATGTACTACTAACACCATTTATCATAATAATATGAACCTCTGCCATATCAATCTTCATAGTGTTAAGTAAATCACTAACCCTACTGTCTGCCTGCACTTCAACCGATGACACCCCTGCAATCCAAGAAGGGTAATATCGCCTTAATGTAGCATATAACCGTACCTCTATATACAATACTATCCCTCCCTATTTTACTCCTTTTTAATAAAACCTAATAGGACACGGTATGGCCCTGGCGTACCTGGGGGCACTAAAGCCACACGATCGCCAGGACAAATAATCGCATCAAAGGGGAGAAAAGCTTTTCCATTTATAAATATGATCTCAACGTCCTTCTTTGGAATATCCAATATTCCTAGTAGTTCGGGGCCTGTTACTTCTTTCTCTAAACTAAAAAAATAAGGATTTGACCAATTTCTCTTTTTAAATAAAGTAAATAGTCCCATAAACCCTCGGAGTTCAATCATATCAGGCATCAAATCTCGCCCCCAGAATTCAAATAAAAAGACTTATTCTCATCCTTGAATATATAAAAAACATTTTGAAACGCGAAGACGCGAAGACGGGGAAGAATAAGAAATAAAACAATATCCCTTCGTAATCTTCGTACATCTTTGCGAGCTTCGTGTTTCAGCGTTTTTCCTAATACTGTATCATCAGATTGTTAAAAATTAAATACAGTATCTAATTCTGCTTTTGGCACGTCAAATGCCACATTATGAGGCGGTAATAGTTCTTTTCTAAAGAAGTCAGGTAGATCATCAGCTCCATCGCCAATACCTGCTGAAGAATTAAAAGCTCGTTCCTCTCTGAGTACTTGTTTACCCATTTCTAGATAATCCCCAATTGTCTTATTCCAACCATAACGAGCATTGCACATCTCAACAATCCCCTCTAGACCTTCTGGAATATCCAAAATGGCAAAGGCAACAAATAAACAAAGGCCTGTGCTATCAATGAAAGCGGTAGCAATCTGAAGATTACGAGATAGTTCCACCTGTCCTTCTGGTTTTAGGGGATCCACTTTTCCACCTACACCAAGAATATTAGCTGTTACTGAATAGCCAGCCGTATGATCTGCTCCCATAGTAGTCGTAGCATAGGTAACGCCAACACCTTTAACAGCCCGTGGGTCGTAAGCGGGAATGGCCTGCCCTTTTACGGTTGGAACCCTACGCACACCAAATACTTTACCCGTAGTTTCCGCCCCAGCACCGAGAATTCGTCCCATTGGGGTTGCTTTGCCTAATTCATGGATTAAGTTAATTGCTGCCTGACTATCACCAAATTTAATATAACCGGCCTCCATTGCTACTCCTATGGCCACCCCTGTATCAATGCTATCTACACCGTAATCATCACACAATCGATTCATTAAAGCAATATCATCAAGGTTATCAACACCTAAATGAGCGCCAAAGGACCAGCAGCTTTCATATTCAAAACCACCTGTCAAGACTTCTCCCTTTTTATCTTTATAGATTTGAGAACAGCGAATGATACATCCTGGCGAACAGCCATGTCCTGTTTTTCCGCCCCGTTCATGAATGGTTGCCGCCAGTGTTTCACCGCCAATGTTATTTGCCCCCTCAAATCTTCCTGAGCTAAAATTCCTGGTAGGCAATCCACCCGCCTCACTTAGTATATTCACTAATACATCAGTACCATAAGCAGGTAGTGCTTGACTTGTAACAGGATGGGTCAATAGGGCATTGGCTAATTTTTTTGCTCCCGCTCTAAAGGCCGGTTCATCCACAAATGGCACCATCTTTGTACCGCTATCATCAGCTATAATTGCTTTAATCCCCTTACTCCCCATTACTGCACCCATACCACCGCGGCCAGCTTGACGAGTAGGATCGCCTTCCATATCAGTAAACCCAACACAAGCTGTTGCCATCTTGCGTTCCCCTGCCGTACCAATACAGCCAATGGCTATTTTGGCACCAAATTTCTCTTGCAGTTTGGCTACCGTATCATAAATATCTAGCCCTTTTAATTCAGGCATTTCCTCTAAAAACAATCCTTCACTACAGACTCGTATAATATAGGAGATTTCTTTTTTGGGTAATCCTTCTACGATGATCCCTCTGATTCCAAGCCTGCCTAGTTTATGGCCCATTGCTCCGCCTACATTACTTTCTTTAATCCCTCCGGTTAATGGGCTCTTCGCGCCTAATGACATGCGTCCTGCATTAGGTGCTCCTGTGCCTGATAGTAAACCAGTAACAAAAACAAGCTTGTTCCCCTCGCCTAGGGCATGGTCTGTAGGAGATACTTCAGTATCTATAATCCGTGAACTAAGGGCACGACCTCCTAGTCCTTGGTATGGCGTACCCTCATCTTTTTTTACCGATAGATCAGCCATATTTATACGATAAAACATCTATTTTCCCCCTCCATACTTAGTAAGAGTCTTTTTTCACCGTAACCTGTTTCCCTTATCAGATAAGCCCCCTCTCCGTAAAATACCAACCATAAACTATCTAACTGTTTTCAGTTCTCCCCCTGGATAATTACCACTCTAACTTATTCGAATTTTTCCAATTTACTATATGTAATCAGTAATTATGCATATACCATGCCATTCATGCACATAGAAAATAAGCCATTCCCTATAATTTAGGAAGTGGCTTATTGATGATTTTGTAACAATAGTGTCACCTTTTTGTCACCTATAAGTAACACAAAAGTGACACTATTGTTTTATTTAATTTTCTACACCATATAAATGCATCTTGCGATAAAGGGTATTACGAGAAATTTTCAGTTCTCGAGCTACTTCACTCACATTACCACCATGCTTTGTTAAAAACAATATAATTTGCTGTTTCTCGGCATTTTCCAATATTTTTTTTCGCTCTATACGGCCAAAATTCCCTTTTAGAGCCTGAGAAAATATAGTTTCTAACGCCACTGGAGGGTTTATTCCTGCACAAATCTCAATTGGCAAATGCACTGCTGTAATCATCTCAGTTCCAGACAAACTTACAGCTCGTTCTACTACATTTTGTAATTCACGCACATTACCCGGCCAATCAAACTGCTGTAAGCATTCTATTACCTGAGGATCGACACAAAACTTACAATTCCTTTCCCTACCAATTCGCTCTAAAAAATTAGTAAAAAGTAAGGGAATATCTACCTTACGCTCACGAAGAGGTGGAATATTGACAGTAATTACATTTAGTCGATAATAAAGATCTTGGCGAAACGTTCCTTTTTTTACCTCTTCCATCAAGTTTTTGTTTGTTGCACAAATAATCCGTGTATTAATCGGAATCATCTTATCGCTACCAATGCGTGTTATATTCTTCTCTTGCAATACCCTTAGTAATGCGATTTGTTGCTCTAGAGGCATATCACCTATTTCATCAAGAAAAAGAGTACCACCAGAAGCAAATTCGAATTTCCCTGGTTTACCACCTCGTTTGGCACCCGTAAAGGCACCTTCGGCATAACCAAATAATTCACTGCCAATTAAATCTTTAGGTATAACACCGCAGTTCATGGCTACAAAGGGGCCATTCCTTTGTTTACTCCGGTTATGAATAGCCTGAGCAAAAATCTCTTTTCCTGTACCACTCTCACCTTGCAAAAGAATGGTAGAGGCGGTAGGTGCTGCCAACGAAGCCACTCGTATGGCTTCTACTATCGCTGCGCTTTCACCAATAACATCACCAAATTGCAACGTAACTTGATAACCACTAAATCGATTCTCTAGATTTTGCGTTGGTTTCGGACGCAAAAGAATAACTCCACCAATTACTCGGCCTTGCTCATCTAGTAAAGGCTCACCAGATGCCAGGCAGTGAAACATACTATTCTTCGTATCAACTATGCATTCGATCTCTTCATAAGACTCTTTACTATGCAGCATCAACTGGGCTATTACATTTTTGTTGCCAAATAGACGATCCATAGGCATTCCTACTATTTCATGCTCTATTGTGCTTAAAATATCTTTAGCAGCTGGGTTAATTTGTTTTATAATACCACATTCATCAACCATCAATACCCCATCAGACATGGTATTAAAAAGGTTTGTTAAACGCTTATTCGCCTCTGCCAATTCTCGATTTTTTCGTTGTATGGCAAGTTGCGCAGTAATGGCTTCTGCAGCAGCAGCAACCATACCCAACGTATGCAGATGGGAAGTATAGGAGGCACCCGACATATCCAAAATTCCAATTACTTGTCCTGTAGGATTAAAAATGGGTGCTGCAGAACAAGTTAGGCAGTGATGTTTTTGGCAATAGTGTTCTGCCCCTGAAACCTGAACGGCTTCTTTTATCATTAAAGCGGTTCCAATGGCATTGGTACCTTCTCTTTCACTCCACAAAGCTCCTTGAAAAAAATTGCTCGTCATAGGATTGTTCAATGTATCTTCATCACCGAACATTTCCATTATATAGCCCCGCTCATCAGTTAAAGCAACTACAAATCCAGAGCCCTCAACAAAGGAATATAGATTCATCATAAAAGGTTTGGCTATCTCTATAAGCTCTCGCTTCTCTAAGAGCATAGAAAACATGGCTGCTTCCTCTAATTTGCTATGGATTATATTTCCATAGGGGTTAACACTAGCCTTATAACAACGCGTCCAGGATTCAATGATTAGCGAACGAGTGGAATACTGGCCCTTTTCTCCCATGATAAACTTTTTCCAATCGGGAAGAGTATAATCTTGATAACTATTGTTAATCGTCATAATACCCACCTTATCACAATGATAAGAGTAAATTTCGCCATTATCCTGCTGACACCTGCAACAAGATAAGAAAAACACTACGCGTCCTTTTTGAACCACAAAGACACAAAGGTCACAAAGGGGTTCTATCCTTTCATTCCCATCTTCTTTGTGTGCCGCAATAGCGGCATTGTGTCTTTGTGGTTCAATCTTTTAACTAGAAACTTATAAATTCTGATACCATAAGAAAAGACTTGGCTTGTGCCAAGTCCTTGGACGCAGGCAGAAGTCTTAGTCGTTCTTACTTGGAATCAAGAAAGTGTTATGCTTTCTAATTCCGTAAAAAGAGATCACTCTTCCTTTCAGCTTTTCAGCTAAATTAAAGAGTGATCTTTTTTTCTTCTTATCCCACATAGCCTAAAATACGAGAAATACGCAATGTACTATCTAACAATTTATCGACTACTTCTTTTTCAATAAAATCAAGAGAGAAGCGAGTGGCAATTCCTGAGATGCTAATCGCAGCAATAACCTTTCCTGCCTTATCATAAATAGGGGCGCCAATACATCTTCCTTCCATTTCGCTTTCTTGCTTATCTAAGGCATAACCTAACTTTCGAACATCTTCCATCTCTTTAAGATAATCAAGAGGTTTCGTCAGGGTATTTTCCGTCCTCTTTTCCATACCTTCTTCTTCAAGAATAGCAAGTATCTCTGCATCTGTATGATGCAGTAGCAGAACTTTGCCAAGAGCAGTACAATGTACAGAATTAGTCGTTCCTAGTTTAGCAACTAAACGTGAGGGGTGAGGACTTTCTACCGTATCTACATATAAAACTCGCTTTTTCTGTAAGATAGCTAAGTGGACTGTTTCCTTCGTAAACTCATTCAGTGACTCTAAAAACTCTTTTGCCAAGTGTTTAATCTCAAACTCTTTTTCTGCCCACTGACTCATCATCAATAGTTGGTACCCAAGTCGGTAATTCCCGTTGTGATCACAGAAAGCATAGTTCCTATTCTCAAGATTATTTAACAAGCGGTAAACGGTAGATTTCGGTAGTCCCGTATCTTCAGTAATTTTTTTTATACTAATGGGATTTCGGCTATTACCAATTACCTCTAATATATCAAATGCCCTGTGCAATGATTGCACTTCTATTTTTCCCGCCATATCTATGCCCCTTCCTTGTACCTTAAAAAGCAACCCTTATCATTATTGTATTATATCATTTTTACTAGAGCAAGCTTATCGTTACAATTCAGTCAGCAAGAATAGCAATAGACATACATGATTACTTTTCGTAACCAGCTTATCCTACTTCTTCTTTTGCTTTCTGGACAGCTGCTACAAAGCGGCGTGCTGTTTCTGTAACCAAGGCATAATCACCAGTAGCGGCACCTCGTGTTAAATTACCGCCAACCCCTACTGCTACACAACCAGCTTTAAGCCATTCTCCAACATTATCTATGTCCACACCACCTGTTGGCATTAGACGTGCATGAGGTAATGGCCCTTTTAATGCTTTCACAAATTTAGGCCCCATCATTTCTCCTGGGAATGCTTTTAAAATATCTGCTCCTGCTTCCATAGCTAACACTGCTTCACGCACTGTCATGATTCCCGGCATTACCGGTACACGATATTTGTTACAAAGTTTTACTGTTTCCACGTCAAGGCAAGGAGATACAACAAACTCAGCACCACTTAAAATAGCTAATCTTGCAGTTGTAGGATCTAACACTGTTCCTGCACCTATCATTACGTCTGTACCCTTATATTCCTCTGCCAGTTCAGCCATAAGCTGGTGTGCTCCTGGAATGGTAAAAGTAACTTCAATTAACTTGATGCCACCTGCAACGCAAGCTGTTACTGTTTTACGTGCTTCTTCATGGTTTGCACCACGTACAACAACTACTAAACTTTCTTCGCAAAGTCTCTTTATTACAATCTCTTTATCCATTTTTACCTCACTACCTTTTTATTTTTGTGCCATAAAAGCTGATAGACCTTTTCTAGTAGGCAGTCCATCATTATCACCAGGAGACATAACTGCCAATGCACCAATTGCAGCTGCACGTCTTACAGCCTCTTGCAAGGACAAGCCTTCTAATAGAGCGCTCACCAAGCCAACAGCAAAACCATCACCTGCGCCTACTGTATCTACCACTTTTTCCACTCTAAATCCCGGTGTGTAAAAATGTTGCCCCTCTGAACTTGTATAAGCGCCCTCGGCACCTAATTTTATTACAACAGTCTTCACACCAGCAGCATGATAAGCATCGGCGATTTCTTGTACAGTTTCTTTACCAGTAAGCAATTTTCCTTCTTCAATACCTGGAATCACAATATCAGCAAGGCATGCTAAATCGTTAACTACACTTGCCATTTCTGCTTTATCTGGCCAAAGACCAGGACGTAAGTTGGGATCATAGGAGATTTGTACTCCTTTTTCCCTGGCTTGTTTAATCAATTCATATACAACCTGCCGGCATCCAGCTGAAAGTGCCGGAGGAATACCTGTCAAATGGATATGGTCAAATCCATCCCAATTAAGTTCAGCGATTGTACTTAAATCCATGTGAGAAGCTGCTGAATTTCTGCGTAAAGAAAAAACTTGAGGGTCACCAGTCGTAACTTTCTGCTTCCACTGCATACCAGTAAAATAATTTGCATCGTAGGTAGCATAAGAAGTATCAATACCATTTTGTTGTAAAAATTCTTCTATCTGTTTACCGAAAGGATCATCACCTAGTTTTGTAATATAAGTAACTTGATGTTCTAAACGTACCATACCGATAGAAAAGTTAACTTCAGCACCCGCAACAAACCGCGAAAAATGTTCTACATCTTTCAATGCACCTTCCTGCTGTGCTACAAAAAGTGCCATAGGTTCGCCAATTGTAAGTATTTTGCTCATATTTTACCTCCTACATTCAAATTATAACATTATGATTTGCTTACCTGTTGTATCTTTTCAATTGTTTTTAGTAATAATTCCTCTGGTTCTTCCCCACAAGGAAACTCGATGCCTACAGGTACATCCTTAGGCAATAGGCTAAGAGCTGCCCGCCAGTTAATATGACCACCATCTAAGCTGCGTACTTGAGGTCCTTGAAGCGTCATTTCCACGTCTTTTAAATGAATATAACGAACAAAAGGATAAAGTTTTACTGCATTATAAAGTGGCTCTTGACCAACAAAAACAAAGTTACCTACATCATAGGTAGCATATACAGGAATATTATTTTTGCGGCATGCTTCCATTAATCCTAAAATGGTCTCAACTCTGCCATTGGCAGGAGATTGATCACCCTCTACAGTGACAAGCACAGTATGCCCACTAAGTACATTCTTAAGATCAAACAATTCTTTTTGAGCGGTATCATCAAACTCACCTACAGCGAATTTAACGCGTGTAGCATTAAGTACTCTTGCTTCGTGGAGCACCTCGAGCAAACCACCACGATCTAATTTACCTTTTTTAAACAGCACCGCTGGAATCGAATAATATACTTCCAGACCAAGTTCCGCTGCTTTACTGCGCATTTGCGGTAGTTCCACGGCAAAGTCCTTAATCCATTCGCGCCGCACTTCTACTTTTTTCACGCCTAAAGACGCTACTTTAGAGAAAAGCTCAACCTGTCTCGTTCCCTTACTAACAGCATCAGCAAAAACTAATAGGTTAATCACAATATCTTTCGACATATTGATCCTCCTCTCCTTTATTTGTCAAAATTCCAATGCTTAATGAAAAGAGGCATACAGGGGCATGCCTCTTTTCATTAAGCCATATCGATTTATGCTTGTTTTACAGCTTGCTCTTTTTCTTTCATATAGTTGCTCCACCAAGCTGTCAATATTGGAACCATAACGGATGTCACAATGACTGACGTAGCAACTAACGCAGTTGCAGCTTGTGCAGCAGGTTTAAATTCTGGTAGCATTTCACCAATAATGAGAGGATTGGTAACAGCTGCTCCTGCAGTACTGGATGCTGCAAGCCCTGCAGTCCCATTTCCGCCACCGATAAATTTATCAGCTAACATCAATGGAATACCTGTAACTATAATAACGGAAATCCCTAATGCAACTCCTAATAATCCAGTTTTACCAATTACATTCAAATCAATTGTATTACCTAACGCAAACGCAAAGAAAGGAATCATAACATTAGATGCCTTACCAAAGTATTCTCTTAGTTCGCTATCTAAATTACCTAATGCAAAACCAACTAAGAAAGGAAGAACAGCACCAACAAATAAACGTGGTTCAAAGGTTGCTAAACCAGAAGTACCCATAATAAGCATGGTCACTAAAGGACCTGATTCAATTGACATGAGGACAAACGCTCCTGCCTCTTCCTTTGATCCATATTGTTGCATAATGGAAGCATACAAACCGCCATTGGTCATATCCATCGCTGCAATTAATGCAAGAGTAGACAATCCAGCGAAAAATCCTGTTTGTACCCCATTTCCCGGAAGAATCTTGGCTGCGATAACTGCTACAACCCAAGCAACGGCAATTTTAGTCAATACTAATGTACCTGATTTTCTTAGTACTGTACCTGTAGCTCTAATATCAATACCAGCACCCATGCAGAAAAACCAAACGGCAAGGATGGGTACGGTACCAGTAATTAAACCATTCGTAAAGGATCCGAAATATTTACCAGAGTCAGGAAAAAATGTGTGACAAATCGCTCCCAAAAATAAAGGAACCAGCATGAGGCCACCAGGAATTCTATCAATCGTTTGTTTGATTTTCATAGTTTACCTTCTTTCTTTTATTCAATATTTTTAAATATATATAATTGCGCACTTAAACTAAATCTTTCATCATCTGTGAAGATTCGGAATTTATTAGCGATAAGATAAGGCAGCCTTTGAAACCGGCTACCTTATCTAAATCTATTACTACTAACGAGCTAACCATCCTCCGTCAACAGCTACAGTGTAGCCATTCACATAGTCAGAAGCAGGTGCTGCCAAGAACACAACAGGTCCTTCTAAATCTTGCGGCAAGCCCCAACGTCCAGCTGGAATACGATTGACAATTTCAGCATTACGTTGTTCGTCAGCGCGAATCGGAGCTGTATTGGCAGTAGCCATATAACCAGGTGCGATTGCATTGGCATTAATATTATATTTAGCCCATTCATTCGCCATTAGACGAGTAATTCCCATTACGCCGCTTTTGCTACCAGTATAGGAAGGTACGCGAATACCACCTTGGAAGGATAACATGGAAGCGATATTAATAATCTTACCGCCTTGGCCTTGCTTAATAAATTGTTTTGCTGCCGCTTGGCTGAAAAAGAATACGGTTTTGAGGTTAAGATCCATAACATCATCCCAGTCTTTTTCCGTGAAGTCAATTGCATCGGCACGACGAATGGTACCAGCACAGTTAACTAAGATATCAAGTCTGCCAAAAGTAGCAACGACTTGATCAATTACAGCAGGAATCACTTCAATGCTCATCAAGTTCGCATCTACAGCCAAAAATTTTCTACCTGTAGCTTCGATTAATGCTTTTGTTTCAGTATTATCACCTAAACCTACACTAACAATATCTGCTCCAGCTTTTGCTAAAGCAGCAGCCATCCCTTGACCTAGTCCCATAGCTGCACCAGTGACAATGGCCACTTTTCCCGTTAAATCAAACATGCTCATTTTAAACCTCCACTTATCCTACATTTGTCTATAAAAGATTGCCATTTATCAACTACATTTATTTCAGTGTTTTCATAGCAACATGATCCATATCATCGAAAGTTTGATTTTCTCCTGCCATACCCCAAATGAAAGTATAACTTTGTGTACCTACGCCAGAATGAATTGACCAGCTAGGTGAAATAATTGCTTGTTCATTTCGCATTACTACATGTCTGGTTTCTGTTGGTTCACCCATATAATGGAATACAACAGCATCTTCTGGAAGATTAAAGTACAAATACACTTCCATACGGCGATCATGCGTGTGACAAGGCATAGAATTCCACATATTTCCTGGTTCAAGAACTGTCATTCCCATCACCAATTGACAGCTTTTCACCCCTTGTGGATGAATATACTTATATATATTACGATCATTTGACTGTGTTATGGAGCCAAGATGATTCGGAGTGATTTCCGTTTTTTCAATTTTCACTGTTGGATAAGTTTTATGGGCTGGTGAACTATTAAAATAAAATTTAGCTGGTTTGCTGGCATCTGCACTTGAAAAACTAATTTCTTTTGCACCCATACCAATGTATAAGCCATCCGTTGTACTAAGGTCATGTTTCACACCATCAATGGTAACAGTACCTGGATTACCAATATTAATTATTCCCATCTCCCGTCTTTCTAGGAAATAATCAACGCCCATTCCAGCTCCTGCTTCAAGCACTACAGGTTGAACAGGACATACACCACCAGTTATCATCCGGTCAACGTGACTGTATACCATTTTCACTTCATTTGGCACAAATAGCTCTTGGATTAAAAATCGATTTCTTAATTCCTCAGTTGTATAATGCTTTGCATCCTCTGGATGAACGTTATGTCTGACATCCATTTAAAAAGCCTCCCTTTTCTCACTATGTGGATTTATTTTTCATTTATACCGCATATATTCGCGTAATATATTCTAAATCCTCTTTTTATTCTCATAAATAAATAAATTATTCCACTATGCGGAATAATTTATTTATTTTTATTAATATATACAGTAAAATACAAAAAACACCTTACAACCAATTCTTGGTTGCAAGGTGCCTTAGTAACAAGAACTAAGAAAGAAGATTATTCGATCTCTTCCTCATCTTCTTCGCCTGCTATAATATATTCAAAGGTATCAAGAATATTAGAATGATGTTCTTCTAACGCGTCACTCATCAATCTTAAAACTGCCCCAGTCTGTTCTTCAGGCAAGCCCATGGCAATAATAACATCCGATAAACGATCTTCGAGAAGCTCAATATCATCTGTAAACAACACTGGAATTTCATCCGTCATTTCAGGATCTTTTTCTTCACAACCGCACATAATACACACTCCTTTTTCCTATCAATTTAATCAACTAAGCACCAATCACACTTTTATCATTTGGTGATTTTACTTGTCCAATACCATAGTACCACGTATTTCCAGTGATGTCTTGTAAACAATTTGTAAATCTTGTAGAAAAATAATAGTATTTTTCTTTATTTGCGGAATTTCGCGGCCTGTAGCCTATTCTTCTACCGACGCTAGAGAACGATGCGCCAATCCTACGGCTACTTCGTTAAGATTCAAAACACCCACACCAAAGTAAACTGCTACGCAAATATGTTCACCATGGCGGGCGATCCCGATCTTTCCGCCCACATTAAGCCCAACTGCTTTCGGCGTAATTTGTTCTAAGGCCGCATGTGTCGCACCAGCAACAGCCCCTTCACCGACATGATTGGCACTAACCAATCCTTGACGTTCGGCAGCTACCACTGCCCGTTCAATAATTTTTTTGACGGATACTAAATATTCACCGCCAAAATCAACAGCAACAGAACGGATATCACGAGCGTTCAAGCGCTTCTGGATCTCTTTCTCATCCTGTCGATCCTCACTAATCGCCATATTCATTGCTGCCCTACCGACAACAATACTCGTAATTTCCACTTAGGCTGCCTCCCTCTTTTGTATGACTGTAATTTTTTCGTTATCTACGATGGCAACGATAAAGAAAGTAACAAGGCAAACCAACCACTCCATGTAGATGGGATGGGCAAAAATCTGAATTGAGGGGAACATTTGCCAAGCAAACAATGTTATCATACCTGCCAGCGTCGTATAAAAGGCAGAATTTCGACGACAGAAGTTTGGTGCAAACATAGTAAATAAAAATACCAAGGTAAAAGCTGTTGTGAGACTAAGACCAATTAGCATCGTCTTCACAATACCTACAGCATTAAAGGCAAACCACAAGGTAGCGATTCCTAATCCTAAAATAGAAGATCGATTGATGATTGTGTATTTTTCATCACTTACACTAGGATTAATGAAACGTTTGTAAATATCTTGAGAAAACAAGGTCCCTGCAGCTAGTAAAATATGGCAAGCAGTGGCAACATCCGCTGCCCATAATGCCGCCAATGTCAGTCCAGAAATGATAGGGTCTAATCCCATAATCATTTGAGGAAGCGCTAATGTTGCATTCATACCTGGATGTGCAACCCTAGCTGCCATTCCCATAATGGCACACAAAAAACCTACGGGGAAAATTAAAAGTGCCCCCCACAAAAATCCCTTTTTCGCAGCCTTTCCATCTACTGCCGAACAAGCAACCTGTACAGGCCCCTGGGCCGTAATCGTTTGCGTCATCATAACAGCAAACCAACCAACAATCGTCGCTAATCCCAATCCACCAAGAGGACTAAACCAGTCTACATTAGAGGGTAAAGAGGCCGCCAGATTGGATAAACCACCTTGATTAGAAACAGTCGTCACCGTGCTAATCAGCACACCAATGTAAATTAAAGTCACACTTAAAATATTGGACAAACCTGATGACCATAAGCCACCAATCAATGTCGTGCCAATAAATACTATGGCACTGGTTATCATGCCCCCCTGGAAGGAAAATATACCAGGTAAAAGCGAAGACAAGATAGCTCCGCCCGCAAGATATTGAAGTGAGGTAATCACCAACTGAATGGTGATCATTCCTAAAACACTAATTGCTCGCCCTTTTTTATCATAATAACGTTCAAATAATTCCGGTATCGTCGTACAATCCATCTCCCGGTACTTTTCTGCTGCCACCATTGCCATTAATACAGCTCCTGCAGCCCAGGCTACATTGTACCATCCAGCAGCAATACCATATTGATAGGCATTTTCTGCAACACCAATCGTCGATGCTGCGCCAATCGCCGTACCCGCAATGTTCGTTGCCACTAGCAGTGTGGTAAGCTTGCGTCCAGCAAAGAGAAAACCGGTACTACTTTCCGTCCTGCGTTTAACATAAATACTAATCCCAAACAAAACACAAATATAAAGAATAATGATTACGAGTTGAATATTCATTTTTACCATCCTACTTTCCTACAAGTAATGTACAGAAATTGGCTAAAAACAAAAAAACACTCCACAAAAGGAGTGCACAATGCCCTTCTAACCATCCTGCCATCCTACAAATGATACAACCATCTTACTATACTACTATTCTACGTAATAATTATATAAGCAATGGTGAGACTATGTCAAATGGTAAACACAGTATAGTGTTGCACTTGTGTAGCCCTACGGCAAATCTCACTTGCCGCGAACCATTGTATTTACATAATAAATATTGTATTATTGCACTAAATCATTCCAAATTCTCATTATAGAAAGAAGGACCTACAAATGAAATCTTTTATTACCTATAAAGTATCCAAGGAGCATGCAGGTTTTACTCTTGAGGAATACCTAAAGCAAATCTTACAATATTCTGGAAGAAAAATTCAAAAGTTGACAAGACAAAAGGGTATTTTTTTAAATGGTAAAAAAGTTTTTCTGCAAAAAAAAATTAAGGCAGAAGATACATTACGAGTCCTACAATCTGAGGATTTGTCTTATGGGGTAGAACCTGAACAAGGTCATATCGAAATACTCTACGAAGACGATACCATGTTAGTCTTACATAAACCAGCCTATCAGCTCGTTCATCCTACAGGGCAAACCACTAGCGGTACATTAGCAAATTATCTTGCTTACTTGCTTAAAGAGCGAGGCACTATAAGCACAGTTCGCCCTGTACACCGACTAGATAGGGAAACTTCAGGTTGTATCATCTTCGCAAAGGATTCCCGTAGTCAATTCATCCTAGAACAGCAACTAAAGGCCGGAACCTTAAAACGTACCTATTGGGCTTTGGTAAAAGGAATCGTCAATCCAGCTGCTGCAACCATTAATGCCCCAATCGGTTTTCACCCCACCTTGGCCAACCGACGGGCGATAAACGAAAAAGGTGAGCATGCTGTCACTCACTACCAGACCATCCAAACATTATCCTCAGTTTCACTACTTGAATTACATTTAGAAACGGGTCGAACCCACCAAATTCGAATTCATTTAGCACATATTGGCTACCCGATTATAGGAGACGCCATGTACGGAATTCGCACGTCTTGGATGCCAAGGCAAGCTTTACATGCGGCTTCTATAACTTTTAGACAAGTAGAAAGCAATGAGGAAATTACAGTAAAAGCACCCCTACCGCAGGACTTTCTAGAGGCCGTCAACTTTTGTACAAAAGAAAATCCCTTTTAACTTATACATTTTGATATTATAAGAAAAGACTTGGCTTGTGCCAAGACATCGGACGCGGGCAGAAGCCTTAGTCGTTCTTACTTGGAATCAAGAAAGTGTTATACTTTCTGATTCCGTAAACAACCGGGTGATAATTCTTTTTTGAATTATCACCCGGTTGTTTCAAGACGACCTCATCACCAAATCTATGTAAACTTTTAATTAAGAAAAGACTTGGCTTAGGCCAAGTCTCAGACGCAGGCAGAAGCCTTAGTCGCTCTTACTTGGAATCAAGGAAGTGTTATACTTTCTGATTCCGCAAAAAAGCATCGCAATAGCTGCGATGCTTTGGTTTTTACTTGGTGCCGAGGACCGGAATCGAACCGGTACGGAGATCACTCTCCGAGGGATTTTAAGTCCCTTGCGTCTGCCAGTTCCGCCACCCCGGCATATTTTAATATGCCAAACTGTTAAAGGCAGTATATAAAAATCGAATTGGAGGCGACACCTAGATTTGAACTAGGGAATAAAGGTTTTGCAAACCTCTGCCTTACCACTTGGCTATGTCGCCATAATTTGGAGCGGGAAACGAGATTCGAACTCGCGACCCTCGCCTTGGCAAGGCGATGCTCTACCGCTGAGCTATTCCCGCATTAATAACCATGTCTTAAAGCAAAATGGTCGGAGCGGCAGGATTCGAACCTGCGACCCCCTGGTCCCAAGCCAGGTGCTCTACCAAGCTGAGCCACGCCCCGAAATTTTTATCACCATTTATTGAAAAAACAACCGTAATTGCTGTTCAATAATTTACTGGGGTGACGATTTCTAATTATAGCAGACATTTAAATATACGTCAACAGGTTATCTTCTTGTTTTTTTATTTTTGTACAACTTTTTTCTAATAAACCAAATCAGTCATTTCAGAATTTTTTTTTAGCCAACTCATAAGAAAAACGCTACGCGTCCTTTTCGAACCACTAAGACACAAAGGTCACAAAGGGGTCCTATCCATTTCATTCCATCTTCTTTGTGTGCCGCGATAGCGGCATTGTGTCTTTGTGGTTCAATCTTTTTAACTAAAAACTTATGAATTCTGATACCACTAGAAAAACCCTACAGTTTATTCTTAAACTATAGGGCCCTTATATTCTTTTAACACATTATCATCAAATAATTGCTGCTGCGAGTTTTGCTCCTAGGTTTCGGCAAAGATCAAGTCCTGACTCATCAGGAGTATTGTGAATCATCAACCCTTCTGCTACCAATTTAGCTCCCTGCTCTTCCATTCTTTCTGCCCAGTCTTTCAGCCACTGTCCATCGCCCCAATCATAAGAACCAAACAGAACTAAAGGTATGGAAGATAAGTTTTCACCCTCCAAATCTTGAATAAAAGGTTCCATTTCCATCTCTTCTAACACTTCATTTCCCATTGCCGAGCAGCCCAATGCCACAGCATCCGACGTAAGTACATCAGCTTTGCTTGCTTTATCTACAGATAGCAAATTTACAGAAATTCCTTCTAAGGCAGCACCTGCTGCAATGGCCTCAGCCATCTGCTTCGTATTCCCTGTTCCGCTCCAATAAATAACTGTAATTTTCTTCATATCTTATCCCCCATTTTCTTGAATTCCAATTGAGATTAATTATCAATATTTTTCTAAAAAAAATATCACTATTACTAAATTCAACATCTATAAAGCAAGGAATTTACCGATAAAATGCGAATAACAGGCATGAAGATGCTACTTTCCGCCACTCGCTCGTTGATAATTTCTCTCAATTACACAAGCTAATATTAACAACAATATTACTTTCTGTCAACAAAAAAATGCTTACATTCTTAGGCAAAAAACAGGGATAAATTAGAGTCCTAAAAAAACAGGCCTGCAATTATTATAAATTGCAGGCTGTTTAATTAATCGCTTATTGATCAATCATTATTTCTTTCATTCTATAATAAGAGGGTTTTCGCTGATAATCAGCATCAAATAGCAATCCATTACCTAACTGAAAGTATTCAAACATAGGTGCTAGAGAAGAATACCGGTCAGTGACACCCCATTGCCCAAAACTTTTCAGCTTATCTTGCCTGATACTCATTGCCAGCATCTCACCAAAACCACGGGCTTGTTCATTTAATCGATGAGGCGTTGGCTTTGCGTTTAGATTTACATCCATCTCAGAAACTCGAACCTCTAGCCCCAAATCCACTATCTTTTGCATATTTACCGCTACGAGCTCAGGCTGGGAACCGACATATTTACCAGCTTCCATGTCCTCATGCATTTGGAAGCCAATGCCATGTATTGGCACGCCACGAGCTAAAAGACGTTTTACCAATGCATATAAAGCATCAAATTTCTCGCCTGGCTCCTCAATACCATATTCATTTAAATACAGTCGAGCATTTTCATCCGTTGCATTTGCCTCACGAAAGGCAAAGTCAATATACTCTTCTCCCATAGCCTGGAACCAAGGATTGGCGGAACGAAGCCCCTTATTCGTGTTGTATCCCATATCTTTCAACGGTTCATTTACAACATCCCACTCGGCAACTTTTCCCTTATAATGACCTACCACAGTTCGAATGTGCTCAGAAAGAATTTGTTTTACTTCATCTGACGAACGTCGCCCCTCCGTTACCCACCTAGGCAAGGCCTCATGCCACACTAAAGCATGTCCATGGACGCGGATATTATTGTTTTGAGCAAATTCAACTAAAGCATCTGCTTCATTAAATGCATAAAGATTAGGACCTGGATGGATAAACTGAAACTTCATATCGTTTTCAGGAGTAACCATACTAAATTCCTGTCCTACCAAAGACTGATACTTTTCATCTGTAACCAACGGAATCGCCGCAACGGCTGCACCAATATAAATTGGTTTATCCCGAGAAGAGGCAATCGCCCGCAAAGAATCAGGGCTGACATTGTAGTTTTTTAGTGGTTCACGGTCTATAACCTGTACTTTAGATACTGTAGAAAGAGGCTGGGTTGAAATTTGACGAATTGTAAAACCGCCGCCTTGTTCTGCATCAGCTCCAAATACAATTTCTCCATTACTAAATACTCCTGGATCAGCTAATCGCCCAACTTGCTTTCCGTTTATTTCAAATAAGAAATTTCCACCTATTCTAGACACACTCATTGTTACAATCCCTACCGCCCCATCACCAAATTTCTTAATGATTGGTTCAGGTAAACTACCATCCCAAGCAAATACCATAAGCACTCCATTCTTTACTCCCAAACGAAGCCTCTTACCTTCTTGCCGCCATTCATCGTAAATAATTGGCAATGTTCCGTAAAGATCTAAATAGGCTCCTTTATCAGACCTTACATCCATAAGGATTGAAATAGTAAAATCACCTTCTACCTGTAGTATCGGGCCACGTAAGTTGATTGGTGGATTCGGCGTTGGTGTCATTTTAGCCATCTCTGCCACATCTGGATCTCTTGTTTCCTTGGGAACAGAAATCTTAGGAACAATCATACGGCCGACTGGCATAACTTCTATGCCACTATCAGTAAGGGTAGCGCCAGTAAAGTGTCGCCAATCATGATTCGTAATTAAATCTGCCGCAGAGCAAGAGGGTGAATTAAAAAGGATCACTGAAAGCATTAGCCCTAAGAATATTCTTATCAATAACTTGTTTAACCGCTCCATAATACCACCTCTCATTCCATTGCGTCATTTAGTATCACTACCTTATTATCCAGGAACCAAGTCGCTATAAACCTCTTTTCCTTAAGTAAAAGATCCAAAGCGACTTGATCCTAAGGATAATTGGCACCTTAGTTAGAATTAAAATTCATCTGAAACTTTTTTATCTAATCTATTTTGCCGTAGGAGCGTTTGTGGAAAAACATTTTCCTTGATAGCTGCAAAGCACTAGTCCCTCTTCCTTGACTTCAATCGTAGCCGACTTAAACGTCTGTGCCAAAGCAACAGGCTCACTTTCAATAGCATACAATGTGCCTGTCTCTTCTAATGAGGGTGGTGGCACGGCACGACGACGATTTAAGCTGCCAAATCGAACCAAATTATATTTGGACCAAAGTAGCATGATGATAAATACAGCACTTCCTACTAAAGTAAGACGGATAAGCATATTTATCGTTGCTTCAACATCCTGGGGAGTAAAGAGATAGTTGTAAAAATACGTTCCTGCAGCACCCCATAAAGCAAGGGTTAACATGATTAGGAAAAAACTAAACACAGCAAGACCAATTGTGATGATCGTATTATCCGCTGCCTTCTGTTTACTTGATTGAAGTTTAGGCTCATTAATGATTGCCATTAGAATTACCTCCTCTTGCACCATCAATCACTCGTATTCCTCTATCTGGACTGGTCCACGTTGCTGAAGTGCCTTTTTTCTTTAGAAAGGCTTTGGGGATCGCCCGTATTACAGCAAGTGAATTAAACATCCAATAAATTACTGGATACCAGATAACAACGAAGTACACGGCAAGTAAATTCGAATCGTATTTCCTATCGAGAAATAAACTAAGGGAAAATTGAATGAGGCAAGTCAGGGCAATTATGCCACCAGTCCATTGAGGTATTGCATTTCCATAAGGTGCAAAGGCCGACTGGATTCCAAATAACACTCCCAATGCCCCCAAAATAGATACGGTTATAAAGGTTAATGCCCAAGTAACACTTAGCACATAGTCAAGGTATAGAGGCCATAAGCGGCATTCCTTCCAACTTGTAAGAACATCGGAGTGACGTCTTAGTACTTCAATACCACCTTGGGCCCAGCGCACTCTTTGCCTCCAAAGGCCACCCAAGGTTTCTGGAACTAATATCCAACCAAGAGCATTGGTCTCGTAACGAACATCCCACTTCTTTTTCTCAATCTTCCACGTCATATCAATATCGTCCGTAATCATATCTGTACTCCATAGCCCTACGTCAATCAAAGCAGATCGACGAAATGCAGCTATAACACCTGATACTGTCAAAATCTTACCCAACAGCCTTTGGGTTCGCTTAATGAGACCTATTACACTAGAATATTCGGCTGTCTGAATTTTAGCCAATAAACTGGTCCGATTACGCACCCTCGGGTTTCCAGTAACAGCTCCTACTCTAGGAAACTTTGTAAAGTGCCATACTAACCAATGTAATGCTTTTTTATCTAAAAGACAATCCGCATCTATGGTTACAACGATTTCACCTTTACTCATTAAAAACCCATAATTTAAAGCTGCTGCTTTGCCCATATTCTGCTTGAGAATTAAGGAACGAACCTTCGGTGATTCCGCTACAATGTCATCAATCATTAAACAAGTTTTATCGGTACTGCCATCATCAACAACAATAACTTCAAAATTTGGATAATCTGATTCTAAAATAGCATGCACTGTTTCCTTTATCGAATCTTCCTCATTGTGAGCTGGAACCATGATTGTCATTAGAGGAAATTCTTGCAAATCCGGATACTCAGGCACGTTACGCTCATAGCGGAAATAAAAGTAGGAAGCTCCTATCATCCAAACAATACTCATAATGATTGGATATAAGAAAATAAACTGTCCTAAAAATTCCATGTCCTCGCCCCCTTGATATTACTATGGTATCCGTACCGTTTTATCTTCAAACACGATATCAGGGATGAAAATAAAGTCAATGGCTCCCTTGCTACGTAACATATCCATTTGCGCTTTTAGATCCTTTTCTTTAATCCACAAATTTCTATTACTATCAAAGGTTTCTAATTCAAAAGCGAACTTTGTTCCAGTATTAGCTAGAGTCGTCTCTGCTATTTTTCCTAACCACTGTAAGTAGTCACCATTTTGTTTTTGGTGAAAAGGATAAGTCCTTATCACAGTGTAGTTAAAAGAATCTAAGTAACTCCCGAAATCCCGATCTTGCTCTTTAGTAAGCAGGTCCTCTGCAGATATGCTTTGCGCAAACAATGCATATGGTCGATAGGTATGAACGGATTTCATCATTTGAATCGTTAGATTTTGCACAGTCTCTTTTTGCATTCTCTTCCATTGATTGCGAATCGACTCATCTTTTAAAACTTCGGCTGTAAGTTCTTTGTTAAATTTACTTTGAAAGCTTGCTTTCGCCGCTGACGAAAAATCTTCAGTCGTTACTGGATACAAATCATCTTGAAAAAGCACTCCATCCACATACGTATAGGCAGCTAAATCAGCATAAAGTTCAACAAGTTTTTTTTGCACTATTGGACTAAAAGGTGTCGCCCTAGTATATCGACTATTATTCTGAACATCTGATACTATAAATCCATCCTCTGGATGTTCTTTAGTAAGCCACTGGGAGGACAAATCTGGCATCACAGCATATACTAAAAAACCTCCCTCGCGAAGTTTGCTGGCTATATGACTAAAAATATCGGCTTTTACAGGCATTACCGTTGTATGAAAGTAGGCACTTTCTATATCCTTATTTTCATTAGTAAATGCTCTTAAAAAGACGGTGTTAATACCTGTTTTATTAAACCTAGCAATTGCAAGATTTAAGTTACTATCCGTTGTACGTAAACTATTAGAATCGTAGATAGTATCAATATCTAAACGAGCTGCCCTCATAGGATTATTTTCTAGCCCTCCACTCTTGACGAAAGAAGCATAAAATGAAGTATTAGGATTTTTCATGATAATTCCTCGACGCGCTTCGACTAAACCCTTTTGACCAACTTCATTCATTCCGCCACCCAGTGTAAACATAGACTCAAATCCCTTATTTTTTGCAATCTCTATGGCAGTTAGATTATACTCACCGTAAGGCCAAACTAGCGCCTGGACTTTATGTCCTAGCTCTCTTTCAAACACTTTTTGAGATTGATCCAAATCATCGGAAACCCTTTTCGTATACTCTTCCATGGTTTCATAATGATCATTGGTATAAGTACGAGTCGCCAATAATTCCCCCCGATCACCTTGTGAGTTCATTACCGTAAAACGATGGGACCTGAAAGAATGAGAAGCAATTGTGACTAAACCTGAGGCATCCATCTCTCTTATTTGCTGCCAACTTACTAGCTTCCCTACATCAGAAGGAGCATAATCTAGCCAAGAACCAACAATAGCGAGCATAGCAGGGTAGTTATACTGTTTGAGCAAAGGATATACTTCATTGTAAAAGGAGATATATCCATCATCAAACGTGAGCATGACTGGTTTCTCAGGCAATGGTGCCCCATCTTTCGTAAAAGCAATATACTGTTCTAAAGAAATAGGGTGATAACCATTGGCCTTTAAGTAGGACAAGTGACTAATTAATGTCTCTTTAGTAACTGTATATTCATTATTAACAGTTCCCCCTACGTCATGGTAACAGATAATGGGTACACCTCTATCTGCTGCCATGACATTAGAAGAAAAAATAAATTGAAAGACAGCTACCAAAGTGATAATCCATCTCTTTGGCATAGGATCCTCTCCTTCTTACTTTTTACCAGATAACTTGATACTGAATATCATATTGACGAGAACCAAAATGTAAACCACTTGAATTGAGGAGACGATTCGTCCTTGCACCATATTCTGCTCCCACAATCAACACTTGATTGGGAGAAAAATTATGTCCATACTCCAATCGGAAACTTGGTTCAAAGTCATTTGGATCTGGCCTATCCCTACCCCAAGCTAAGGTTGTAGTAGCTTCCCAGTAACCTTTCGGAATGACCCACCGTTGGGTAAAACCAGTTCCATAAGCCTGCCTAACGGTAGGACTTTCATACACTGTATCAAGTCCATTAATTTGTTGAAGTTTATAGTTACTACGATTGACAAAAACAAACCAATCTACACTTTTCCTTTCATTGTCAAACAAGGTACGATCCCATCTAAGATCATAGCTATTCACTTGATTGCCATCGCTATAAAGGCCGCGAGTAAAGTTAAAGGAGTAAGTATCTTTTAAACCTACTTGCCGTGTAAATCCTATCCGATAATTTGATGACATAATACGCCCCAGAAGTTCTGCATTTGTAGGATTTAACGCCTGTGCATCCAAAATAGGAGTTCTTTCAAAATCTAAGTTTAATACTGCATGATCATTAAAATAGTAATTATTATAAACTCGATATCCTGAAAAGGTTCCACTGCTTTGGTAGCTATCTACCCATAGCCTTGTATCAAACTTCATTCCAAGATATTGTAGACCCAATGATTTGCTTTTCAGAGTGGTACTTTCATTAACATCTTTATCAGTAATACGATTTGTACCAATGCTAGCTAATATTGAGTAACTACCACCAATGCTCTGATCCGAAGTGACCACAAACTGCCTAGATTCAATCCCCTTATAGTCGGAAGAATAGATATAGGAAAAATCCGCTCCTCCTTTACGCCTACTGTCATAGCTCGCAATTGCTGATTGGCTTATGGCATTTCGAGCATATTTCTCTCTGAGAATACCAACAGCTTGACCTGCTGCATGATAGTCACCCACAGTTACAGCAGCCTCTACCATTCCCCCATTGCCCACTAACTGTCCACCAGGCAGTTTTGCTAAAGCTGCAAATTGTTCATAAGCCTGACGAGGCATTTGGTTATCAGCTAAGGAACTGGCCATTTCCTGACGAAAAGCTGGAATATCGGGAAATTGTTCAACTACTAATCCATAAATGGATTTACCTGCCGCATACCGATTTTTAGCAACAAAATCATAGGCATCATCTAAAATAACCTCGGCGCGTTTGGGATCTTCCTTCAATACTTGCCGGTAAAGTTCTGTCCCCTTCGCCACATTCCCCTCAGCCATATAAGAATAGGCTAGACCTAATTTTACGTTAACTGAATCAGGGTCACGCTTTAATATATGTTCGTATACTTTCTCTGCCTTCTGCAATTGTCCACTGCGAAGATAAGAATCTCCTAACGCTTGAAGACCAAAATTAGGGATCTTGCCGTAATCAGGCCATAAACGTTCACCTTCAGAGATAGCTGTTTTATAATCTGCATTCAATCTTAAAGCAGTAATATAATCACCCTGCATCCACACATCAGCCGTTCCATCTTGAATATATGGCTTCAACAAAAGAATCGCCCTGGCTTCATCCCCAACTCTTATGTATGAAATTGCCATATCATAGTTTATCTGACGTCGTTTATTTATTCCTTCATCACCTGCTGGAACTAAACTAAGTGCTTTTTCAAAGTCAGCTACAGCAGCTGTATGTTGGTTCATCAAGACTAATACTGACGCTCTACTAAGATATACATCTATATCATCAGGATTTTTATCTAAAAGTAACTTATATATCTTATTACCAGCCTCTACTTCACCCATACGCAGCAAAGACTGCGCTTCCCATAGTAAAGCTTTGTGATCACCAGTCACTGCAACTTCATGAAATAGTTTTTGGGCTGCTTTATAGTCGCCTGTTTGATAATAAGCTCCTGCTACACTTACCTTTACGTACGTGGGCACTGTTTTACCATCTAACTTTTCATACATCTCAATCGCTGCTAAATTATTACCTGCCCAATTAAGAACAACGACATAATCAAATTGAATTTCTTTATTATCAGGATATTTCTGATACAACTGCTTGAAGATTTCTAAAGATTCAGAGAATTGTTGAGACCTAGCTAATGCAATTGCATATTCCTTAGCAGCTACTAAATTTTCTTTATTTTGATTATAAGCTATTTGTTTTTCGGATAGATTCGGATCATCAGCAGCAATAACTACCCCAAGATTCGACAACATTAACGTAAAGCATAGTCCTGATATCCAATTTCCTACTTTCATATCTGCTCACCGTCCCCAAAATAGTTTAGTCTATTTGTCTAAAGCCTTAAAAAGAATATCCATTAAGGGATAATAATTCCATTTGGTATTTTAATAATAGTATATATTGATAATTATTATCGGTCAATATATATTTTCTCTTTATTGTTGTTATTTATTATATTTTTTCTCTATACACTTGTTACCATCTTTTTTATACTTAGTTACCAACATATTCACGCAATAAAAAAGGTGAATAGAACTCTACCCCCTTGTAGAACTCCATTCACCTTATTATTTTAGAAAGATAAACTATAAATAAGTCAATTCTAAATGTAGCATTGTTTCCCCAGCCTCAAATTCCATCCTTAGTTGTGATACGTTCTTCTTATACAAAATAAAATGATTGTCACCCACAATTGTGAGGGGAGGTGTTATGCGATAATAATAACCCGTTCCCGCCAACAAGGCTTTCGCCCTTCCCGCTATCATATTCACCAGCTCAGCAACCCCATCGTATAGCTCTTCATCTGCCAATTCTATTATCCTAATACCAGTCATAAAAGAAACAATTGTGGCTGCATGTTGTTTACTCATTGCCATAGACAGTATTGCATTTCGTTCACTTAGAATCATCATGACCCCAGTGATTTCAACCTTACTATTCTTTGAATTTTCAGCTTGCTGTTTAATCTCACAACATTCCAGGCCAACCATAGTACTAAATACATCCGACACAGCTTGGGCTAAGCATTTTTGCAACAATACAGGATCTTCAATTTCCATATCATTACATCCCCTCTCCCATACATTCTAATACTTTCTTCATTAATTCTTCAATAGTAAATGGTTTTACTAGATAATTAATGGCTCCAGCCTGGATCGCTCTTATAATATTTTCTTTTTCACTCTCCGTGGTAACCATCATAATAGGTATATGCTTTAAAGCAGCGGTATTTTTAACCTTTTCTAAGAAAACTAAGCCATCCATCCCTGGCATATTCCAATCTAATAAAATTAGAAGGATCTCTTCGCCAGACTGTTCTAGTATGGTTAAAGCCTCCATTCCATCTGCAGCTTCCACTAGTTCATAATCAAGCAATTCGACTCCGCTACGAATAATTTTTCGGATGATGGCCGAGTCATCTACTGATAATATTTTCACAACTCCCACTCCTTACGCGATATAAATTGGCGTTTTTATAATTCTCGGCTTCATAGCATTCTTTGTAATCCAAAAAGACTTCCGAGTTTCCTAAAATTAATACCCCCTTAGGTAACAGGGATTTATTAATTTTTCTGAAGACTTCTTCTTTGAATTGCTCTGAAAAATAGATCGCTACATACCGGAAAAAGATTACATCAAATAAACCTAAACTTGTAAAACTATTTTGCAGGTTAAACTGTCTAAATTGAACACTGTTCTTAATTTTTTCGTCCAGTAACCAAATACGGCCATCTTGGCGAAAATATTTATCTCGATAGTTCTCTTGCATTCCACGTACCATAGAAATATTGTCATACTTACCCATTTTGGCCATACGCAGCACCGTGTGAGAAATGTCGGTAGCGATTATTTCGAAATGATCTAAGGTAATATCTTTAATGTTCTGCTCTGCCAGGTAATTGTCAATGCACATAGCTATCGAATAAGGTTCCTGTCCAGTGGCACAGGCGGCACTCCAAATTCGAATTTTTCCACATACACCCTGCCTAATTTTCTCAACGTAGTCTGGCAATAACTTTTCCTCTAATGCTTGCCAAGGAGTTTTATCTCTAAACCACAAGGTCTCGTTCGTTGTGATTGCATCAATAATTTGTTCCGCCAGGGTTGTTTGTTTCTGCTGGCTAAGCATGCAATATAGTTCATCAAAACTAGATAAGCCAAACGTAATTAAAAATTTGGAAAGCCGACTCTCAATCAAATAGGCTTTCTCATCGCGAATCACAATTCCACATTGTTCTTCAATGTATTTTTGAAATAAATGAAATGCTTGGGACGATAAGTTCATACTCATTGATCATCCCCCCTATATTAATAATGAATTTATTTATACAGTAAAGCGTTTTGCCAATTCTTGCAATTTATTAGACACAATTACAAGTTTATCTGCAGCCTCAGTTGTTTGAACTCCCTTTGCTGCCGTATTATTAGAAGCCTTATCCATCTCATTAATACTTCTGAATATTTCCTCTACATTTACAGCAATTTTTTGAGAAGCATTCGCTACATCTTTCATTCCCACAGAAGCACTTTCTGTATTTTTGGCCAAATCCCCCGCCGTAAGGGATAGATCGCCAACTGAGCGAGCAATCTCTTTTACCCCTAGGGTGCTTTCAGCCGCACCTCTTGCTACATCACGAGATTTTTCTGCAATATCACCAATTTCATTTGATATAACATTCACTTTTTCGGCAGCGATAATTACGGCGGCTGAAATATCCCCAACGACAGCCGACTGTTCTGTGACCGCCACCGCAATATTATTACTATTGTCATTAATAGCGCTAATTACTTGGGTGATGCCACTTACCGCCTGAACAGCTTCTGCCATTTCTTCCTGCATTGTTTCTATCTGATTAGCAATCTCATCTGTTGCCCCTGAAGTTTGTTTTGCCAATTCCTTAACTTCATTGGCTACAACGGCGAACCCCTTCCCTGCATCACCTGCACCTGCAGCTTCTATGGCTGCATTCAAGGCTAGCATATTGGTTTGATCTGCAATATCATTAATTAAATTTACTACCTTACCAATCTGTCTAGATACACTGCTTAATTTTTGTATAATAACGGTAGTTTCCTGAGCCCTCATTTCTGCATCTTTTGCTACAGAAATTGAACGTTCGCAGTTCTTACTTACTTCACTTAACGATAAATTTATCTCTTTAACAGCAGTCACCACATCTGTTACAGAACCTGAAACATCTTTTGCCGAACCTGCAACCAAATTGATCCCGCCGGATATTTTATCTACCAGAACACTAACCTGATCCAAGTTAACGGAAGCCTGTTCAGAAGCTGATGCCAAGCTATGGATTGTTGCAGATATTTCTTCCGTGGCAGCAGAAATAGAATTAATATTACCACTGAGCTCTAGAGATGTGACTGCTCCATTATTCACACTCACAGTAATTGCTTCAGTAGCTTCGCTTGCTCCGCTAATAACAGCGCTCATCTCCTCACTATTGGATGCTACCACTTCGGCAACAGACAGCATATTACTAGAAGATTCATTTAAGATAATGGCTGTATCGTATATTTCCTTATTCATGTGATGCATCGTTTCCACCAGTTTATTAAAAGACAAAATTAACTTACCCATCTCATCTTCAGAATTCACCTTGCCTTGCACAGTAAGATCTCCCCCCTCAACTTGGGCCATGAGAGATTGTAATTCTTTTACTGAATTTGTGCTAAGACGTGTAATCAAAACAACGAGAGTAAGAGCCACTAAAAAACTGACTATAAGTAAAATGAACATATTCTTAGTGGCTGCCTTTGTTATTTCGGAATTACTTGCTGCTTTTTGACCTGCTTGCGCCATTTGCAACTCCATTAAGCGGTCAATAATTTGGCTGATTTCTACTGAATATTGATTCCCTTGCGTCGAATAAAGAGCATAAGCTGCTTGATTCTGACCTGTCAACGTCAGTCGCAGAACATCGTCCAAAATAACAGCCCATTTTCCTTGAATGGTTTTTAGCTTATTGAATTCCTGACGCACTTCCGGTGATTGGATATTTTTTTCAAAATTATTCAATTCCGTGTCCATTGTTTTATGCAATTCAGCTACGGTATTTACATACTGTTTCTTCTTCTCTATATCATCTTCTGAGATCAATTGTCCAATACTCACGCGAATACGCTGATAGGCCATTCCAGCTTGTGCAATATCTCCAATCGATAGTGTATTTATCTCATATAACTCGGCATCAATTACCTCAATGTCTTGAATATTACGTATACCTACTACCCCCACCAGGACGGTAATAAGGACGATTATCATAAAGCTTACCATAAGTTTTTTACCAATATTTAAGTTTTTAAACCACTGCACGCGACCCTCTCCCATCACATTTTCTTTATACAACATCAATTATTTTTTCTATATCTAACAGTAGCATAACCTGGCTATCTAGTTTTACTACTTCTGAAATAAATTGCCCTTCTACATTCCTTATATTCGCTGGCGGCAGTTCACACATCGCAGATGTCACATCAACTACTTCTCCCAATTTATCAATAAGAAATCCTATCTGCTCTCCACGAGATATCTTTTTAAGGATGATACACCGAGAACTTATCCTATCTTTTTTCTCTACAAAGCGTAATACTTCAGTGAAATCAAATAGGGTAACTACTTGTCCCCTTACATTTAATAATCCTACTATATGAGCTGCTCCACCGGGGACAGATGTATATTTGATATTGCGATTAATTTCCTTTGCCAAGGTAATATCAATACCGCACAGGCTGCTTCCAAGATAAAAGGTCAAAACTTTTCCTGTCATGTTAAGCATCCTCCAATTGCACTGCTGCGACTTTTTCCAGCAAATCCCTACGATCAAACTTACATCCGTAGGAGTTAAAACCAGCCTTTAACATGGCTTTTTTTTGTATTTCATTTTGGGATTCATCAGATACCACAATCACTGGTATCTCCGCCAGATTTTCATCGACGCGGATACGTTGTAACATTTCCATACTGTCCACTAATGGCATATCCAAAGCAGTGATAACAACATCAATGCTTTGCTGACGAAGAAATCGCAATGCCTCTCTTCCATTCTGAACGACAAAGACTTGATAACCAGCATATCCTAAGTACTTTTTCACAAGTCTTATAAAAAACGGTGTATCTTCTACTAGCAGCACATTTTTTGTTACCTTTTGTAGCTGATTGTTTTCCCAGGGGATTTCTTGCTGTGGTACTGCCATTTCCAATAGTTCATATAAATCCATTAATAATACAATTTTGCCATTTACAACCGTAGATCCTAATAAGCCTTTGGCCTGTATGTCATCCTCTGTCATCAGCAAGTCACTTTCCACTGTATCTTGAATCTTTCTTACAAGAATACCAACAGACTCTGTGACAAATTTAGGATGAATGACATACATTTTTTCTCCTACGTTATCTTGATAAGCAACAGGCAGATGTTTTTCTGGTCTGATTAATTCTACAATATTTCCCTGGAAATGATAAAATTCTTTGTCGCCAATTCGTTCAATTTGGTGACAACGAATTTCATTAACCCTAGCTACCATAGACAAATGCAAGGCAAATGTCTCCGGTCCAAAACAATGAAATAGCAATAATTTTTGTAAATGTTCTCTTTTCGATTCTACGGCTGCCAATTCGATTTGCGAATTAGTAGCTTCCTCTTCGGTAAACATTAGAGCAGTTTCAGCAATGCCAGTGGCATCCAGAACCATAGCAATACTGCCATCACCTAAGATTGTGACTCCAGAATAAACCTTTCTATCTCTTAAGTGAGTTGGCATTGGTTTAACCAAAATTTCTTCTCGTCCATGAATTGTATCTACAATAAGGCCAAAAATATTTTCCTTCACTTTTATGATTAAAATCCGTGTTATGCGTTTATTGTGTTTTTCTGACAAATTCAATCCAATTACTTCCGCTAAGTGAATAATCGGGACTAATTTCCCTCGCAGCCACAAAACTTGCTGTCCTTGAATGGATTGTATTTTACCTATATCTTTGTCTTCTACAACTCTTACAATCTCCTGCAAATGAGTTTGCGGCAGAGCAAAAAAATGATTTTCTACGCCTACAATTAGTGAAGGTATTATGGCCAGTGTTAAAGGTAACAGTAAGCGAAATGTCGTGCCTTGCCCCTTAATCGTATACACCTCTACCGTACCGCCGAATTTTTCAATATTCGATCGTACTACATCGAGCCCAACACCCCGTCCAGAAATATCACTTACCTTAGAAACAGTGGATAATCCTGGTGAAAAAATATAATCGAGCACCTTACTCTCACTCATAAATTTACCTTGTTCCTGATGAATTAATCCCTGCTTTAACGCCTGCTGTCTAATCTTCTCTACATTAATACCTGCCCCATCATCTCTAATGTCGATAATGACACGCCCACCTTCATGACGAGCTTGTATTTCTAGAGTCGCAGTAGGATCTTTGCCCAATGATTTTCTTAAAGCAGCATCTTCGATGCCGTGATCTAAGGCATTGCGTATTAAATGAGTAAATGGATCAACCAATCCTTCCAAAATTGATTTATCCATTTCTACTTCCTTACCTTCCATACGTAGAGTTAAATTTTTTCCCAGCTTTTTCGATAACTCCCTTACCAAGCGAGGTATCGGTTGAAATAATATGGATACTGGTTGCATACGTGTACGCATAATTTTCTCTTGTATTTCTGTAGTGGTATGGTCAATTTTTTGCAAGATAGGCCGAATTCCTGGAATACTATCTATCTCTTTTTCTAATGCCCGCAGTAATTGATTGCGTGCCAAAACCATCTCACTCGCTAAATTAACTAAATTATTAAGTAACGTTACATCTACTTTAATACGTTCCGTATCAAGATCTTGACTGCTTCTTTTTTCTTCCCCTGAATCAAATTCACTTCGCTCCGCTTCTAGAAGATTATATCCGCTAGAACCAGTTTTATTTGGGGCGTCTATAACTTGAAAAATCTCATTTTTCTGACTGGAAACGTCAAATTCCACAATATCTTCCTGGCTTGCACCAAGGGCCATAACCGCAAGTTCTTTTTCCAGTACTGTACTAAATAAAAAGATTGCTTCTTGCTGAGAAGCAGATCTAGTACCTTCTTGAGCCTGAGTAATATAATGGGCTAACAAAACACCTATTGATTGGATACTTTTAGCTGTATTCCCGCACAGCCGTCCCGCCTCATTAGGCTCTATGGAATGGATGTCATACTGATACTTATATACTCTATGACCTTTTCTGCTTAAATCTTCTAGCACCACTTTGACATCATTATAAGGTTTATTCGTCTGCGAGATTGTCTCTTGCATTTCGCTAGTCAAAGAACTCGTCGTACCCTTTCCATTCATTCCAAAACTTTCGCTGGGAAAGGCTTGTTTTAATTCTTTTACATAGATAGTGATATCTTGTTGTTCGCTAGTTGTAATATGATCCAACAATACCTTAAGTTCATCATTCGCTGCTAACAATGCATCAATGATAGGTAAAGTAATGGCTATCTCTCTACTGCGCACTTTTCCTAGCAAACTTTCAATAGCATGAGACAATTCAACAATTTTGTGGAAACCAAAAAATCCAGCTGTCCCTTTAATATTATGAGCAGAACGAAAAATGGAATGAATGATCTGCTCATCCAGTTGCCCCTTTTCAATAGCAAGCAATCCCGATTCTATCTTCTCCACATGGCTTATGGCCTCAATGACAAATTCTTGAATAAGCTTTTCATCCTTTAACACTACATGCACCTCTCCCTACATCAATCGCAAACCATCTGTTTCTACCTTCACGTTTTGCTTGATACAAGGCATCATCGGCTTCTTTTTTTAAAGTCTCATAGGATAAATTGATATCCGGTATTATTGTTGCAATACCCAGGCTTATGGTAACATAAGGGCTGACTTTAGATGCTTTATTGGGTATTACAAGTGATTCTACAGCAAGTCGAAGTTTTTCCGCTACCTTTTGTCCCCCTGCTGAGTCAGTATCATGCAGAACAATGGCGAACTCCTCACCGCCATAACGGGTAGTTATGTCACTGCTGCGTTTCACATTTTCAGCTAAGATAGCAGCAACTTTTTTCAAGCATTCATCTCCCGCAGGATGTCCATAGGTATCATTGTAAAACTTAAAAAAATCCACATCTACCATAATGAAGGTCAACGCTTCTTTTTCCCGCAATGCATGCCACCATTCTCTAGCTAAATAATTCTCCAAACTTCTCCTGTTAGGAATTCCTGTAAGTTCATCCTCTAAGGAAAGTTCTTTTAGCTTACCATTTACAACTTGCAGCTCTCGCATTACATTTTCCATCACCCGAGTCGTTTCTTGTAAAGTAGCATTACGTTGTTCTAAATCATGCTGATATGTTAAAATACGCCGGCCAACGGACAGGCGACAACTTAATTCTCTTGGATCAATCGGCTTCGTCACGAAATCATCAGACCCAGCATCAAAGCCAATTACCACATCTTCGACATCACTTTTCTTGGCAGTTAATATGATAACGTAAGTATGTGCTGTCTTCTCACTCTGTTTTAACCGTCTACATAATTCAACTCCATCTATCCCTGGCATAACCCAATCGAGCAGCACAATAATTGGTTCATTAATAACCTGAAAAATTTTCCAAGCACTTTCACCATCAGCTGCAAGAACAACCTCGTAACCCCAATGTTGTACCATTTCTGAGAGTATAGTGCGAATACTTTTTTCATCATCAATGATTAATACTTTCATTTGATCTCACCTTATTTCTATTAAAAATTATGTTCAATTGAACTGTTATGAGTTTTAATGAGAAAAATTTACTTTCACTTTGACAATTTAACCATTTTTTCTTACTTCGCTACTTTTCATGAAATAACCTTCCCTTTTAGGTATGGATTCATTGACAGATTCAGGAACCTATGCATCTGCTATAGTAATGAGACCTAAAAGCTAGTGCAGCGCAAACTTAACACTAAAGGCCCTCCTTAACGGAGGGCCTTTAGTATTACTCTTCTATATCCTAAACCTTCTTACAACGCCTTGAAGTTCTTCTGCCATCTTAGCTAATGCCTGGCTAGATGCAGCAATCTCTTCCATGGATGCTGATTGCTCCTCAGTAGCTGCAGATACAGTTTGAGTTCTACTGGCCGTATCTTTACTAATTTGGTCAATATCATGTACAGATGCTACGATCTTCTGGCTACCCGAAGCCATTTGCCCAATAGAAGCAGAAGTTTCTTTGATTTGACCTGTCAATTGATCAATAAAAGTAGAAATTTCTTTGAAAGCTTTCCCAGCAGTGTTTACTACCTCAGCTCCCACATTGACCTCACGACTTCCTTCTTTCATAGCGTTAACAGCTTGATCTGTATCCATACCAGCTTCTGCAATTAAATTTGCAATTTCCTTTGCTGACTCTTGAGATTGTTCTGCTAACTTTCGTACCTCTTCCGCAACTACAGCAAATCCTCTACCATGCTCTCCTGCACGGGCAGCCTCAATAGCTGCATTCAAAGCAAGTAGATTCGTTTGTGCCGCAATTCCAGAAATCGTCTCAACAATTTGTCCCATTTCTTTCGATCTTTCCCCTAGTTTTGCAACAACATTCGCTGATTTGGTCACTGTCTGTTCCACAATATCCATCTGATTCATTGCAGCTTTTACTGCTTTACCACCATCTTGGGCTGCTTGGAACGTTTTATCGGATACCTCACTCATTTTTGTTGCATTTAGGGAAACTTGCTCAATACCCGTAGATAACTGTTCAACTACGGAAGTAGTTGTCGTTACTGCACTAGCCTGGTTTTCAGCCCCCTGGGCTACTTCACTAATGGTAGCTGCTACCTGATTGGTAGCCTGCGCTGATTGTTCTGCACTTGCTGTCAGTTCTTCTGAAGACGCCGCCACCTGTTCAGCTGATTCAATTACCTGGCGGACAACTCCTTTTAGACTATCAGCCATCTTGTTTAAACCCTGGCCTATTTCACCGATTTCATCCCTCTCGGCGATTTTTACGTTTTCTAGACCTAAATTCCCATTTGCTATTTCAGCTAAAAAGGCACCTACAGTTCCTAATCTGCTGACAATCATAGTAGATAGTTTCCACCCAAGAAACATACTTAGTAAAGCAAAAAGCCCCGTTAATGAGAAAATCACTTTACCGGCAAAACTAGCATGTTCTTCTCCTTCTCGATTGGCCTTATCACTTTTTTCCGCCATATAATTTGCTAGTTCTTGGAGAGTTATATTTACCGCTTCAAGTTTACCTGCAGCCTGCTGGGTAAAATATGTATAAGCTTCTTGCTTTTTCCCTTGTTTTGCTAAATCAATTGCCTTTTGTCGCTCTGTCCGATACTGACCAATTGCTTCTTTTAGCTTAAGTAATTTTTCTTGCTCATATGGTGTTAGTTTTTGACTCTCATAGGCTTTTAAGGTTTTATCCGTTTCCAATGCCAATGATTTTATTTCATTTGTTAACTTATCTTCGGTTGCCTTATCTACATTACCAAAAATAAGTTCCAGAATCATTCCGTGAACTGCCCTAAAATTATGCCGAGTCTCATTTAATCGTTTAATGGATAAAAGATTTTCATTGTACATAATTTTCATTTCATTGCTCATTGCATTTGTATAATAATACCCTATCGAACCTACTGTGAGCATGGCCAATGAAACTACTAAAATAATGGTAAGAATTTTCCCCTTAATTCTAAGCTGCAAAATAATCCTCCTAAAATAAAAAAATTAGCACCAGTTCACTATGTCCTGCTGCTAATTACAAATCTAAATTGAATCGGCAGCTTGGCGGTCATAGAATAAAAATTCCTTAGACCCATAGCTTTGCGTCCTTACCTTTCGATAAGTTTGCCCAATATTTGGTTTCGTATTTTTACTTTATTCTACATTATATTACATATAATGTCAACAAAATGAACTATTAAGACTTCATAATATATTACTGCTTATTGATTCGGCTCAAGAGGAGGGCTGTAATGGCAGCTGTTAGCGGTATGGAGCAGATTAATCCAATGCTTCCAGTAAGAGCTCTCGTTATTTCTGTCGCCACAATATTTAAATTCATAATGCGTACTAAGGACACATTTTCTTGTGATGTAATCAGAAAAATCAAAGGTAAGGAACTCCCCGTATAAGCTAAAATTAAGGTATTTGCCATAGTTCCCATAACATCTCGTCCAACGTTTATGCCAGATTTAAATACTTCTGTAAATCCATAATGAGGACAAGATTTTTTAATTTCAAATTGGGTAGAGGCAATCGATATCGTTACATCCATCACAGCGCCTAGTGATCCTAAAATAATTCCTGCAAATAGAACTTCTTGAAAGTTCATGAAGGATAACGTAGTAACTTTGAGCATCATAGCTTCTTCACTATCTAAGCCTGTTAAATGCATCCACGAAATGGATATTGCTGCTAAAATCCCTGCTATAACAACACCACCTACAGTACCAATAATTGCTCCCCAGGTCTTTGCATTCCAACCACTAATTGTAATTTGCGTTACGGTAGCAATCACTGCACAAACAAGCATGGTAGCCAAAATAAAGTTCCAATGATAACTCAAAATAAGGGGAATCATACCCTTAAGAATCAAAATTACAGAAAAACAAATAACAAACAAGGTCTTAACACCAATCTTTTTCCCAAGCAACAACAAGGATAAAATAAAGACACCTACTAGTATATACATAGGAAAAAGGCGATTATAATCCGCGACATGGTATTGTTTTACACTTTGTGTCTCGTTTACAGCCAAAATGATCTTATCCCCAGGACTAGGGCTGATGTCAAATAATGGCTGGTTGGTAGTATAGTTAATACTCTGCACCTCTTTACCAGCTTCTGCCCCTGATGTAAGCTGAATCGTTATTAAATTTTTCCCAGTAACCCCCATATTCTTATTCGATGAAATTTCAAGGGATTGTACCGACAACACTACGCCATTTATATAATCAATTGGTTGCGGATTGTTAGCTGCCGCAAAGGCGGGCGCTACATCCAAATGTAAGAAAGCAATAACATTCATTAAAATATAGAGTAAAAAAATTCGTTGTATTTTCATGATAAAACTCCTTGCTATAAAAAAATAAAATGTACTAGACCTATCTGTACAGAGAAATAAAACTTGATTCAGAAGTTATTGTACTTTCAAATCTCGTAAATAAAAGCATAGCTTGCCCCGGAAGACAAATTATGCTTCTATTATGCCATTTTGTGAGGCTACAGTCTATTGTACTCCGTAAAATCCTAGTTATGAATTAACCAATTCTTGCTGTTCTTCCAAAAAGCGGGCAAAGGTGTATAATACATCAGACAAGCGATTTACATATTTCATTAAAGACGAACTCACTGGTTCTATCTCTTCTAGTGACGTCATAAGCCTTTCAGCACGTCGGCAAACAGTACGGGCTACATGTAGAATCCCAGAAGCCTGGCTGCTGCCTGGCACTATAAATTTAGGAGCGGGATTCATAAGCTTGACATATTCATCAATCCAAGTTTCAAAACGCAAAATTTCAGCCTCGCCAATTTTTGCAGGGTACATTTCCCCTTTAGGATCTGCCAACTCAGCAGCGACGGCAAAAAGCTCTAACTGCACAATATGGATTTTTTCTACGATAGCTGGATTCATAATAAAATGCTTCCCAAAGCCTAATAATGAATTTAACTCGTCAATGGTTCCGTAACTATCTACGCGTATACTGTTCTTCCGCACACGACTACCATCTAACAGACTAGTCATCCCCTTATCACCTGTACGTGTATAAATCATATGTAAGCCTCCTATCTTTTTCACATTACACCCATAGTTCTGTTTCTTAATCACTTCGACTCCTAGCTATATATTCCCTGCAAATACAGAAAGACTAAGATGTAAGTGGAGTGAAAAACGCCACCTACATCTTAGTCTTTGAATTTTACTTGATTACCAAAAAACGTAACAATATTTCTTTATACTCTAAATTTACGGACAGCATCCTGTAATTCTTCTGCCATATGAGAAAGGCTGCGGCTAGTTGCCGCAATTTCCTGCATAGATGCAGTTTGCTGCTCAGTTGCAGCGGAAACAGTTTGAGTCTGGAGAGCATTCCCTTTGGTAACTTCGTCAATCCCACGGACTGCGCCAACAATATCTTGGCTCCCAATTGAAATTTGATCAGCGGCATTGGAGATTTCCTTAACTTGCGTGGTAACCTCGCCTACAAGTTGGATAATCTGATTAAATGCATTCCCCGCCTCCAAAACTACTCTCGTACCATCCTTTACTTCTTCCGTACCAGTGTTCATTACCAAAACAGCTTGTTCCGTTTCCTGTTGAATTTCACTAATTAACGTTGCAATTTGTTTTGCTGCTTCTTCCGATTGCTCTGCAAGCTTACGTACTTCTTCAGCGACGACAGCAAAGCCTCTACCCTGCTCTCCTGCACGGGCAGCTTCAATTGCTGCATTAAGAGCCAATAGATTGGTTTGCCCAGCGATCCCAGAGATGGTATCTACGATTTGCCCTATATGCTGAGAACGTTCTCCTAACTTGCCTACTACTTGCGCAGAATGACCTACAGTAGCTTCAATATTAGCCATTTGTTCTTCCGCCGAATTAATAAGTTTTCCACCATTTTGAGCTGCAGAAGTTGTTCTTTGAGATGTTTCCGTGGCATGCTGCGCATTTTGAGCTACTATTTTCGCATCAAAGGCAGATTTTTCGGCCACAGTTAAGGTAGTATTAACTGCGTTTGTTTGTTTTTCTGTTCCTGCCGCTACATCCATGATGGAATCAGCAACTAAGGTGGCAGCCTGCGCAGATTGTTCTGCTCCAGCAGTTAGCTGTTCCGATGCAGCTGAAAGCTGTTCTACTTTCTCTTGCACTTGTGAGAAAAGTCGTTTTAAATTACCTTTCATCTCTGTCAGTGACTTGGCAAGAATACCAAATTCATCGGAACGCATGCTAAGTCCTTGATGAATGGATCCTGAAAAATCGCCCGCTGCCATGGTAGTCAGCTCTGCTGTAATGTATTTTATCGGGGATGTGACTTGTTTTGTTAGGTAAACACTCAGTATCACACCAAAAATCAAAGCTATAACACTTAATGTAATTGCCATAGTCACATTATAAGATACATTATGGTTCGCTTCATCCACTTCTGCAAGGGCAAGCTTAGCATTTTCTTCCACGGTAGTATGTAGTGTTTTTTGTATAGACTGAGCGAATGGTGTTAACTCACGAGTTATCGCGCCACTTGTCAGAGACTTTTCATTCGCTTTTTCGATATTGCCAGCTATTCTATCCTTATGTTGTTCCCGCAGTACTGGGATAAGGCGAGTTACTACACCGGTCTTATATTTAGTCGTATCATCAATTAGTTTTTCAATATCTTTTAACTTATCAGGTGGCGTCAAAGCAAGGAGTTGTTTTTCTAATTCCTCAACAGCAGTCAACTTCTCTTCAAAGTTTTTACTATACTTTTCATCTCCATCAGCTATGTAACGTCTGATTTCTAATACTGCACTCGTATATTCATTTTCAGCTTTAGCTGCAATAATTGCTGCTGCATTACTAGTCTGAATATTGTTGATGCCTTTCTTTATTTGATTAGAAGACCATAATGAATATACACTCATTCCCACCATTAAACTTAAAATTACTGCTAAAGATACAATGATTTTCTGTCGAATCTGCATGACTTATCCTCCTATTTTGCTTTACATAGTAAGACTACTTTTGTGCTAATGACTACATGGAGTTTCAAAATATTCCCTCGTCTTTATCCCCTGGTATTTCTCAGTTTTTTCAGAAGGACTTGAACAAAAAGTGTTATAATTCTGATTCGAAAAAAAGATATCCCTCTAACATAATTCATATAACTTGTCAGTTATTGTCACTTTTTTTCCCAGGAAATATTATAAACTATATCATTTGCTTAATAAATATACAAGTTATTTTTTAAAAAGGACGCCCTTATTTAGCCATATTCTATGAAAATCCCTAACATAGCGACTATATCTCCAAATTTAACAAAGTAATAAATATACGAAAAATTGTTTATTGCTTAATCCTCTATTTTTGTAGCTATATTTAAAAACATTACCAGACTATCACCTTGTTACTTGGGAAAACTATTGTTAGCTCTATTAATTTAGGAGGCGATCAGTTGGATAATAAAAAGGTTTATCAGCAATGGAACGGCAAAAACATTAATGGCGAAGTTGAATTCAATAATAATATTCTTTCAACGGAAGCAAAAAAGAGTACTACTGCAGACATGAAATGTACAGTAGGTGTTGATACTTTTTCAGGTAATGAACTGTTAGAGGACACAGACTATTAAAAATTTCCCTTAATGCAGTATTATGATCAGATGCCTTTCGGCAACAAGAACCCTACAGGACAGTAATCTGTAGGGTTCTTGTTGCTGTCATAGCGTACTAGTTGACTGTGCTAGACCTTATATCCTATTTCCCATAAAACTTATGCTCTGGCTAAACGTATGGCCTCAACGAATTCTTTAGCCTTTGTTGTAATAGAAGTATAATCACCAGTTTTGGCTCCTCCAGTAAGGTTACTACCTACACCCACTGCCACGCAGCCAGCCTTGATCCACTCTCCCACATTATCAACGCCAACACCGCCTGTAGGCATCAGTCTTGCTTGAGGTAGAGGGCCCTTAATGGCTTTAATAAAACCAGGTCCAAAAAGTTCGCCTGGAAACACTTTAATAATGTCTGCACCAGCTTCCATTCCTTCCACTACATCTCTAATAGTCATTGCACCTGGCATGATTGGTACCCGATACCGATTGCATAATTTGACAGTGTCTACATTCAGGCAAGGAGATACAACATACTGCGCACCACTTAAAATAGCAATTCTTGCTGTTTCTGGGTCAAGAACCGTTCCAGCTCCAAGTAAAATTTCCTCTGGTGAATAAATCTTTGCCAATTCACTTATGATTTCATTCGCGCCTGGAACGGTAAAAGTGATCTCAATGGCTACAACACCACCTGCAATGCAGGCTTCTGTAACCTTCTTTGCCTCTTCTTTGGTTTGCGCTCGTACAACAGCAACGAGGCCTCCTTCAATAATCTTAGTGATTACCTTTTCTTTTTCCAATTCTCTATCCTCCCGATCCTTTTTCATTTATGTTTTAACGGCGAACTGCACCTTTAGCAGAAGAAGTCGTATTCGCTCCATATAATGTAAGAAATTCACTTTTTATGTCCTTGATAACTGGTTGATAATTTTCTTTCCTGTTTTGATATTCTTCGTCTGTTATCTCCCAGTGAATACTTCGCTCATAAATATTGATACTTACTCTGTCACCATTTTGCACAAAAGCAATGGGTCCTCTTTCTGCAGCTTCTGGAGAAAGATATCCGATGGATAATCCACCTGAAGCCCCTGAGAAACGCCCATCTGTAACGATTGCAGCATCACCAACTGCAGCAATAATCTCAGTGGCTCTATGCATCTCCCTCATTCCTGGGCCACCAATAGGACCCTCATTACGAATTATAAGTACATCCCCAGAAGATAATTCGCCTTTTTGCGCTGCATTAATGCAAGCTTCTTCTGAATCAAATACTTTCGCAGGACCTGAATATATCCATTTTTCTTTAGGAACAGCGGAACACTTAACGACAGCCCCTTCTGGTGCCAAATTACCATATAATACAGCAATACCACCTTCCCTAGAAAAAGCATCTGTAAAGGAGTGAATAATAACTCCATCTGCATCTGCAGCGCTTTCTAAGTTTTCAGCCAAACTTTTCCCATTCACACCTACTGTATTTGTAGCTAAAACAGGGATTAGTTCCTTCATAATAGTAGGAATTCCACCAACAGGATAAAGATCAGCTACTGTATATTCCCCACCATTTGGCGTCACCTGTGTCAATAGTGGTGTTTTACGACTAATACGGTCAAAATCACGATAAGTCCATTCAATACCACATTCTTTGGCAATGGCAGGTAAATGCAATACACTATTTAAAGAAGCCCCCATAGCTAAAATAACAGCTGTTGTATTATGAAATGCCTCTTTTGTCATGATATCACGGGGTTGTATATTTTGATTTACCAAGTTTACAACAGTGTAACCTGTATCATAGGCATTTTGTTCTTTCTCTCTACTAATGGCTGGTATTAGAGAAGATCCAGTTAAGGAAAGGCCTAGTGTCTCTACTGCAATACTCATCGTATTGGCTGTTCCCAAAAAGGGACAAATACCAGCCGTAGGATAATACTTTACCGTAGCTTCAACAAGTTTTTCCTCATCAATTTCACCACGAATAAATTGTTGACGAGCACTCTTAGATTCACTGGGTTTAATCTGATTGATCATAGGCCCCCCAGTAACCATGGCAGTTGGAATATTTAACTTTGCTGCCGCCATTAGCATAGCTGGCACAATCTTATCACAAGAACCTAGTAATACCATTCCATCAAAAATACCATGCGCTTTTATCATGACTTCAATTGAGTCACTGATCAATTCACGACTCGGTAACACATATCTCATTCCATCATGCCCTTGAGCAATACCATCACAAATCGCTATGGTATTAAATTCTAAGGGATGCCCACCATTATCAATAATACCCCGTTTTACATGAGCTGCTAAATCTCTAAGGTGTGCATGCCCTGGTACGATTTCATTCCATGAGTTGACAACTGCAATGATTGGCCGATCTAAATTTCTATAGTTAGCTCCACAGGAACCTAGGTGCCCTTTTGCTATCGCCCTTTGGTATGCAGGCATTTTTGATAATACATTATCCATAAGAATCCCCCTACTTGTTTCAAGAATTAACACCACTGCATCCCAAACTTAGGCTACAGATAAAATCCATTACATTGATTTTTCTTATCAAAACCTCGTAGGATAAGAGTAAAATAATTAGTTCGCAATATGGGTTGTCGATACATCGGAAGAAGAGGTTTTTGTAACCAATGTCAATATGACTGCCAATACTAATGAGCTTGCCATAAATATATAGGATGCACTTGGCCCACCTGTAGCACCATTGAGATACCCTACAATATAAGCTCCGACAAATGAACCTAACGCTCCAAAGCTATTAATGAGAGCCATGGCTCCCCCTGCCACATTTCTCGGTAAAATTTCTGGGATGATGGCAAAAAATGGTCCATATGGAGCATACATCGCACCACCGGCAATAACCAGCAGAAAATAAGATAGCCAAAAGTTAGAAGCCCCTAGTAAATAAGATCCGAAAAAGGCAATGGCACCAATGAGTAAGGATACCCATACAAAACCTTTGCGATTCTGGGTTTTGTCAGAATAGTATGAAATAATTACCATCAAGGCTGCCGCCAAGGCATAAGGTACCGAAGAGAGCCAACCTGCAGCAACGATTCCCATATTAGATGCAGACTTAATAATAGATGGTAGCCACATCACAAATCCATAAACACCAATACTCCAAAAGAAATATTGAAAAGCAAGAGTAATTACCTTTGGTGATTTGAAGGCTTCTGCGTAATTTTTAACTGGTTTTAAGCCTTTCTGCTCTTCTAGTAAGGCTTCTTCAATATCCTTTTTCTCAGAAGATGTAAGCCAATTGGCTTCTTTGGGATGATCTGTAACCATCATCCACCAAATAACGGCCCAAATAATAGAAGGAATACCTTCTATTATAAACATCCAGCGCCAACCAAAAGAATTTACAAGATATCCTGATACGATAGACATCCATAATACAGTAATTGGATTCCCCAAAATCAAGAAAGTATTGGCTCTAGAACGCTCCGATTTAGTAAACCAATGGCTCAAAAATACCAGCATCGCTGGCATAACTACGCTTTCCACGACCCCCAACATAAATCGAATGACATATAGGGCAGAGATATCGTTAACCATACCTGTTGCAGTAGCCAAGCCACCCCATAAGATCAATGTCCAAAATACGAGTTTTTTTGCACTGCGTTTTTCAGCATAAAGTGCACCTGGAATTTGAAAAAAGAAATATCCTAAGAAAAATAATGCACCAAGTAATGAGGATGCGGATGCCGTAATGTTCAAATCCCGAGCAAGGCCAGAAGCTGCCCCAAAACTGTAATTCGCCCGATCAAGATAAGCTAAACTATAAGTGATAAATGCCAGCGGAATCAATTTCATCCAACGACTAGGAGCCAACGCTTTTACTTCCATTTTATTTTCTCCTTCTTCTCTTAATATTTTTCATACCTTACTCAACATGTTGCTATATTACCTCACAGGATAGTGAGGTGGATTGCCACCTAGAACTGCTACCACATCAGTAGCAACCATTATACTCATTCTGGCCACCGTTTCACGAGTATTTGAACCGGCATGTGGTGTTAATACAACATTCTTCAAACTAAAAAATCTTTGATCACGCAGAGGTTCCACTGCGAAAGTATCTAAACCTGCACCAGCAATTACCCCTTCCTGCAAGGCCTTAATTAGATCTTCCTCAACAATCAGATCGCCACGGGCTGTATTGATAAGTACAGCTGTATTTTTCATGCTTTGCAAGCTTTTCGCATGAATCATACCAACGGTTTCAGGGGTAGAAGGTGCGTGCAATGAGATAAAGTCTGCTTTTTTAAAGAGTTCTTCCAACGATACATACTTGGTTGCGTACTGAGCAGCAAAGTCAAGACTAGGCCAAACATCGAAAGCTATTATATTCATATCAAAGGCCGCGGCCCTTTTAGCAACTTCCCTACCGATATTTCCTGTTCCCACAATGCCAATCGTTTTACCAGATAACTCTGTTCCCGTAATTCTCTCCCATTTTTCTTGCCGTACCAATTGATCCATAGCGGCAATATTACGAGTCACTGCCATTAATAGCCCCATGGCTAATTCAGCTACTGATTTCGTCAGAACTCCTGGAGTATAGGTCACTTGTATCCCATGTTCTTTCGCAGCAGCAACATTAATATTGTCGTACCCTACGCCATATTTACCGATAACTTTAAGGGTAGGCAATCCTGCTGCAATTACCTTTTCAGTTACCTCATCTGTCCCTGTAATCAAAGCATCCATTCCTGGTATTAACTCTAGGAGCTCTTCTTCTTTTAAAGGCCTTCCAACTGGATTCCATGTAATTAAATATCCTTGGGACTCCAAGAGAGCTTTTGCCTCATCACATAACGCAAAGGATCTTGCCGTCACTAGTACCTTAACCAAATACTCATCTCCCTTACACCTACATTTTTTACATAAATATTTTTCTTACACCTGTTGTCCAAGCTGAGTCTGCAAATACGATTCAAGTTGTCGTGAATTTGGTAATCCATCATTATCACCTGGGAACATGACTACTAAAGCCCCAATCGCATTCGCCCTCACTACCGCATCTTTAAGGGATAACCCAGCCCTTAAGCCACTAACTACACCTACGGCAAATCCATCTCCTGCACCTACCGTATCTACAACTTTTTCCACTTTAAACCCCTGTACTTCAAAAGAAGTATCTTGTGTTTTAACAAAAGCTCCTTTCTCACCTAACTTAATAACGACGGTAGACACTCCTTCTTTCAAGTAGAAGTCAGCAATCTGGTTGGGATCATCACTACCCGTTAAGATTTTGCCTTCATTAACCCCAGGTAATACAAGATCGCTGCGAAAGGCTAAGTCATTAATAACACTTACCATCTCCTCCTTACTTTTCCATAACTGTGGCCGTAAATTGGTATCAAATGAAATAGAAATACCTTTTTCTCTAGCAGCTGCCATTAGCTTGTAGCTCACTTCTCGACAAGTGGAAGATAGAGCAGGAGGTATTCCTGTTAAATGAAGATGTTTGACTTTGTCCCAGAGAATATCACTAACATCTTCTGTGTGTAAGTGAGAAGCTGCTGAATGCCTGCGGAAATAAAAAACTTCTGGATCGCCAACTTCCACTTTTGATTTTAATTGAAAGCCTGTAAAATGCCCTGCATCATAGTTCACATACCGAGTATCAATGTTATTTTCTAAAAGAAACCGATTAATATATTTTCCGAAAGGATCTTCTCCTAACTTCGTAATATAAGCTACTTCATGACCTAGTCGCGCCATGCCGATTGCAAAGTTTACTTCTGCACCTGCAACAAGCTTGGTAAATTCTTCGATTTTATCAAGCTCTCCCTTTTGATTGGCTAAAAAGAGTGCCATAGGCTCTCCAAGAGTAAGAATTTCACACATATATTTTCCTCCTGTCATTTAAAACAAAATAATATCGAAAATCTTCAACTACATATCGAATACTCTAGTAAATATGATGGTTCTAGGATGACTTAATTAGGATCAACTATTCTTTCAATCGTGCCCTTTAATACTTCAACTGGCTTAGGGCCGCAAGGATATTCAATCCCTAAAGGAACATTTTGCGGCAACATCTTTAGTATTAACCGCCAATCCACTTGCCCTTGATCCAAAGCACAAGCAGCTGGTTCGTCGTTTTCATAAATTACATCCTTCAAATGGATATATTTGACATATTGTTTAAGTTGGGAAGTATTACTCACTGGATTTTCATTAACCCAACACCAGTTGCCGATATCATAAGTACAGTAAATAGGAATTTCATATTCTTTACAGCAATCTAAAAACTCTTTTAGCACTGTTACTTTCCCACTTAACAGAGTTTGATCATTTTCTACAGTGACAACCATGTTCCTTTTTTGTAAGTTAGCTTTTAACGCTTCAATTTCTTCTACATTACTAGCATCAAAATCACCAATCGTAAACTTTACCATCTTCATCTGCATACGTTCAGCCTCATCTAGGCAAGAAAGAACGTTACTACGATCAAAACGTTTCTTACTGAAAAGGTCGACTGGAACTGAATATAGCAATTGCATTTTTTGTTTCTCTGCCTCTAGCACCATTTGCTTTATTTCCCCTGGGAAATCGACAATCCACTCTCGGCGAATCTCAATTTTTGATACTCCCAAAGATTTAACTAGTTCAAATGTTTGCCACTGTCTGCTTCCTGCATCAATCAAATCCTTAAAAACAATCGTGTTGATAACAATATTTTCTCTCATCCTCTTCAAAATCTTCCTCCTCCGTTTTATATACTACTTGTTGTTTACCAATTTCGTTTATCGGTTTCTAAATCAAAAAAATATCAACTTTTAAGTAATAGTTTACCGTTTTAGTTTATCGGTTACTAAGCTAAAAAAATTTATTTTTTTAGCTTAGTAGATCCTCTAATAATGAATTGACTTTCCAGTTCAATGACCTCAGGACTACTTTTCGAATTTTCTTCTAGTCTAAACATCATACGTTTGACACACTCAACACCAACATCATAAAACGGCTGTGACACTACCGTGATTCCTGGTCCAATCAACTCCATCCAAGGCCAGTTATCAAAACCGCATATGGCAACATCTTGCGGGATAGTTAGACCCAATCGATGCATTGCCCCTAATACACTTATCATAGTGACACCATTAGCAGTAAATATTGCATTTGTCTGTCCATGATTATGAGTCAAAAATTGCTGCACTTGATTTTGAATACCACTTTCATCTTTACTATCAATCACAAATTCTTGTGGCTCTAATTGTAGTATTTGACAAGCTTCCTTATAGGCCTGCTGCCTAATCATTCGAGTTCCAATGTTATTAATCGGTTCTGTAAAATAGCCTATTTTTGTAAATCCTTCTTCTGCAAGATAGGTAATCGCATCGATAGTAGCTTGATAGTCATTTGTTTTAACAGTATCAAACATAGTAGGAAAAATAGGTCTATCAGCTAATACAATAGGAACGTGATTCTCTGCGATATCACGTAAAAATTCGTTATTATCGCCTGACACATTGATAATTAAGCCTTCTACTCTTTGATCGATCATCGATAAAATATATTCCCGTTCTTTTTCACTATCATTATCTGTGTTGGCAACCACAACATTATATCCACATTGTTTACAGTAATCTGTAATACCCTTTACCAATATAGAAGAAAATGGATTGCTGATATCAGCAATTAGTACGCCAATTAGATGGCTCTTACTTGATTTTAAACTTCTCGCCAAATTATTAGGACGAAAATTTAATTCCTCAATAATACCTTTAATCCTCTGTTGGGATTCTGCCGACATAAATTCAAACTTCCCATTCAGATATCTTGATATTGTTGTCTTAGAAACTCCTGCCCTTTTAGCAACATCCGCGATTGTGATATTCGTTTTACTTTTTTCCATCTTACAATCTCCCTACTAGATGATGTTAATCGGTTTCTGAAACCAATAAACATGAATCTTTTTTCATAATATCTGATAATTCCAACATTGTCAATCTACATTTTTTATTTAAATATAAAAATATAGGCACTGTTCCTTTTGGGAAAAGTGCCTATATAGGATATTCTATTTCGCCTATCTATAATCGGAATTGGGACACGATTACCTGCAGTTCAGCCGCCATGTTAGCTAATGCTTGGCTGGAAGACGCAATCTCTTCCATGGAAGCAGATTGTTCTTCTGTTGCTGCAGAAATGGTTTGGGTATCTCCTGCCGTTTCAGCAGCTACGGTTTTCACGCTGTCTACAGAATGAACAACCTGACCACTAGAAGCGGATAAGACTTCTGCAGCCGAGCCAATCTCTTGGATTTGACGATTAAGCTGCTCTACCAAGCCTGTAATAAAATTGAACCGTTCACCGGTTGCAGTAATAACCTCCGTTCCCTTGGCTACCTCATTTGTTCCCTGATTCATGGTTGTTACGGCTGCACTTGTATTGGATTGAATTTCACGAATAATAATAGCAATTTTCTGCGCCGCTTCATGGGACTGTTCAGCTAATTTTCTTACTTCATCAGCCACCACAGCAAACCCTCGCCCTTGCTCACCAGCCCTTGCTGCCTCAATGGCAGCATTAAGTGCTAATAAATTTGTTTGTCCCGCAATACCGCTAATTACATCTACAATTTCTCCGATTTGTTGAGAGCTTGCCCCCAGTTGCTGAACCACTTGGGCAGCTTGGGCAACAGATTCTTTAATTAATTGCATTTGAGATACAGCTTGTCCGACTGCCTCACCGCCAGCATTCGCAGCAGTAGCAGTTTCGCCGGATTTAGTAGACACATTTTTTGCATTACTAGCAATATTGTCAATCGCTGTCGCCATATCCTGTACAACGGAAATTGTCTCCTCAACAGCGAAAAGTTGACCCGATGCACCAGTAGCTACATTCGTAACTGTTTCCGCAACTTGTCCTGCGGCTTGTGCTGACTGCTCTGAACTTGCAGTTAATTCCTCACTAGCTGCTGCCACTTGTTCCGCCGACTTTGCCACTTGGCTTATTACCTTACGCAGATTATCTGTCATTGCAGTAAAGGATTGTACCATATCGCCAATTTCATCCTTACCGGCATATGTAATCTTCACTACGCTTAAATCACCATTGGCAATGTTTTGGGCCGATGCAGCTACCTGACTTAGAGGCCTCGATATACGTCTTGCTAAAATCAATGCAGCAGCGCAGGCTAAAATAAAAATAATAACATCCAGTATCCCAACTATTGCCTGCATATGATCCACAGATTCCCCATTTTCTTTTACACGTAAATCCATACGCTCCGCTAAAAATTTCACTGTATCATTCATGTTTTTTTCAGCAGTTTCTATTTTCCCGCCCGCTGCTGCTACGGATTTCAAAGCTTCCTCCTGCCCAATCGTTTTCCGAGCAAGAATTCCTTGATCTGAAACCTTATGATACTCAGCCAATGATGCCCTAAGGCCAGCTACCCTCTCTTTCCCCTCTGGTGTAATCAATTTCTTTTCCAAGCTGGACAGGGTGTCTTCCATTTTTTTTCTTGATGTTTCATAACCTTGAACATATTTAGGATCTGCTGTTAATATAAAACCACGAACTTGAGATGCCTGATTGTTTAGCTCAATGTTAAGATCCTTAATCTCAACTACTAGAGGGACGCTTCTTTTTAGTACGCCATCATAGCCGTCTTGTACATTGTCAATTTTGTAGTAGGTAAACACACTTAGCCCTGTAAAGGCTAGCACAATTGTCATGCACACCAATAGAATTTGTTTTCCAATCGTTAGTCGCATAAATTACCCCACCTTATATTATAATATTTACAAAAAACGTTTCCTTTTATTACTACTTCTGGTTATTTTACATTTTTCTCCACATCAAGACAAAAGTCCTTTTTATATTGTTATATTTATGATTTTTTGACATTTTATTTACTTTAAATGATATAAGGCATAGGAATAATTTACTAGTTAATCCAATTATAAAAACGACTCTGTAATTAAAATAACTAAATTTACTAAAGTAATTAAAGTAATTAAAGTTACTAGTCGTTTTTTTAACTTCACTTAACAAAAATTACTCTGAAATTAGCATTTCAGAGCAATTTTTAACTAACTATTTAATATCTAGTTGTCTTGAAATGGCTTCTACATACTTCTTTCTTAACCATTCTCCAATTTCTTTACCCTGTAAGGTTTTAGGAACCACTTCTCCTTTAGACAAGACCATTGCAGCTCTCAGTGGTCCTAATTCTAGATTTTTTAATCCTGCAGCGTTAGCAATGAGGTCGTATTCCTCTATTGTAAGAGAACCACGCCTTAATTTAATAATGGTATCTACAATCTGACCTGGAGTGGGATTATCTAAAATGCCTATAATTTCGCTGACAGTAATCGCCGCATCCAGCCAATCACCAGGTAATGTCATCTTATTATTCCATAAAACTAAGCTCTCTTTGTCCAGCACTAAGCCTAATGATGCAAATCTTAGTTTCGGATTATGTGTTACGCCTGCTACTAAATCTAGCATGTTCATTGCTTTTTCAAACTCTGTAATAGATAACTCTGCTATTTCTTTAAATGTAACCTGTAGTAAAAAAGCCTCTGCTAGAACCTTGAAAAATTTCCCCGGTCCCTCGGCTTCCGTTAAAACCTTTGTAAATTCACTAAGTACCCGCTCTACAGGTTCTTGTGCAAGTTCTTCAGCTGTCTTAGTGGCAAGCTGTAAGGTATCTTTATCGATACTAAAACCAAAACGGGCAGATTGTCCAGCTAGTCTCAGAGCTCGCATAGGATCATCGGAAAAGTGTTGACTTGTCGCTCGTAAGACCCTATCTTTAATATCCTGTATTCCGTGGAAAGGATCAATAATCTCTCCCGTCAAACTATCCTGAGCGATGGAATTGACTGTAGTGTCACGCCGGAAAAGATCTTCTTCAATGGTTATTTTAGGCTTAGCTGATACTTTAAAACCTTTGTATCCGCTACCATCTTTTCGTTCTGTTCTCGCAAAAGCAACTTCCCGCTTTACGCCATCAATTCCCATGTGAAATACGGGAAAAGACTTTCCACATTCCTTAGCTTCAGGGAATAATTCCTTAAAATTTTTCTTAACCATTCCCACTACGCAAAAATCAATATCCTTAGGGATCACTCCCATAAAACTATCCCGAACACAACCACCAACCCTAAAAACACGTCCACCATTCTCTGCAATAATTTCAGCAAAACGTTTCTCTGTTAATCCGTTATCACTCATTTTTGTATCCTTTTCCTCTCACCTTTTGGCTCTTACCTACTTTATATGGGTTATATACTAGAAAAACCTACTTCTTTTATTTTATGTATCTTGCCTTTTATCTTGGTTTCTTGGAGCCCGTCCATGACGAGATCTCCTTTATCTCCAAGGATCTCAACATAGGAACAGGTATCTTGGACATCAATAATGCCAATATCGCCTCCGCCAATTCCCGGAATCGTAGTAATCGCCCCAAGTATATCTCCTGGACGCATTTTCGTCTTTTTTCCTGCATTTATCCTAAGTCTAGTAATTTGTCGATTTAATGCTGCGCTTTTATCAATTTTTAACGTAGGCCCAATTTCAGCATGTTGATTAAACATCAATTTTCCTGCTGCCACGTCTTCCCTATTCGGAATTTCTTGTTCTGGTATCTTATAATCAACATATTCCTCTATCTCATGCAAAGTCCTATATTCATTCTTAGTTACAAAAGAAATAGCCCTACCTAAGTTCCCAGCCCGCCCTGTTCTGCCAATTCTATGAACATAACTTTCATTATCCAGTGGCATATCATAGTTAACCACAAGAGCTATATCGTCTATATGAATCCCTCTTGCTGCCACATCCGTCGCAATCAGAAATTGGTACTCTCCTCTTTTAAAATCTTGAATGGAGTGCAAGCGATCTCTTTGTTCCATTCCTCCATGCAAGCTTCCACAAGAGTAACCTTTCTGTTTCATCTTTGCGAAAAGAGTCTCTACCTTATCCCTTGTATTGCAAAAGAGAATACCACTATCTGGTCTTTCAATATAGATTAAGCTCGTAAGCAAATCAAATTTTTCATCTTCTGCTACTTCATAATAAGCTTGCTCAATGTTTTTTACACTCGGATTTTCTGCATCAACTTCTATCTTTATCGGATTCTTCATGTATTTTTTGCATATTTCTTGAATCTTATCTGGCATGGTAGCGGAAAATAACATGGTGACCCTGCTGATAGGCAATACTGTTAGGATGGCTTCCACCTGTTCGATAAAGCCCATATCCAACATTTTGTCTGCTTCATCAATAATCAGATACTGCACTTCTGCTAAATTCATATTTTTTCTTTCAATGTGATCTAAGGTTCTTCCTGGAGTACCAACAACAATATGAACCCTTTGTCTTAATTCTCTTTTTTGTACTTCCATTGGTTGTCTACCAAAAACAACGGCACACCTAATTCTTTTAAACCTTCCTATATTGGAAATCTCCTGTTTTAATTGTACTGCTAATTCCCTAGTTGGCGTAAGAACCAATACCTGAGGATTTTTTTGCTCGATTATTATTTTTTCACAAACGGGGATGGCAAAAGCAGCTGTTTTACCACTACCAGTCTGAGATCTCACTACAATATCCTTCTGGGCAAGAGCCAAGGGGATTACCTTTTCCTGAACCTTAGTGAGTGTCTCGTACCCTAACTCCTCTAACGCTTTAGCTATTTCCTTACTAAAAGTATACTTCTCAACATTCTGACCATCCATATTATGTAAAACCTCATTTTCCTCAAATTATCTTATCTTTAGCCTACTGCAGTTTGTCTATCGTTATACATATAATAGCATAGCTGAGAGTGATATAAAAATGATCCCTATAATAGGGATCATTAAGAATCATTTATGTTATAACCTTTTTATTTAATAACCTCAAATCCATATTTATTCATCACTGCCATCCTATCGGCACTTCTTAAATATTGTAAAAACGCCTCTGCTTCCTTAGGATACTTCTACAAACCTTTTACTACATGTTGAAGCTCTACTGGCAGAAAAATCATTTCATCGTCCCGGATTTTTGGTGGATTCATGGGAATAAATCCAGCTCTATTCATAAACTCTTGCCCATCCGTCAAAAGGAACTCTAAAAATTCTAATGCTTCTTTTGAATGGGGTGCATTATTTACTAAGGTTAAGCCATAAATAATCGGTTGTCCTTTTACCTCTACAAAAGATCCCTCTGCCTTACCTGTAAGTTTTAAAACAGCCTGTTGATAGTAGTCCGCATACTCTAAGGATGAGAAGTCTAGTTGCTCTGGTAACTTCACGTAGCGATACCCGCCTTGTTTCGCTGAGGATTCATACATAAAGAAATAATCTAATTGACCTGCACGAAGTTTTTCCTGAATTACTTTTCCATCATTCACAATATTAGTAGGATGAAAGTTATTTTCGAGCCGTTGGTATAAACCAGGTAATTGATAATATTTTTCCGCCAGTTGCAGCGATAAGACGGCTCGATAACCACCAGGATCTAAATTGGGATCTGTATGACCATATTCTACATCCGGTCTAGCTAAAACCTCATACCAATTGTCTTCATTGATTTCATCTGCATACTTGCTTTTATCCGTATAAACTAAAACGGCCTTATTTCTAGCAAAAAATACATTAAACTTGGCAAATTCCGGTTTCATTAATGTATCAATGGTTTCATAATCCGCTGAAGCGACAATATCACAAGGTCTGTTCAACTCTGTTACTTTGCGGGCAGCCTCTCGGCTACCGCTACCTTCTAATACTACCTTGATTTCTGGATGAATGGCTTCATAAGCATTAGCAATCTTTTGAAAAGGACCATTTAAACTGCCTGCATGGAATACAATAACCTCTGTTCTCTGAGAGTTTTCGGCAGCTTGTCCAACTGAAAAAAATGATAAAAGCAAAAATAAACATACTAAAACACTATACTTACTTTTCATAATCATAACCCCTTTCCACTTTTGATTTGTTCTATCTTACAAGTAAAACCTAATGGCGCAGCATATTCTACTGATAAATCGTAACCTCCCTCGACCTTCAATTCCCAATAACTCAGTTGTAATATCCCCATAGGGACAATCCTCCTGTAAACCAAGTTCTAATGGATGAATTTGCATGATTTCTTCCTCCTCAATAAAATTTTAATAACTACTACAAAATAGTTTCGAGAAATCTCCTTTTTTAAAAATGTCATGTATTTAGAGATTGTCCCGTTGTTAAATCCAGAAAAATACGTTATGCTGTACACAGAATAATCAAGTAACCATGAGGTGATAGTAATGTCAAACACTATAGCTTACACCCCAGAAGAAGTGGCTAAAATTCTTAAAATTTCACGTTTCACCGTCTATGAATTCATCAAGCGCGGCGATTTGACAGCTTACCATATCGGACGCAAACTACGTATAGAAGCATCCGATCTAGAGAAGTATATGAAAAATGCAAAAGGTATAAATGTAATAGAATCACCAGTCGTCACTCAAACTGCTAACGTCTCTTCTACTGCTCAAGATGGTTTAATTATTTATGGACAAGATGCTGTTTTAGATGTGTTAACTCGTCACCTCGAAAAAAAGATGCCTCAAGTTCGCTCTTTACGCTGCTTTAATGGTAGTATGGATGGCTTGATTGCTTTATACCGTGGTACGGCCAATTTGATTACGACTCACCTTTGGGATGGAGATACGGGAGAGTACAACACTCCTTATGTACGTCACCTGCTACCAGGCCAAAGGGCACTCATTATTAATTTAGTCTATCGCCAAGAAGGATTTTATGTAGCTCCCGGCAACCCCAAAAATATAAAGGACTGGCCAGATTTGCTACGATCCGACATTCGATTCATTAACAGAGAACGTGGCTCGGGTGCCAGAGTACTGCTTGATGAAAAGTTTCAACAGCTTAATCTTGATCCAAGAGCCATTCCAAACTATAGCCAGGAAGAAACCAGCCATCTGGCTATCGCCAGTTCGGTCGCTCGTGGTGAGGCTGACGTAGGATTAGGTATTGAAAAGGCAGCGATGCAAGTACAAAATGTGGAATTTATTCCTCTACAAAAAGAACGTTATGATTTAGTCATGTTGCGACATGATTTAGACAAACCTCACTTCCAAGCATTGATATCCATATTGCGTTCTCCTGCATTTCGCAATGAAATCGCAGGCATGGGAGGCTATGATGTATCACGAATGGGTGATATCATAGCAGAACTCTAACTATAAATATCCTTCCCCCCAAAAAGAAATACCGGCTGAGAACGTCATAAACGATCCAGCCGGTACTTCTTTGTACACACAATTGGTTATCCATAACCAACACTATTAAACTAAACTTAACCGCATTATACATCTATACAACGTATAATTCAATGCATTTATTTTATAAAATGAAGACTTTTTTATTGACTCTAGTATCCTTTTGTAGTATTTTAGTTATAAGTTAACACTTGTTCTGTCTATTTAATTCAGCGCAGCAATTGACTTTATTAAAAATTGAGATACAAAGCTGTATCAACTAATCTAGTTCTGTTGAGCTATGTTAGTTGTTTTTTTTATCCGATGACTAAACCGCTCTAAGAATCCCATCTTCATCTCGTTAACAGCCTGTAATATCCTGCCCTCTGGTTAGGATAACAGTCTGTAAACCTCGAAGTAAGTTCGCTCTAAGGATTTTCGAATCCAAGGCTCACTTATATAAGTGGGAGTTAAGAGCGGCTAAGTCCCTGGATAAGTGCGACTAAGATTCAGATGGAGTTAAAACTCCATCTGAATCAAGTCTTCTTTATAAAGTATACTAATTAATAAAAAACAGAGGAGGCAATTCAAATGAAAAATCGTTTACTAGTATTTTTAATGGCAGCCTTACTAATAGTAGCTGCCATAACTACAGGGTGCAGTGGCGAAAAACCAGCAGCTCCAGCCACACCGCCAGAGAAAGTTGAGTTAAACGTATCTGCAGCTGTCAGTTTAAAAGATGCCCTTGCTGAAATCCAAAAAAATTATGAGGCGAAAAATTCCAATATAAAACTAGTTTATAACCTTGGAGCATCAGGCGCTCTCCAAAAGCAAATTGAGCAAGGCGCTCCCGCTGATATTTTCATCTCTGCAGCTCCAAAACAAATGAATGATTTAGAAGAAAAAAATCTAGTGAATAAAGCTACTCGTAAGAATTTGGTAGAAAATAAACTGGTTATTATTGTACCTACAGCTTCGACCCTCAACATCACAAAATATGAAGATTTAGCAAAAGATGAAGTTCAAAAACTAAGTATCGGGGAAACAGCATCCGTACCAGCAGGACAATACGCACAAGAAGTTCTAAAGAAATTAGGAATTTGGGACAAAATACAAAATAAAGCCGTTCTCGCAAAAGATGTCCGTACTGTTTTGACTTATGTGGAAACAGGCAACGTAGAAGCTGGTATCGTTTATAAAACGGATGCCGCATCCAGTGACAAAGTAAAAATTGCTGCTACTGCTCCAGAAGGTTCTCACCAACCAATCCTATATCCCATTGCTATTTTGTCAGGAACCAAACAACAAAAAGCCGCTGAAGATTTCCTTGCCTATCTAAGCACTCCTGAATGTAAAACTATATTTGAAAAATACGGATTTACCATGAGTAAATAATTATAGTAACGCACTAACTATTTGAGTTGTCAGGATCTTATAAAAGCGGTACAGTATAGGAATGCAGTGTTCTTGCGATCTTGATTTATCAAATCTTTAGTGCGTTTGTAATCTATATTATACAAATATAATAAGATGGCGCAGGTGAAAAATATGGTTGAATGGCAACCCGTTATTCTCTCAATCAAGGTTGCTTCTATTTCAGTACTATTTGTATTTTTTCTTGGAGTATTATCGGCTTATGTGATGAGAAGTATAGATATTCCAGGTAAAGCAGCTCTAGAATCATTTTTTACTCTGCCCTTAGTTTTACCTCCTGTAGTCATTGGTTTTTTACTATTAGTCTTAGTTGGTAAACAAGGACCAGTGGGTATCCTACTAACAAAATATTTCAATATGCAGATTATTTTTACTCAATCTGCCGCCGTTCTCGCTGGTACTGTTGTCTCCTTTCCACTGATGTATCAAAGTACTAAAGCAGCTTTTGAGGGTATTGATAAAACCCTGGAAGATGCCGCTCGTACTCTAGGTGCTAGCGAGTGGCGGGTATTTTGGACAGTAACGATCCCATTATCTTGGCCAGGTCTTGTATCCGGTTTGGTATTATCCTTTGCAAGAACCTTAGGAGAATTTGGTGCTACGATTATGATTGCCGGTAATATTCCTGGTAAAACCCAAACTATCCCCTTGGCGATTTACTTCGCAACAGAATCAAATGATCTGGTAACTGCAGGGATGTATGTAATCATCATTAGTGTACTCACCTTTTCTATTATTTTCGGTCTGAATCATTGGAAAGGAAAAACACATTAGCTGAAACAGCAATAGGAAGGAGTATTTTATGCTAACAGTAGATATAACGAAAAAATTATCTGACTTCACTTTAGACATCTCATTTACTGCTCCGAATAAAACCCTTGTTTTATTCGGTCCTTCCGGCTGTGGTAAAACAACCATCTTACGTTGTATAGCAGGCTTAATGAAACCAGATGAAGGTAGCATTGTATCTAATAAAACTGTTTTTTATTCTTCGAAAGCAGCGACTCATTTACCACCTAGAAGTAGGAATGTCAGCTATATGTTTCAGGACTTTGCACTATTTCCTCATATGAATGTAAAACATAATATTTGGTATGGAGTGAAAACACATAGCCAGCAAGCAAATGATTTGTATGAAAAACTCATTACCCTATTAAAAATTGAGCATTTACCCCATCGAACGATAATCCAATTATCTGGCGGAGAAAAACAACGAGTGGCTATGGCTCGTGCATTAATGGCTGAACCACAGATTCTTTTGTTAGATGAACCTTTATCGGCACTCGATGCCCAAAGTCGCTATGAATTACAAGATGAGTTAAAAAAGTTGCAAGAAATCTGGAATATTCCATTTATACTTGTTACCCATTCACCAGAAGAAGCCCAAGCCCTCGGCAGCGAGGTAATCTTTCTCCATCAAGGCCGGCAGGTATCTGAACCACCACCCTCTTGGAACATGAATGCCAACGGTAAAACGACAAGAAGCTCTTTTCAATACTTTTATTAGTCCATAATAAGAGAAAAACGTTAACACATATTTTAAAAACCACAGAGGCGCAGAGGACACAGAGAAAAGGAAAAGATAGATAGAGTTATAAAATCCCCCTCAGCGTTCTCTGTGCCTCTGTGGTTCATCATCTTTTTTCGTCTTCTTTGACAAAATCATATACTTTCTTATGTAGAATTATTATTTTATGATCATAACTTCTGTGGACTTGATTAGTGCAGTGACTTCATCTCCTACTTTCAGTCCCAAATCATCAATTGAATCCACAGTGATAGTAGCGACAATTTCATCTCCTTTATAGTCAACTACAACTTTGGCCATTACAGTGCCTTTTACTACCTCTTTGACAACGCCTTGTAATTTGTTTCTACCGCTGATTTTCATAGTAATATCCCCTCTCTTATTATATTTTTGCACAAAAGAGCTAAGCTCTTGGATACAAACTTTATCATCATTTTATCCGATGACTAAACCGCTCTAAGACTCTCATCTTCATCTCGTTAACAGTCTGTAACACCCTTCCCTCTGGTCAGGATAACAGTCTGTAAACTCGAAGTAAGTTCGCTCTAAGGATTTTCGAATCCAAGGCTCACTTATCTCGTTAACAGTCTGTAATTCCCTGCCCTTGACGGTCAGGGAAACAGGCTGTAAACTCGAAATAAGTTCGTTCTAAGGGTCTCCGGACCCAAGGCTCACTTATATAAGTGGGAGTTAAGAGCGGCTAAGTCCCTGGATAAGAAGGGCTAAGATTCAGATGGAGTTAAAACTCCATCTGAATCAAGTCTTCTTTATATTTTCACATAGCTAGCTATATAAAATACATCCTATGTTATCTGTATGTCCAATAAAATGTTGTCAATTTGTCCACCACTGCGTAACACTTCCCGAATCGCCAGCATTTTTTGATCTATTTTAGTCAATGTCACTAGATTTTTTCGTTCCTGCTCAGAGGTTTCAATGACCCTACTGATACCGCCATTTTTAATCACAATTCGTTTATCCCCCATTAATGCCAATATGGGATCATGGGTAGCCATGAGTACAATCTTTTGTTTATCAATCAATAAGCGTAGGGCATTCTGACGATCAATGCCTGCGTTCTCAATTTCATCTATCAAGACAATCGGTGATGAACTGAGATAGGCCGTATCAGCGATCATTAACGCTCGAGACTGCCCTCCACTCAGCGATGTAACAGGTGTGTCTGGTGTAAATTGCTCCCCCGCCAATTCATTGGCTTTGGCGATAATATGACTTTTTATTTCTTCTATATTCTCCAGCATCCTACTTTCCGCATGCATACTGACAAATTCGTCTACTGTCAGATCCATAATAAAATTCATATTTTGGGAAAGCTGGGCTACTAACTTATGTTCAACAGAATAACGGCATTTCATGTCAGGCAGCTGTCCATTTATCAGTATTTTACGATTCGTGGGTGTATCTTTTTGTGCCACCCATTCAATATCGGCAAGTAATCTGCTCTTTCCGGAACCAGTAGGTCCCACAATACAGACAATTTCCCCTGCTTGTATCGTCAGTTCTATCTCTTCTGGTTTTCCATTCTTGTCATTGCCGCCTAAGATAGTAATCGACTGGATTTTGATTTTATCTTCTTTTAATTTCTCCATTTGTATCATAAACAAAAGAAATTGATCTAGTAGTTCTTGGCGTCCTATCCCTAAATCTTGTAGCGTATCTTCCTCTATAACATCAAAATACTGGGCAACAGAGCATTCCCCACTTTGCTGAAGATTCGGTAGTGAGGAAAAAAAGTCCATCGCATAGGGATACGTACTAAATAATTGCTTCAATGTCATTAGGCCTAGACTATCCCACATGGCACTCCCACCTTCCTAGTAACATAAGTTCATTATTATCTATCTCTTAACTCAGATCCATTTTACGCACATTGCCCATCTGAAAGTTTTGACCGATGCGGGTTTGCCCCAAACAATAGGAACAGGTAGCTGCTGGCATAGAAAATTTTAAATGATAATCCGTAAGACTTTCCACACTTTCAGATGTTTTAAACATCTGCCCAACTTCTCGAGCTCCTTGACCTGTAATACCATTTACATGAACAATCATAGCACTTGGATTTGCCTGTTTTACTCGAAAGGCAAATACTTCCCGCTCGGCCTGGGAAACAATATCCCCTTTTGTGATAATAACAATATCAGCCAGTCTAAGCATAGGTCCAACTTTCCTCGGAGTATTCACTCCGCTCAAATTATCAATCACACATACTGCCATGACATTACGAATATGAGGAGAACACCGATTACATAAACCAGCACTTTCAGTAATTAACAAATCAAATTTATTTTTTTGCGCCCATGCTAGGCAATCCTGGATATTACTCACAAAAAAATGATCTGGACAAATATTTCCCGATAGACCAATCTTTGCTTCAATGCCCTTTTTTTGATATAGAATCTGATCTTGGGTAGATAGGCAATCAAATTTCACCACCCCCACTTTCAGCTTTTCATCTTGAAGAGCTTCAATAATTTTTATTATTACTGAGGTTTTCCCTGCTGACGGTGGTCCTGCAACGGTTATTAACTGCATATTTTCTTTCCTCCACGACGATAGACACTCATAAACTTATCATTCATTGTTTCCACGAGAACTTTCATATCATGGTTCTTTATAAAGTCCCAGCCTAGCCACTTTAACTTTGCCTTTTCAGGGAGGGTATTTTTTATATCAGCGTGCACAGCAGGAAAATGTGCATCAGAACAAATCCTCCCAATTTCAGGCCCCATCAAATAATTCGTCAACTCTTGCAACTCTTCCATTTTATCCTTTTTTATCAACACAGAAACGGGATAGCTCAGCGCCCCTTCTTCTGGCCATATTACCTTTATATTTGTACATTCCTTCATTGTTTTGTAAAAAAAGTAAGGCATAATATGAATAGGCGGTACATCACTACGATTACTAGTTAACTCTTTTATCATTTGCGCCGGATGTAAGCCATATTTAACCGAACGTCCTAATTGCTCAACACCAGTTTCCCCATAATCTTTATAATAATTCATTTGTACAACGTCGCAGAAAATATCGCCATGCCCCCGCATCACCACTTTATTTTCATAAGCAGGCTTTAACAAGTCCCCCCATGATTGGGGCATGGGAACCCCTCCTAGACGATTTTCATCCACTACCATAACTAGAATATTAATCGCAATCACACTAAAATGACCATCAGGATCGATAATACCACTTTCGGCTAGGCGTGAATGTATAGGGCGGTTTATTACATCGGCGAAGACTCCTTTCGCAACAAACCGCTCCATGAAATTTTTATAAAAGAAACTATAGCCAGCAGTCATGATGATATCAGGTATTTCATCAGCCTCTTCAAAATACTCTAGATAATCTTCGTAATCGAGATGATCATTAAAGAAAGATTCAATACAATAATTTAGTGGCAGATTTTTTTCTTCCCTCAAATAGTCCAAAAAAAGTTTTAATTCGCTCTGCATAGGAACCTTTAAGGGACAAGGCAGTAAGGACAACATATTTAAATGTTTTGAACTATTTTCAAGCACAGTAGTCTCTAGCTTTTTGTATCCTTGTCTTTCGGCAATTTTTTCTTCTAATAACAAGATAAATGGTGCAGGATTTATGCCCTTACTTTTTAAAGCCGTTTTTAATTTTAAAACTACTCCTAACTGCTTTATGACTGTATCATCGGCGAAAATGGAGAATCCATTATTAATAAATACCTCTCGCGTTTCAGGATAGATCTTAATAATTTCACCAATTGTCATAGTAAGCTGTATCCGTTCCACACCTTTCCCTCCTAGCATTTTTACAACATATTATTTGTAACTATATCCATTTTGCTTTTAAGTCGCTGCCATTTAAAACTAATTGCTACAAGTTTAAAATAAAAACCGACTCGAGGCGCATAAATACACCTCAGTCGGTACGTCATTGTACATAAACCATTATACTTTGATATAGCTTTATTATACATATATGTTACATCGCATTCAATCTATTTATTTTATTTAGAGAAGCTAACATTCTACTAGATCGTAAATCGTTAGCTTCTCTATACACAATAACATGACATGCCACAAAACATGTTTTTACTTTATTCATAATTTCCAGACGCTGGACGAATGCCAACAAGGAATATAGAATAAAAAGACGCTTTGGGATAGTATTCTCAAAGCACCTTTACTTTATACTCCTGTTCTATTGTTATTATGCTTCTTGCTTGAACAAATCGCCAGCTTCCACCGCGTTTTCTTTGGCCGTCATTTCCTGTGGCGTTAACCGATACACCAAAACCCCATTCCCGTCCATGCCAGAGCGATACTTCTCAATCAAAGTACTGGTTAAAGGATGACTGTAATACTTGGGCATAAATTTCTCAAGCAGTTCCTGAAGAACCTCAGCGGCCTCTTCATAATCCGTTACCTTTTCAGCTTTTCCAAAAAGCATCACGCTCATATATGATGTATCAGCATGGCAGGGCACCGGATCTGTCACAGTCCCACGTTCTTTATAGATTGTGAAACTAACAGGCGGATTTTCAGAAAGAATCTTTACCTTTTTACCCGAGCCCATGCCGTGAAAGTAAATAGAACCCTTGTGCCATACATAGTTCACCGGAGCGGCATATGGCAAACTATCGCTTACCATTCCAAGTACGCCAGTTCTTTCTTTTAGAAGAAATGTTTCAATTTTATTCTGATCTGTGCAATTTCTCTTTGTATAACTAACTTGCTGCATTAAAGCTCACCCTTTCTGTACATTTTTTCTAGTTGTGTAAGAAACAGATTCATCCACTTATTATTTTGTTCAATATATTCAGGGTGAGCTAAGAGCTCTTCCGGTGTCTGCACATAAAGATCCGGAACCATTTCGTCCCTGCAATTTTCTACGAGGCCTTCAATGATGGGCAGGGTGTTTTCCATATGATATTGAAATCCAAATACTCTTTTCTTATAAATAAAGGCTTGATGCTTACAAGCTTGGCTTTGTGCTATACATTTCGCCTCTTCTGGCAGAACACTGAAAGTATCTCCATGCCACTGGAATACAACTGGTTGCTCAGGGAAAAAAGAAAATAAAGGTGATAACTTTGCTTCCTCGCTTAAATGAACAGCAAACCAGCCAATTTCCTTATACGGATTTTGAGTAACCTTGCCGCCTATTACATCGGCAATCAATTGGCCTCCGAGACATAGACCAATAATTACTTTACCAGATGCAATGGCTTCCCTAATGAAAGCCTTTTCAGCGGCAAGCCATGGATATTGATCCTCTTCATAGATATTCATCGGCCCCCCCATGATCACAAGCCAATCAAAATCCTGTTGCTTTGGCAAATGGTCATTTTGATACAATTGCGTATTTGTTATAACATGACCATTTTCTTTCGCCCACGTTAGGATACTTCCAGGATTCTCAAATGGAACATGCTGCAAATAGTGAAGTCTCATCCTTTTTCTGTCCTTTCCTAACTGATTTTAAATAGAATACTCATTGCCCACAATCACCACAAGTTGCAGCCATATAACTGAATCTAGACTTTCGCAGGATCGGCACAGCATAGGTAGCAGGCTTTGTAATTTTACTCTGCAAAAGTGATATATAGTCTTCGGGTAAACCTTGTTCTTTTGCTCCTTGTATAATGAAATTGAGATATTCCGTACTAGGAGATGCCTCTTCCCCGCATTTATCTTTTTTATAAATCCTAGTATCTATCGTTTTTTGCTCTACATCGATTACATCCAATGGATAGTGAAAATACGGTCCTGTACCATCAAAACGAGCATCTACATAAAAGTCTAGTTGCTCACAATCAGAAAATTGTAATTCGTATAATACGCCCCAAACTTCCGATTTTGGATCAGTAATTACCGTTTCTTGCGCTCCATCCCAGATGGCAGAATATCCATAAAACTCGACTCTGTATCCAGGCAAACGAGCAATTCCAAGCACCTTTGGGCTAGAACACCTTTGCTGCATTTGTGCCAAATTCATATCAGAACCATAGGCAAAATAATGGTGAACAATTTTCTGCATTATTTTTCTCCTCTTTTTGATACTACCCTCTCATGCTCACTGCTACATAGTCATTCGACAAATTGATCCTACCACTGGCCGATAGGGAAATAGGGGTCTACTGCTAGCCTTAGCAACTAGCTCAGCCAATGGACCTAACTGACTTGTTTTAACGCCGCAATGATATCCATAAAATTTTTCTAAGGAAGCCGTAACCTCCTCCAAAGATGCATTTCCCGCTCTTTCCCCAATACCCGCTAACGTAACACTTGCGAACGCTGCCCCAGCTTGAAAGGCTGCTAGAGTATTTGCAGTGGCCAAGCCAAAATCATTATGACCATGAAACTCAATGGGCAGGGAACAGCGTTTGACTAAATCTTGCAAACGATCGAAGGTCATAAATGGATCAAGACAGCCTACCGTATCAGCAAATCGAACCCTCGTAGCCCCATATTGAGCAGCAACGTCAGCAAATTGCAGGAAAAAATCAGAATCGGCCCTTGAAGTATCTTCCGCACCTACGGTAATGGTACAGCCATAACTTTGCACTAACTGCAATGCCATCTTCAGTTGTTTCATCACCCATTCTCGATCTTTTTTTAGCTTCTGGAAAATATGCAAATCAGATACAGGTAATGAAACATGAATGCACGAAAAACCACAGTCCAAGGATGCTCGGATATCTGCTAACTCTGCCCGATTCCAGGCAATTAGAGTTGCCCGCAAAGGTAGACTCAAAAGAGAACGCAGGGTTTCCTGCTCTTCTTTTCCCATTGCTGGTGTACCAGCCTCAATCCAAGCAACACCAGCCTGGTCGAGAGCAATTGCCATATTTATTTTTTCTTCGGTAGAAAAAACAACCCCTGCCGATTGCTCACCATCACGAAAGGTCGTATCAACAAGTTGGAATCCCATCTTACCTCCCATGATAAATCCCTCCCTAATTCCTGGCGGCTAGCCAAGCTGACTTTGATCGATTTGATTTCTCCGCCAATATAGTTGATGCAGCTGTAAATCAGATAATGGTCTTTTTTGTACCGATGCAAGTCTCCTGACTTTTTCAAGCATCTCTAACGCTTCTGCCTGATCTAATTCTAGGTTCCATTGCTGGAATTTCACTTTAAGAGAAGCAGTACCAGAATGCTTACCAATAATTAATTGCCTTATTTGCCCTACTTCTTCTGGTTGAATAACTTCATAGAGTAACGGATTTTTTGTAATACCATCCACATGTATTCCCGACTCATGGGCGAATACATCGCGGCCAATCAATGCCTTATCAACAGGTAACTCAATTCCCATATACGACAAAATTTCCATACAATCTTTCGTCAAGGAACTTCCCGATGATATTTGATCTTGCTTCCATAAATGTTTCACCGCCATTAAAACTTCTTCCATGGCAGCATGATTTGGCGCTCCCACACCACCCACTGCTGTTGCTACATATTCAACCCCCGATCTAAGTGCAGCAAGACTATTGGCTGTAGCTAAGCCATAGGCATTATGTCCATGAAATTCTATCGGGCAAGGTATTGTCTGCTGTAATAGCTCTAGATTTTGGCATACACCAAAAGGCTCTAAAGTACTTCCCACGTCTTGATAAATAAATCGTTTAACTTTATAACACAGCAAAAGTGACCAATATAAAGCTAATTCAGAGGTAGAAAGATCCGCAGCATTTTCAATACATAGATAAATTTCTTGCGCAAATTCTCGGACTGTAGCTAATGCATTTGTGAGCTGATCCAAAGATGAATGCTGAGGCTGATGGCGCCAGGTAATGATCACTTTTGAGAAGCCCATTTGTCTGACCTTTGCTATTTCCTCAAAGGAAGAGTAAATTTTGCAGCGCATCAAGGGTAGTAACGAAGCCTGCACTAGTTCGATACCATTTGCTGGAAAATAACAAAATGACACATCTACACTTTCTACTCCATATTTCTTCAAAATAGGTATCATCAACTCAATTGTAGTCATTGGTATCCCTAAACGTAATGCTTCATTTACTGTCTGATCAGCGACCATCACCATCTGTCTCATTTGAGCACTCTCCCTTCCAATTTTGAAAAGTTACATTCTACATTAGCTGTTGCTGCGTAAACAGTAATCCTTATTTTCCGTAGCATGACCGAAATACAAATTAACCAATTTTCCTTGCTGCGAAGTTACAGCGATTTTAGTTTTTTTCTCTTGTTCAATACTTGGTAAAGACATAAGCGTTGACTCATTATCCCGGAATTCTTGGGATCGATCCGCACCAAGCAGCCCAATAGCATCTGCACGACATTGTTTACAGTGACGCATCTGCATGACATCTAATTCACAAGAATTTCTCATCTCATTGACATCTTTCATTGTAGTTTGCGGAAAACTTTCAAAAACACTACCTTTAGCTGGAATCAGTGGCATAATATTAGTAACATAAACGCCAAGTTCTTTCATCTTTTTTACAACCTCTGGAATATGTTGGTCATTAATACCTTTCAGCATCACAATATTAATTTTCACAATGATTCCCTGGCTTGTAAGTTTTAGAATACCAGCCAATTGGTTTTCAATCAGAATTTTTACGCCTGCTTCCCCTTCATAATGCTGTCCCTTATAATTAACATGTTTATAGATCTTAGCTCCAATCCCAAGATCTAAACAATTCACCGTTACTGTTACATGGGTTACGCCGAGTTCCACAATTTCCTGGGCATATTCAGGCAACAGCAATCCATTCGTTGAAAGGCAAAAAACAATCTGTGGGTTTTTCTCGCGAATTAAGCGTATCGTCTCTCGCGTATTTCCCCAATCAGCTAAGGCATCCCCAGGCCCTGCAATTCCTACCACACTAAGCTCTTCAACCTTTTCGCTTACCCTATCAAATTTTTTTTTGGCCCCTTGTGGCGTAAGTATTTCACTGGTTACACCTGGACGACTCTCATTTACACAATCAAATTTACGATTACAATAATTACAACTAATATTACAATAGGGCGCAACAGGGAGATGCATTCTAGCAAATTTTTGATGAGCGTCAAAGGAGTAACAAGGATGCTTCTTGGTCTTTTCCAACATAGTAGTAGCCGTTTGCATTTTGGTATCCGGTGTTGAACCTGAGCAATCCATATTTTTCACCTCAATCTTCTATGATAATTCTTTCTTTTATATCCTTTTCTTAATGATTCTGCCAGAACCTGATCACAATCAGGAACTGGCAGAATCTAACCAACGTCCAATTAACTCTTATAATAAATTGATGCTCAGAAACTTAATGCATTCACAGGCCTTACCAAACATTGAGAATCCATTCCTTGTTCTTCTTGTACTCCATGTCGGCAAACAGGGTGTTTGCCATTTCTTCAGCCAACCACATCGCGCCTGCGTAGCCAACGACTGGATGACGGTGCAGTCCCGCACGGTCGTAAGTAGGGAAACCCACCCGTACCATAGGAATATTGTTATCGATAGAAATAAATCGTCCCTTAGAATGACCTAAGATAAGATCAAGTTCAAGTCCCTCGTTCTTAATCCGGTTTTCTAGTTCCCATAAATCTGCATTCATAATAATCTGCATGTCAAAAGAAACATTTTCTTGCAGCGCCTTGATGCGAGGATCGTTCGGATAGGAGGTATTGTCATCGCCGAGTAGGAGCAGCACAGGTTTCATCTCAAGGTCGAGACAAAACTCTGCAAGACCAATAACAAGATCGGCATTTCCATAGATAGCGACTTTCTTATCCGCAAAAAACATATGGGTAAGGTCGGTCAACGCATCAAGGGCGATACCTCGCTCATGAACGAGAGATTTAGGAATTGACTTACCAGTTAATTTTTTCAGATTCTGAAGAAAGATATCTGTATTGCGGATGCCAATAGGGGTTGGTCCAACGATGGTCGGAATGCCAAATTCGCTTTCAAGATATTTCGCAGCTAGACCACATTCATATCTATTTAGCGCGATGGTTCCCAACGCATCTGCCGTTCCCGTCAGATCCTCAATCGTCGTGCTGCCATAGGAAACCGAGTTCCCGTCTGGCATCACAGGAGAATCAAAGCTTTCAATTTCGAAAAGAACAGTCGCATCCACCTGCATTTCGGCTAGAAGATGTTTAAGTGCTGTTACATCTCCTGGATTAACCCATCCAGTGATTAGGTTGAGTTTTCCGTTTGGTTTATCTGGTTTTGCAAAATGACTTACAATATCCTTCACCGCAACATCGTAACCACTTACCATACTTCCCTTAAAGCTGGGTGAATGAATAGGAATCAGATGAACTTCCCGGTCAGCATATTTTTCTTTTAAAAGTCCGTTATTAAGCTTCAAAACGACACCATCAATATCATCGCCAATGACTTCCGTCGAGCAGGTTGATATGATAGGTATGACTTTCACATGAGGATACCGCATTAAAAGTACATCGACGGCTTCTTCAACGCGATGAGTAGCACCAAACACCGCACCATCTTCATGGAGAGAGGAAGAAGCAATTTCAAAGCTTTCCTTAAAATGCTGGGAGAATAGCAGGCGGACGAACATAACGCAACCCTGTCCTCCATGAACGATCCCAATACATTCTTTTATTCCTATACTGGCATACTGCGCGCCACAAGGCTGGCATGTTAATATTGGGTTGATAACGCCGGCACGCTCTTTTTCTTTCACTTCACAATGCATAGAAATACTCCTTTTCCCATTTATTTTATTTTGCGTCCGCCGTGACGGCACAGTTTTGATTGTCAGACTTAATAATGCGGGTCAGTAAGTTCTGCATTAAGGGATCCTTTAATAGTTAGGTAGTCTATGCGATCTTTGAGCCCCTGCATAAGTAACTTAATCTCTCCTTTGTCCAGCGTAGCCATCCACGCATAACGAGATTTGAAAGCATCAGCTAAACATACAGCATCTACCCAATAACATTTATCAGTCGGAGTTTCCTTTTCAACAGGTTCTTCGCATAATATCTGCATGGTTTTCGTCAAGATTCCCTCATTTTGTTTTTCTCTGTCCCAGGCACGAGAGTGAAACTGCCACAAACAGTTTTTCATAATATAATCTACTAGTTGTTCAACTCTGTCTTTCATCATATCCTCCATCACTATCCTCCCTTATACCGCTGAGAGTCTTTTTTCTGCTGGGAAATCAGGATACGTCTTGTTGCGCAATGCTGTAATGGTATCATAATTACCCGTATACTCCCTTAGTTCTTTTGAAGCAGTTACCTCTTCGCTCAAATTCACATCGGAGATCATCTTTTGTGTTAAGAAACTTGTATCTGTAGGTATTTCATCCTTGCTGATATCTACAAAGGAAAGTTGATGAATCGGCGAATAAATCGCATTGTAAATGTCCCGTGCGAACCTGACCCAGCCTTCATATCCCTTATAAGGGCCATTGTGATAGGCATGGGCATTGAGGTAAGGAACTCGAATCTTCTTGGCAACTTCGCCAGGACGCTTCCCAGTGAATATAATATCAGGCTTTAACATTTCCATGGCTTCGAGTGCTTCTAATTCATTAGGATCATCAATAGCAAGAGCTCCTTCTTCACACCGGGCTATACCCTTTTCCATGTCACCTTGATGACCAAATTTTGTATACACCGAGACAACATTGACACCCATATCTTCACGAATGGCATGAGCCCAGTGCCAAAGCTTGGAACCGCCCGGCCACAAACATACTTTTTTACCTTGCAGACGTTCTTTATACCAATCCATTTCCGGTTTCCATCTGGCGGTTTCTTCATCAATAATCGCTTGTGCTCTGTCCTCGATTCCGAAGAATAAGCCAACCTTTCTGAGTGAGTTCGATAATGCTTCAAAGCCAAATCCGTCAATATCAAGCCGTGGTGTGCCATATCTTACTTTAAGCTCATTGCAGATATACTCAGCGGAACGGGCACATTCCAGTACGTTAAGATGTGCTCGATGCATCGACCTAAGATCATCGTAAGAGCCATTACCAGTAAAGGTGGAAAGAACCTGAATGCCCATTCTCTTGAAATAGTCCACCATGACTTCCTGATCACCTTGAATGTTATACTCACCAACATAATTAATAACATAGTCACTAGTGATCTTGGGTTCAACGTTGCCCACCTTCTGATTAATCCAGGCGATATTGATCTTATGATGCCCCCCTGACTGGCTCGGTCCACCGAAACCAGGAGAATTGCAAACGAAGATATCCACATCGGGCATTTCTTCCATCACTTCTGAAGCAATCGCATTGATATCATCTCCGATCAGTGCTGAAGCGCAAGTTTGGTAGAGAGTCATCCTTTTGATCTTTGGAAATGCTTTAAACGCCTCAATAATGTTTTGCTTAAGCAATTTTTCGGCACCAAATATAATATGCTTTTCCTTCATATCCGTTGCATAGGTATATTTGAGTTGAAAGTTATCGTTATCGCTGATATAACGCTTGGTCTGCCAAGTGTCGTAGGTACATCCGACTGGCCCATGGCTCATATGGATAACATCTTTCATCGGTGTACCAATAACATGTTTTGCTCCGCAGTACGCGCAGCCACGTTCTGAGATCGACCCCGGAATGGTGTTAAGATATCCAAGAGGAAGAGCCGAAGTTATATCCTCACCAGGACCTTTTATAACAGCATGCTTTTCCCTTTCAGGAATACACTCGCTACATTTAAATTTATGATATGGCATGATTGGTTCCTCCTTCATTTTAATGGCGTTAGCTATATTGCTGCATTCCCAGACTCCTTAGTTCTAACCCTAACTGCGTCAAGCACTGGCAGCACAAAGATTTTTCCATCACCAACATTGTACTCCGTTTTATTGACGTCAATAATAGCTGCGACAATCTTCGGCACATCTTCGTCATGAGCTAGAACGGTAAACATCCTGCGGGGAAATAGACGGGTTCCGTCTAAAAATTCGGTTATCAGTTTTTCCGTATTCTGATCATCTTTTTGAGCCAATGCTAATAAGGTTGCCCTACGTTCAGCAATGATAGCTTTATCCTCGACCAATCTGCCCCGCCCCATGACCTTCAAGGCTGTAAAACCAGCAGCCCCCACTTGTACTAGTGCCTTTTTTGTAGCACTGACCTTATTCATCCTTACTACGGCTATAATTTCTTTCATAACGCCATCTCCTTATAGCCCAGCAACGCCGCTGGAAACGGTATAAACTTCATCCGTAGAACTGATAAATATTTTCCCATCGCCAAAGGCTCCTTCTTCACCAGTCTTAGCATGGCGGAGAATAACATCCAATACATCATCTTTATCTTCATCATTAATCACTAGCATGATTAGACTTTTAGGAATTTCATCATATACAACATCGCCAAACTTAATACCCTTTTGTTTACCGCGGCCTACAACATCCACTACAGTAGCAGCATGAAACCCAGCGCTAGAAAGCTCATCAAGAACCACTTCTTTTTTATCGGGTCTAACAATTGCTCTAACCATAATCATATATGTGTTCTCCCCTTAGTTTTTTTGTTTTCAATTAATCAGCAATTCCGTATTTAACAACCATGGCCTCTAATTCATCCATGCTGAGAGGTTTAGGAATAACAAAATTCTTATTCTCGATTATCTTGCGTGCTAGCTCTCCGTATTCTATCGCTTGGTTGCACTCAGCGTCATATTCCACAACTGTTTTTTTGTTAAATTCAGCTTTTTGCACGATATTATCGCGCGGTACAAAATGAATCATTTGTGTGCCGATTGCAGCAGTGAATTCTTCCAAGAATTCTCTTTCCTTATCTACTTTACGGCTATTACAAATGACCCCACCAAGACGCACACCGCTTTGTTTCGCATATTTAACAAGACCTTTGCAAATATTGTTTGCTGCATAGATCGCCATCATCTCTCCGGAAGCAACGATATACACTTCCTGCGCTTTACCATCACGAATCGGCATTGCAAATCCACCGCATACAACGTCACCAAGTACATCAAAGAACACAAAATCTAAATCCGATGTATATGCTCCATTCTTTTCCATAAGGTCAATGGCTGTGATTACACCACGACCTGCACACCCTACCCCAGGCTCAGGACCACCTGACTCCACACAACGAATTCCCAAGTACCCATCTTTTACAACTTTCTCAACAGTAATTTTTTCCTCACCTTCATCACGAAGCATATCCATTAATGTTTTTTGGTTCATCCCACCAAGAATAAGACGAGTTGAATCAGCCTTTGGATCACAGCCATGGATAAATACTTTCTGATCGTAGAAATGTGCCATTGCTCCTGCCGTATTTTGTTGCGTGGTCGATTTTCCAATTCCGCCTTTACCATAAATCGCTATTTTTCTTGTCATTTTCAAAAACCACCCTTACTTTATTTTTTAGCTCTAAAAGATTGGTGCTACTTTCACCTTCACTTTGATTGCCCAGCAAATTCATTTTTACCATGTTGAAAAAAGAGAACCAACGTGTTATAATCTATAACGGGTAAATTGAATGAGCCTAGTGCCACTGGGATTATAAAGTTTGCCTAGCTTCATGGGTACCACGAATACTCATGAAGCTTTTTATCGTCTAAACCTATAAAATCACCACCCTTACTGAATAATTAGACCTATTTATATGAAAAATGGGTAAACCAAATAGACCTAGCGCCACTGGGATTAAAGTTCCAGTCCCTTCATAAATACCACGAATACTTATAAAAGGTTTTTATTTGCTTCATGAGTACCACGAATACTCATGAGGCTTTTTATTATTTGTTTCGGATTTTGTGGTCTTAATTACATTCGGCTTGCAACGTCATCCTATCATTTTCTAAATCATCTCTATGCCCTAATAGATTACGCCTTTGATGGAAAGGACAGGCTGCATTATATTTTATCATCCATCGATCAAAAGCAGGTTGGATCATTCCTAATGATACGTCAAACGCTTCTGCCTCACTGAAAAAGTCATCCAAGAAATCTCGTTGAAAACGTTGTATAATGCCAAATTCATGCTTAGGCTCTAACCACTTGATGCCCATCGCTAGAATACTGCCCTCAATCTTCCCTTCTTCCGCTTCCCAGTGATCTCGAGTCGATTTGAGAGAATGCAAAATAGTATGAATCTCATAACCTCTTCTGCGATAAAAAGGAGCAATTTTTTCTTGCAACAACTTTAGCCCTATTTCACCAGAACAACGACGACTGACTTTGCCAAAAGCATATCCATTATATAAATCAAATAGTAAGTGAAGATAAAACATTTTATTTAACCTTCGGAAGAAGATACATTCATATACTAGTAAATCCCCCGGTCTAACTGCTGGAAAATCTCGGTCACGAAACGCCGGATTCAATCGTTCAATGAACTGTACCTGCTTTTTGTCTAACTCTATTTCCTTATTAAAATAGAGTCGCATTAACTCCAGGCATACATCTTCTCTACTTTCAATACCACACTCTGTACGCAGATTTCGCAATTCTTCCATTGCCATAGAAATACCACGCTTATTTAAAAAATCCAATATACGAAAATCATTCCAGAAGGGATACTCTAAACAGATTGTCATTAATAAATCACTAAGTTTTTCGCTAGAAGATTTGCTACTTGTTACAGGAGGGATTGCTTCAGAAATAATGGTAACTCGATTGTTTTCATTCCAGTATAAATGCCCAGTAAATCCAATCGATCCATCTGTCCATGGCGCATCTACTTCAACATCGCCCAGCATCATTATCTGAAGTCCTGTTACACCGTGCTTCTTCGATGCTAATATGCTGTTACCCGACACAATACGCACCCCCTTATAAAAAGTAATAGCCGACCGGAACGCACACAGGCATTCGGTCGGCACTTCGTTGTACTCTAAACCAAAGACAACTTAAACATCATTAACTTAACTTGTTTAGATTATACATCATGGTTTTATCCATTGCAATACATTTTAGTTAGTTTTGTTATTGTTGTTATATTCTGATTTCATATTCTTTTTCTATCGTACATTAACTTGTATTAATAAATTTTATATTATATTACTTACTATAATCACCAAACAAAAACATCCACTGTACGACCAAAAGATTGCATAGTGGATGCCTCAATCCATATGTTACGATATTACTGAATCACCTTAACCATTGCTTTATTCTAGAAACCACTTCCACCAATCTCTCTTCAGGTTGTACCAAAGATATTCTGATAAAGCCTTCCCCACATTCGCCAAAGGCCCTCCCAGGAATGACAGCGACTCCCGTGTTTTTCAGCAAATCAACAGTAAAGTCAAAAGAACTTTGCTGCGTTGGCACTTTAGCCCATATGTACATAGATGCCTTCGGACGTTCTACATGCCACCCTATACTACAAAAGCCATCCACAATAATATCGCGTCGCCTTTGGTAAGTAGCAGCCGTTTCTTTAACACAATCTTGAGGTCCTGTCAAAGCAGCGATCGCTGCAAGTTGTATAGGAGCAAATATACCATAATCAAAGTTTGATTTCAAACGTCCTAATAAGGCTATAACCTCTGCATTGCCCACAATATAACCAATGCGGCAACCACACATATTGTAACTTTTCGATATTGAATTAAACTCTACACCAATTTCTCTGGCCCCGGGAATACTCAAAAAACTATCTGGTCGATAATCATCAAAGACCAGTTCACTATAAGCAAAATCATTACAAACCACAAAATCATAGCGATGTGCTAAGTCTACTACTTTTGCAAAAAATTCACGTGTGGCAGTGGCTGCTAAGGGATTATTGGGATAATTCAAGATCATTAATTTAGTACGCTTTAACACGTCTTCGTCAATGGCGTCCAAATCTGGTAAATAATTATTTTCTGCTGTTAAACACATCCGCTGCAGCTCTGCGCCAGCAATGTGTGGGCCTACACTAAATATGGGATAGCCCGGATCTGGAATTAGCACTACATCCCCTGGATTGACGAGACAAAGTCCAATGTGGGCTAAACCTTCTTGGGAACCAATCAAAGAATGAACCTCACTACTTGGGTCCAGTGTGACTCCAAATTTAGTCTGATACCAATCCGCAATCGCCTGCAATAATTCTGTTTTTCCCTTCGACAGGGTATAACCATAGTTATTGCCACAAGCAGCACCATTCCTCAACGCTTCCATAATATGTGGCGCTGGAGCCATATCCGGATTACCAATTGACAATTGGATGATATCCTTACCTGAGGCCGCTACTTCCTTCTGCAAGTCCTCGATCTGTGAAAAAATCGCCGAAGTTAGCCCTTTCATACGTTCAGCCTGTTGAATCATAGTATCCCCATCCTATCAAACCGTTTTAGTTTTTGCCATTATAGTTAACTTTTTACAGACTTCTACGCATTTCTCTTGAACCCTGCCGAAAAATTCTTTTTTATATGCAGCTTTTTATAAATGATATCCCAATAAAAAAGCTACCCAAGAAGACGTTTACCTCCTTAGATAGCTTTCTATTATAAGTTTTCCTGGATCAGATTGATCCTTTTTAGATATTCTACTTCGCTAAGTAATACTTTCTTTTCGGGCATCATTTCAAAGGTTCCGCCCCAAGAAGGTCCATCTTGGTACTTAGGTACTAAATGAAAATGCAAATGGGAAAGCTTATCGGAATAAGCTCCGTAATTTAGTTTATCAGGATTAAAAGCCTTCATGATAGCCTTTGCTACTTTTGCTAAATCCTTCATATAAAGATCATACTCTTTCTCATCTAACTCAGTTAGATGATTTTGATGCCCTTTATAAGCCAATACACATCTACCCTCGTAAGTTTGTTCCTTAAATAGATACAACGTTGAAACTTCCATTTCTTTTATTTCGATCATTAAATCATCTAACCGTTGATCCTTTAAGCAATAAAAACAATCATTTTTAGCACTCATGTCCAAATCTCCCTTACTGATGATTTCTCATGCATCAATATAGCAATCTCTAACGATCTATTTAGCTAAGTTATTGATTCTTATATTTCAACATCTAGATAGCTTTCTATATTGTTGAAACATATTCCTTTTATCATTTGACCTAAGAAATCAAATTTTGATGATAACTGCTTTTTACTCAGCTCATATAGACTACACCATACGATTAAAGTGCTTTTGCCTGCTTTCTGGTCAGTAAATATGCCCTAATTTCTTATTCGAAACTAGGGCATATTTACTAACACTTATTATCTTTTTTATTACTCGCACACAAAATTTACATTGTCCTTAAGCGACATTTGTTCTTTCAATATTTTGTTTAATTGGTCGAACAAAAAATGCAACCGCTAAGGAGCCAATCAGAGCCAAAGAACCGGCTAACACAAACGCACTGGTGAAAACACCTGTTGATTGTACGATGTATCCTGTAACAGCGGGTCCTATAACACCAGACAAATTAGCAAGGAAGTGAACAAAGCCACTAACACCACCAACATTTTCACCACTAACAGTATCCTGAATTAGCGCCCAATAGGTTGATCCAGTTAAATAAAGCGTAAAAATTGCAATTGACATCAGACCAACAGCCCATTCAACCGATTCCGCAAAACCAGTCAAGGCAACACACACAGCAGTGGCTCCTAAACCAACTACTAATATAATTTTACGGGAGAACATTAATTTTCCGGTCTTCTTGAATACATAATCAGAGATAAAACCACCAGAAGCAAGGCCAATAAATCCCATAAACCAAGGTAGTGTTGTTACAATACTCATTTTGGCAATGCTAAGCCCTTTTGCCATCGTTAGATAACTTGGGAACCAAGTTAAGAAGAAGAACAAATTATAATTGTATGCAAAAAATGCGAGTGCCGTTAATAACACAGTCGGTTGCCTCAAAAAATAACTTAATGGTAATTTACCACCACCGACAGCCTGAGATACCTGTTGACCTTGTATAATCTCAAACAACTCTTCTTGGGAAACACTAGTATCTTCAGAAGGTAAATCCTTGGCCGTACGCCACCAAACTATGGCCCAGACTATTCCTATAAGAGCCATTACGACAAAGGCAACTTGCCAACTAAAGTACATGGCGATGACGCCCACGATAGGTCCAGCAATCGCAGCACCTAATGGAGTACCTGCGCTGGCAATACCCATTGCACTAGATCGTTCTTTTGAGGGAAACCAATTACTTACCGTCTTGCTAGTAGTGGCAGAAATAGGCCCCTCGCCTATACCAAAACAAACACGAATGATTAATAGCGAGATAAAACTAAAGGCTGCTGCGGTCATTCCGCAAAAAATAGACCAAACCGTCATAGCCCCCGCAAAAACTTTCCTCGGGCCATAGATATCTGAAAGATAACCACCAACAAAGTTAAATATTGCATATCCTGCGAAAAAACTACTAAATAATATACCTAATTGCGAAGGAGTAAGTCCATATTCCTTGGTAATATACGGTGCTGCAACAGAAAAAGCTGTGCGGTCCAAATAGTTAATCATACTAGCTAAAAATATCATCAAAATAATTTGCCATCTGCGTTTACGAAGCATGTATAACCCTCCCTACTTATGTTATATTCCTTTTACCCCATAGAACCATTCACTTTTTATTAAAATATATTTTTCCGTAGATTATGCCCTTAGTTAAATGAATTCCACCATCCACAGACAATTTGAACTAAATATTGCAGCTATTCATTTTAGTTCAAATTATCTGTCTTTATTGGACGCATTTGATTCTATAAATATCTTTGTAAGGTAGCTCTTACAGCACCTGCTCCAGAAATCATTTCTTTAAAATAACCCTCCGTCTTTTCACCTAAGCCAGCTTGATAAAGATTTACACCGAATATATCTTCATTTGAAAGTATTGGCTGCAAAGAATCTCCTACGGATTCTACATCCCCAAGCTTTACTCCTGAGATATAATTTTTTAAGGTAGATAGCAATGGATCGGAACTTAAGCTCATTTCATTACCTTGGTCATCAAGCCCCATCAAATACCTGCACCATCCGGCAATTACCAGAGGAATAAAAGTAAGACTTGTTGGATCCAAGTCGGCTCTTTCAGAATAAGCCTTGATTGTCTCTCCGAAGCGTATTCCTACTTTTTGCGATGTATCAGAAGCAATTCGTTGTGGAGTATCAGGGATATAAGGATTAGGGAACCTTACTTCAATCACTTCTTTGATAAAAGCTTTGGGATCTACAATTTGCGGATTTACAACTACTGGCATGCCTTCTTCGTAGCCGATTTTTTCTACCAATTTTTTTAGGTTTGGATCTTTCATTTCATCGGCAATCAACGTATACCCTAACAAACAGCCAAAAACTGCAAGAGAAGTATGCAGAGGATTCAAGCAGGTACACACTTTCATCTTCTCAACTCTATCTACGGTCTGCTTATCAGTAAAGATTACGCCTACTTTTTCTAGAGGCATACGACCATTAGGAAACTTATCTTCTATTACTAAATATTGAGGCTTTTCGGCATTCACAAAAGGAGCGATGAATGTGTTTTTTGTCGTACAAAGAATATCTGTACTGCCAAAACCACTTTGATTCAATGTACTTTTAACACTTTCGGCAGGTCTAGGTGTAATCTTATCTATCATACTCCAGGGAAAGGACACTTTTTCTGGAGTATTTATATAGTTCAAGAATCCCTCTTCAACCAAACCTAGCTCAGCCCATTTTCTACAAATTGTTTCTACGGCACTAAAAAGTTTGTCTCCATTATGGGAACAGTTATCCATACTAACAAAAGCAATTGGTAGTTCTCCGTGTTGATAGCGGGTGTAAGCCAATGATGCAACTTTAGCCATCACACTTTTAGGTTTTTCTGGTCCCTTATTCATATCTTCCTGTACATCGGCAGAATAATTTCCTGCCGCATTCTTTAAACTATAACCTTTTTCTGTAATTGTAAAACTTGCTAGTTGTAGTGAAGGCTTAGAAAAGATAGTTTGTATTCTCTGCCAGTCATTTTCTCTGGCAGGATCTCCAATTAGACTTTCACCGATACTGCCGATAATTTTTTTATCTAAGCTACCATCTGTATTCATAGTGGCTAATAAACCTAAATTATCATAAGGAGTATATATTTTTTCGATAATTTCCTCATCATACGTTTCCACTACAACAATACCTGTATCTACTGTTCCCGTATTGAGGAGTGATTGTTGCAACATAGCAATGAAGCCTCTAAAGATATTTCCAGCCCCAAAGTGTACCCATGTAGGATTTTCTTTGGTTAAAGCAGACATTTTCTCGTGATTAAATTTGAGGTTTTCTATGTCTGCTTGTTTCCATCGATTCTCATCTTTAATGCTTTCCTGGCTTAGAATTAGCATTGGAAAACACCTTCCTTTCTATTTATCCATTTATATACGACTCCAAGTCTTTATGCTAGTAGAGTAAGATCGCAGCGAAAACTACAATTTTACTCTACTTAATAATTCTCTGAAAGTTTAATTCCTTCTTACAATCTGGCTAAAAAGTAAGCACGATTTTACATACACTCTCTGGATTTTCATCATTAAGCTCAAAAGCCTTTTGAGTTTCTTCAAAATTAAAAGTATGTGTAAGTATCTTTTGTGGCTGAACTAATTCTTTCGCAAACCAATCAATAACCTGTGGGAATTTATTATTGTTTAGCCTAGTGCCGATAATTTCAAGTTCCTTACTCATAATATCTACCTGTGGTATTTTAACCAAATCTGTACTAAAGCCTAAAACAACTACTCTTCCAGCTGGTGATGCAATATTATGAATACAAGATTCTAATACATTAACATTACCAGTAGCCTCTAAAATTAAGCTTGCACCTTCATTATTGGTAAACTCCATTACCTCTTTTATCATATCGCTTGTTTTGGCGTTAATAACGAGGTCAGCGCCCATTTCTTTAGCCCATTTCAATCTTGATTCTATAACATCCATGATTGCAACACGAGCTCCAATCATTTTAACTGCTTGTAAAATTACCAAACCAATTGGTCCAGCACCACAAATTAAAACGGTATCGGTAGCAGTAAGTCGACCACGATCAAGAACTTGCGCCGCAATTGTATAAGGTTCGACCATTGCTGCAATCTCCCAAGAAATGTTATCAGGAAGTTTATGCGCACTTGTAGCAGCTACAGCAATATATTCCTGATAACCACCATCCCGATGTACACCTAACACATTCAGGTTTTTGCAAACATTACGCCGTCCAATACGACAAGAATAACAGTGTCCACATGAAACAACTGGATCGATAGCCACCCGGTCACCGACCTTTACATTTTGGACTTGTAAACCTACTTTTTCGACTTCACCCACAAATTCATGTCCAACAACTCTAGGATATGTGGCAAAAGCATTTTTCCCATGATAAATATGAACATCTGAGCCACAAATTCCAGCAGCTTTTACCTTAACTAGTATTTCATTTTCATCTATCTTGGGAACTAATCTATCTTTAATTACTACTTTTCCAGGTTTAGTAATCTCTATAGCCTTCATCTTCTACCTCCCCCTCTTCTATGCCTATTTATTACTTACTTTCGCCTCTCACAATAGCATCCCAGAGACCACATAAATAATTGGCGCCTAAGGCTCTATCATATAAGCCATAGCCTGGTCTGCCTTTCTCATCCCAAATCATCCGACCGTGGTCAGGACGAATTGGTCCAGTAAAGCCAATATCATAAAATGCTTTCATAATTTCATACATATCAAGAGAACCTTCATCTGCTTTGTGAGCTGTTTCATTAAAGATTCCAGGTTCATGAACCTGCACGTTACGCACATGTCCAAAAGCAACTCGATCACCGAAATAACGGATAATTTCAGGGATATTATTTTCTAAATTAGCCCCTAGTGATCCACTACATATTGTTAAACCATTGCTTGTGCTATCCACCATATCTACAATTCGTTTTAAATTTTTCTTGGAGGTTACAATTCTAGGAAGACCAAATACGGAATAAGGGGGATCATCAGGATGGATTGCCATTTTGATGCCGTATTCCTCTGCTGCAGGTATTACAGCTTTCAAGAAATATTCTAAATGGCTAAATAGTTTTTCTTCATCGATATCTTTATATAAATCAAAAAGATGCTTCAATTCTTTTAAGCGCCACGCTTCCCAGCCAGGAAGTTCAAATCCATTAGAATTGGCCTGCATTTCTTCTACCATCTTTTGTGGATCCTTGCCCTGAATCAATCGAACATCAAACTCTAAGGCAGTGGAGCCATCTGCTAGTACTTTCGCCAAATCCGTTCTCGTCCAATCAAATACAGGCATAAAATTGTAGCATACAACTTTTACTCCTGCTTGCCCAAGATGCTTCAAGGATGTGATGTAGTTCTCAATATATTGATCTCTAGATGGCAGCCCTAGCTTAATATCTTCATGAATATTAACACTTTCAATCGTCTCAAGTAGTAATCCCTGCTCTTCGACTTCCTTTTTCAATGCCAGAATCTTGTCCATTGGCCAAACTTCACCAACAGGCACATCGAATAAAGCCCCTACAATTCCTTTCATGCCGGGAATTTGGCGTATATTTTGCAAGGATATGGAATCATTCTCTTTACCGTACCAACGAAATGACATAATCATTTATATTCGACCTCCCTTAAAATTAAAATAGCCAAACTGATTTCATTAACTGTAAGTGCAGTGACTGAATTTATTTATAACGACTTTGTTAATGCAATCTGCTTGTTTAATCCGATTCTACCACACTACCATACTAGTGTAAATACCATTTATCAGTATTATCTAATAAAATCTGATTTTTTTAATTTTTTACTAAACAATACTGATAAATCGGAGATTAAGTTATTCATAGAGAAAGATATATTTTATGGTGCAGTTAGTTTCTGCATATTTCTTCTGGATACACATCCTGCTTGAAAAATAAATATAGCTACCTAAAGTCTTTTAGGTAGCTATATTGCGCAATCTATACAATTATAAAATATGAGCTATTGCGCCAGACTTTTATCGCAACGTCGCCTGAGTTTGTTTAAAATAACCAACATAATCCCTATATAAATCTTGAATATCAAATTTCACTTTGTTCAAGTGACGATGGATGGTCTTCACTCCCAAATCTACATCTTTTTCTTTAATCGCTTGGACCAGTTCTTGGTGCTGCTTTAAGACGGGTGGTACATCATACCCACCAGCTATATTCAAGATTCTCACTCGATTATAATGTGTGTTCATTTGTTGAATCATAGACCAAATACGCGTTTTCTTACAGCCTACAAAAATCGTTCTATGCATTGCTTCATCAAGTTCATAAAACTTAAGATAATTTTTTTCTTTAATACACAATTCTTGGAGGGCAATGTTGGATTGAAGTTCAAAGAGTTTGTCACTTGGGAATTGTACACAAGCTATCTCAATTACTGCTTTTTCAACTGTTTCACGTAAAAACTTGGATTCCTCGACATTCTCAATATCAATCAGAGATACATAAGTTCCCTTTTGTGGTAAGATATCCAGTAAATATTCCTGAGATAATTGAATAAATGCTTCACGAACAGGAGTGCGACTCACCCCTAATAGTAGGGCTATATCTTTTTCTGATAAAGCACTACCTGGTATCAGCTTTAATTCCATTATGTTAAATTTTAAAAATCGATATACATATTCGCGCGTTGATTCTTGCGGATTTCTATCAATTACACTTACGTCCATATTCCCTATCATTTCCCCTTCATGTCATACTAATATGTTAGTATATCACTTTTTTCTTCGTATTTCTAGCAGAAAACATAAGAAAAGACTTGGCTTGGGCCAAGTTCTCAGACGCAGGCAGAAGCCTTAGTCGTTCTTACTTGGAATCAAAATCCAACATGATAGGGATTCACACCAAATATTTCTTCATTAGAAAGTATTGGTTTTAGAGACTCGTTGTATCCAAATCAGACCGCTCACAAATCGTATGCCTACCTTTTGAGATGTGTCTATTGCAATTCTTTGCGGAGTATCAGGTATATACGGATTTGGGAACCTTACTTCAATCACTGCTCTGATAAAAACTTCCGGATCGACAATTCCAGGATTCACAACAACTGGCATTCCTTCCTCATATCCTACTTTAAATACTGTGGCTTTTCTGCATTGACAAAAGGAGCAATAAATGTATTTTGAACATCTTAGTCACACTTATCCAGGACTTAGCCACTCTTAACTCCTACTTGTATAAGTGATCCGACCCTTAGAGCGAACTTAATTCGAGTTCTACAGCATGTTTATTAGGGTCTTACAGGCTGTTAACGAGATAGAAGTCTTAGAGGGCAAACAACCCGTCACCAGCAGTAATGAAACCATCCTTTTTTTCACTTAACACCATCCTTTTCAACTAGGCGCCATTATGAAATAAAAACCATAACCCCCAATGTAGATTATGGCTTTTTCGTTATATTTACGGGAGCGTCCTATCCAACTGATAGTAAAAGGTATCCACTGTGTGATTCATCGCCTGAACACTGGAATCATTTATTTTATCGCACTTAATTTAATTTTTAAAACAACTTTGCGGACTTCTGCATTCGATCCGGTAGAACATCCAGGTCGATGAATGTCATCAGGAAAAACTATAGCGTAACTACCTGCAGTTAATTTAACATCAATTTCGTCAAAAGTCGTTTTATAAAAGATGACATCATTTTCAGCTAACAAATTCTCCAACACTTCATTCTTATCGGACAAGAAGCTGCAACCAATTATTTCCTCACCAGAATGAACGTATTGAATATCAATGTATTTTTCATGAGTTTCCGCCCGCCGTGCCGCTCTAGGCTCTGGCGCATAGTCAGATACCACGGCAAACATGGTATCGCCATCAATAATATGTTTACCACTATCCATTTCAGCAATATCAGTATTTTTTAGATATTCCAGTCCTCTTTTAATTAACGCTGAAAATGCACCTGCTTCTTGTGCTAAATTCTTTATTTGACCATAAATCAAAATAATCACCATCCCTAAACTATTTTAATATTTCCATTCTAAAAGGCTTTTTTACACTTCAAGGTTCATTAAAACAATCAATCCGTTAATACGTATTTTTATAACGTTTCACTGACTGATTTTGCGCTCTGAGCATTGACTTTATATCCAACATTATTATTTCCCCATGTTTCCTCGTATTTCCATCCAGTTAACTCTTCTACTGTTTTACGAGTACTATCGCCAGCGTGTTCCATGCTACCGCCGGCTTTTAACCGATTGATTTCATCTAAAATAATGTCATGCCGTTGTTTTGACAGTTTAAAACGGAACGCATACACTAAAGTCATCAATTGTAAGCCTATGACACCGACTATCATTAACCCCAAAACTGTATTAACAGTAGTTAGAGATTGCTCCTTTGCGCCAGCAACAAAGCCACCCATTTGTAGAATATTACCAACAATAAATATTGCCACTGCCACTGTAGTTTTACGGGAAAAAGTCATTACACCAGCAAATATACCTTCCCGTCTTCTTGTTGTTACCATTTCATCTACGTCAGGAATAAAACTATAAACATTCCAGGGAATGAAGGTTGCCGCACCTCTTGATAATCCCATTACTATGCAAATTGCCATTAGATACGGAAATATATTTTCCGGAGCCAGACCATATACTGACACATAACCGATAATTGAAACAATTGACAACAATGAAGCAATTTTAACACATGATGCTGGTCCAATCTTAACAACCAGCCAAATGGTGCCTGCTACAGCCGCTACCTGAGAAACGGACATAATAGTTAAAAGATTTGACGAAAGTACCGATGTTTGATGTAACGCAAAAACAATATAATAAGTAAACACTGCAATAAAAATATCCATGGAAGTAAAAGAAAAGATGTAGATAGCTAAGTGATGACGGAACGTTTTTATTCTAAAGGTTGACGACAGCTCGGCCAAAACTTTTTTAACATTTTCAAGCAACGACAATTTCTCTACTTTAAACGAAACATCAACCTTCTCTTCCTCAGTTTCCCAAGTGCTAAAATAAACGGTAATTAAAGCGATGACAAAGATGACCGAGAAAACCGCTGCAGTATAAAAAAATGAGATGGCGGTATTTTCACCAAAGATTTGCATTAGCCTTCCTGGCAAGATACTAGCAATAAAAACCGCTGATTGAGAAAATAGCATCCGTGACCCGGCTAACTTTGAACGGGTGCTAAAATCTTTGGTCATCTCTGCCGCGAGAGTCTCATAGGGTACCATAACTAATGCAAGAGTTATCTCCAGGATGATGTAACTAAATAAGTAGTACCAAAAACTCATTCCTGCTACGAATAATAATGAATAACAAGCCACAAATGGAATACCCAGCAAAATAAAAAATCTTCTTCTCCCAAATTTTTTACCCAACCTGGTACTGCCAAAGTTATCTGTAATATACCCCATTAAGGGACTAATAAGCGCATCTATTATACGCGCAACAGCAAATATTGCACCCGCCTCAACTGGTGACAAGCCACAAAACGTAGTATAAAAATAAAGCATCCATGCGCCAACCACAGCCAAACTACCCATGCCAAATAAATCAGTAATGCCATAACCGATTATATTTTTAAATTTAATTACTCTTTCAGCGTTCTTCAATTACTTAACTCCCTTTCATTTTTTTAGACTTAACATCGACCTTTTAGCACCCTATTTTCCCCTGGTATACGATTATACTTTTAGCTAATTTTTCTAAAATTCAATAAATGATAAAGACAAAATATTCTGAACATGTGCGGTAAAAAAGCATGTAAACAATACGATTAATCCTTACGTTATTTTACTAGTCTGGAAGTGAGATAACATTTCAAACTCACCTCCAGATTTCTATTAAATTTTGCGAATCTTGATCATACCATCAACGACCAGCTTTACAAACTCAATATTTCATTCCACACATTATCATCTGCTGGTATACCTTTTTCCATATTTTCTTTTCTGGTCTTGGCAGATAGTTCTCCAGGATAGTAGATTTCTCCACCTGCTATTGCAGGCTCTGACGTTTTTATATAGGCAACGGTTTCATTAAGAGTACGTTCTACAAAATCTTTTCCACCTGCTACATACGGGTCAATAACGATGAAAATCTGACTGCAACCACCGCAGCTTCCCTCTTGCACCTTATCAATACCAGAAGTAGCAAGTCCGTTAGATAATATAGCTGCAACTGTATCTAATAAAATTGCGAATCCCGAACCTTTCCAGTAGCCTGTTGGTAATATTCTCATTGATTCTTCAATAAGCCCCGGAGTACTTGTTAAATTTCCGTCTTTATCATATCCGCCTGGAACAGGTAAGAGTTCATTCTTTAGCCTTGTTACCTGTAATTTCCCGTAAGAAAATTGTGACATGGCCATATCTAATACAATATTGCCTTCTTCTCTTGGAAGGGCTATGACAAATGGATTATTTCCTAACCGGGTATTTTTCGCCCCCCAAGCCGGCATACACGATTCAGTATTTGTCCAACAAATAGCTGCATATCCCTTGTCGGCTGCGTCCCAGCCATACGTCCCGCCACGCATCCAGTGAGTTGTATTCCTTAAAGTAACAAGCCCTATGCCATGTTCTTTGGATATCGCGATTGCACGATTCATGGCAAATTTAGCATTCAAGATTCCTGGACCACGATTACCATCATAATTTTCCATTGCACCAGATTTCAGTATTAATGTAGGCTCGGCGTTGACATCAACCCAGCCTTTTTTTACATAGTCTACAAATCTGGCGACACGATTTAGACCATGGGAATATACGCCATCCCTGCTTGATTCAGTATGAACACTGGCGCAAATTTCTGCTTTTTCTTCAGTCATGCCAACTTTCAATAACACTCTCTTTACTTCTGCTTTCATTGTTGTAAAAGGTATTCTCATTTTTCTTCTCTCCCATTCAATTAATATCATTTGTAACATTCAGTAATTTTGTCGGATTTCGATTTATTGTTTCATCGCATTTTAGAGCCTCTATTGCATCCTGCATTCCAGAATTGCACGATGACAATACTTTTCATACCGGGTATTTGGCAAAACAAATTTGTTTAATATAACTGTTCTAATTTGCCAGAAGAATCTAATAATTCAAGATCTCTATATAGAATACCAAGATCTTATCTAAGATTATTTTACAATGTATAGAATATTTTGAACATATATTATATAATTAGATTTGTAATATATCATTATCTAAGGAGTTAATTATGACAAACTATTCTCCTGAATACATATTAGAAAATATGTTTTTACAAATTACATATGCGGCCGAAAGAAAATGCACTCCTGATTGGAAACTTAAGGGGAAAACCATCTATGACAGACATAATCTCATTCTGGTCTATGACGGTGAAGCCGCATTGGTTTGTAATGATCAGAGTTATAGAGTTTCAAAAAGTAATTTGATCTATTACCGGCCAGGCGATTATCGGATAGGTAAAACATCACCAGACAATCTAATGAAGTGCTTTACCGTCGACTTCTTTTATACCTATCCAGTTTTTCATGATAATAAATGGACATTAACCGATGCGGTTCTTCCATTTTCTACTGTGGAGACAATCAATGACCACTTTCTATATTCAAGAATATCAGACTTGTTTTCCAATTTTATTAAGACTTGGTTTTTTAGTGATTATAATAGAATTATTCGGGTAAAAGCTATATTTATGGAAATTTTATCTCTCCTTTTATATTGGAAAATAACAGATAATTTCAACTATGATCATATAAGAAAGATAGAAACCTTGATAAATTTTATGTCAGAGCATTATTGCTCCAAAATTACTTTACAAGACCTTGCTGATATAATAAATATAAGTCCAACCTATCTGGAAAGTATTTTTAAAAAATTAACCGGAAAAGCCCCTATCAACTATCTCATCAATATACGAATACAAAAGGCAAAAGAACTCTTACGTGATGGGCATAAAATTTCTGAAGTAGCATCAACAGTCGGTTTTAGTGATGTCTTTTATTTCAGTAAATGCTTCAAAAAGTGTGAGGGAATTGCCCCCTCGCATTTTTTGAAATATTAAACTACATAGTGCCTAAGCCCTAATTAAGCATCATTTTAATGAACCTTCTCTTCATTACTGTGAGGCAGCAAAAAACGACCTCACCTCTGTATTCTGAACATGGGGTAAGGTCGTTTCATTTTGTTCTCATCATCGCCTACACGTATAGAAAACTATTTTAATTGCAATAGCAAAAATACATAAAAATTGCAATTAAAAAGTGCACAATTATTATATAAACATAAATTTCAAGCGATTTATGTATGTCTGACTAGAAAGAAATAAGATAAGACAGCTGCTGTTTCTGCTACGGCTATAGTAACGCCCATGGGGATCGCTGTATGGCTTCCGCAAATTCCTACAAGGGGCGCCATAAACCCGCCAAAAATAAAGGACAATAGACCAATCAAAGCGGATGCACTGCCTGCCGATTTTGCTTGATCCTGCATCGCTAAGGAAAAAGTACTTGTGCCCACTATCCCCACACTAGAAACAGCAAAAAATAAAGGGATCAAGAGAGTATAAAGCCCCCCGCCTAGTAAAACCCCTGCTAGTAGAGAAATTCCTCCCACAAAGGCAATTGCAAGGCCAGCAACGAGAAGCTTTGTCTCATTAATTTTTCCGGCTAACCTGCCTGTAATTTGACCTGCAATTATAATTCCTAGACCATTTATACCAAAAAGTAAGCTAAACATTTGAGGAGAAACATTAAAAACATTTTGCAGTACAAAAGGTGACCCAGAAATATAGGCGAACATAGCAGCCATAACAAATCCTTGAGTAAGTGCATATCCCATAAAAGTCCGATTTTTAGATAACTTCATAAAGGTGCCTAAGGTATTTTGGACACCACCCTTAGAGCGAAGAGCAATTGGCAATGTTTCCTTAAAGCCCCAAACAACGCCCAAAAGCATAAGGCTCCCTACTCCCGACAATACAGCAAAAATGCCTCGCCATGTGGTAAGCTCTAGAATCTGCCCACCAACAATAGGGGCCAGAATGGGAGCAACGCCATTAACTAGCATTAATAAAGAAAAAAATCGTGTCATTTCAGAACCTGAATAAAGATCCCTTACAATAGCTCGTGAAATAACGATACCTGCTGATCCCGCTAATCCTTGAATAAAACGTAGGATTACAAACGTTACTATATTCGGAGAAAACACACATAATAAAGAAGAAATAGCATAGGCGACAAGTCCAATTAGCAATGGCCTTCTTCGTCCACAAACATCGCTAATTGGCCCGGCAAATAGCTGTCCCGATGCAATCCCCAGCAAACAAGCTGTTAAACTGAGCTGGGTCAAAGATGTACTTGCTTTAAGATCACTTGCTAAGTTCGGCAGAGCGGGCAAATACATATCAATGGATAAGGGACCAAAAGAAGCGAGGGCGCCAAGCAGAAAGGCCATCCACAGTACGGAATGCCGGGGCACCTCTTCCGAGGTAATTGCCCTTTTTTCTAGACAATCATTCATAAATTAAATCAATCCTTTTATCATTATTGGATTATTCTAGCAAAATATAAATAACAAAAGCACTATTCTTCCTTATGAAAAATAGTGCTTTACTATAATAGCTAGTAAATCCAACTTTATCAATTATTATATTCTATATTGTAAGCTATTGATTCGTCAAGGCAGCTCAATCCTAAGATTGCTTTGATTTTGTGTAAATATCAAAAGCTACTGCCAATAACAATACTAAACCTTTGATTGTTTGCTGCATATCAATGGTAACCCCAATTAGAGACATGCCATTGTTCATAACCCCCATGACAAGACCACCAATGATGGCTCCCATGACAACGCCAATTCCTCCCGCGGTGGAAGCACCCCCAATAAAACAAGCGGCAATTGCATCTAGTTCAAAACCTGTGCCTGCTTTTGGCGTTGCCGCATTAAGGCGAGCCGCAAATACTAAACCAGAAAGGGCAGCCATGACTCCCATATTAACAAAAACCCAAAACACGATTCGTTCTGTTTTTACACCTGATAGCTTTGCTGCTTTTTCGTTACCACCAAGCGCATAAATATGACGACCTACTACCGTCTTCGTAGTGATAAAGGTATAAAAGACAATTAATATAAATAACAAGATGAGTACATTCGGAATGCCTTTATAGGCAGCAAGTAAATACATAAACCAATTAATGGCAACCCCAACAAACACGATTTTCGCAACAAGAAAATTTATGGGAATGACATCAAAGTTATACTCTTGCTTGGCCTTTCTATGACTTATTTCAAAGTATATATAAATCAATGTTAAAATAATGCCAACCACAAGTGTTGTAATATGAATTGTTGTTCCACCAAAAAGATCTGGCACAAATCCATTGCTCATTTTTTGGAAAACTTCCGGGTAAGGTCCTTTAGATTGGCCCTCTAACGCTGTCATTGTCAGTCCTCGAAAAATTAGCATCCCTGCTAATGTGACAATAAAGGCCGGAATTTTAAAATAGGATATCCAATACCCCTGCCATGCCCCGGCAAGAGCTCCAATTAGCAAAGAAACAAGAATTCCAGGCACAACTCCAATTTTATTATCCACCATTAGGATTGCAGACATGGCGCCAACGAACGCTGCTATAGATCCTACTGATAAATCAATTTGAAAGGCTACGATAACCAGCAGCATTCCAATGGCAAGTACAAGTATATAACTATTCTGCTGAATAAGATTCGTTACGTTTAACGGTTTCAACAAGACTCCATTACTCGCTATTTCGAAAAATATCATAATGGATACGAGTGCAATAACCATACCATATTCTCTAATATTATTTTTAAACATCTGTTTCAATGTTTCCATGACAATCCCTCCTCTATTTATCAATTACGTATTTCATAATTTTCTCTTGGGATGCTTCACTCCGGGAAAGTTCTCCAGTAATACTCCCCTCACTCATAACATAGATTCGATCGCACATTCCTAAAACCTCAGGAAGTTCAGAAGAAATCAGCAAGATTCCCTTTCCCTCTTTAACTAACTGATTAATAATGTTGTAGATTTCAAATTTAGCTCCTACGTCAATCCCCCTTGTTGGTTCATCCAAAATTAAAATATCCGGATTAGTAAAAATCCACTTACTCAAAACAACCTTTTGCTGATTTCCACCACTTAGATTTACAGTTTTCTGCAAAATACTAGAACACTTAATGTTCATCTTCTGACGGCTTTTTTCTGCCACGACGATTTCTTGATTCTCGTCCAGTACATGGTTCTTCGCGAGCTTCTCTAGATTTGCTAATGAAATGTTGGTCTTTATATCGTCATTTAAAATTAAGCCATACTGTTTTCGATCTTCTGTGACATAAGCGACGCCTTGTTCAATGGCGCTGCTTACATTCGGTAACTGTATTTCTTTTCCGTTTTTATATAAATGTCCACTTATCTTTTGGCCATAGGATTTACCAAATATGCTCATGGCTAACTCTGTTCTTCCCGCTCCCATGAGCCCGGCAATCCCTACTACCTCGCCTTGTCTAATCGAAATATTTACATTATCAATCATTTTTCGTTCACCATGTAGAGGATGGTATACGTTCCAATTCTTTACCTCGAAAATAACGTCACCAATCACTGTCTCTCTTTTGGGAAAACGGTCTGTTAATTCCCTGCCTACCATACCTTTGATGATCCGATCTTCCGTAATGTGATCTTCTTGAACCTGTAAGGTCTCTATGGTGGCTCCATCTCGCAAAATAGTAATCGAATCTGCAATCTTTGAAATTTCATTCAGCTTGTGTGAAATAATAATAGAGGAGATTCCTTGCTTCTTAAAATCTAACAGGAGGTTTAATAAATTCTCACTATCATCTTCATTTAAAGAAGCCGTTGGTTCATCTAAAATTAACAGCTGTACTTCTTTTGATAGTGCTTTTGCAATCTCAACTAATTGTTGTTTGCCAACACCTATATTAGTTATCAGTGTATTAGGTAATTCTTTGAGTCCCACTTTTACAAGTAATTCTTTTGTATTAACAGTCGTAGCGTGCCAGTCAATTAGACCGTTTTTTCCTTGTTCATTACCAAGAAAAATATTTTCTTCTATGGATAAGTAAGGAATCAAGGCAAGTTCCTGATGAATAATAACAATTCCTAACTTTTCACTTTCTTTGATATTCTTAAATTCACATAACTGCCCATTATAATGAATTTCTCCTGTATAGGACCCATGAGGATATACTCCACTTAAAACCTTCATTAAAGTGGATTTCCCTGCTCCATTCTCACCAACGAGTGCATGAATTTCGCCCTTTTTCACCTCTAGATTTACATCATTAAGCGCTTTAACCCCTGGAAAGGTCTTCGTAATATTCTTCATCGCTAAAATAATATCTTCCATATATCCTCAACTCCTTCCCTCTCTCCCTCTTTCTAATATCCTATATACTAATGTAGTGATGACCTCTCAGCCATCACTACATTATCTTGACCTTACGATCCATTATATGATAAAAAATTGAGCCCTATTATTTAAGTTTATCTTCTGTATAATATCCGCTCTCAACTAGTATTTTCGCGTAGTTCGATTTATCTACAGAAACAGGAACTAAGAGATAAGAAGGTACTACTTTTACACCATTATTGTAGGTCTTATCATCATTGGTTTCTGCTTTTTTGCCATTTAATAATGCATCTACCATATCAACAGTTACTTTAGCAAGGTCTCTAGTATCTTTGAACACTGTCTGTGCTTGTTCACCCTTGATAATTGATTTAATAGAAGGTATTTCAGCATCCTGTCCTGTAACAATAGGCATTGGTTGACTTGGTGTACCATAACCAACCGCTTTTAAAGAAGAAAGGATACCAATACTAATACCATCATAAGGAGATAATACTGCATCTACTTTAGCACCAGAATAATTCTTACTTAATAAATTATCCATTCTTGCCTGAGCAGTAGCACCATCCCATCTTAATGTAGCGCATACGCCCATGTCCATTTGTCCACTTTTTACAATTAACTTCTTAGAATCGATATAAGGTTTCAGAACTGACATAGCGCCATCAAAAAACATGAACGCATTATTGTCATCAGGTGATCCACCAAAAAGCTCAATATTAAAAGGTCCTTTACCTTCTTTTAAGCCTAGGCTTTTTTCAATGTAGGTAGCTTGTAAAACCCCTACTTTAAAATTATCAAAGGTTGCATAGTAATCTACATTTGGAGTCTTCTTAATTAAGCGGTCATAGGCTATGACCGGAATGTTTTTATCTTTTGCTTTTTGCAGTACATTCGTTAAAGATTCACCGTCAATGGATGCAACAACTAAAACATTAGCACCCTTTGTAATCATGTTTTCTATTTGGGCAAGTTGATTTTCTACATTGTCTTCCCCATATTGCAAATCAGTTTCATACCCCTTGGCTTGCAGTTGTTTTACAATATTCTCACCATCTGCAATCCATCTTGCTGAAGACTTTGTTGGCATTGCGATACCTACTTTTTTCTTACCACTAGCAGCCGAATTCGTTGATGAATTCGTACTTGATCCGCATGCTGCCAGCAAAAGTACCATAGCACACATGAGTAATAGAGCGATCACCTTTTTCATTGAAAAATCCCCCTCCTCTTTTATCTCTGTAATCATGATCCTACAACTTTTCCTTTACCCCTATCACCTACTTTTGGCATATAGCCATTTATAAAATTCTTTCTTATATCGGTAATTATCTGCCTTTTCCAAAAATACAGATAATTTAAGTCATAGGATACTATCTTCAATGATCCCTTAAATCGCCTTATTTCTTAGAGTTGCTAACGATGTGGTCGGTTTTATATCTCTAAGTCCTAATTGCATTGATTTTTACTTTTTATAGATTCTACAGTATAACCCTAAAATCCTGCTACAATATTTAAAAATTAATTAATTTTTAAATTAACTAATTCTTACTTTTAAATTCAGCTTTATTTTCCACGGATTGCAACGACGATAACATGGCAGACTAAAAATAAAAAACTTGTAAGGAGGATGATTATATGGAAAAAAAGTTATCAAAACGTAAAATGCTGCGCCGTAAATATAAACATTATGCTGCAGCGTTAGCAGGAGCCGCTATTCTGACAGGCGTTGCGCTCCCTGGTATCCCCGTTGCCAAAACTTTTGCTGCTGAAAATCCTACAACGCCTCCTACTGCAACAGAGCAAACAACACTTGTTACGAATAATGATCAAAGAGTGGTTACAGCAGATAGAGATTACCCCTTACGACTCAGAGATAACTACGGTTGGCATAAACACGATCGCAGCTGGCCTGGTTCAGATGATAACCAAGCTTTATATAAAGATGGACAAATCTATTATCGAAATGACAACAATCGTTATAACGACTGGGACAATGATTATGCTTACTACAACAATAGCCCTGTATCTTTTATAAAATCCCTCGCTTCCAATTATGGATTTGATCAGTACCAAGATTCCTTTAGGCTTCTTTTTCAATCAAATAACCAAGCCACCGTTCAAGTAATAAAAAATGAAACTGGACAACGATTCAAAGTAGATCTAGAAAGGGATGGCGATGGAGATTGGACAATTGTCGCTATACGAGGAATTGGTGATGCTTACCACCCAGCAACTTACCATTCTGTGGGAAGAAGCTAAATCAGCATAAGAAAAACGCTACGCGTCCTTTTAAAAGATAGACGTTTTGAAACACAAAGACACAAAGCCGCTTACGCGGACACGGAGAGCACAGAGGGGTAGAATAAAAATGTCTCTGTGTTCTTTGTGCATCTTTGTGTTCTCTGTGTTTAACGTACTCTTTTGTGTGCTGCACCGCAGCATTGCGTCTTTGTGGTTCAATGGTTTTACCCCAAAAAACTTATACTTTCTGATTCCGTAAAAAAAATCTCCTATAGAAATTATTTCTACAGGAGATTTTTTATGCTATAGACCCCATATTATTTATTCATATCGTAGTGCATCAATAGGATCCAGTAATGCAGCCTTACGAGCAGGATAAATTCCGAAAAATAATCCAATCATTACAGAAATAGTAAATGCCCCAAAGATAGCAATGTAGGAAATTACTGTATTCCAACCTGCTACCAGAGAAACGATACGAGCTCCTACTACACCGAGAAAAATACCCAGTAATCCTCCGGTGACACCAATCACTACGGCTTCTATGATAAATTGAAGTAAGATATTTTTATAAGTTGCGCCCAGGGCTTTTCGTATTCCTATTTCGCGAGTCCTTTCTGTTACAGAGACTAACATGATATTCATAATACCAATACCACCGACTAATAATGAAATCGCTGCAACACTTCCCAAAAATAAGGTAAGGGTCCCAGTCGTCTCTTTCATGGTGGTCATAAGTGATGTAAGATTCCGAACTGTAAAATCATCTGTAGTATTTTGCGCTAAGTGATGACGCGATCTGAGTAATGTAGCAACGTCTTCTTGCACTTTATCCATGATTTCATCATTCTCTACCTGTATATTAATATTGTGTACATAAGATATACCCATCAGACGTTCTTGCGCTGTGGTTAAAGGTACAATGACCACATCATCCTGATCAGACCCCATAGATGACTGCCCCTTACTGCCCAGTACCCCTATTACGCGAAAAGGAGCCTGACCAATGCGTATCGTCTGCCCTACAGGACTAACCCCTCCAAATAAATTAGTGGCTACTGTTTCACCAATCACAGCAACTCGTGCTCGTGTATCTTCGTCACTTGTACTAAAAAACGTTCCGGATGCAACCTCAAAATTGCGTATTGTTAAAAATTCGGGGGTAGTGCCCTGGACACTGGTTTTCCAGTTTTGATTCCCATAAATAATCTGGAATTGTTGACTGACAGCAGGTGCTACAGCATTTACTCCACTTACTTGTTGACTAATGGCTTTCCCATCTTGCTTTGTTAACGTGATATTCGATCCAGCTGCCAAACGCACGCCCCCTGAAGGTGAATTCGATCCTGGCGTAACGATAAGAAGATTGCTCCCTAAACCTGCAATGGAATTTTGCACCTTTTGCTGCACTCCAAGCCCAAGGGATACCATGGCAACAACAGCACCTACACCAATAATAATTCCCAGCATTGTAAGGATGGCTCTGAGCTTATTGGCTTTCAGCCCTTCAAAAGCAATTAAAACGCTTTCCCAGAACATAGTCTCGCCTCCTTACCCTTTTCATCACGAACAATTTTACCATCTCGAACATGAAGGATCCGACGTGTGAATGCAGCAATTTCAGGTTCATGGGTGACTAAGATAATCGTTCGCCCTTGGCTGTTTAGATTACAAAAGATCTCCATAATTTCATTGCCCGATTTCGTGTCTAGATTACCTGTAGGTTCATCAGCCATAATAATTGCTGGATTATTAACTAACGATCGAGCAATTGCCACCCGTTGCCTTTGACCGCCTGATAATTCATTAGGACGATGATCTTTACGTTCTTCTAGACCAACCATAGCGAGTGCTTGAGCCGCCGTTTCCATTCGTGCCTTCTTATCCACACCCGCATAGACCATAGGTAGCGCAACATTTTGTAAAGCCGACATCCTGGGCAGCAGATTGAAATTTTGAAATACAAAACCAATCTTTTTGTTGCGAGTAGCTGCCAGTTCGTCCCCATTAAGTTTTGCAACTTCTTGCCCGTCGATTCGATAAGATCCACTACTAGGAATATCAAGACAACCTAATATGTTCATTAATGTTGATTTTCCTGATCCTGACGGGCCCATAATAGCCGTCAATTCTCCAGGAGCAATCGATAAATTAACTCCTGCTAATGCACGTACTATGGTATCTCCCATAGAATATTCTTTTGTGACATTTTCTAAATGAATTGTCATACTATTCTCCTCACTTTATATTGGAGGCGGTGGCCCTTGATTTTGAGTAGTGGCCGTTGTACGTGCTTTAGCTACTGGTAATACAATGACATCACCTTCATTTAACCCACTACGTATCTCCACCTTTTCATCATCACTCAATCCAATGTTTACTGGCGCCCTCTGCTGTACACCATTTACTATTAATTGTACGTATTTTTGTCCCTTTTCCTCTTTAACAGCCGCTAGGGGGGCAACCAATACATTCTTGCTCTCTCCAGCTTTTATTGTTACTCTCGCAGTCATCGTTGGGTATAACAGGTTTTCTGCAGAGTCCACGTCGACATAGACAGGGTAATATACAACATTAGACGAGGTTGTTGCACTTCGCGAAATACGTGTCACTTTCCCCGTAAAGGTTTGAGTAGTATAAGAATCCACAGTGAAAGAAACCTCTTGCCCCATCTTCACCCGACCAATATCTGATTCATCCACTAAAACCTTAATTTGCATTTTTGACATATCCGCAATAGTCATAATAACTTGGGGGGTAGAAATCCCTTGGGCTACAGTCTGCCCAGCAGGTGTAGGCGTGCCAATTACCATACCATCAATCGGCGCTGTAATCACATAATATCCTAACTGGGATGCGTTGCTATTATATGTAGATTGGGCTACAAGGAAATTGGTACGATCCGTGTCTAGTTGCTGCAATGCCTCTGCACCAATCGCTGCTAATTTCTTACTACGTTCATAAGTAGCAGCATAATTTTCCATTTGGGCTTGATATTGAGCAATTTGTGCTTTGATCGTTGTGTCATCCAGTACAACCAAAACCTGCCCCTTTTTCACCATATCATTTTCTTTTACTCTGAGTTCACTAATCAGCCCTGTTACCCGGGAACTAATATCGACTGAATTCACTGCAGAAATGGTTCCCGTTGCAGAAATAGCTTCTATTACATCACCCCGCCCGATGGTCACCCTTGTTCCTGCAACAACAGGGATGCTACTTTTTTTGAAGTATAATGCACCGCCACCTCCTAGGCATGCTAGAACGACTAAAAATATAATTGATTTTTTATATTGCTTAATTTTTTGCCAAATCATAGTATCACTGCTTTCATACTTTTTTGCCTACCAATTACCTATTTTTAATTATGAAGGATAATTGTTACAGTTTTGTTACAAAACTTTATAAATGTAGCAATTCATTGACATCTTCCTTGATACTCTTTATTCTAAAATAGAAATATTAAATTTCTAAGGGAGGTTGACTTCTTGAAAAAAACAATTTTAATCGTTGATGATGAACTACGTATTAGAAAATTGATAACTGATTTTTTAGTGAGGGAAGGCTACAGCACCCTAGAAGCTGGTGATGGACTTCTCGCACTAGAACTTTTGGCAAAAGAACATATTGATTTAGTTATTTTAGATGTTATGATGCCAGAACATGATGGCTGGACAGTGTGTAGGGAAATTAGGAAAAAAAGTAATATTCCTGTCATTATGCTTACAGCAAAAGGGGAAGAAGTGGATCAACTTTTTGCCTTTGAGATTGGTGCCGATGAATATGTCACAAAGCCTTTTAGCCCGAAGGTTCTAACAGCACGAGTCAACGCTTTGTTTCGCCGCATAGAAGGAGAGAAAGCCACTGTGTATAACGGATTGCAAATCAATACAACCGCCCGCCAAGTATCCATTGATGAACAGTCCTTAGATTTAAGTCCGAAAGAATATGACCTACTAGCCTATTTAACAGAAAACAGCGGCAAAGCCTTAAGTCGCCAGCAAATTTTAAACCAAGTATGGAGCTATGATTATTTCGGTGACCTACGCACTGTAGATACTCATATTAACAGACTTAGAACAAAACTAGGAGAGAAAAGCACCCTTGTGCAAACCATAAGAGGCTACGGATACCGATTTGAGGTTGAAAAATGACCTTATCCATTCGAAAAAAGCTTTTCATCATCTTAAGTGGGCTTATACTGTTTTTTGTACTAATGTCGTTAGGCCTGACCCGTATTGGTTTAGAAAAATTTTATCTTTGGCAAAAGAAAGATGTCCTGATAGCAAATAGTACCGCTTTAGATAACCTATATCAGGGAGATCCCAAAGAAATATCCTTAGAACTCGAAAGGGTCAGCAATGCACTTGGTGCAGGAATTATTATCTTTACAAAGGAAGGCTATATAAAGTATAGCTCCTTTGGCCCTATCATCAATCAAGAGTTTCAACGCTTTCCTAATCCCATTGGTCCTCCTACGACCGATAAATCCCGCCCTCGTTTTCCTCACGGGCCTCCACCTCTCATTAAAGATCGAGAAGTGATTGATGACCATACCATCCTAGAAATAGAGCAAGATCCAGACCTAAAAATCGATTTTCTGGTAATCAGACGTCAAATGCTTAAGGATGATCTATTAATCATTAATCAGCCTCTTTCCTTGGTATCAGAAAGCGTTACTGTAGCCGCCCAGTTTATTATATTTACGGGCATATTATCAATACTAGCAGGCTGTATATGGGCTTTTTTCTTTGCCAAACGATTTACCCTCCCAATATTAGAACTTAATCGCATCGCACAAAGTATGTCCCAGCTTGACTTCTCACAGAAATGTACCATCAATCGCGCTGACGAAATTGGTGAACTTGGTAAAAATATTAATCACTTATCCAATCAACTAGATACCGCCATCTCAGAACTCAGCCAGAAAAACCAACAACTGCTAGCAGATGTAGAAAAAGAACGAAAGCTGGATGCGATGCGTAAAAACTTTGTTTCCAATGTATCTCATGAGCTAAAAACACCCCTCTCCCTCATTCTCGGATACGCCGAAGGATTGAAGGAAAATATTGCACAAGATGAAGCTAGTAAAAACTACTACTGCTCTGTTATTATGGATGAGGCCGAAAGAATGGATGCCTTAGTAAAAGATTTGCTGAACCTATCCCAAATTGAATCTGGGTTTTTTAAGCTTAGTAAAACTGATTTCAACCTTTCTCTATTACTACAGGACATGGTCCAAAAATACCTTACTATTTTAACGGAAAAAGAAATTACACTAGAGATGAATCTAGAGGATAACTACTTGGTAAACGGTGATGAATTACGTATTGAACAAGTTTTCTTAAACCTGTTTACTAACGCCATTGACCATACAACATACCAGAAAGTTATCAAAATAGTTGTAAAAGACACTGAAAACGGTTATAGGGTCTTTATTTATAATTCGGGGCAACCAATACCAGAGGAAAGCTTAGAAAAAATCTGGACAAGCTTCTATAAAGTAGACAAAGCTCGAACTAGAGAACACGGTAGATATGGCTTAGGTCTTTCCATCGTGCGGGCCATTCAAGAACAACACGGCAACGACTATGGCGTGGAAAATCTCCCAGACGGTGTCCGGTTTTGGTTCGATCTTACTAAAGCGAAAAATTTATAGAAAAATTACAATTTTATGTAATAAAATTGTAACATTTCTCCCTCATAATAAGAGTCAAAGAAGATTACTAAAAGGGGAGAATGAAATGAAACAACAAGTAGCAAAAAAAGTGGTTAGCGGATTGATTATGGGGTGCCTTACACTATCTTTTGGAGCATTGGCCCTAGCCCATGGCGGAGAACAGGGTCCTATGCCAGGCCCAGGCATGATGCAAGAAGATCGCCCCCATCCCGAAGATAGACAACAACACATGAACAAGGCTTTAGAAAAACTAGCCACTGATGGTACGATTACGCAAGACCAAGTAAGCAAGCTCAAAAGCTTCTTCAAGGAAAAAGACACTGAGCGAAGGACTGACATGGGAAAAATGAAAGATATGAGCCCCGAAGACCGAGATGCCTACCTTAAAGAAAAGTTCAAAAATCACCCCGATTTTATCAACGATATAAAGACGGCTGCTGAACTTTCAGAGGAACAAGCCAAAGCAGTTGCTGAAGCACTGCGTCCTCCCCATGGCCCACATCCAGATGGTCCACGTTGCCCTATGATGCCAAATCCTTAAATTCAGCAAGTAATGTATAATTATTACCATAACAACAATAAAACTCCTGCAAAATTCTTGCAGGAGTTTTTAATTTGAAAAGTATATGTTCTCCCTTTAGGGCAATAATGATAAGCTATTTTGTCAGTTCAAAACTGTCACACTCTGTTTGCGTGTGATATTCAGCATGATCACCTTTGACCTTTATATTATCTAAAGTGCACAAATGATTACTATTAAAACTACAAGTCTCAACAGTGCATTTTAAACAATCACAAGAACCTGAGCTCAATGTATTATTCGTCAATTCTGCATAATGAAGTTTGTTTAAAAAGGAACCACAACAGGTGTCATAGTCTTTCAAAGCAGAACTGCCAACGATATCAACACAGTTGGCGTAACAGACGCCCGTCTTATTATGAGAACAATTTGTTACATCACAGCTAATCTTTGCCATATCAATATCTCCTTTATTTAAAGTATCTATCGAGTAAGCCTTTAAAAGCACACCCATGTCTAGCTTCATCTTTACACATCTCATGCACTGTATCATGGATCGCATCAAGATTCTTTTCTTTTGCTAATACGGCTAGCTTCTTTTTGCCTTCACAAGCCCCATATTCAGCTTCCACTCTTGCACTCAAATTTGCTTTGGTATCTGCAACAACTACCTCACCTAAAATTTCAGCAAACTTAGCAGCATGTTCGGCCTCCTCATAGGCAATTCGTTTATATGCTTCTGCCACTTCAGGATATCCTTGACGGTCTGCTTGACGGGACATAGCCAAATACATGCCGACTTCCGTGCATTCCCCAAGAAAATTAGCCCGCAGGCCATCCATCAGTTCAGGAGGGATATCTCGTGCAATCCCGATTCTGTGTTCATCTGCCCAGGCTAAATTTCCGGTCATTTCCTTGAACTGATCTTTGTTCGCTTTACAAACTGGACATTTGTCAGGTGGTTCTTCTCCTTCATGAACATACCCACAAATGATACAAACATATTTTTTCATTCCTGTTCCTCCCGACTAGTATAGAATGTAGATTACATGTTACCGCTTTAGTATTAGTTTTTACTATTTATACCATACTAAATTTGTCTATTTTTTTTATCAAAAAAAACTTTATTACCTTAAGGGTATAAGAAGTTGATTATAAAAATAGAATTAGAATAGGGGCAAGTTTTATAGGTAGCCCTAGAAACATAACAATCTATTAAGGATGGAATCTAAATGTGGTATATTTTATTTTTTAGGATTTTTCTTGTTCTTGGGTTTCTCTTAGCCGTATGGAAGTGGGGTGATTGGAAAAACCGAGAAAATTATTATTCAACAGTTTTATTTATTATGGTTATCAACCTAGGTGCTAGTTTTTTAACATACCATCATATACTTTGGAATTATCAGCCCGACGCTCTTGTAAAAACACAAACAACAGTCGAATTGATCAATAGCTATGTTATATTACCATCAGCAACATTTATCTATCTATCAAATTTTCCTTTTAACCGTAAAGGTAGATCCTATGGCTATATTGCCCTGTGGATTTTGCTCTTTAGTTGCCTAGAATTGATCGACAATGTAATCGGTGGTATGTCTTATAAAAATAACTGGTCATGGCTATCTTCCTCTATTCTTGATTGTGCTATGTTTCCAATTATGAGGCTGCATTATGAAAGTCCATTACGAGCATGGATTGTTTGCTTATTAATCACAATTATTGTTTTAATACTTTTTGACTTTTCCTCGGCAGAAATGAAATAGGGCAATACTTTTTACTAATTTTAGCCCCTATCATAAGACAGGGGCTAAAATTTATTTATTAAATTAACTGACACATTATTTCTTTTTCTTATCTTTCACATATGCTTCAACTGGGAAAGGCGGGGCAAATTTAAATTACTCTGCTTTAAATAAGATTTTAAGGGTTCTAGTTCCAATTAGAAAAGCTGGAGCATAGTAGATAATAGTAATCACAGTGGCACTGGTTTTTTATCATAAGCTGATCACATTATCTAAAAGGATGTGTTAATTTGGCTTTGAAAGTGGATTTCCAGAATACCTTAGAAACTTTTGTTTTTTCAAATCTTCCCGTCTTAATGAATATAACCAATGCCATGCATGTTGTTGTTTCTGATACAATAACGCCAACAACTCCTACTAACCCAACCATTCCTGTTTCCACTCCAATTGATACTACGATAACCCCTATACCTACCATCGTAATTACACCTGATGTTTTAAAAGCCATTCAAGCTTATACATTAAATAACTTTCCCGATATAGGACTCCCCCAGGATATTCAAGAAATTGCAAAAGAATTTTTAGCCAATCTCCCACCCATCGTACCTGTTACTCAAAATACTGCTACAACTCTTAATACTGCCACATCTACGAATCCTATTATTTCTGGCCAAGTCTAAAACTGACTAGTCACTACATCTAAATAAATAGCTAAAAAACACAGGCAAAAAGTGCCTGTGTTTTATCAATTGCCAACTGTTTATTTTACGTAATTTGTTAGTTTTCCAATCTTTTCAACCTCTACTGTTACTATATCGCCTGAATTCATTGGGCAGCTTCCAGAAGGTGAACCGAGAGCCAATACATCACCTGGTTCTAAGGTCATAACCTTTGAAATCCAGCTAATTAAAAAAGGTATACTTAAGGACATTTGATTTGTATTTCCGTCTTGCACTACTTTTCCATTCAATGTCGTAACAATCCTCAAATTGGTAGGGTCGACACCTGTTACGACGCATGGGCCAATCGGACCAAAGGTATCGAAACCTTTGCCTCTTGTAAACTGTGGATCCGTCTTTGTAAGATCTCGAGCAGTAACGTCATTAAATACGGTATAACCAAAAACGTAGCTTAGTGCATCTTCTTCTTTAATATTTTTACCACTTTTACCGATGACTACTGCTAATTCACCTTCAAGTTCTACTCTATTCGTCATATCAAGTGGTGGCAAACAGATAGTTTCTTGATCAGCAATGAGTGCCGATTGGGGCTTCAAGAACAGGAAAGGCTCTTTTAAATTGGCTGTACCACCAGTTTCTTTTGCATGTCCAGCATAGGTCCAACCAAAATTTACAACCTTTGATGGTTCTACTGGAATTAAAATAGTAACATCAGAAAGTAAAACCTCTGTACCATCATAGGTAACTGTACCAGACGCAATTTCGGCAAAATTGCTGGCAAGCTGAAAGATTGTATCCCCTTCCACTACACCATAAAATATATTTTTCTCTTTATCCTGATAACGTACTATCTTTTGGGAACCACTCAATAAAACACCTACATCTTCAGAAGTGGTATTTAAGGAATAACGCCCTTCTAATACTGTTGACTCAATATCATTACAAACTGCTTCTTTTCCCATAATAATTTCTCCTTACCCATGATTATTTTATAACTTCGATGAGCTTTTCCGTACCTTTAGTATAGATCTATCTTCTGTATAAGGAAAATATCGATTAATCATGGTATGATAACTATAAGTTATTGGGTAAAGTAATGGGGCTAAAGGTATATTTTAAGAAATTATGATAAGTTCATAAAATAAATCCCATATTTCTAATGCTTTAATAGTTTATTTTTGTATAGCCATGCTATAATAACTATAAGCTATCATATGGAGTGGATAAAGACATGGATATAAGAGAATTAGAATATTTTGTTACTGTATCTGAATTACAAAATTTCACAGTTGCTGCCAATAGACTACACGTATCCCAACCCGCCATTTCCAAATCTATCCATAGATTAGAGGAAGAGTTAGGTTTTCAACTACTCAATCGAACCCAAAAAAAAGTTCTTCTTACAGAAGAAGGTGCCGTGTTTCTTGACTTAGCGAAAGACATTCTTGCCAGAATAATTGCTGCTCAAAACACGATGACAGAATATAAAAACTTAACTAGAGGGACCTTCCGAATTGCTGTCCCGCCTTTGTTAGGGGCTTATGTTTTTCCTGAGTTATTTGCGGCTTTCAAAAAAAATTATCCTTCCCTTGACATGGCTGTTATTGAGGATGGTTCCTCCACAGCTGTTGATCTAGTTAAGCGTGAAGAAGTGCATGTTGGCCTTGTCATTTTACCGCCAACTTTAACAGACCTGGATTCCCACCTAATTACCTCCCAGGAAATTGTCGTTTGTCTCCCCACAGAGCACCCTCTTAGCCAGGAGCCATTTCTAACCTTTGAACAACTAAAGAATGAGCCTATCATCCTTTATAATGAAGGGTTTGTATTGCGGCGCATCATTTTGGAGGAATATGCGAAGCACAATATTACACCGCAAGTAGCCTTATCCACCAACCAGTTCCAAACTATAAAAGCCTTAGTTGCCAAAGGAGTAGGGATTTCCTTTTTACCAAAAAATTCAATTAAAGTAGTGAATCATGTAACCAAAATCCCCCTTCACCCCCACCTCTTTTTAGATATGGGGCTCATTTGGAAACCTGATAAAGTCTTACCACTAGCCTGTAAGGCCTTTATTGATTTTGTTAATCAATTTGATCCAAATGAAAACTCTAACTAATAAAGCACAAACAAAAATTAACATCATTTTTTGCCATAAAAGGAAAAGCAGGCTATGACCTGCTTTTCCTTTTATTATAACAATCTATGAAGTTTTCCTATAATACTCATTAACTATGCCCCAGTCATGATTAAATCCATTCTACCAATACCAGTATCGATCGCTACTGCATAATTGGATTTCCCCTTAAAAGCAGCACCTTTTGTAACAGTTTGTGGCTGTAGATCAAGATCCAATCCCACATTAGAAAGATTAATACAAAAAAGGCCATTAGCAACATTCAAAAACTCCCCTATACTATCAAAAGCAAGCTCATTCATTTCACAAATTTCTTCACCACTATAGCTACGTGCTAATGTAAGCAATACACTATCTTCAGCAGTAAAACTACTATGTAGCGTAACATCTCCCATCATACTTTGTGAAACAAACCATCGATTCTGATCCTGTTCATGGGCTATTGATATAAGTAAGGGACTGGCGTCCAAAAAACGAACCATAGCTCGAAGAAAAAGTGAGATATAATCATAATACAATTCTACATTTTCATCTTCTGGTGAGAAGTTTATTTGAGTACGAATTCGCTCTTTAAGAACTGATACATCAGACTGTCCGCCTAAATTACTTTGTTTTTTGTAATCTTCTAAAACATGCTCCAGTTGTGCTAAAGTCATAAAACCTTTATCAACTAATGTCTGACCAAATTTGAGATGACTATTTTCCTGTGTGTCTAAGAGAATCATAAGTTGCTCTTCTGATAAATAACCTCCGTCTAAAGCTATCTCCCCAAATCGTTTATCAATAGTATGTTGTAGCCTGTAAATTTCCTCTACTTGTTTAGCATTCAAAAATCCTTGATTAATGGCCAATACACCTAACTTTACTTGCACTGCACGTCTACTTTCAAGAACTTCCTGTACTTGAGTTGGTGTAAGTAGCCCTTGGTTTAATATATATTGAGCAAAAAATTGACTAAACATTTAGGGCTCCTTTCGAATGATGTCATTTACTGCTTTCACGATTTGATTACTATTGTATGGTTTTTGAATAAAATCGATTGCCCCTAGCTTAAGAGCCTCTAGCAATTTAGTAGCAGTACCTGTCGAAGAAAGCATAATCACCCTTGCCTTATTATCTATTTCTTTAATTTTTTTCAAAGCATCTAAACCGCTTACTTTTGGCATAACAATATCCATAAATACTCCGTCAGGACAAAACTGCACATACGCTTCAATCACTTCTTGTCCATCTTTCGCTTCAAAAACTTCACAACTTAGCTTTTCTAATTCTGCTCTTAATTTTTTTCGCAATAATAATGAATCATCGCTAATCAAAATTTTCAGTGGTTTATGCAAAAAAATCCTCCCCTTACAAGTAAATTGACTACCTATATGCCGCACTTTTTTACATTGCTAAATTATGTAGAACGGACCTTTTACCTCCTACATCAAATTTTTTAACATGCTCTATTAAACAAGCCAAAACATGAGTATCTAATTGCCCGGACATCTGAAACATCATTATTTCTATTGCTTCTTGTGGTGAAACGCTCCTTTTGTAGTAACGATTACTAATAAGAGCGTCATATACGTCAGCTACAGCAATAATTCTAGCTAACATAGTAACCTCTGTGTCGCTACACCCATAAGGGTATCCTGAACCATCAATTCTTTCATGATGTTGAAGAACTGCATTTAAAACTGCATTAGGTACAATATCTGTTTGCGCCAGCAATTGATAACTATAGCTTGCATGTATTTTAGCAATATTGAACTCTTCCAAATTTAGCTTATCAGGTTTACTTAACACTTCAGATTTAAATCGAGTTTTACCAATATCATGCATTAATCCGGCCAAAGTAAGGTTCAAAATATCACTGTCACCATAGCCGAGCCACCGTCCAAGATAACCAGAAAGTAGAGCAACATCTAATGCGTGCCTATACAGATAATCTCCAGATGAGGAATCTGTGTGTAATTGTATAAAAGAATCCTTTTGAGATAACCTTGGGTAGATTCTAGTATTAACCAAATTAAGAATCGTATCTAAAGGTATAACCCCATGATACCCAGTACGCAAAAAAATCCGTTTCAATTCTGTTTCTATTTTAGAATGCGCCTCTGTAGTAACTTGTCCATGTTTTTCTATGGTTGTACTATTTTCCAAGGTTATAACAATATCCGAAACCATTTTCTCAATTTCAGCTATGTTAAAATCAGCGGTTGCGACCTCTAGCACATCGGCACCTTCTACTGCCCATCCTTTTAAGCAAGATAGTAAATACTCATTTACCACCGTTCCTTGCCCAAAAATCATTTTTGCATTTGGACTGACAAATACCTGATTAAGAGTCATACCTATCTTGATATCTGATAAAGGTAAATAACTCAAAAAAGCCCCTCCTTCTAATAAAGATGCCTACTATGTATGATAACTGACAGAATTTTTTCTTTACGAATTCTCTAGGGAAAAAATTATATTTGCAATCCTAAGATAACACAAATAGCGAAGCTAACTATTATTTTCATGTTAACATTTGGTTATTTCTTTCAGCCAGCATTTCTAATTTTTTAAAGCATATTATCGTTCAAGTAGAAAAGAATGTCCTAGAAGAGTAGCATCTCTTCTAGGACATTCTTTCAATATGAAGGAATAATATTTCCTTGATATGTTGTTGTTCTTACTTTATATAGGTAATAACCTCAGGAGTCACACTTAATTTCTTTGGTCCTTCCTCTGTCATAACATAGCTATTCTCCGTTCCAATGGCTCCTTCAGGAAACACTAATTTGGGTTCAAGCGCAAAGGTCATACCAGGCAAGATCGGATTCTTAAGTCCTTTAGCAAATATAGGCCATTCATCAAGTTCCAGACCAATACCATGACCAACAAACTTGACCTGATCTTCCTTGTAGCCCATGAAGTAGTCTTTATAGCCCATTTCCTCTGCTATTTTTACAGCTAATAGATAAGGCTCTTCAGCAGGTGTTCCCGGTTTGATTCCCTTAAGTATTTCAGCCTGAATCAGTAACATATCTTCAAATGCCTTTGTCATATGAGGAGTAAGCTCTCCAACACAGAAAATTCGTGCTTGGTCACCTGTATAACCTTGTACCACACAAGTATAATCGATATAAACAACCTCATCCCTTTTTATTTTCTTCCATCCAGCCCCTTGGGGGGAGGATAAAGATACACCTTTACCCCCTACAGGTCCATCAAAGAAACTAGGATAAGCGCCATTGCTGCCACTACACAGGTTTCCGTAAAAGAAATCTTGATTAAAGGCTCTCATTTTGCAGGAGCCCGAATACCCACCTTTACGTAGCTCCGCTTCAAACAGAGCAGCTAACTCAATTTCTGGAATCCCTTCCCGTAAAAATGTAGGTATTGCAGAAAAAGCCCGATCGGCGACTTGTAGGGCATTGCGCAAAAGTTCTACTTCATAGGGTGACTTGATCATACGAATTTCTTTTATCGCAGGGGAAATATCGCTAAATTCAGCACCAGGAAATACTTTTCTATACATTTGGTAATTATTAAATGGTAAAACATCCAATTCCAGCCCTATTTTTTTCAAATTTGCATACTGAAAACTTGCTAGAATTGCAGGGATTTCCATAGGGTGCTTCATGGGAACAATATTTTTGAGTGAAGATTCCTCTTGAGCACGTCGTAAGCTTTTTTTCACCATTAACACAGGATCACCAGTAGAAGGGATATATAAATAGGAATTTTGTACTGTACCAGCAAAATAGAACATATCGCTATTTAATACAATGATTCCTCCGTCAAGTTCCTGTTCTCTTAACTTCTCCTGAAAACTAGAAATTCTTTTTTCGATTTCTGATTTTGGTGTAACATCCATAAATAATCTTCCTTTCTCATCTTAAAATCAACTATTACTACTCTAATTACAAGTTTTATTATTTCTTCGCGTATACCTTTATGGATTCCTTCGCCATATAAAAAACAATCTCTGCTATAGAAATTTTACAAATTTCCACAGCAACGATTATTTTTGTCTAAATGTGATTGCAATATCAAATAAAATCATTTCGACTATTTTATTTTTTTAACGAATTACTGCTAATAATTTAATCTTAACTAAAGAAAAGAATGAGATGATAGTAATAAAAGAAGTTTTATTTATATATGAGGAGGAAATGATTATGCTAGTATTAGGAAGAAAACCTGGCGAATACGTTATGATCGGAAAAGACATTATGGTCAAAGTCGTCAGAAGTGACGATGGCGATTTAAGACTGGCTATCGATGCCCCTAAATATATAAATATTATCCGCGGCGAAATCTATGAAGATAACTCCAAGTATATTCAAGAAGATAAGCTTGTGAATATTTGACTTACACCAAACCTAAAACAATTAAGAGTTTTATCATTATTCTACCGAGGTGGTGCTATTTTGAACGCAAAAATCATCCCTTTTCCTGAACAAGTCGAAACTCCTTTGGAGGAAATTGATCGGCAAATACGAACGTGTCTAGCCGAGATAAAAGCAGATCGGGATTTTATAGATTATGTTGCTACTCGAATGAAATATTTTATCGAAAACTATGCCAGTACATACTTCCAAATGAATTTCAATCTGATAGTTCCGCCCAATCTTTCCCCGGAACAAGCCGAGGCTCTCGTATTCTCTATAGAAAAAGGCGTTCAAGACAACGCGAAAGAGTTGCAGGACATGATAAGGAAAATTATTATGGAGAGGCTTCACCTTGAAATTGAATTATATATGAACCAAAAAGATATAAAATATCGACTATGTTAAAAGCAGAAAAGGTTACCTATTATACCAGGTAACCTTTTCTGCTTTTTAAAACTCTTAATTCGCAACTTTCGAGATATTGCTTTTCGGTAAATAATAGCCAACGCCCCTTACCGTCTTCAAATTGGATATATTAATCTTTTTGCGTAAGTAATGAATATATATATTGATTGTACTTTCTTCCGCATCGGAATTGTAACCCCATACCTTTTCGATGATCCGCTGTTTGGTAACAACTTGACCCTGGTTACGTATTAGTAGTTCTAATAGCTGTGATTCTTTTAATGTTAACTGAATTACCGTATCTTTTTTAGTCACTTGGGCACGCTGAGGATCAAATCTAATATCGTCAAGAGTTAAAATGGTATCCACTATTTCTGTGTTTTTTCGACGAGTTAGCGCTTGCAATCTTGCTACTAATTCTACAGTAAAAAATGGCTTAACTAAATAATCGTCTGCACCAGCATTTAAACCTTCTGCCCGATCGTCTGGGGTATCCTTGGCTGTCAAAAAGAGAACGGGAGTATTATGTCCGAGTCTGCGAAATTCTTTCAGCAAGGACACACCATCTAAATAAGGCAACATGCGATCCAAAATAATAATATCATAGATTCCAGTACAGGCCATTTCAATGCCTGTTTCACCATCCATAGCAACATCGACTACGAAGCCATTCTTCTTTAACAAATATGATAGTGCTTCAACTAATTTACTCTCGTCATCTACTAGTAATAGTTTCATTCAAAACACCCTTTTGAGACCACAACCTTGTGAAAAATTATCCATCCTTGGACATTTCTGTATTTATATAATGACATATTATTATTTATATTTTATTTAGTTTTAGTAATAATTTCTTAATAATTTAACTAATTTTAAACTTTGTAGAATGTCAAATTACAAGAAGAAACAAATTGCTTTCCTTATAATACCTTTTCTTGCCCATTCTTTCCTATTATAAATTATCAAAATTGGAATTCTCTTTCTAAATAAATATCTTTTTTTTAGAAAATCGACAATAATTTATTATTTTTACCTATTTACTAAATACAATCTTAATATTTCCCTTCGAAAACAATAATAGATAAACGCGAAAGGAGGCGCTTACCCATAGCAGGTAATGGGGGACAAGTCATTTCGGTAAATGACTTGCAGTTAGAAAGAAGCTCATTGTAGCAAAATTCTAATGCAAAATGGTGCACGGAAGCTAAATTTTGTTCAAAATCAGGGAGGAATAAATTATGTCAATGGTAATTAGTACAAACATGTCCGCTTTAAACACTACGAATCAGTTAAACAAAAACACTACGCTTATGAATTCATCATTAGAAAAATTGTCATCTGGGTACTCTATCAACAGTGCCTCTGACAACGCAGCTGGATTAGCCATTTCTGAAAAAATGCGTAGCCAAATCCAAGGTCTCGACCAGGCAAGTAGCAACTCTCAAGATGCTATATCCTTGGCTCAGACAGCAGATGGTGCCCTCGATGAAACTACATCCATCCTAGAACGCATGCGCGAGCTAGCTGTACAGGCTTCCTCTGATACATTAACCGATGATGACAGAACATCCATCCAAGATGAGGTCGATGAACTCTCTCAGGAAATTGACCGCATTTCTAATGACACTGAATACAACACCAAGAAATTGTTAAATGGAGATAGTGGTGCAACTACATCTGTATCTGGTACAAATTCAGCTGCAATTAATACTGCTGCAACTGTTGCCGGAAATAATACAGATTCAGGCACTTATGTAGTAAATTACACTGCAGTAGCAACGCAAGCAACTACAGGTCTTGCTACATCCTCTACTACAATTGCTGCTGCAACTGATTCTGCATCTGCTTTTGCAGGAGACATTGAAATCAATGGAACAACAATAACCGTTGATTCCAACGATACTATAGAAGGTGTTCTTGAGAAAATAAATGATGAAACAGCTACTACTGGCGTTACTGCCTCATTGAATACAGATACAACTGGTGCGTACTATATTTCATTAAATAATGCTACCTACGGCAGCGATTCTGAAGTTACTGTAGCTGCTGATAATGCTACCTTAACTGGCCTATTTAATGCAACAGCAAGCACGACCGCCACAAGTGTTACCGTCAATGGTACCGACGCTGCAGGAACCATTAATGGAGCAGCAGCCACCGCTGATGGTAATACCTTAACGGCTTTTGGTCTGACTGTTACTGGTAACGATGCAGAACTAGCAGCACTTAATACTGCTTATGCCACTACTAATGCAACTGCGGTTGCTCTTGTTGCTAGCACTAGTACTACTGCTGCTACTGACTTAACTGCCTTAGTTTCAGCACTATCAGCCTCTACTGCATCAACATCAGCAGCTGACAACGCAGCAGCAGCTGCTTATACCAGCGCTGTCTCTGGCGGTAATGCTACTACTATAGCTACTGCTAAAGCAGCTCTATATACTACAGCAGCAGCATCTACTGACGCAACTGTAGTAACTGCAGGAACAACGTCCGCTGCATCTGATACAGCTGCTACTAACGCTAAAAATGCGTTATCACTTATTCCTGTTGCTACTTCTGATGTTACCGTTGATTCTTCATCTGCTCTAACCTTCCAGGTCGGCGCAAACTCAAATCAAACAATGACGCTTTCCATCAGCGATATGGATGCCAGCTCACTAGGAGTTGCTGGTGAAGATGCTGATACAGGTCTTGATATGAGCACAGTAGATAGTGCGAGTAATGCTCTCACTGCTATAGATGCAGCAATTAAAAAAGTTTCTGCAGAACGTTCTAATCTAGGCGCTGTCCAGAACAGTCTAGAGAGCAATATTAACAATTTGGATACTGAAAGTGAAAACTTAACTTCTGCTGAATCCAATATCCGCGACACAGATATGGCCTCAGAAATGGCAGAATACACCAAGCTAAGCGTCATAACTCAAGCCGCTACTGCTATGTTGTCAAAAGCCAATCAACAACCACAGCAAGTATTGACTCTGTTACAATAAATATAAAAAATAAAGGGTTGCCTCATTTTCTGAGGCAACCCTTTATTTTTTTATAGATAGCATTTAAAAGAATAAAATCTAAGTGTCCAGTAAGTCTAATCTGGGTTAATCTAGCCATCTTAAATCAGGGCGATCCAAGTTAACGCTTATAGGGACAAAAAATAAACTTATGAAAGCAATTAAATTAAATATAATCTTGGTATCACTTATAAATCATACTAGAGTGACACCCAGCAGGCTATTAACAACTTAAACGAGCCTTTCCTCCAGCAAATACCATGACTCTATAGCAGATTGCTTTTTATCTCTTTTTTGACATAGAAAATCCCCTCCGACTGACAAGTTGTAGTCACATTCCATCAAATGTGCTTTTGAACTTTATCGACCAAAAGGGGATACTGAGCAACTTAACCTATATGTCTTTTTCGTACTAGTAATGTTTAGTAGTTAATGCATCTATACATGCCAAAACCAGCAGACTATGCCTTTTTGTCTAAAAAAACACCTATACAATCCTTTATTTTAGCCACCATATCTAAAAGCTCATGGGAAGGAAATTCTTTGATTACTTCGTGAGTTTTGTTATCTACAGCCTGTATCATTAATGTTTTTGTTTCAGTATGCAGTTCAAATTGGATATTGGTGTTCAGTGATTGCATAAAACTGTTTATTTTTTCAGTAATATCATTAAGCTCATTTTCACTGAGCTGATTTTCATCAGCAGTAGTCCCAGTATTTTTTTTATTATCTACATCTTTTACACCACTTGTAGTTGAATCATTCTTTACTGTTATATCCGATTGGGTATTCACTGGCTTAACTACCGATACCGCTGTTGAAGCTACACTACTATTACTTTTAACACTTGTAATGCTCAAATCACTACACCTACCCTCCATATTTTTGCATGCATATGTATCTCTCCGGTTCCCCATGTCAGTAAATCCTAAATAAGAAAAATTTTAGTGCTAACTTAAAATTATTAACATGCAGAATTGGAGTCTAAGTTACTTCCCTACGGCTTTATCCATACGCACCTGCTTCATCGCTTGGAACCATGCATCGCGAAATTCTACCAACAATCTTTTCGCTTCTTCCAGTTGAACCTTATCTTTTTTCATATTGCCCTGAATTAAGCAATGTAATATATATTCGTCAATCTGTCGCCAAGGCTGGGAAATTGGCTGTTTCATATCCATTGTCACCATAAATTCACGAACTATATTTTGCGCCTTTATATTTGCAGTATGTGCCTTTTCTATATCCTTCTTCTCAATCGCCAGAATGCTTTCTGTAACAAAGCGAATGGCGCCATTGTACAGCATCAGCGTCAACTCTTCTGGCGGTGCGCTCATGATTTGTTGCCTCTTATATGCATTGGCAGTATTCTTAGCATTCATGACCATTCCCCCCTATACCTTCAGATTTATATACAACAAACAAACCCCCACCAAAAACCATGCGGATTTGCCTTTTAGGCTCTTCTCACTCCCAAAATCTAGCGATCAATAGTCACCAAAATTTTTCTCAACATTTTTCATTAATACGTCTTCCTTGTGCAATGATAGCCCAAGGATTACTATACCGATTTTTGACTTGCCGCCGAGCCTTGCTAGCTCTTAATTCGGCGGCAATACCAATTCGTTCAGTGACAGCTTCCTGCATGATTTGGCTACTGCGGTCTATTATTTCCTGTTGCTTATTGGCAATATCTTGAATCATCGGTGTTAACCCCTGTATACCTTTCCAAGTTTGGTCACTGAACAACGCTTCATTTATAGCAATGAGTTTCCTGATTAGCACTTCTCGTTCTCCAAGGGTGCGCTTTAAACCTTTCATCTCTCGTCGGTGAATAAAACGGCATAATGCTTCGGTATTGACGAGAATTTTCTCAAGAATTATGTTTTTTTTATTTAAATAAGATCTTGCATTTTCCCGCTGCCCCATATTATTGACTCCTTGAAAATATTTCTATTGTCCGACTTAACTACTAGTAAGTGATGACAAGGCTGAGAGTTGCGAATTCATGGTACTAATATAGGTTTCTAACGTAGTGTATTTGTCATAAAGGGTGTCTTCCAAATCATCTAGACGATCTTCCTCGTCATCAATTTCCTCTTGATACTTATCAATCAGTGTAGTCAGAGTGTTATCCGTATCAGTAGCATCGTCCTCAGTACCAGCTTTTTCTAATAATGTTCCTTTATTTCCAGAACTATCACGGGTGGTTGAAATATACTTTTGCATGGTATCGTAAAAACGGTAGGAAATACCTTCCTCCTCGTACCTAGTACTCAATGCACTTGATGACAAACTCCGCACCGTTGAATTATTCGGATAGGTAGATGACTTCTGGGTAAAAAGATTCATAACTGCTTCTGGATCACTTGCGATGGCTGCCGTCAGTGTATCTTCATCGATATATAGTGCACCATCCTCGTCATAGGTACCACTGCTTATACCGATGCTAGAAAGACTGATTGTCGAACCAGAAACTGAATCAATCAAAGATGTTCGTAAATCACTTAATAAAGCTTCCAAAGTGGAATCACTTTCCAATAGGCCTACTTTTGCTTTGGTTTCCCAGGCGGTAATCTCGTCATCCGTCATTTCTTCTTTTTCATCGTCCGTGAGTGGTGGGTAATCTGAATCCGCATTTTCATCGATCGCAGTATTAATGGTATCAATTAGCGTATTATAATCGTCCACGAAAGCGCTAATCAAATCATACACACCATCAGTATCTTGCGTTACAGTTACCGTAGCCTCCTCAGTCGTTTCTGCATTCAGAGTATAAGTTACTCCATCAAGAGTAATGGTGTTAGAGCTACGGGTCAAAGCCTGATCATCTATCGTTACCTTGGCATCGACACCGGCAGTAGCAGTAGTCAGCAGCAATGTTGCAAAGTTGCTCGTACTCGAGTCGGTGTCGGTCACTGTCAACGTATTGCCAGCACCTGTATCATCGGCCGTCATCACGAGCTTACCGGTAATTGTATCATAGGTCATTGTAACCCCAAGGTCAGCCGAGTTGATTTCGGACATCATCGTAGCGAGAGTCACAGTACTTGCAAAGCTTTTTGTAGTGCCGTTGATCGTCAATGAGACTCCGGAAGTGCCAAATGTCGACGCTGTAGACGAACTTAACTGCTCGGCAATTGTCGCTAACGTATCGGAGGTGTCTAAGCGGTTAGAGAGTATTGCACCCGTGCCAAAACCCAGTTCGCTTAAGCCCGCATTATCTGCTGTACCATCACTATTGGCATCGGTGGCGCTAACAGTAATCGCCTGTACACCACTATTTGTGGCTGAGGTGATCTCTAGATATCCAGAGGAGTTTGTACTGACAGTAACTTTACCCGAACCAACTGCAGTATCGATCGCCGTTTGCAGCGCAGTGATCGCAGCGGTACCGGTGGTACCATTCACATTATCAAGATCGACTGTATAATCTGTACCATCCAGGGTCATGACAAAGCTTTCATCGGTGAGGCTCGTATAATCCGCTACCGCTGAACCTTGCACCTCTTTGGAAACGCTAGCGCTACTTGTGAGCGTGGCTGCCGTGGCTAGTTGAGTTACTGTTACGGTATGACTCCTTGCACTGGCTGTACTGGCAGCAGTCACCGAAACTGCACTATCGCTACTAGTGGAAGCGTATTGTAAAAAATTACTTGCTTTCATGATGCTACTGGACGAGGTTGTACTGAAATACTCACTGGAAAAATCTTGAACATCAGTGATAATGTCACGGTATGCTGTCTGTTTCCATTCAGCCGTTTGTAACTTTTGTTGCAATTTATTTAGCTTCTTTGCTTTCTCGGCAGTTACCAGTTGTTCAACGATGCCATCTACATCAATCCCGGAAGACAAGCCCGTAATCCGAGTTGTTCCATTGACTGTGCTGGTTGTTATACTACTACTACTAGACATTTACTCCACCTCCCTATCAGAATTATGCAATATAATCGATCAGCGACTTGGAGATTACTTTAGCCCCAACTGCCAGAGCCGCTTCATAAGTATACTCGGCACTCGTTAATTCCGTAGCTGCTGAGGCCGTATCTATATCCTCATTGTCACTCATAAAAGTACTATATGCTGTATAGGCATCACCTAGGCTACTAGTTACAGTTGTCACAGTGTCCATACTAGCTCCCAAGGCAGCTTGTGCAACCGTCACCTTGCTAAGATCCGTACTGAACTCGTCAATTAAATCGGTTAAATCTAAAGAATTGGTAGTAACTGTCACGTTACCTGACGAGTCTAGACTAGCCGTTTTATAACTGGTATCCCCATCTAGTGCCAGAAGTAGTTTAGCAATGGTATTAAATAGATTGCTGGTACCTTCTCCTGTAACATCCTGCCCCTCAATATTGACAGTCACTTCGCTATTAAAGCCAATATTGTAGTTAATGTCCTGGTCTGTATTGGCAGCAGCAGCAGCTAACGCATCCGAAGTAGTTTTAGCAGCGGTAGCCGCATCAGCTAACGTAGTATTCGTGGGATCCGCATCTGCAGCAGTCTTCGCAGTGGTATAAGCAGTCAGAGCAGCCGCAACGGCATCCGTTAAATTAGTAGAACCCCCATAAGTGGTAACAGCCGCAGCTAATGTATCAGAAGTACTCTGCGCAGCGGCAGCTTTAGCAGCTAACGTAACATTCGTGGGATCAGCAGCAGCTGCTGAAGCAGCAGTATTAGAAGCAGCTAGAGCAGTCGCCGCAGCGGAAGTTAAAGAATTATAGGCATCGCTAGCGTTGGCAGTATAGTAGGAAATGATATCCGCATCATCGATATCCGCTGACACCACGCCACCAAGGCTTAAGTAATCACCTTTAAACGTCACGGTATCGCCAATATCTGTGGACACTACCTCATAGGGTGCTTCGTTCGTGCTATACCCGCCAAAAATATAACTTCCATTATACGTAGTATTCATAAGTGAAATAGCCGATTCCAGTCCTTCCTCGACTGACGCCTTGATACTTGTTAGATCAGCATCACTAATCGTGTCACTAGACGCCTGCGTGGTTAATGTCTTAAGCGTTGTGACGAGGTCGCTCAAATCGCTTAACGCATCATCCGTCGCCGTCTGCCAGGCATCGGCGGATTCCGCATTATCTTGGTATTGTTTTATCTGGGAAACATAGCTGCGGTATGTTACCGCTCGTGCCGCCACTACTGGATCATCAGAAGCTATCTGAATTTTTTGATTGGACGATACAGCTGCATTCGCATCAGCCAGTCGATTTGCAGCCTTATTAATATTCCGCAGCGTATTTGCTGCTACCATCCCATTGGTTATGCGCACAAAGAAAACCTCCTTCTTAATCGTCTACCATGTTGAGGGTAGTTTCATAGATTTCATTCCAAGTACTAGTCACCGAAGCCGATGCAGCATACGCCGATTCGTAAATAGTCAAATTTACCGTTTCCTCGTCACTTGAAACTCCGGACACAGAAGACCGGCTAGTATCGATATAGGTTGCGATAGCGTCCTTACGGTTATATGAAACTTGTGCATAGGAACTATCTGTAGCAACAGTGGCAATGATCGTACTATATAAATCATCAACGGTAGCGTTACCGGAAATAGCGACACTGCTGCATATGCTAATAATGTCATCCAGATTTTCAGTATTGCTTTCCTCACCATCGCTTGAGGCAGTTGCAATCTTATTCGTATCTTCTTGAATATCTTTTGATACTGATATATTCGCTGCAGTAATATTCTGATATACCGCCTCTGTATCAGTACCACTAGCCATTAGTTCTTCCGACGATAGGTCATCATAAGAAAAGAAACGAATTCCAGTCGTCTCAGCTTCGTCGATACCTACCCCGTCAGCGTGACCACTATAGGTGGTAGTACCAGACGTAACCCCTTCATTGAAGGCCTCGGCATAGGTCCGGGCAAAATCATCTAACTGACTGAGGTAGTAGGGTATCCCTTTACTATCTGAGCTATTACCGTCCCGAACCTCAAGGTAACCGTTCAATGCACCAGAATCACCGGAATCGAAATCTTCACCAGAATCTGCCCAGCGTATGCCATACATGCCATACTGGTCACTAGTCGTATCGGTGACGGTATAACATTCCAGTTCTTTCGCATTATTCCCCTTTACTAAGGTAGTCCCCTCAACAGAAATTGTGAGGCTGCCATCATCAGCTTTGGTGACATCGCACCCAACCAACCCGGACAGTTCATCTACCAGCAATCCTCGCTGATCTTCTAGCTCATTGGTAGAAGCACCTGAGGCCGTAGCCAGGGTAATCTGCTTGTTCAAAGCGGCAATCTGGGTTGCGTAAGAGTTGATTTGATCTACTGTTGTCTTTACATCGCTGTTGATATCACTACGTAGTTGAGTCAATTGAGAAGAGGCATCATTTAAGGTTGAACAAACGCTCTCCGCTGCTTCCAGCACCACAGCCCTAGCTGATGTACTGGTCGGGTCGGTAGCCAGGCTGTCTAAGGCTGTGTTGAAAGTATCTAGCGCTGTACTGATATAACTAGTATCCGTACTACCTAAAATAGTCTCTGCTTGTTCCAAGTAAGTAGATTTGGCCTCCCATAAGCTTGCTGCACTATTTTCCTGCCAATACTTTTGGTCAAGGCGAAAACTTCGCACGCTATCTACAGAAGTAACCTCTACCCCATTTCCAACTAAACTGCTACTATAGACTGCAGCCGGTCCAATGGATGTCTGGTTCACCACTTGCCGTGAATAACCCGTTGTATCTATATTGCTCATATTATTCGTGGTCACTGTCATTCCAACCTGAGCGGCATTTAACCCGCTACTCGCAATACTAAGTCCCACAAAAGTTGAAGCCATTTTACTCCCCCCTTATTTTAGCCCGAATCCTTAATCAAGCTCGTCAATCAAATCACCAATCAAGCCATCAATCGTACTCATAACTTTAGCACTGGCAGCGTAGGCAGTTTGAAACTTGATCATGTTTGACATTTCCTCATCGATCGAAATGCTCGAAACCGACTGCCTCTGGTTGTCTAGCTGCGTGACCACAGCTGCTTGGTTTTCATAATTGGTTGCCGCGGTATCACCAGCAGTCCCGATCCAAGAAGTTACCGCTTTATAAAAGTCTGTAATATCAAGAGACAAATCGTCACTCTTGTAAAAAGTCGTATCGCTATCAAGATCGCAAATCTTATCAGCAATCGTATTGTCACCGTCTGCATCACTGGAAGAGGTAACCACCTTATCCGAATCATCTATTAGTTCCGGATTAACCTGTATATTGGTAATACTCAACGGCTGGCTGTCATCTATGGCCGTAAAAAAGTCAAGACCAGCGTCCCCATTGAGATCGACGCCGGAAGTGCTCAACGAATTAATCTCAATTGCAAGTGTTGTAATCAAGACATTTAAAGCTTGCCTCATGGTACTGATGGAACTAGTTGCATCTGTGGTAAAGTCATATGGAATATCGCTGGCGTCAAGGGTTTCATAACCGGTTTGATCCGCATCTTCCATATAAGCCGCAATGCTCCCACTACTAATCTGAGCTGTACTACCCGAATCAACCCACTTCACACTCAAGGGATCATCCGTTGTCCCAGTACCTTCGACAACCAGCGCATGCGTAGTATCACCATTCACCAATGTCGAGCCACAAATAGTAACTTTTAGCGTCCCATTGGATTCGGTAACACTAATGTTGGCCAAAGCGGACATCTCGTCCAGCAAAACGTCACGCTGATCCCGCAGGTAGCTGGCCTCGCCGCCACCTGCCTCTGCCTGAGTAATTTGCTTATTCAAGTCGGCAACTTGCTCAGCCAGGTCATTGAGACTGTCCACGCCATCTTCAACCCCAGTCACAGCATCTGCCTGCAGCTGCTGCAATTGGTCATCGATATCGGTCAGCATTTCGACCAAGTCAGCACCGGCTGCGGTAACCGCTTCACGGGTACTTTCGGTACTCGCATCCGTCGACAATGTTTCCCATGAATCGAAAAAGTCGGTTATCGCCTCCTGAACACCAGAAGTCGTAGTCGAAGTAGTATCTGTAGTCGTGCTAGTATCGAATTCGCTTAATATCTCGTCCATATATTCCAAATTTCCGCTTTTTACTGAGTAATAAGTGGAATCCGCATTCTGTGTCCGATAACTTCTGTCAAGGAATATATCACGAGATCGCGTGATGGATGCCACGCTAACACCATTATTTGTAGATGTCCCACTCGACTGAACGGTACTTTCTGCAACACTAGTCACTTGCACTTTTGAAGCTCCCGTGGTATCCACATTCGCAATATTCGTGCTTGTTGCTGTAAGGGCGGCCTGATTCACATACATTCCTGAATAAGCGACGCTGTAGGTGCCGAAAGTCGACGCCATACGCTCACCTCCATTTATAAGATGCAACTCGTTCGATAGTAACATTAAGTTGCGTTATTAATTTTTCATGGCCATGAGAGCCTGCAGCATATCATCAGCAGTAGAAACGACTTTAGAGTTAGCCTGATAAGCCCGTTGAGCGATCATCATCGCACTGAATTGCGCCGACAAATCCACGTTAGACAACTCCAACGCGTAAGATGTCATCGTACCTGTGCCGTTTGTACCGGCTACAACAGTTTTATAATCACCAGAACTGGAACTCGTGGTATAGAGATTGTCACCAGTTTTTGTCAACCCACTCGCATTGTCAAAAACCGCCAATGCAATTTGTGCTATTGCTTGTGTTTGATTATTACTGTATGTACCTGTAATGATTCCATCAGAAGAAATACTATAACTCGACAGTGTTCCCGACGCATATCCATCGGCATCAGCGGTCAGAGTAGCGGAAGTGTTGCTCGTAGTCGTAATATTGGAAAAGTCCATCTCCACTGAAACTGCATCGGTGTTGGCAGCCGTAGATTTAACGGTAATTGCCGGAGTAGAATCAAAGGTTAAAGTGGTACCAGCGGCAACCGTGAATGTTGAGGTACCAGTTGTAACTGTCGTCGGTGCAGCTAGAGTAACTGTTCCCGACGAGGTTGTAAAAGTAGCTGAGCCATCTTTGGAAGTTGTGGTAGTGGTATTGCCGTCTGCATCTACCAACGTAATATCGTATTGGCCACTAGTAGTCGTGGAATCCGCCACAGTGACAGTATAACTACCTGCCGTCAGCCCCGTACTAACACTAATATTACTGTCACTATAGCCAGCAGTATTGGTAGCGGTATCGACTGTCGCTGTAAGCGGGGTGACTGAAGTCACCATCTTACCATCTGCGTCAAAGGCAACATAGCCGCTAGAAGGACTTATCGTTGCATCTGTACCACTGGCTTCCCAGTACCAGCTAGTGGTTGAACCATCTGTCGCACACTTTTTCCAATTGAGCGTAACCTCGGTGGTATTGCCCTGTGCGTCCACAACATCGACTGATGTTGTGGCGTCCCAATCTGTAATCGCTGTGCTACCGATGTCTTGTAGTGTAGCACCTGTCACCACATCAGATGTAGAGTCAAGGCTACTACCAGTACTAAAGGTGACAGAAGTTGTAGCCTCAGCAGCCATAAGCTTATTATTGCCGCTGTAAAGATTAATCGGTTCGACAGTGCTATTTGTATTGAAAACTTTGTTGCCATCTTCATCAAGAGTATACGATGTCTCCCACCCACAAACTTCATAACCATTTATATTCAGATTCCCTGAGTCATCAACAGTCATATTACCAGCTCTAGAAAACTCATATTCACCGTCCGTACCTGTCGATACAATAAAGTAACCATCACCAGTAAGAGCCACATCAGTTGCATTACTAGTCGCTGAAGTACTGCCTACGGTCATATCCGTATCCGTGCTGGCAATTTGGACACCCAGTCCAACTTGCTGGGCATTGGTGCCGCCAGTCGTTGCGGTAGAAGCAGTAGCAGAACTGATCGTCTGGCTCAACACATCACTGAAACTAACCGTCTGTGATTTATATGCTGTGGTGTTAACGTTGGCAATATTATTAGCAATTACATCGAGGGCAGTTTGCTCACTTTTAAGTCCCGATACCGCGGAACCTAATGCAACCATCATAGCCATAAGAAAAAAACCTCCAAATTATTATTTTATCTCTCATACCATTTCATCTCTCATTCAGAAATAGTGATTAACCTCCCTGATTGGGTCCGGTTAAAAGCAACAATTTATTTATTATTTTTATGCTACGTCGAAGACGTAGTAGTGGACGTAGTACTAGAATCTGCCACCTTGGTAATGGCAGAAAGATCTACCGTTGTACCCCCAACGTTGACATAGGTATTGCTGCCAGAAATGGTTACTGACTGCACAGTACCTGTGCCCGTCACTGCATTGCCAGATGTGTCGGTAGTAGAATAGGTCGCTGTCTTGCCAATCATACTAAATGCTGTAGAATTATTTAGAGAACTGTTCATCGTTGACAATGCCGACAATGAGCTGATTTGGGCCAGCTGGGTTACGTACTCAGTACCGCTAACTGGATCGTCTGGATCCTGGTATTTCAGTTCTGTGGCCAATAGTTGCACGAATTCGTCGAAATCCAAACTAACGGTTTCTGCTATGCTAGAGCTAGTTGTAGCCGTCGATGTACTAGATGTGCTAGATGTGACGGATGATGTTGTACTCATTTATTTTTCCTCCATTTTTGTCGAATAATATTTTCTATTACCAGTATCGCAGGCATATATTTAGTTTTTATTTAGAAAAGTCAAATCTCAAAAAAATGTTTATTGGTAAAAAAGGATAGCTACTAAACCCTATTTTCCCTATAGATAAGGGGCTGTGGTAACTCGTTTATGAGTTACCACAGCCCCTGCTGTTTGTTACTTATATACTATTTAGCTTACTTCAATGCCCTAAATGATGATATTTAGTTATCGCAAATCAGAAATTCAAATTAATAAAGGTTTTATAGGTCGCATGAACTGCGGCAATAGTTGCTCCAATCAGATCGCCAATCATATCTAGATCCGTATCTAGCAAACTAGGTTGGCTAGGTAAGGGTGGATGGGAAATAGTATCCGTCAGAAATTCTAATATTTCATAAAAGGCTCCAATACTAAGCCCCAAACTTACTACCAAGATAAATTTAAAAGATCGAGTCAAAGGGTATTTTAGTAATTGTACAACTAAAATATAAGCAAATAAGGAAAACGAATAGGATCCAAAAACATGCAAAATTTTATCAAAAACTACAGATGTAGCATACAGGTTCAAATAATATCCCCCAAAACCGTCGCATAAAAGTGAAATCACTACTACTACTCTAACATAATGATTCATATATAATCCATATCGAGCTTCTAAAAATGTATATAAGAGCCAAAGACTAGCCGTCACCAGTATGCTTCGTATATAGTCAAAATGTCCTTGGCCAGCTAAACCAATAATAAGTAGGATTTGACTCGCGATAAAAAATATGGTTATTTTAAGAATTGTCGAATTGTGATTCGTCATGAGACCTCCTGGCTATCATATATGTTCTATAAGAATTGGTGTCCGCCCCCTCTCGCTCCCACCCCAGCAAAATGTTGCCATTCCATAGGAACCACAAAGATGCAATAACAAACCTTATCATTCTTTCACCCTTCTGTGTCTTCTATTTATTATTTTGCACCACAATCACAAATATATAAGTAAAAAAAACCTTGCCAACATACACCTTGCAGATTCTATTTGATGTTTATCCCATGACAATCTGCTTAAAACTCTAATTCAAATCTTCTTTACGCTAGATCATCATTAGCTTCAAAAAAAGTTTTTACTCATTTGAAGTATTCAATACATACTACAAACGCTCTTTACTGCATATATGTAACTCTAAGGAGGTGTGAATAATATGAGGGTTCAATACATCGCTAAACGTCACTTTTTTTTATTTGTATTATCTACCCTATTATTAATAAGCACCTTATATGCCCATGATAATATAAGCCACAAACTATCGGGAAAAATCATTGTAGTGGATGCTGGTCATGGCGGTATTGACCCTGGTGCAAATCGTCAAGGCGTTCTCGAAAAAGATATTAATTTAGCCATAGCGTTACAACTTAAAAATATTCTTAATGAATATGGTGCAAAGGTGGTACTATCTCGTCAATCGGATATTGACCTAAGCCCCGAGTGCGACAATGAAAAAGTTAGAGGGCGCTATCGTCGTGATTTGACTGCTCGCGTAGAAATGGCCGAAGAATCAGATGCCGATTTATTCATTAGTCTTCATGCTAACGCGGTCTCAAACGCAAGTAGGCAAGGTGCAGAGGTTTTTTATTATGCTAAATCCGAAACTGGCAAGGAATTATCCAATGCGATTCAAGCTGAGCTCGGCAAAGTGGTAAAAACTCCGCGAGCAGCCAACCCTGCCCACTACTTTGTATTACGTCGCAATAAGATTCCTGCTGCACTTATCGAAGTTGGGTATATTACCAATACAGTAGAACGTTCCCTATTGCAGACACCAGAACATCAGAAGAAACTGGCAGACGCAATTGCGAAAGGCATTAATTCTTATTATCACCCTTCTTTTTCACTACCTAGAACCACAGGTTAGCTTAACTAATGCTGCTGGTTAAGCCATTGAACTTCTACAAAAAACATTAGAATTTGCTGAGAAAAGCCGGTTGCCACACTGTGTGGTTAAACATGATACCAAATTGATTTTTCGTCTCAACTCGGATAAAAAGAAAATTCTTCAATTGGGTTGGGGATGAAGAAATCTTAATGATAACATCATCTGGGTAACGCACAATATCATCTGGAGATAAGTTGGTATCGGCCTTACTAAAATAAACTGTTTGCTTCTCTCTACTCATTTGATGATCCGATAGACTAAAGGTCACAATTGACACATCATATTGATTTCGTTTTTTCGAAAATCCTGGTATATGAAAACGTATCCAAATCGTGTTGCCTTGCATATAGCTATAAATGCTTGTTATTTTCCCTTTAGGTTCCAAAGCACCAACTGGATTTACGCCCCGAGGATTCACTAAAATTGGCTCCTGATTGGACCAAGTATCAAGATTTCGTAAATCTACATCCAGCGGTATCTGTGTTATTAAAGGAAAATGCACCTCCTCAAACAATTCATTCTTGCGAATGAAGCTATATAATAAGCTCGACATAATCGGGACGCGAATTTGACTAACATATTCTTTAATGGATTGCTCTTTCAAAGCTTCCATATCCGAGTTTATTGGATATTGCAGCCAGCTACTAGGCTGTGTCTGGTATAATGGTTTTGGCGGTGACAACAAAGCATCTGTTTTATAACCATGGGGGATTGGAAAATCCCCACGATGGATTAAATATGTATATAAATTAACTCCTGGTACGAATTCACCCTTGCTAAGTTTCATAAAAGCAGCAGCAACAAAGGCCCAAGTCGACGCATGATCAGGGTGCTCATCTGCTGGATGTGGTGCTAAAATAAGGTTAGGTTGAAACGCAAGCATTATTTGTTCTAGATTATTTAAAACAGTTTCTCCAGTATAAGGAGCATTTTGCTGATAACTAGTCGTATAGGGTGAATGATCACTTCCAGTATAACGAGATTGATAAGGCTGGCTATTATTCCAATAATCCGACCATATTGCTCTAAGGCCGCGATCAGGAAACCCGAGAAAAATAATTTGTTTTTCTGGCACGCCCAGCAAATGCAGCGCATGTAATGTTTCACTCTGACGGGCATACCCCGAATTCACGTAGTCTTCATTAGTAAGGAACAAACGATGGAACTGTTCTTCTGTAGCAACAGTAAAGCCATCACCATTCGTCATGAAAACAACCATAACTTGTCCGCCTGCTGCAATGACATCATGGATGACACCAGCGCAGCCGAGTGTTTCATCATCACAATGAGGAGCGATCACTAGTAAGCGGGTCTGTTTTTGTACTACAGGCAAAGATTGAAGTAGCACATTGGCCTCAGGTTTTTCCTGATAGTAAAAATAGAGAGAACTTATAAAATATAAAATAATACTTACTCCTACTATTACATATAGTATCTTGTAAATATGCCTCAAACGATAACAACCCTTTCCAGTAAAGTTTATATTAGTCTTCCGCCAATGTCATATCTAATACAAGGAACAAGCGTGATGATTTTTATTATGCTACAAATTTTATTTTTTTATCGACTACTCACAACTGGTAGTTGTTTTTTTTAGCCGTGGTTAGAACAAAAATAAGCCTTGTTGAGATAAATCTACACTTTATCTCAACAAGGCTTATTTTGAGGGCTACTACTATTTTTACATTAGGGTATCATTCATGGCGCAATAAACGTGCGGAATTCAATACAACTAAAATTGCTCCTACATTATGCACAATGGCAGCGGCAACAGGTCCTAATAATCCTAAAGCGGCCAATATAATTGCAGCAAGATTAATTACATTAGCAACTACAATATTTTGCCAAATGGTGCGAATGGCTTTTCGACTTTTCTGTATTGTCTCCGGTATCTTTTTCAAGTCATCAGACAATAATACAATATCTGCCGCCTCAATCGCTATATCTGTTCCAGAATACCCCATAGCAATGCCGATATCCGCCTTAGCCAAAGCAGGTGCATCATTGATTCCATCGCCGAGCATTGCCACCTTGAAACCTTCTCGTTGATAGGTTTCAACATATTTTACTTTATCATCAGGTAGTAAGTCCCCATGTATGACGGGAATATTCACTTCTGCTCCTACTGCATTTCCCACTGCTGTCGCATCACCAGTCAATAGCACTACTTTCTTAATTTGCTCACGCTGTAATGCCTCGATTGCTTCTTTAGCTCCTTCACGTATAGGATCTTGAATGGTAATGATCCCCACAATATCACCATTCGCTGCAATAAAAACGACTGTCGCTCCCGCCCCTTGATTTTCAATGCAGTATTCTTCTTGATCCGTTGTCAGCATAATATCTCGGTTTTTTATTAGCCATCGATTACCTAACAAGAAAATTTCATCATCTTTTTTCGCTACTATACCTTGCCCAATGACAGGTTCCCAAACCGTCGGTTCAATAAACGAAACGCCTTCTTTTTCTGCCTCTTGTATAATTGCTTTTGCCAAATGATGCTCAGAACGTTTTTCAATGCCAGCTGCGATTGCTAGTAACTGGTTTCGTTGCCACCCATTGTAACAACGAATGTCTTTCAAAAAAGGTTTCCCTAATGTGATCGTTCCTGTTTTATCAAATACAACTGTATCTAAAGAGCCTACCCTTTCTAATATTTCGCCTCCCTTGATCAAAATACCACGGCGAGCAGCAGCTCCAATAGCGGCTGCTACAGCTGTAGGAGTACTTAATAGCATAGCACAAGGGCAAAAAACAATTAAAATAGTTACTCCTCTTACAATATCGCCTGTCACTAGATAAACTAACACTGCAATCGCAAGACTTAATGGTACAAACCAATTTGCCCAGGTATCAATAATTCGGGCACTAGGCGCCTTACTTGCTTGCGCCTCTTTAACCATTTTAATGATATGACCTAACGCTGTGTCTTGACCAACCTTCGTTGCGACAATTTCAATACTCCCCATGGCTACTATCGTTCCACCAAAAACATTCACTCCCGTATGACATTCAACTGGGATTGATTCCCCGGTTATCGTCGCTTGATCAACGGTTGCATGACCAGCTGTTACCATGCCGTCCACTGGAATTTTCTCTCCTGGTTTTACTAATAAGATGTCTCCCGGTTTTACTAATTCGGCAGCAATTTCTCGTTCGCTGCCCCCTTCTAAAATGCGGGCTTTTAAGGGAGTTAAATCTGCAAGTTTTTTTAATGCGGTATTTGATTTTTCTAGGGTAATATGCTCCAACATTTCGCCTATCGTCATGATTAGTGCAACTTCAGCAGCGGCAAAATATTCCCCAATGGCAATGGAAGCAACAATCGCAATACTTACCAACAAACCCACCTTGGTATCACCACGACGATAAATGGCGCTAACTGCTTCTTTAATAATCGGCAATCCCCCAATGATTGCCGCAAGCAAAGCTGTATTGATTCCTAGAATATTTGGCAGCCACTCCAGCCAATAGCCAAGTAACAAAATCGATGTAGCAGCGATTACTATAAAGTCCTGTGTATGACTTCCTTCTCCATGTTCCATGCAGTTGGATTCATTTTCTATTTTTTCTGCGCTAATTGCTTCTTTTTTCATTAGCAACTTTTCCTCGCTCCTCATGTCTAGAACGCCTCCTCATTAATTTTCTTAAGGATTTTGATCAATTGCTCATTTTCTTCACTGGAAAGGACGGCGAGAATTTGCTCTGTTAGATTAGAATGATATTGATGATGTTCAGAAAAAGCATGCAGACCTTTTTCTGTTAGCGTTATAAGATGGACACGCCGATCTTCCTTGACAGACTCCCGTTTGGCGTATTCTTTTTTTTCTAATCGATCAACGGTAACGGTTGTCGTCCCTGTCGTTACTCCTAAGTGCTGAGCAAGAGTTTTCATCTTCATTTGACCGTATGTACCTAATATCTCAATTGCATGGGCCTCGGACACGGTCAAATCGCTAGTTTTTATCACCGAGTTCTCCCACGAAGAAAAACCATTATAAAAAGTAAACAATTCATGTGTTAATTCATCCAATGTATTCATATTCCTTAACTCCTTCGACATTCAAATTGTTAGACATAAATAATGTTTGATATTCAAACTAATAATAAAATATACAGTAACATTTGTCAATTAAATTTTCCATTTTGCTAGTCAAAATAAGAAAAACGCTACGCGTCCTTTTAAAAGATAGACGTTTTGAAACACAAAGACACAAAGCCGCTTACGCGGACACGGAGAACACAGAGGGGTAGAATAAAAATGTCTCTGTGTTCTTTGTGCATCTTTGTGTTCTCTGTGTTTAACGTACTCTTTTGTGTGCTGCACCGCAGCATTGCGTCTTTGTGGTTCAATGGTTTTACCCCAAAAAACTTATACTTTCTGATTCCGTAAAAAGAGACTGGCTATTTTGCCTGTCTCTTCCTGCCCTTACGTTATTCTACAATCTAAAAGCTCCGCTTTTATGCGGAGCTCTTTTTGACTCTTGTTTATATGTATTATTTAGTCTGTACTATCGTTACCTGAATAGCTTACTAAATGGGAAAATCCCTTTGCTTCGAATTTGAAAATAGCTAATCCTTCTTCAAATTTTTCTGGACAATCGTGAACTTTTGAAACCAAAAACTCTAAGCCATATTGGGAAAAGATATTCCATAAAGAGCATGGGAGTTCGTCTAATTCCTTATATGTTATTAAGAATTGCTCATTATATTGCCCCTGGAACAGCCTCTCCCTCCACAGACAGTCTTGACTGATATCTCTCACAACATCTTCTAGGTATTTTTCGTGGGATTTCTCTGCAATAGCAAATTTCATGATTATTATTTCCTACTTTCATTCAATTTAAGGAGTACAGATTAGGGGGACTATGCTACATCATCGAAATCATACCACTTCTAGCATGCAATTGCCAGGAAGAATCATCCTCAAGCTTTTTCGTATCGAACTTATCGCCACGTCCCTTCACCAGGGTATTATAACTTTAACTTCATACAACTACTTGATGTGGGGCAGCAACTATCCAATGCCGAACTTTGCATGAGATCAGCAGATATTTCCGAACGTTCTATCTTATAAAATCCCCAGCGTGCCGCAAACTTTTCTGCTGTTTGCGTTAAAAGGTATATTTCTTGAATACCTGCCTGACGTGCTATAGATAATGAGTGCTCAACTAAAGCAGTTGCAATTTTACGTTTGCGAAATTCTTGAAGAACCGCCATGGATCTTAACATGACTTGAGTTCCAGCAAATTCAAGACCGATTACACCGATAACCCTTTCTTGAACAGCTACCAGAAAATTGGCCAGGTTTTCTTCTACCCCAGAGCTTGTTAGCCCATTTTCAAGTAGAAGTTTATGAATGGCAGACAAATCTGTATCTTTAGCAATGCGGATTGAATAATCACTGCCTTCATTAAAAACTTTTACAGGTTTTTTAGCGCGAATAAAGGCGCTGACTAAAGCTCCCTTTAACTCTTCTCTTTCTACTTGAGAGAATTCAGGTAAAAAAGATGCTCCATGCTCATCACTAAAGTCATAAGTTCTTGTCCTTACAATTTCTATATTTGTAAATCCTGCTGCAGTTAGTTTCTCTTGGTATTCTTGTTCAAGTAATGCCCCTGCAATACATCCAGCCCAAGCAGTTATGCTTTTCTGCACACTTACTGGTAGTTGGCGGGTTACTACAATATCAGATATAGCAAATCTGCCGCCAGGTTTTAGCACACGATATCCTTCCTGTAATACCCGATCTTTATCAGCAGAAAGATTAATTACACAATTGGAGATAATTACATCTATCGTATTATCCCCCAATGGAATGCCTTCAATGTGACCTTTTAAGAACTCGGCATTTAAAATATTAGAAGAAGCTTGGTTTTTTTTTGCGACAGCTAACATTTCATCTGTCATATCCAGGCCATATGCTTTTCCATAAGGTCCAACCCGCCTTGCTGAAAGGAGTACGTCAAGGCCAGCCCCGCTGCCTAGATCAAGAACAACTTCCCCGGGGTACAGCTCGGCAAGAGCCGTTGGATTGCCACAGCCAAAAGATGCCTTTACAATATCTTCTGACAATCCTTCCACGTCATTTTTTTCATATAGTCTTCCAGTTACCGGATTTTCAGAGGTAGAAGCTCCACAGCAATTAAGCTTATTTGTAATAGCCTGCGCATATTTTTTTCTTACATTTTCCCTAATATCCTGTGTCATAAACAAACCTCCTACTATTTTTTATAAAAAAGTCATGCTACTAAAGTGTCAACATCAATTTAATATTAGCCCAATCATGCTTTCAGCTTTTTTAGCAACATTTCGTATTTTTTAGTGCATCTGCAAAAATTTGCAAGCTCTCAATTACCTGCTCACGCTTTCCTTCAGGGACAGCATTTAATATTTCGGAAAAGTATACTTCCATCCGTTGCTCAATGCTTTTAAATAATTCTTCTCCCTTATCAGTAAGCTTTAACTTGACGAAACGCCGATCTTCTGGATCCGCTTCCCGCAGCATGGTGCCATTATTGACCAGCTGATCTACGGTTCTACTTACAGTACTTTTATCAAGATTAAGTAATTCAGCCAGTTCATTGACAGATATTTGCTGCTTTCGACCGGTTTCAATGATTGCATGGCATTGTGTTAATGTAATACCACAACATATTGCCCCACCACGCTCTAAAAGTCCAAGTTTTCGGATTAGTAACCGAGTCATTTCTCTAAGACGTTGACTTGGATCAACAAAATTCATAGAACCACCTCCTAGTACAATTTTACTAATATTAATTGCAAATTGCAACTGTTTCTTTAAGAAACCATATAAAAGAAAGAAGGGCAGTTAGATCTACGCCTAACTGCCCTTCCCCTTTAACAAGTCTCTTATACTGTTGAGAAAGATTTGATTATCGGATAAACTTATTTTCCTCTAAATCTTTAAAAGCTTGATTCAATTCTTCTTTTGTATTCATAACGATGGGTCCTCCCCATGCAATTGGTTCCTTAAGGGGTTTCCCAGCTAAGAATAAAAATCTTATACCAGTATTTGAAGCTTTTACCCAAAAGGTATCTCCTTCATTAAATAGTATCGCATGTTTCTCCGAAATAAACTCCTCATTACCTGGACTAAAACAACCTCCTCCTTGAAGAATATATACAAATAATGTGGAATCTGCTTCCGTCTGGAAAGACCATTCACAATTTTCCTTTACTTCTACATCAAAATATAAGGGTTTGACGTAATCGCCTTGGATAGCACCAGATACTTCTTTATAATTTCCAGAAATTATATGTATTTTATAATCATCCTCCTCAATAACAGGGATGTTCTTCTTTAGAATATCTCGATACTTAGGTGCAACCATTTTATCCTTAGAAGACAGATTGAGCCATATCTGAGCTCCCAGCATTCGATCACTAGATTTTGGCATTTCTTGATGAATAATCCCAGATCCTGCAGTCATCCATTGACAGTCTCCATCCAAAATACTACCTTTATTCCCTAGGCTATCTCCGTGTTCTATATCTCCATTTATAAGATAGGTGATGGTTTCTATACCACGGTGAGGGTGCCAAGGGAATCCTTTGATATAATCATCAGGATTCACAGAATCAAAAGCATCTAACATTAAAAATGGATCAAAATCTTTAACATCATCATGGCCAAAAACTCTTACTAGCTTGACACCAGCACCATCTATTGCCTGTTCTCCTGTTACAATTCTGCGAATTGTCCGGATATTACTCATAAGTAATTTACCTCCCAAGCTCTATTTTTATAGGCTCCCACGGAATGATGGAATCTATTAGTAAAATGATATGGTTCCTATACTTTATTCTAACTTACACTCAATGAAAATATAAAATGCCAGCCAACAATTTAATACTAACCGTCAGCTGACACTTTACCTAATTATTAAAGATTATTATGTGTTCCATCACAGAATGGAGGTGTTTTAGTATGCTTACAGGCACAGAGATAAACCGTTTCATCTTTTTCAGCAGTAAACGCTAATGGCTCAAATGAAGTTCCTTTATGTGCCCCATCACAAAATGGTTGATTAGAGCTTTTGCCACATTTACACCAATAGTAGGTTTCACCCTTCTTAACATCAACAGCAATAGGTGATTTTTGAGAAATTACTGGTTTTTCCATTCTTATCTCTCCTCTTTTAAATTCTTCTATTAATTAAGTTTATTAATAGACATCATTAATTTATCTACGCTTCAATTTATACTATTTGTATAACCTTTTCATGCATTAAATAAGAAGAGTATTTAGATTCATCATCATTGTACCACTTTATGGTAAAACCTTAAATATAAATAATAAAATACGATAGATAAGTACTACATTTTGGCCATATCTTTTTGCTGAAATATCATTTTACAACTTATTTTTCTCCTCCAAATCAAAAGGACTCAACTAGTAAGAATACTATCTGCTGGCTGAGCCTTTTGATTTTTTAGCACATTATAATGTAAAATTTCTTCACACTTTTGGAGTTGGTTATGTTAGAACTTAAACCTTGCAACAACTTCTTGCAACTCTACGGCCATATGTGCCAGTGCTTGACTGGAAGAAGCAATTTCTTGCATAGAGGCAGATTGTTCCTCCGTAGCTGCAGAAACAGTTTGGGTTTGACCACTTATATCATTACTAATTTGATCAACTTTTTGGATATAAACACCGACTTCTTGGCTATCATTGACCATCTGCTGAATGGAACTAGAAATATCTTTACTTTGATCCGATACTTGGCTAATTAGCTTAGAAATCTCCGCAAATGATGTCCCAGCAACATTTACTACATTGATACCCGTACTTACCTCACGAGTTCCTTCCTCCATTGCGTTAACTGCTTTGTCAGTTTCTCCTTGAATTTCACTAATCAAAGTGGCAATCTGTTTTGCTGCTTCTTGAGACTGTTCCGCTAGTTTTCTGACTTCATCCGCTACCACAGCAAAACCCTTACCTTGTTCTCCTGCCCGAGCAGCTTCAATTGCAGCATTTAGAGCCAACAAGTTGGTTTGACCTGCGATACTGGAAATAGCATCAACAATTTGCCCGATCTCTTTTGAACGCTCACCAAGGTTAGTGATCACTTCTGAAGACTCGCCCACTTTTCTATCAATTGTACCCATTTGTTTAACAGCTGCCTCAATAGCACGCCTCCCCTTTTCTGCGGCATCGGCAGCTTGATCACTTATGTTCATAGAATTAACTGCATTACCTGCAACCTGTTGAATACCAGTTGCCATCTTATCCGTAGTCGTTACAGTCTCACTGATATTCTGGCGTTGTTTCTCTGTATCTTCTGCCACTTCAATAATTGTCATCGCTACTTGTGTAGCGGCTTGCGCTGATTGCTCTGCACTCGCAGTTAATTCCTCAGAAGATGCCGCAACCTGTTCTGCGGAAACCGATACTTGACGAATAATCGTCCTAAGGTTAGAAAGCATTTGGTTAAAGGCCACAGCGAGTTGTCCAATTTCATCACTCGACTGATAGCTAATATTCTCAATCGATAAGTCGCCATTGGCTATTTTGCTAGCAGCTTTGGCAACTTCACCCACTGGGCGTGAAATACTGCGGGAAACTAAAAAAGCGATGATCATAGACATAATAATTACAATAATATTAACCACAACGAGGATAGTACGGGAACTTTTCGCATCCTCTGCATATTTTCCTTGCTCTTGCTTTACGTAATCTTTAGTAGAACTAACTAGCTCTTCGGTAGCGCTCATTGTAGCTTTATAAGGCTTTCCAGCTTGAGACATATAGATAGCCACTTCATCTAGTTTATTTCCTTGTTTAGCAGCCATAGATTTTTCTGCTATTTCTTCATAAGCTGCTTTTTCTTTTTTAATCGTTATCAAGAACTGATTGGATTTTTCGGTATGAAGACTTTTTTCCAGCCAAGTTATCCGTTCATTAGCTTTTGTTTTATATTCATTATAAACTTTAATATCATTGGGGTCCCCGGTAAAATTAAATCGGCGCATGACAACGGCTTCATTTGCAATATCTGAAGCAGCCCCCTGCACCATTTCCATTTTTTCAATATTTACTTTGCTAAACTCTTGATAAGATGACGTTATCTCACCAATTTTCCAGTATGTAAACCCACTCATCAGAATAACGAGAGTCAAAACAACGAGAAAACCTCCTGTTATTTTCTTTCCTACGGTCAAGTTCATAAATAATCCTCCTTTTTTTATAAAGACATTATTGCTAAAGATAAAAAGTAGCTTACTATAAAGGCTCCCACCCCTAAATATAAGCTTACATCCACCAGCCGATATGTTATTATTACTTAGATGCGACGAGACTTTCATCCCAGCATTTTAAAAGGATATCAATACAATCACTAAACTATACAGCTAAATTTCGACAAAATAATATAAACTCCTTTTCAATATGTCATTATTTTACCAAATTTTAAATTGTTTCTCTGTTTATCCCATATGCCAATAGTCCTAATTAAAGCTTACGCTAGGTACTAATTAAGTAAACGGATAGGATTTATAATAATCATGAAGATGGACGCAACGAAACCCAGTTCTCATATTGAGAGCTGGGTTTCTTAAATAGCATTCACATGCCCTGTTAGACCTTTTGAAACCATTAAACTTCCTCATTATTTATGAAGCTAGGATTTTTTATTCCACGGTTTAAAGCTTTTAATCTTATCTAATAAACCTTCTGTTTTACCGTCAAAGGTAATGGCTCGATCATCAACAATAACAACTGCTGGGGGTTTTTCATCGGTTACGTCATCCACTGTTATATCATATTTTTTTAACCATGCATTGATTCCTTCAATTCCTCCAGGCTGATAACACCTTGAAGAAACAACAACTACACGATAATGCTTACGTATTTCAGCAATGGCTTCCTTAATACCCTCCACTGGAGGATCAGGAATTACACCAGCACCTTGCCAACGACTAGTATAGCTGTTAATAACTCCATCAAAATCAAATATTACCGTTTGTTTTTTCATCATCATACCTCCTTATAACATCAGTATTCCCCATATAGTTTAAAAAACATTTTTGCTTATAAAACATATCTCTCATAGAAGTTTTTTGGGAACATTCTTTCATAATCAATTACGCTTTCTTAATTTTTTGTGTAAAGTTATCTTATTTAGAGTATTTAGCAGGTAATAGTAGATCTCCTGTAGAAAGCATCAGGCTAAGAGAGGTGATTACGTATTATGTGCTTAATTTTATTCGCTTACCAACACCATCCTAACTATCCTTTGATTGTGGCTGCCAATCGTGATGAATATTATGCTCGTCCCAGTGCACCAGCCCAATATTGGTCTGATCATCCTCATATTTTAGCTGGAAGAGATCTAAAGGAACTGGGAACTTGGATGGGTATAACTGTTCATGGACGTTTTGCTACCTTAACTAATTATCGCGACCCTCAACGTCATTCTGACGAGGCTTTATCTCGAGGCCATTTAGTTGCTGACTTTCTTCACAATCAACAACCACCACATGAATACCTAGAAAAAATCGAAAAACAAGCTAAGCAGTATAATGGTTTTAATTTACTTGTTGGTGATCTGCAATCTTTATGGTATTACAGCAACCAACAGGAACAAATACAACGGGTTACGCCTGGAGTTCACGGTCTTTGCAATCAGCTTCTGAATACGCCCTGGCCCAAACTTTTAAACGGCCGCAAGCAATTGGCGCAATGCCTTACTGGAGAAACAGTTTCTGAAGCGGATTTATGGGACATTTTAACTAATGTTGAAAAAGCACCGGATGCTACTTTACCCAATACAGGTGTTAGTTTAGAATGGGAGCGTACCTTATCTTCTATCTTTATTGAAAGTCCGGAATATGGGACACGCTCTTCTACCATATTACTAGTAGGACATGATGGATCGGTTAAATTTGTTGAAAGAACATATCACTCATCTCTATCTTCTTGGCAGGAAGTCTCCTATCAACTTAAGCTCAAACTTTAAGACATATTGCATAGTACCCATGTTTGGATGTCGATAGGGTTGATACTAAGAAGCTATATTAGAAAAAATGTATACCTACCTAAAGTAAAGAAAGCGAATGCCAAAAAGGCATCCGCTTTCTTTATTTTAGTATCTCACTTGCTTTTCTACCACTCTTTTTTAATAATTGACATCACAGGATTTTTTGGCAAAATACTCAATAATCTCACTACGACGAATGATTCCGATAAAGATCCCACTATCATCCACCACAGGGACAAAGTTTTGTGCGATAGCCAAACAAAGTAATCCTTCCATCTCTGCATTTACTCGCACTGGATTGTTTATCATCCGCAAGGGAATTTCTTTTATCATAACCCGCTCAGTATCAGCAAAGGTTAATCCTGGTGTATTTTTCATTTTCCATAATAGATCACCTTCTGTAATTGTCCCAGCATATTTACCATGCTCATCAATGAGAGGAACAGCTGTATAACGGTGATATTCCATTTTCTCAAGGGTTTGCCGCATAGTACTATTATCCGGCAAATAAACTACTTCGCTTTTTGGAATCAAAAAAAATGCTATATTCATAGAAAATAATCCTCCAACTTTACTATTCTACTTACTGTTATATTAGATAGCCCACAGAATAGTACCTAATTTCGGATAATCTTAAATTAGATGACTATAGCTAATAATATTACCATGCATGGCGAAGCTTTGGCAAGTTTGACTGGGGGTTTGCTCTACCAGATAGCATAGAAAAAAGTTCCATTTACCTCATTATGCAAATGGAACTTTTATTATACCTACACTCAGATACTTAGTTAATTTCAGGCCACTTCCCAGTTAATTCAAGAATAAAACAAACCAATGCCACGGTGCGAGGAACTGCAGTTTTTAGATCAACAGATTCATGATCCGTATGTTCATCATAGTTTTCTACCCCCAAGGCATCAATTGTAGGAACGTATTTGGCAGCACGATTCCCATCAGTAAGCCCGCCGGCTATCCATTCAACAACATCAGCATTATACTCACGTTTTACTATCTTTTTAAACATATCAACTAATATTTGTGCCTGTGGTGTTTTCTCCATTGGACCTGTCTTGATGCCGCCAGTCACAGTGACTTTAGTTCCAGGAACAACGGTTTTATGGGGAAGATCCTTTATTTCTCGATCAAGACGTTGCTGCTCTGCAACACTGAAACAACGAACATTAATTTTAGCAAAGGCATCTTTAGGAATCGAGTTAATTTTTTGATTACTTGAACCAATTACACCCACATTGATCGTGTTATCTGGGATAAATTGGCCATGGTCTTGAATACCTTTTTCTTTTAGTTTCTCCATTGTAAGGCTGCTAGGGTCATCCGATAAGGGACTAGCCATCTTATATAATAAACTAATTTGATTTCCAAGCTCCATAATAGCATTTGCTGAGATCTGAGAAGCGTTTCCATGGTGTCCTGCAATGCCCTCAACTTGAATTTCATAATTAGCACTACCTTTGCGTTGCGTCACAATCCCCCAATTAGGGCGAGCAGTGTCCATTATAATACACATATCAACTTGTTGAGCAAGTTCTGCAACGATCTCTTCAGCAGTCGATGACCCGCCTTCTTCCTCACCATTATAATAGAGGATTATTTCTTTAAAATTATCATAATTTAAATCCTTAAGAGTTTGCATTGAATAAATCGTTTGGACAACGGTTGCTTTATCATCCCCTACGCCAGGTCCGTAAGCAAACATATTTTCGTCCACTCTGAATGGACGTTTCTGAGCTTCTCCCTTTTCAAATACAGTATCTACATGAGCAATTAATAATAGTCGTAACGATCCCTTGCCTGTAAAGCGTACAATTGTGTGAGTAGCTCTTGGATTTTTTCGATACTCTACACTTGCTCCAAGCGCTTCCAATCTTGCTCCTACAATTTTTGCAACAGCATCAGTACCCTCTGCATCACCATTACCAGAATCAATATTAGTCAGTTTTTCTAACTCGTTAATAAAATCAGGTAAATAATTAGCAACAATCTCTTTTACTTTTTTACTATCTATCATCATGAATCCCCCTATAGTTACTATGTATTCTGTAAAATCACTGCTCTATAGTTACCTCATTATTCTATCATGATTCGTAGTAATATTTAAGTAATATTCTGAATGAATGATTATCTACTAATCAGTAACTAGGCAATGTCCTCTGAAAACTATATACTACAAATGTTGAATTTGCAATATTTTTAAAAGAGGGATTTTTCAGAATATGTCTAATATAATATTGTGTAAGTGTCTCTTGTAGGAGAACAGTCCTGCAAGCTTGCATCCCGCTATCACTATTTTGCTTATCTTGCTACAAGAAATTATATTAATTTTTTTGGGGTAATAAAAAAACAGCAGAAAAGTCAAGAGGAGGCATGGAGCGGTCAGACCTTATTCTTCATCAATAAAGGAGGTACATAGTTGAATATTGTTCTTTCGTTAATCGTCACTTTTTGGGTAGGTTTCCTTATTGTTAAAAAGTATAAACCACAACCTGTTCTGTTTATCGCTGGATTAATTCTTATGTTTGCAGCAGTAGCCCTTGGTCTCGGGCGAATCCTACCAGTTAAAGAGAGTACGGGATTAGTTCTGTTTGATGCATTTGAATTTATCAAGCAAACTTTTAGTTCTCGTGCAGCTGGTCTAGGTCTTAATATCATGGCTGTGGGCGGCTTTGCTCGCTACATGGATCATATCGGTGCCAGTAAGGCTTTAGTTAAACTGACAATCAAACCATTATTGGCCCTCCGCTCTCCATATATTGTTATGTCCGCCGCGTGGATAGTAGGAATGCTTTTAGGGTTATGCATCAACAGTGCCTCTGGCCTAGCAATGCTGCTCATGGTTACTATGTTCCCCGTCCTCATCAGTCTTGGCGTTAGTCGCTTATCTGCTACTGCGGTTATTGCTACTACCCTTTGCTTGGACTGGAGCCCCAGTGATACAGGTACGATTCTCTCTGCTGTCACTGCCGGTATTGATCCAGTAATCTATTGGACCAATTACCAAATTCCCATAGCAGCCGTAGTGATACCAGTGGTTGCAGTACTCCATTTCTTTGTACAAAAATGGTTTGACAAGCGTGAAGGTCATGTCGTCCAAGCGACTACCTTTACCGAAGCTGAAACGGATGAAAAATTGCCGCCGATGATTTACGCAATACTGCCAGCCCTGCCTTTGGCTTTAATCTTGATCTTCAGTAGCCTTTGGATTAGTTGGATTAAAATGGATATCATTAAAGCCATGTTTATTGGTGTGGCTATCGGTATGATTTTTGAATATTTCCGTTACCGGGATGGGAAAAAAGTTCTTGCAGATATTCAATCCTTTTTTGATGGCCTAGGTATGCAGATGGCCAACGTTATCACGCTAATTGTAGCTGGTGAAACCTTCGCTAAAGGTCTTACCACCATTGGCACTATTGATGCAATCATAGCTTCCGCCCAAAGCTCAGGTTTTGGTGCTATCGGCATGATTCTCGTTATGATCGGTATTATCGCTATTTCATCAGTAGTCATGGGCTCGGGCAATGCACCATTTTTTGCCTTTGCAGCGTTAACCCCTACTGTTGCCGCCAAAATGTCGATTGCACCCGTGGTTATGCTATTACCCATGCACTTTGCCGCAAGTGCTGCCCGCACAATGTCACCAATTACTGCGGTTATCGTAGTTGCTTCCAGTATGGGTAACGTATCGCCCTTTGATGTAGTCAAACGGACCGCAATTCCTATGGCTGGAGCCTTAATTACCCTTGTTGCCGCAAACTTCCTTTTCTTTTATAGATAAGAAAAGACTTGGTTTAGGCCAAGTCCTCAGACGCAGGCAGAATCCTTAGTCGTTCTTACTTGGAATCAAGGAAGTGTTATACTTTCTGATTCCGTAAAAAATGTATTACTAAAAGTTTAGGTTATCTAAATAACAGCCATTTTCTCAAGCAGGGCCGCTATTTACATAAGAAAAGACTTGGCTTGTGCCAAGTCCTCGGACGCAGACAGAAGCCTTAGTCGCTCTTACTTGGAATCAAGAAAATGTTATACTTCCTGATTCCGCAAAAAAAGCAAGCTACTCTTCCAATAGGAAGGTCGCTTGCTTTTTTTATTATTTACTTTCCGAGAAAGTTTCAATGGAATTTAGTACATCACCATCAAAACTAAGTTTTTTACTACCATAAATCCAAACTGAATCATCTTCTTCTATGCCAACTGGCTTGCCCCAACTCAAAAGAATTTCTCCTTTGGTCATGCCTTCTTCTACAATTCCCTTTTCAATTTTACTCCACAAATCACCAGACCAGCCGAGGCTAATCCTTGGATCTTCTGTAAATAATGCATCCTGCCAAGGAGGCGTCTGAGTCCAAGATTGAACTGGTATATTAGTCCAACTATAAGCAATCGGTAATATCGCCTTTTCACCATTCACTGAAACAATCAACCAAATAGGTTCTTGCGACTGATTACCTGCATATACATCAACCACAGTAACTGGAGCACCAATAATAGTAGCTACAGTCACCGGCGTTTCGTATGGGTCGTATAGCCCAGATAGCTCTCTAAACTTTGGATAAATGGTTTTTCCTAGAAATTGCTGACGTGCATTATCTAGATCGGAAGTTAACACCAGTCCTTCTAATTGCCCACGCATAGTGCGCCCAACCAACTTCTCTCCCGTATCTTTTACCGTCATATAAACCATATACTCCTGCTGATGATAGCCAGCTGCAAAAGGTACTACTTCAGTTACTTTAACTTGTTTTCCTACATGCTGCGCATAAGGAATACGAACAGAGTTATCTCCCTTCAATCCCTGAGTAGCTTGGTCCACTTTAAAAATCTCGTACCCAGCAGCTTGCTTCTCAGCAGGTAAAGTTAGAAATGTGAAACTGTTCCCTACCCATTGATCAACCTTTATATTAACTGAAGATGCTTCATTAGATGCCGCAGCCCAAACTGAACCAGTCGTCCCAAATCCTATTAGTAAACTCAATACCAACAAAATACGTAAACCAAAATGTTTCATTTCTTATCCCCCCGTTTTATTTTTCCTATGACAAATGTGAATGATCCGTACCTCTACCTAATTTTTCGTATGAGGTTCACCAAGCAACTAATCAAAACATGCTGATTAAGAATAATAAAAACCCCTACGTGTACGATTCCATGTCTGTCATCTAGCAGATCTACTGTCTCAATCTCGTGGCGGTCAAATATCTTACTTCTATTAATTTTTATAAATGACAATAAATTTAAAAATATCATACTACGGATAATTATTATTGTCAAATATCAGTTTAATTTTACCATTTTTCTCACAATATATGCCATCCAATTTAGCACACCAACGATCCTATAAAAGGAGGCAGCCAGCACTAGTTTTACAGTGCTGGCTGCCTCCTAATAGATGACTGATGCAATCGACTTGATGTTGAGAAATGCTTACCATGGACTTTGAATTACATTCGTGTTGCATAGGTATCGCAGGTATTTTATAATAGGCAAAAGAGCACCTACTTCTTATATAAGTAGGTGCTCTTTACTATGAAACAAACAAAGCTGCTTTAATTTCTTTTTTTACAGCCGCAGAAGTTTCCTTGCTAAGATTTTCTTTCAGAATTTGAATAGCCTGCTTGCCACCTATTTTACCTAAAGCCCATGCAGCATAACTTCGTACTAACTCTTCTTTATTTTCCATAGCAACTGCAAGATCTGGGACAAATGCTGGGTCACCTAAGTTGCCAAGTGCAATCGCTGCATTACGCTGTAAATATTTTCTCTCTTTTACATAGTTGAACATTAAGGGCTGAATTCTTGTGGCATGAAACTCATCTGTCATATTGAGCATGTTAGCAAGGCTAAAGTCTTCTACCACTTTCGATAAAAATCGATCCTCTGGTAATTTGGCTTTTATCCTTGCTTGATTGCGAGGGCATACCTCTTGGCAAATATCGCAGCCATACACCTTTGTCCCCATTTTTTCCCGTATTTCAGGCTGAATATAACTACCAGCCATACCATCTTGTGTGAAAAAAGTATTGAATGGGATGCAGCGGCTCGGATTCAATTTATTTGGCTCATATATGGCTTGCGTAGGGCAAGCTTTCATGCAAGCCGAACATCCTTTGGGGCATCCTACTTCAACCGTAGGACTATCATATTCAAGTTCTTGATCTACCAGAAAGGACGTTAAATAGATAAAAGAGCCGATCCCTTCAGCGTAAGCAAAATTATTTCTACCAAAATCTACTATACCAGCCTTTGCCGCAACCAATCTTTCTGGCAAAATAATATTCTCGCCTACCTCACAGCCAAGTTTGCGCAAAAAATCTCGCATTAATTGTGTTCGAGCACCATTAACATGCTCAGGCGGCGCGTTATAAGCTCTAGCTTGATAAACCCTCCCCATTATATCTGTCAATTCCTTTGGGAATTCCTTTTGTGAGTAGTCATAGACTGTTGTAATGATTGACTTTGCAGTTGGCATTACAGAACGGGGTTTAGCAGAATTCAATGGGCGGTAAGGCGATTGGATATAAAATGCATACATTTCACTTCGATTCGTTAATTCATCGATGTACTCCTGAAAATCGTCAGCAGGAATAATTCCCACCTTACTATACCCAAGGTCTAAAGCAAATTCTTTAATTTGCGATGTAAGTGACATATTATATTCCTCCTAATTATTATTAGATAGACCTACAGGACATGATTTCATACAGTTGAAACACATATACTGATTTCCTAGATACGCAGCCTGGCGTAACCTGCCATATTCCTCACTCATGAGCATTTCCTTTTGCTTTTCTGGTGAAGCAGCAACAAGCTGAGCCCAAAAAGTTATATCTGTTCCAATGCCGTAAGGCAGCGAATGCTTAACACATCTCATCACGTTCGTTTTCCCTGCTTCCTCTAAAGCATTGCCGGGACAATTCTTTACACAAAGATTGCAATGGATACAGAAATCCTTATTACTCTTTATTGACGGCTCAATTGCAAGGTTCGTAACAATACTGACAAAATTAACCCTGGTACCGAACTGAGGGTGAATGACTAGATTGTGGCGTCCAAAAGATCCCAGCCCCGCGGCAACAGCGGCATGTCGATGCGAAAAATCAGCAATTGCCTTTCTGTCTTGATGAATTTCATAAGGAGATGATAGGGGTATAGTCGCCACCTTTGCTCCCATTCGGCTCTCTAAAAATCGCGCAACACGATAACTGGCTGTCCTGGCAAAGGCTCCTAAGTCCAAATAGCCATTTAAAGCAGCGCTCAGACTTGGACTCTCACAGTTTGACAGTACTTGGAAAGCTAACACAATAATTGATTTTGCATCAGGACGAAATTTGGTAATTTCATAGGATTTGGGGCTATTATAATCATCTGCACTTGCAAACCCAACGTCATCAACACCCAAATTTAGAATAAACTCTTGAATTTTTTCCTTCATCAAATATCACTCCTATATTATTTTTAAATACCTGTATCTCGAAAAATCGACTCTTATCTTAAAGAAAGGGCAAAACCACAAATAATCTTAAAATGAGCATTTTACGTGTATATACACCCAAGTTGATAAGAAAAATGCTGGTAGACCTTTTTTTATCTCCAGCCTTACAGCAAAGGCTTCTAGTACTATGCAAAATTTCATTGTCCCAAGGCTTCTAATCTAGCCATTAGCTTAACCAAGGTAATTAGATCTTCTTCACCAAGATATTCCTTCAATGCAGATTGTGCCTCTTCCCACAGTCGCCAAGCTTTTATTGTAATCTCTTTTCCTGTTTCAGATAATATTACTTCTTTTACGCGGGGGTCTTTTCCAGGATGAATGACCAGTAGCCCAGCATCCACTAATGGTTTCAAATTGCGGTTCAATGTAGTACGATCAATCCGCATCGCTTTAGCTAGTTCGCTAATTGCAATGGGTTCAAGCTGCTCCACATGTCGTAATAAGGACAATTGGGTAATTTTAAGACCGCTTGGTTCTAAAATCTTGTCATAAAATTGGGTTACTGCCCGGGATCCCCGCCGAATATTTAGGCAGTTACACAAGCTAGAAGTTTTGGGAGCGTGTTCTGTAACATGTTTCATAGTAATCCACAACCTTTATAAAGATAAAACAATATATGTGCATATACACTAATTTATTTTTTATAATAACAATATCTTTTAATTTTGTCAAGATTTACTGACGGGTGATAATACGCACGATTCTCTCGTAAACCAAATAGTCCCAGATCCATTTTACAAAAACCACAGCGCGATTGCGGAAGTCAATTAAACGTAAAATATGCACGAATGACCATATAGCCCAAGCTAGGAAACCATGTATTTTAAATTTTCCCATATGAACAACTGCAGCATTGCGTCCAATTGTTGCCATATTTCCCACATCGTTGTAAACGAATTTTTTAAGTTCCTTACCACGAATCAGACCACAAATATTCTTAGCAGCAATTTCAGCCTGCTGCATTGCAACAGGTGCAACCATTGGTAAGGGTTTTTGATCCTGCATGCATTGTGCCGAATCGCCTATAATAAACACATCAGGACGGTTAGGTAATTGTAAATAGTCATTTACAATAGCCCGCCCCATACTAGCCTGCTCCACATTTAATTTTCCCACCAGTTCATTCGCTTTTACCCCTGCTGCCCAAATTAAGGTGTATGTAGGAATGATTTCTCCGCCTTTTAATGTCATACGTTCACCATCATACCCAGTAACTTGCACACACATTCGTACCTCTACATGCTTACCAATTAAAGTCTCTACTGTAATATCACTCAGTTCTTCTGGCATAGCTGCTAATAGTCTATCGGAAGCTTCAACCAACATAATACGCACTTCTTTGAAATTAAGAGTATGATATTCTTTAATCATTACATGATAAATAAGTTCAGATAAAGCACCTGCTGACTCTACGCCTGTAGGACCTCCGCCGACAATGACAAAGGTTAACAACGCCCGACGTTTGTCACCGTCTTGTTCATGAGCAGCCAATTCAAACATCCGTAAGACATGATTACGAATAGTAACAGCCTCATCTATGGTTTTCATACCAAAACTATACTTTTCTAAAGATGCCATTCCAAAATAATTAGTCATTCCACCTACTGCTACGACCAAAAAATCATAACAAATAGTACCTGTATTCATGGTAACAACTTTATTCTCAAAATCCACACCTATCACTTCAGCTAAACGAAAATCTACATTCTTTTGCTCTCTAAAGATAGCCCTCACTGGATAGGCAATATCATCAATCGATAACCCAGCAGTGGCAACTTGGTAAAGTAACGGCTGAAATAGGTGATAATTATACTTATCGATAAGCGTGATCTTGACGCCACTCTTTGCTAATGCCCGTGCTGTACGTATTCCACCAAAACCAGCACCAACAATTATAACGTGTGGTTTTACCGCTGTTTTATTCTCCAATACTATGCACCTCTGTTTTTTTCCATTATTATTTAAATTTACTCGATTTGAAACAGTTTTAGACATATACTTACTAATTACAAAAGACGAAGATTGCTCTCTTCGCCTTTTGTATTACCATGATCTAAAATCTTTATTTCTCATGCCTCTCTGCAATCTCTTCTAATTTTCTCTTGCTATCGGCTAGGGTATTATCACTCTTCTCCAAACTTCTCATCAACTATTTTTTGTAAGGCAGTTCCAGCTTCAGCAGCATCTGACCCATCAATTTTCACAAGTAAGATATCACCTTTTTTTACACCTAATCCCATGACACTAATAATACTTTTGGCATTTGCACTTTTACCATCTTTATATATCATAATATTTGATTTAAATGCATTCGATTTCTGTGAGAACATCGCCGCAGGTCTTGCATGTAGACCTGCCCGATTTTGAATTTCTAAATTTAACTCCATATTACTATACCTCTTTTCCTATTGACTTTTATATTGACAATGTTTGAGATAAACTATACATTTCTTGATCGAATACTTTTCTTTTCGTAAGTGCTTCCATAATATCTATGTCAATCAAATGATTATCCTTAATGCCGATTGCACGATTGGACTTTCCATCCATTAGCAAGCTAACTGCCTTCGCCCCCATCTTACTTGCCAAAATTCGGTCAACAGCCGTTGGAATCCCACCTCGTTGAAGATATCCTAGAACCGTAACTCTGGATTCGATACCTGTATGGTTAAGTATTTCTTTTTGTAACTCTGCAGCAGATTCTCGACCTTCTGCCAACATAATAATATTGTGAGCTTTTCCACGCTTCTTGCCTTGCAGTATTTTCTCACAAACTTTAGGCACTTCATACTTTTCTTCTGGGACTAAGATACTTTCCGCTCCTCCGGCAAGACCTGCATAAAGGGCTATATCTCCACAGCGTCTGCCCATAACTTCGATAATAGTTACCTTCTCATGTGACATAGAAGTATCCCTTATTTTACTGATGGCATCTAACACGGTATTAACTGCCGTATCAAAACCAATTGTGTAATCTGTGTATGCTAAATCATTATCAATCGTACCTGGAACTCCCATGACTTTTATATGGCTACGCCCCAGTTTATTTGCCCCCTGAAAAGAACCATCCCCGCCGATTACAATAAGTCCATCGATTTCATTTTTTTCTAATATATGAATTGCCTCATTAATACCAACATCCGTTTTCAGTCTTTCACATCGTGAGGTTTTAAGAATGGTTCCACCCCGATGAATAATATCTCCAACTGATGCTATTTGCAGTTCTTTTATCTCACCATTAAGAAGGCCAGTATAGCCCCTTTCAATTCCTACGACTTTTAGGTTATGAGCTATGGCTGTTCTGACGATGGCCCGAATGGCTGCATTCATACCTGGAGCGTCTCCTCCGCTGGTTAACACTCCTATCTTTTTCATATTTCAGGCCTCCCTTCCTAACATAACAGGTACTATTTATTTTTATTACCTATCATTTTTTGCGCTGTATGATAAATGTTATCAACAGTTAATCCATACTTTGTTAATAATTCTTCAGGTTTTCCTGACTCACCAAAGGTATCATTAATACCAATCTTCACTACCTGTACAGGGCAATAAGCCGACACTACATCACAAACAGCACTACCTAAGCCACCAATAATCGAATGTTCTTCCACTGTTATAATGCGATTTGTTTCCTTTGCTGCTTGAATAATGATGTCCTCATCAATTGGCTTAATGGTGGAAAGATTGATAACTCTAGCACGAATTCCCTCTTTTTCTAACAGCTCTGCAGCCTCTAGACATTTGCTCGTCATTAAACCCGTACCGATAATTGTGATATCCTGCCCTTCCTTAAGCAAATTTCCTTTGCCAAAAGTAAAGATATGATTCTCACCAAAAATAGTAGGAACTCCAAGCCGCCCTAATCTTATATATACAGGTCCCTCCATATTTGCTGCGGCTCTAACAGCCTGTTTCGTTTCAATGTCATCAGCTGGTACTATAATTCTCATATTCGGTAATGATCTCATAATGGCTATATCTTCAATCGATTGATGAGACCCACCATCCTCTCCCACAGTAATTCCCGCATGAGTTGCTGCAACCTTAACATTTAAATTGGGATAGCAGATGGAATTTCGAATGACTTCAAAAGCTCTACCGGTAGCGAAAACGGCAAATGTACTTGCAAAAGCGATTTTCCCAGTTGTAGCCAACCCTGCTGCCATTCCCATTAGGTTTTGTTCAGCAATCCCCGCATTAATAAATCGTTCTGGGAACTTTTTAGCAAATCCCGCCGTTTTTGTTGATTTTGATAAATCTGCATCCAAAACAACAATGTTTTTATTTTCTTCCCCTAATTCTATTAATATATTTCCATAAGATTCTCTTGTGGCAATACTCATTATTTCTCCTCCTCGTAATCCCATTCTATCGCAATCAACATAAGCTCTTATATAAGCAGGTTTAAATTATCTGTTGCTCTTTTCCAATTCCTCGATAGCTCTGGCTCTCTCTGCTTGCGATGGTGTCACCCCATGCCAACCAACTTGGTTTTCCATAAAAGAAATGCCTTTTCCCTTACTTGTTTTTGCAATAATTACTGTTGGCTGACCCTTACACTGTTTTGCTGCAGCAAATGCTTTTTCCATATCGCTGAAACAGTGACCATTGATTTCAATTACATTCCAGCCAAAGCTTTCCCACTTTTCTTTTAAAGGATTTACTTTCATAACTTCGTCGTTGGTTCCATCGATCTGTAAACCATTATTATCAATAATAGCTACTAGATTATCTAATTTATAGTGGCTTGCAGCCATGGCAGCTTCCCACACAATACCCTCTTGGAGCTCCCCATCTCCTAGTAGTGTGTACACTCGATTTACACTCTTATCTATTTTAAAGCCTAGTCCAACACCAACTGCTGCAGAAAAACCTTGTCCGAGAGACCCTGTTGACATTTCGACGCCAGGTACTTTTTTCATATCAGGATGCCCTTGGAGAAAACTTCCCATTTTCCGCAAATTTTTCAATTCATTAATGCTAAAAAAGCCCTTCATAGCAAGGGTGCCATACAGTACGGGAGCCGCATGTCCTTTACTTAAAATAAACCGATCACGATTCGGATTATCTTTGTCTTCACTATCAATATTCATTTCTTTAAAATACAAATAGATTAAAAGATCTGCTGCTGATAGTGAGCCTCCTGGATGACCTGATCCCGATTCCGTTAGCATATTTATAATATGTATTCGTAGTTGATTCGCGTATATTTTCATTGTTTCCATAAAAAATGCCTCCATATTTTATAAGATGATTATCTTATTTCTGATTCATAATCCCTAATGAACTGTATTCGTTCCGCATGCTTACCTGCATCAAACTTAGTCATAATCCATTTTTTTGTAATCTCTAACGCTAAGCCGCTGCCAATGACTCTTTCCCCCATACATAATATATTAGAGTCATTATGTGCCCTTGTAGCTTCTGCGGAAAAAGTATCGTGCACTACCGCTGCTCGGATCCCTTTTACTTTATTCGCCATAATGGACATTCCTATTCCCGTACCACAAATTAAAATACCTTTTATATTTTCGTTAACTACCCTTTCTGCTACCAATTGGGCAATAGGTCCATAATTTGTACGTTCTGTAGAATATGCCCCTACATCTTCCACTTCTATTTCTAAGTCTTTTAATAGGGAAACAATTTTCTCTTTCAGCGTAAAACCTGCATGATCACTACCTATAATCATCTTCATTTTTTTCTTTTCGTCCATTACATTGTCTCCTTTCTTGAAGGGTTGTTTTCCCTCTCAATAAGATTGCTCGAAAGAGCCTTGACATTATTGCCTGTAATGATTTTAATCCCATTACTTGTCCCTATTCGATTTGCTCCTGCCTTCACGATATTAACAGCGTCTTCATAGGTTTTAATGCCACCAGCAGCCTTTACACCAAAATTTTTGCCAACAGTTGCTCTTAACAAAGCAACATCATCCACTGTGGCACCACCACCATTAAATCCTGTAGCTGTTTTAACAAAATCAGCTTCTGCCTCCATAACTAGATTACAAGCAATCATCTTTTCTTCTCTTGTTAGTAACGCTGTCTCTATAATGACTTTAGTTATTAACCCTTGAGAAGCTTTTACAACTTCTTGTATATCATATTTGACGATACTATATTCCTGCGACTTTAAAGCTCCTAAATTGATCAGCATATCAATTTCTCTAGCACCATTTTTTATTGCATCTACTGTTTCTGCTACTTTTATTTTTGTCGTAGCGCCGCCCAAAGAAAAACCAATCGGCACACCAACCTTAACATCATTTTCTTTTAACAACTCATTCGCGTAAGAGACATAGTATGGATTTACAAATACAGTTTTAAATCCGTACTTTATAGTTTCTTTACAAAAATTCGCAATGTTTTCTCTAGTTGCAGTAGGACTTAGTAATGTATAGTCGATCAAATCAATAAGATGATCCTTCTTCATAAAAATCCTCACTTTCCATTCTTCTACTCTGAACTCAAGACCCCATCTGTTGTAGCTGATAAAACTTACTACATTGGAAATGTTGCCATTAATTATGAATAGTAGATAGAAGTAATCATTTCAGCTACTTCATCCAAGATTCCAATGTCTTCTAGCACTTGAAACAGTCCAAATCTTTGGCGAATGTCTTTTGCTGTAAGTAAGCTTAAACGAAATGACTCTCTATCTAAATTAAGATCCCGAGGAGTAAGATGGCAGCCTGCAGTTTCCATCATTTCGTGATAGGAATCCGTTGAAGGTAATATTGGAAGTACACTTTCTTTGATCGTATCCCATTTTTGTACAATATTTTGTGCTGCCTTCTCCCGAGGGATTTCATCAAAATTCATATCTGGTGCCTTTAGCTCAATAATCTGAGGGGCAATATCACCAAATAATTGTTTTATATTATTCTCCCATTTTTCCCGGGTAAGAGACCGGAACTTCCCATCCGCATATACTTTATTAATATCCACTGTTGCTAAATATTCGTACACATGAATGATAATTTCAGTGGCTATCCCTACTTGGTTGCCATGTAAAAATGTTTCTTGTCCACGCATAAGAGCTAGCATCTCCCACGTGTGAGACAATCGATGCTCTTCTCCAGAAGCTGGCCGGGAATTTCCTATCATTCCAATACACATGCCAGATAAAATTAGACCTTCGATGATACTACGGATGGCTTCTGGCGTCCTTACCATAATCCCAGCAGCACTAGAAACACATTGCCTAACAGCTTTTTCTACTAGCGCTGCTGTAATTTCGCAATAATATTCATCATTGATAATATTGGCTAATTTCCACTCGGCTAGCGCACTATATTTTCCCACAATGTCTCCAAATCCAGCATGAAGCATATGAAAGGGAGCCTCTTTCATGATAGCGATATCCGCAATTATGCAGTATGGATAAACGGCAGAATAGGTAACTTTAACGCCCTTAGTAATCAGTGGTGAAACCATCGAAGCGTATCCATCCATAGAAGGCGCAGTACATACCACGATATAGGGAATCTTTGTTTCACAGCTTAGATAACGAGCAAGATCATTTAATGTCCCAGAACCAACTACTACAATCGCTGTAATGTTCGGATTGATAGCGGCTCTTAATTGTTCCATTGCAGCTTCATCAGGGTGAAGATGAGTGTTAGAAAAAATCACCTTTTCTAAAGCAAAGTCTTTAGAAAGTATGGATTCAACTTTTCGCCCCCCCACCTCATAGGTCGTACTATCTGCAATAAATAACACTGTACCACTTGGCAAGGACTGTAACGATTTCACAATATCAGATAGGATACCGCTACCAATGCGGACACCATTGATATCAATGCTATGAGTTCTGCCACAGGAACAAGGAAATGTTAAGCCTGCCATCTCTTCTGGATTTTTCATTAATAATTCATTCATTTTTTTATTCACCTCGTATGCTTATTTCTCTAGTCCTTACTATTTGGCTAATCTACACCTGCAATTTTTTATAAAAAAACCATCACAATATATAAAATACCAAGATAATTATTCATAATATTCTGTTATTTTATATATTTAGTTGGCTCACTTTTTTCTAAATTAAATGTACTTTTATCACTTTAGAAGAATAGATACTGAGCTCAGAACAGACTTCCTAATAATCGAACAGCTAGGCCTAACTGTATCAGCTTACTTTAATAACAGTCAACTTGCATTAAATCCTACTTATACTTTTGTATCATCAAACTCTTTTCAGGGATTATTCTACTTTTAAAACTACCTTAATGGCATCCCCACTTTTTATCGTTGCATATGCTTTATCCCACTCAGTAATGTTAAATTGATGAGATATCAACGCCTTTGCATTTACACTATTATCATTCATAAGCTGTAACGATGGTTCCCAATCACTCGGCTTTTGACTTCTGCAACCAGTTATTGAAAGTTCTTTTTGTATAATTTTTTCAAAATCTGTAAGAATTTCTGCTGTTGGAAAAATCCCAACCTGAACATACTGTCCTTTTTTAGTTAAAAGATCTAAACCAAAGTTTACAGAAGGAGGGGCACCTGTACATTCAAAAACAACGTCCGCACCATATCCTTGTGTTAATTCATTTACAGTCTGTTTTAAATCTTGGTTTTGAATGTCAACTGTAACATCAATCCCTAGCTCTTTTCCTTTTTCTAATCTACCTTTATCTTTCTCTAGTCCAGTAATGATTACTTTCGCATCGTAGGTTTTTGCAATCTGTGCCACAAACAGTCCAATAGGACCAGGCCCCAGGACAACTACAACGTCACCCTTTTTTATCTTACTTTTGGCCACTGCATGGTGCGCACAAGCCAATGCCTCGGTAAGAGCACCTGATTGATAATCTACATTTTCAGGTAGTTTGTGTATACTTTCTTTGCGGGCGACTACGTATTTGGTAAAGGCTCCATCTTGCTGGTTCCCTAATCCTTTACGTTCTTTACATAGGTTATAATCTTTTGATTTACAGTATTTGCACTGTCCGCAGATATAAAAGGTAGTTTCAGAGGTAACCCGCTCACCTACTTTCACTTCTGTTACATTTTCACCAACTTCTACAACTTCACCAGCGAACTCATGACCTAGAGTAACAGGAGCATTTACCTTATATCTCCCTTCATACATATGCAAATCAGAGCCGCAGATACCCGCGTACTTTACTAAAATTTTAACTTCGTCTTTACCCACTTTAGGTTCTTCTCTTTCCATAACATGTAAATTACCATAACCTAGTTCTGTTTTTACTAATGCTAACATTATATCTGGCCCCCCACCTTTAATTTCCTAATCGGTATCTTGAGCTAGCATTTTTCGGCTACATTTTCATGCTAGCCCAAGATGGTGATTTCCATATTCAAACAACCATTTTAATGAAATAGTGTAAATACTTTGTAAATTACATAGTGAATGACATTACCACCTTGGTCGATACTGGATATAGTCGTTGCCCCTGCTGGCATTTTAAAATGTGCATCCACTGCCATTTGCGTGTGGAAGTTTGCAACATCAGTTGCCATATATAAGCTCATTGCTATAACAACAGCACCAACAAGTACGGAATGAACAATATTTCCTCTTGCTGCTCCGACGATAAAACAAACGATAAATGGAATGGTTGCTAAGTCACCGAAAGGTAATACATTATTTCCAGGTAACACTACAGCTAAAGCAATGGTTATCGGCACTAAGATCAAAGCAGTTGCGATTACGGAAGGATGCCCAATAGCAACGGCAGCATCTAAACCAATATAAATATCTCTATCGCCAAATCGTTTGCTCAGGAAAGTGCGCGCAGACTCAGCAAGCGGGATAAGACCTTCCATCAAAATTTTCACCATTCTAGGCATTAGTACCATAACGCCACCCATTGCCATACCAACTTTTATAATCTGCCCTGCCGGGTATCCTGCTAACGCACCTAGCACAACTCCTAAGAATACCCCCATAAAAAGTGGTTCACCAAATACACCAAATCTTTTTTGAATTGTTTCTGGATCTGCATGCAAATCTTTGATTACTGGAATTCTTTGAACTAGCCTTACTAATGGAATCCCAATTGCATAGGATACAGTACTACCTGTTGGTACAGAAATCCCAGGTAACTCAAAGTAATTTGCTAGCATCGGTGCCGTCCAATCTGCGATTTTTAAAACGACAATTTCAAAAATAACTGCTGCTACTAAACCTTGAACAAGGCTTCCAGTTGCAGAATATACAAACGCCCCCATAAAAGTGAAGTGCCAATAATTCCAAAGATCGATATCCATTGTTTTTGTTGTTTTTGTAACCAGCATAATCACATTAACTAATAAACCTAAGGGAAGAATAAATGCCGCGATAGGAGAAGCCCATGCTATACTTGCAGCCCCTGGCCAGCCAATATCAATAATATTTAACTGTACACCAAACCGTGATACCATACCGTGCGCTGCAGGTGCAAGATTGGAAACAAGCAAATCAACAACTAAGAAGATACCCGTAAAACCTACGCCGATAATTAAACCTGAACGAAAGGCCTTACTTGCTGGTTGCCCAAATGCCATCCCTAGTAAAAAAACTGCAACTGGCAAAATAACCGTTGGTCCCAGCCCTAAGAATGCTTGAAATACCTGAACGATATCCACAATAATACCTCCTCTTTTTTTATTTTTTAAGCTCTTCTAAAATTTGCTCTTTTAATTTATCTAAGCCAATACCTGTCAAGAAAGCTCTTGCATTAATGATTGGGAAAGGATACTGCTTGGAAACAATGGTAGTCGTTACAAGCAAATTTGCCCTTAATTCGTATGCAGGAACTTCGGTAACCTTACATTGAATAATTTCTACCTGAATCTTGTTTTCTTTTGCCATTTTTTCTATTGCATCTGAAACAACTGTAGATGTTGCGATACCAGTACCACAAGCGACTAAAACTACTTTTTTCGTACTCATTTTTTTTCACCCCCTTTCAAAATAGATAAATTTAACTTACTAACAACTTCATCTTTAATTTTAGCTTCACTTTCTTCCGTTGCTAAATAAGTCAAAACTTCCTCATCCTGAAAAATACCCATTAGACTTTGTAGCATACTTAGTTGGGAATGGCTATCATGCATAGCTAACATAAACACCAATTTTACGGGAGTTTTTTCAGTTTCTTCCCCCATGATCCCAAAATCTACAGGCCTCTTTAAAATCCCGACACTTATAGCCGATTGATTTACATGCTCAATATCCGTATGAGGAATGGCAACTCCACAACCTCCCGTAGGTAACCCTGTAGCAAACTTCTTTTCTCTTGCGACAACGGCTTCCGCATAGCTTGCTTTTACAAAACCTTGGTTATATAAATTTGCCGCCATATACTTTAAAATATCTGAACTATTTTCGCCTTCTATATTTTTTAAAACGAGTGTTTCATCAAAATTAATATAACTCATTTAGTAGTGCCTCCCTAATATCTTCTTCTGTTTGCATTTGGCCAATTTGAGTTGTAAATTTTTCATTATTAAACTTATTAAATAAAAATCTTACACCATCTTTTCCATCTATATCTAACGCTAATAAACAAATCAAGGATACTTTATTATCGTCATCCCAAAAAATTGGTTTCGCTGTTTTTGCAACAACAATTACAGGATGATTTACGTAGCTGCTATCGGCATGGGGCAATGCAACTTTTTGGTTTATGATATAACTGCCCATATTCTCTCGCTCCATAACTGCTTCGTAATAGCCAGCTCTTACGTACCCTTCTTGTAGTAACGTATTGCAAATGTTTTTAAGTACTTGTTTTTTATCATGCTCTTCAGTCAGCATGATACACTTAGCATCCTTTACTACTTTGGGAATCAAGCCCCTATGGGTTATCATTCCGCCTTGTTTATTGTGATGTTCGATTAGGCTAATCATTTGATTTTTACCACTTTGGTTAAATAACGCTTCCAATGATATAAAGGGAATTCCATGGTATTTGGGATCTATACTTCCAATTATCGCAATAATTTCATAGGTACTTATCGTTTCTTGTATTTGTTTATGTAGATCTCTTTTCCCAATAACGCCCATGTGAATCAGTTCGATATTATTTAATTTTTCACCAAATATCTTTTTCAAATGACTGCCGCATTGCAGTGCAACCCCTTCACCGGTTAAACAAACGGTGATAATTGCTTTTTTCCGTTTTAAGACTCTGCTATCAACTCTGGCCTTCTTAAAGGTATAATTCAAATTTTCTACTGCATAGACGACATCTTTGCTAGTGGCACCAGGTAAAATGCTCCGCCGAATCGCTTCTATGACCATCACTGTATCTACGCGATCAATTGTCTCTATATGGATGCCTGTTTTCTCCGAAATCATTTCTCCTAATGTTAATAAAGAGCCCATATCCACTAGCATTACAATGCCTTTGCCTTCATCTGCCTCTTCTACAACCGTTGTAAGCCGTTCTAACACATCACTAGGATTCTCTTCTAATGTCATCACGACTGCTTTTCCATGGTTCATATTTAGCAGCTTGTTAGCAATTTCCAACATACCTATGCTCACATATCCATGGGTAACAATAACAATACCAACTTTAGCTTCCTCTTCCTGTTTATTACCCCTTAGATATAAAGCAATAAATCCAACCTCATCTTCTGGCAGAATTGTTCCATAGTATTTTTTTATATGCTGTACCATTTCCAAAGCAACTGCATATTCAATGCTATACTTTCTTTTTATTTCGTCTAGATTAGGGTTAATAATTTCTCGACCTTGCTTAACGCGATTAAAAGTAGCATTCAGATGAATTGCTAAACAATAGAATATGGACGGGTCCATTTCCCCTAACGAATTTTCTGCAAGTTTCAAAAGCTCTTCTACTAGGGAAATAATCTCAACGCCTACTACTTTCGCAATCTCATCTGTAGATAATGGATGTAAGTTGTCCTTTACATGTTTGATGACATTTTGTAACTTTCTTTCTATTTCAATCCCAATAATTTGATTAATTTCTTCTGTATTTAAGCCTTGCTTCGCATATTCTGTATAGGTTTTTTCAATGTCACTATAAAATTCTTTTGGAAAACTATAGAGATCATTTTCAATTTCAACCATTTTATTATATTGCTTTGGACTAAACTTAAAATCTTGCCACACGAGACTTTCAATATCAGTCCTCATGCTATTTATTTTCATTAGACCTTTTTTAACATGCAGATTCAAATCTCGTACATCGATTTTTACGCATTCTTCTTTTTCCATTACGTAAGTTAAAAAGCTTTTTGCACAAGCAACCTGTATGTCACTTTTCAACTGTCCTATATTACCAAAGCATTCATATAATAAATAGGATTTCATGACATCTAAGGAGACGTGGATTGGCGCATTCATTCTTGTTGATTCATAACCAAAGAAGTTTTTAATTAATTTTAACCTTTCATTCAAGGGTCTTTTATTTAAAGAAGGCACTTCGATAATCATAGGAATTCTTCTTTTAAATGTGGCTAGCAGGGATGTTTCAATATTTTCAGTTGTGGCGGCGATTAATTGAACTTGCGCCTGCCTAGTACAATCAGACTCTCCGAGTCTTCGAAAACATCCTTTGTCTATCAACTGGAATAGCATTTCCTGCCCCTCAGATGTGAGACGGTGTACTTCATCTAAAAATAAGATTCCTCCGTCTGCTTGTTCAATTAAGCCTTTTCGATCACTCAATGCGCCTGTATAAGCTCCCTTTAGACTCCCAAATAAGTGGGAGATAAGGAGTTGTGGATTCTCTGCGTAGTCTGCGCAGTTAAATACAATAAAAGGTGAATCCTTTGTCAATCTGCCGCTTTCAACCGAAAATTTATACATGGCTTCAGCAAGTTCACTTTTTCCGACACCTGTTTCTCCTAGAATTAAGCAATGAAGACCATTGGGCGGATACAACACTGCTGCTTTCGCTTGTTGTATTTGAATTTCTAAACTTCCACTTTCGCCAACTAGATTTTTGAAGGATATATATTTTAGATTTTCAGGATGATTATCTTTCGTCTCCTTTGGAATTACATCTCGTTGGATTTCGCATTGATTGTTGTTCACTTCTTTGATTTCTTCTAAATATTTGACCACAAGATAACGAGATAATTTATATCCTCTAGCTTTTATTGTGCTTGTAATTTCGCGATAAGATAAAGTTTTATTCGATTGGAGAAGTTGGACAATCTCTTCACATATGTATCTTTTTTTACGATCTCGAGAATCTAAAATATCTAATTCTTTACGTAATGATGTTATATATTCTCTACTTACCAATAATTTTTCGCCTAACTGCATATCCGTAAGTGGTTCTTTTTTATCTTCTTTTAAAATAATACTTCGAAGCTTTCTCTTCACCATCTAACCCTCCTGTCTATTATTATTGCAATATCCATGCCATATAGTGGTTAATTTGGGTACTAGCACCTGTTGGACCACATAATTACTAGATTGAATTTATTAATTTTTTCAGAATTTTGTTACTATATTTGATTCCATTTACACTTTTACTCACCCACTTACCTTTTTTACACACCTTTTTTTACCATGATAGTCTTTCTCTCAGAGAAGTTTCCCTTGCCAGTTAATAGTACATTACCAGTCCACGTCAGGTAAACAAAAATGTAAACATACTACGTTTATTTCGGCCCTCACCGAACGCTTACGCGCGAAAAGGTTCAACTGCAATGAATAATTGCAAGTTGAACCTTAAAATTAAATACGACTTTTGACTACGCTAGGGGGTGCCATAGAACTCCACCTGTATTTATTGTTTTTACTTATGACCATCGTAAACCACTTTCAATAATCAGGTTTACATTTCAGTCCAAGATATTATAAACTATATATAAAGATTCAAAATGATAGGAGGATTTTTTTATGAAACTGACACTTAGGGAAATGATCTTAATTTCAATTTTTGCCGCATTAACTGCAGTAGGAGCATTTATAAAAATTCCTACGCCCCTTGTACCTTTTACACTGCAATTCTTATTTTGTGCCTATTCAGGGATTTTTTTAGGTGGAAGTAAGGGTCTTTATTCACAATTACTATATGTAAGTATCGGGTTAATGGGCATTCCGATCTTTGCTAGTGGTGGTGGTCCAACCTATATATTACAACCAACCTTTGGTTATCTTTTAGGTTTCATGGCCTGCTCCTATACAGTAGGTCGATTGGTTCAAAATTTTACTACAATAAGTTTCATGAAAATATTTATCTCCGTACTCCTCGGATTACTCCTTGTTTATTTATGTGGTGTAGGTTATTTATATCTCATCGTGAATTTCTACTTACATAAACAGATGACACTGCAGGCAGCCATCGGAGCTGGCTTTCTCCCCTACATAACTTCTGATTTAATTTTAAGTGTGATAATATCCCTTACCGCTGTTCGTATTATACCTATATTGAAAAAAAGTGGTTACTATATATCGACTCACTAATAGAAATTCGGAAAAAATAAACTCCTAATACCACAGATATTGTAATATAAGAAAAGACTTGGCTTAAGCCAAGTCCTCAGACGCAGGCAAAAGCCTTAGTCGTTCTTACTTGGAATCAAGAAAGTGTTATTCTTTCTGATTCCGTAAAAATAACCCAAGAGTCCTTTTTTATGTGACTCTTGGGTTGTTTTATAATTATTTACAGGTTACGTGTTTAAAGGATCTTCGACGGGTTCGGTTATTGTCGAAATAATCAATAGGCTCATAAAAGAACTAGCGGCTAAAAACATGAATACCGCATCCCAACTGTACGCATCGAGAATCATCCCTGTAATTAGCGGAGCACAAGCGCCGCCAAGTTGCCCGCCTGTATTAATTACAGAACCAGCAATCGGAAATGTTTTTTTAGTCGTCAGCCCCATAGGATATACCATATAGGCTGAAAAGCCGAAATTCATTAGGATACCCGTCATGAACAAAAGCGTGCCGAGAAAAAATGGATCGTTAGGCGCACTTATTAATGCATACATCATAAAAGCTGTGGACAATGAGCTCATCATCATGAGGGGCTTGCGACGTTTATTTATCACCTTGTCTGAAAACCAACCACCCAACATATTCCCTACTACCGCTCCTACCCAGGGAGCCGAGGCAACAAAACCCATTTTCATAATCGTGAAGTGTTTAACAGTTACTAAATAAGTGGGGATCCAGGCCAATAAGACATTAGTAATACCCATCATAAAGAAGTAACCAAGGGTACTTCCCCATATATCCCAAGAGCGGAATATCCTGGAGTTAGTGTCTAAAGGATCCGCTTTTCTTGCCCGGATGAATTGATCTAACCATTTAAGCGTGTATGGTCTCTTTTGTACCACAGTTTTTTGATCACTCTGTTCAGACTCAATATACTTCAATTCTGCAGGAGAACAGTATGGACTTTCCGATGGATGATTTTTCACTAGAATGTACCAAATGATAGAGAGGAATATACCTGGCAAAGCAAATAAGTAAAAAATATAATGCCAACTGGACATTTGGATGATTAGAGCACATAGCGGTGGAACTAATACTGGGCCAAACTTAGCTGCGGAAAGGAAAAGACCTGTTGTAAATCCTTTTTCTCTTGGCGGAAACCAATTATTAATCGTAGATGTAATCCCAATCGGTAGCGGTCCTTCTGCCAATCCCAGTCCGAAACGATATATTTTCATCATGAGAGGTGAACTCGAAGTTCCTATGAGCCCTGTGAAAATAGACGTCATAATCATTGCTAATGAAAATATTTTTTGTACCCCAAACTTACTAAACGCAAACCCAGAAGGTATCTGGGCAATCGCATACGCCAACAAAAACAGACTGACAAGAGCTCCTGCCTCTGTATTGCTCATCTGGAATTCACTCCTGATAAACGGCAAGGCCATTCCCATATTCGCACGATCAGCGGCAGCCACTGTATATACCAAAAAAATAAGTCCTGCAACAACCCATCGAAACTTAGTAGGTTTCCCTGCTATGGCTTTTGTTTCTATACCTGCTGTGTTTTGAGACATTTTTTCTCCTCCTTACTATTAAATCGACTTATTCTTACTAGTCGAAATTACAAAGTCTTCATTCTTATTTGCGCTATTGGGTTACGTTTTCGACTCAGTCAATATACTCGCATCCCTTATCGTGTAGTATTTTATCTACCCATGTCCTATCCCATGTTTTGCTTTTAATGGATTCCATCATCCCCATTTCTTTCAGTACCGTTGCTTTAGACCTTATCAGAATTTCCGGTGCATCTTTAGGATCAATAACAACTACACCATCTTCATCACCGACAATTATATCCCCCGGATTTATCACAACACCACCACATGATATTGAAACATTAATTTCACCAGGTCCATCCTTATATGGTCCTTTCGGGGTTACACCTGCTGCGTAAACGGGAAAAGTCATTTTTCTTATGACTCCAGCATCACGAACCGCTCCATCAATAATAAAACCAGCGATTCCCCTTTGTTGTGCCCAGGTAATCATCATCTCACCAGTAATTGCATTTCCTGTTTCACCAGCAGTGTCTACGATTATCACATCGCCGGAAGCAGCCATATCAATTGCTTTATTTAACATCAGGTTATCTCCAGGTCTGGATTTTACTGTGAATGCAGTTCCCAAAAGTGGAGTTCCGTTCATATTTCTAATTCTAGCGTCCATGCATGATGTCCGATTCATGTTATCTGCGATATTTGCAACTGGTATTCCCCTAAATCCTTCTACCAGCCCTCTTGGTGGTCTAACTACTTTGCTGTAAATTCGAAATCCTACATTTTTCATACATCTTACTTCCTCTCACCAAAATCAAAAGCGATTGATTTTATGCCAAAACTAATTCAAAACAGCACTATAATATAACTTATTATATCGTTACCAGTGCTCACTTTTTTCTATTGACAAAATCTTTTAACTATTATAATTTTAATTTATAGATGAATAATAGTAAAACGAATTAATTACCTATTAAATATCTATATAATCGATATTAATTAAGAGGTGGGGTAGTGTATACTCTTGGAATTGAAGCATTCTTAGCCATCGTACGTACTCAAAGTTTAAGTCGGGCAGCAGAAAAGTTGCATCTTGCGCAGTCTAGCGTTAGTCACAGGCTCAAAATATTAGAAGAAATGATGGGAGCGACCCTGATAGATCGTGGTAAAGGAATTAAAGAAATTAGCTTAACGCCTATGGGAGCAGAATTTCTACAGTTAGCAGAAAGATGGAATTCCCTTTGGCTAGAAACTCAGATTTTAAAGTCACAAGGCCCTAAACTTTCCTTATCCTTTGGTGCCGTAAACAGTCTTAATACCTTTGTTTTCCCACCACTATTTAGTGCAATGACCCAGCACCAACCACCAGTGATATTGGATATTCATACATTACATTCTATCCCCCTTTACGAAGAACTAGAAAAAGGACAAATACACGTTGGATTTGCCCTTAGGGAACAAACCCTTCCCGGAGTAAATGTTGAACGTTTCTTGACAGTACCAATGGTAGTCCTTCGCCTGGGAGAACCTTCTGATTCTAACTCAAAGTTAATAAATCCTAATGAACTAGATCCAAACTATGAACTCTATATACCCTGGGGACCACTCTTCCAAATTTGGCATGATCGCTGGTGGAATCCGCTCTGTCTGTCAAGAATCAAACTAGAAAGTGCTCAACTATTATTTACCTTGTTGCAACATCCCCTCCAGTGGGCTATAGTGCCCATGTGGATAGCAAAGTCAGCTTTAAAAGAAGGGAAATTTTCTTATTACAAATTATCTGATCCCCCACCAGACATTGTTTGTTACAAACTTACCCATAAATACCCCAAACCAAGTACCCTGCAAAGTTTAACCATCCTAGATCATTATCTTGATTTATTAATAACGAAAGATTTTTATTAAATTTATTTTATTTACCTAAATACCTAAAATCGTAAAAGCCGCTAATTACACCTTAAATGGTAATAATTAGCGGCTTATAACATAATGATCCGTGTCATTAAAAAAGTTGGATAACCTAATAAGTATTTCGTACGCACCTTATATATTTTCCACATACTAGGATTCTAACCATATTTTATGTTGATTTTTGTAAAAGAATAAAGGAATTTAAGTATTTTAATTGAAATAAGAATCTACAAAACATAAACGGGGTGTGTGCAGATGAGTAATATAGAATCTCCTAAAGTACAAAAAATAGTCGAACAAAAAATTGAATTTTTAGTACCAGGAATGGAATTAGCTCGTGATGTCTATACAAGCGATGGAAAAATTTTGGCAAATGAAAATACGATCATCAATAAATCAATTGTAAAGAATTTGCAAAATTGGGATATCGACAAGGTTTCTATACTTGCTGAAATAACAGTTAATCCTATAACAGATCCCAAAATCCAACAATTTATCAACAGCTATAATCAATCTGTAACCATAGTTCAAAAAACCTTTGAAGATATTCGTCAAACACAAGAAGTCCCCATTGAAACCTTTACCCAAACTGCCGATGATATCGTTGATAATATATCTGCCACTGGCAATGTTATCGACCAATTATATAATTTACCCCAATGTGATGACTATACATTTCGTCATAGCGTTAATGTCAGTGCCATAGCAGCTCTCATAGCTACGTGGCTAAAATTCCCCCCCGAAAGTGTTAGCGCCATTGCTTTAGCTGGGTTACTACATGATGTAGGTAAATCTCAACTGCCACAGGAAATATTAAATAAATCCCATCTTCTTGCTCCTAAGGACTATGAATTATACAAAACACATACTACTCTTGGTTATAATTTAGTCAGCAAAATACCAAATATAGCCCAAAGTGTACTTTCGGGAATATTAGACCATCATGAAAGAGAAGATGGAAATGGTTATCCTAATAATTTGACCTCAGAAGATATTCATCCTTATGCCAAGATTATAGCGGTTGCGGATTTATTTGATGAATCTTTAACTATAAACTGCGATACTCCTGGTGCATTGAGCCCTTATTTAAGTTTAGATAAATTACGCCAAGACATTTACTCGATTGATGCTAAAACTTGTCTTACTTTTACTGAAAATATGATGAACTTTCTCTCTGGCAACCTGGTCGCTCTCACAAATGGTCAACAGGGACGAGTTGTTTTTGTAAATAAAGATAAACCATCTAACTCCATTGTGCAGCAACATAATGGTAAAGTTATTGATCTATCAGAGACAGATAATCTTTGTATCCATTATATTGTTAGGTAGTAGCAATGTCATTAATGGTAGCTTTTTTATACCCAAGTGTATTTTAAAATATCGTTTAAGGCTCAACATGCAGTAGAACGCTGCCGATTGAGCCTTTTTTGTCGCATAAACTTAGTATTGTACTAGCATTTTGCGAATAGTTATTATTTATTGTATTATTATATGGGTTAACTACATTAATAATTATTAAATTTGGTATCTATAATACATGTATTTATTAGTCAGATTAAAGAACCATACGGGGGGAAATATCATGGAGATTGTTATAATAAGCCTATTGGCTGGTTGTTTACTGGGAGCCAGTAATTTGATTACCGAAAGATGGATTGGGCATTTAGATAAAATTGTAATGATGATTGTATTCATTTTATTAGTTTCGGTCGGTATTGGAATTGGCAGTAATCAAGAACTCATCACCAATTTGACCATATTAGGCTGGAAAGCACTGGTGATTGCAGCATTAAGTACTGCTGGTAGTATATTCGCCTTATGGTTTCTAGTCTCTAAAGCAAATTTTCTACAAAATCACGCCACAGAGGAAAAACAATTATGAAAATGATTGGCTGTATTGTAGCAGCAGTTTTAGCGGGTATTTCTCTTGGATGGCTGATGCCTTCTGTTATGAATTCCCAAGTATTAGATAATGTAATCACCTACGTATTGGCGGCCATGTTATTTGGCGTAGGTATTAGTATTGGACATAACCGCCGAGAATTAGTAAAAATAAAAGCAGTCGGCTGGCGCATTCTACTAGTTCCCTTAGCCATTGCTGCTGGCAGTCTTTTAGGTGCTTCCATAGCTAGCTTATTTTTCAACATGTCTTTGAAAGAAGTATTAGTTGTTGGAGCAGGGTTTGGCTGGTACAGTTTATCAAGTGTGTTAATTACCCAGCTTTATAACGCTGAATTAGGAGCTATTGCATTTTTGGCAAACGTTTTTCGTGAATTAATGGCTTTTGTGTTAATTCCGTTTTTAGCTATTCAAATTGATAAAATTGTGGCGATTGCTCCTGGGGGTGCGACGACGATGGACTCCACTTTACCGCTTATCGCTAAAATGACGGATACGCCCACGGCAATGATTGCTTTCGTAAGCGGCCTTATCTTAACAACCTTAGTACCATTTCTTATCCCCTTATTGTTGACAATTCACTATGGATAGAATCGGCTCAACGTGCAGAATTATACTGCACGTTGAGCCTTACACGTTCTATTCGTGATGATTTAAAATTCATAAGCACTAAAGTCTGGACCTATAAAACTTCCCCAAAACTGGCCCTTTCAAAATTGTGATCTGCATTGTCTAATAAAAACATAGTTTTTTGCATACAAGGAGGAATTCTCTAGTGAAGTATCAATCTAAACATGTACAAAAGAAAAAATTTGAATTCTTATCGGTGAGGCACTATGTTCGTATTAAATGAAAAACTAAAAACTCCTTTATACACCCAGCTCTACGAGCAAATCAGGACTCAAATTTTAAGTGGGCACCTTTCTCCCGGTACAAAGATTCCATCCAGCCGTAAACTCTCAAATGATTTACATATTAGTCGTACTACTGTTGAAATGGCTTATCAACAACTCTATTCTGAAGGATACATTTACGCCAAATCGCGGATTGGGTATTATATTGAAGCACTGGACTTAAACAGTGTCTCTACTCCTCTAGAATCAGCAGTTATTCCAACGGAAGTTATGCAGCCAACAAATATACAAGGGAAATACGACCTTCGGTATGGCAAACTTGATCCAGGGCTCATTCCCTTCTCACATTGGCAACGGCTTATCAATAAATGTATTCGGGAAGAAAAAGATAATCTCACCGATTACGGGGCGCCCAATGGTAATATTGGCCTCCGTAAAGAAATAGCGAGATATTTGCATGACTATCGAGGTGTGAAATGTAGTGTTGAGCAGATCATTCTTACTTCCGGAACACAACATAGTCTTACCTTGGCTTGTCAGCTGCTAAAAGAAAAAACAGATAGTATCGCAGTAGAAGATCCTGGTTTTTTCGGTGCCCATTCCGTCTTTGCTAATGCCGGATTTACGATTCTACCTATTCCATTGAATCATCATGGTTTAGCTGTTAAAGTACTTGCTGCAACCAAAGCTGGAGCAGTCTACGTTACCCCTTCCCATCAATTCCCGACTGGCCGCATCATGCCAATTACTCGGCGACTGCGTCTCGTTGCTTGGGCACGTACCAACAATACCTTCATTATAGAAGACGATTACAGTTCTCATCTTCGTTATAACGTTAAACCGATACAATCCCTTCAAAGTCTAGCATCAGACAAAGTCATTTATATGGGTAGTTTTTCGAAAGCTTTGCTACCTTCTCTGCGAACTGCTTACGTAGTTCTGCCTGAGCAGCTTATTAAATCATCTCGCACTCTGCTATCTGGTATTCCCTCATCTGTTCCCCATATAATACAGAGGTCACTGGAATTTTTTATGCAAGAAGGTCATTGGGAACGTCACCTACGAAAAATGACACGGCAGTTGAAGAAGAGGCATGACATGCTGATGGGGATACTTAAAGCTGAATTTAAAGATCATATTTGCATATCCGGAATGAATGCTGGGGTCCATCTTCTAGTAGAGTTAGATTGCCTTGCTTCGGAACAGGAACTAATTGCAGCTGCTGGGCGTAAAGGCGTGCAGATACGTTCCAGCGGCAATCTATGGATGAACCAATCAGACGAAGGAAAAGTACATGTTTTGCTAGGTTTTAGCGCGATATCTCCCGAGCTCATTTCAAAGGCAGTGCAAGCTTTACATAATGCTTGGCTACCTTATCTTTGCGATAAGCCTTTGTAATATGACTAAAACATGCCCACTTTTCCGGAAATATACTAGGTTACCTAAAAGTATTCTCCTTCACACCTGGCAGCAAATCGTAAATAGACCTGCCAATCCTTTGTTCAAATCTTGCCTTATTTTCAAACAGTAGCTTCCACTTGGCCGTAGTATACTCAGTCGTGCCATATCGCAGGGCAACATCGACTAATCTTTTTTCCAGTAGGCAAAATCCGGTAGGAAGTGCTAGGCAATCACATAACTGAATAAGCCGATCATATTCATTATAATCAATCGATGTTATGTAGGATTTTAAAAAATGTATTTCCTCTGCTGAGCAATCCCACTTCCCAGGATAATCCTCTAGGCCATTGAACCAAAATGTATGGGTAATACAAATCCTCGCAGCATCCTCATATCCTTGTTGTTGTAAAAAATGATAACCATCAAGAGAATGACGCAGATACGTTATCCCTGCCCGTCTGCCGATATCATGCAAATATCCCATCACATAAGCCACTTCACTATCAAGCTCTGGATGCACTTTCGCAATCGCCTCAGCAGCCTGGGCAGTAAACAAAGAGTGTGGTACCCAATTCCCTGGATTGAATTTTTCTGCTTCTAGTAAGAACTGTTTAGCCGTATCCCTGTCGGGGATTTTCATAAATTTCCACCTCAAATTCAATCTGTATGAAGACCGATCCCATTATCTTCCCCAAACTTGATTTTATGATAACTATTCAATAGGATAATTCAAGAATACATTCTGCTACACTTATCCTACAATAAATCAACGTAACGATTTAAATGAGTCAGGGAACCATCCCTGACTCATTCCATTTTAACACGCTTTTTTTGTTAGCTCATCTAGAATTTAAGTTTTAAAATGTCTCTCCTAATTCTTCAAATACCTTCCTCAGGATCGATAACAGTATTTTTATTAACAGTTTCAAATCTTACAGTTGTCCTTTTACTTGAAGAAACCATCGAATCAGCCAGTTCTCTAACTGAAATCTTATCTTTTTGGAACACGCCTTCTAATATAGAACCTATATTACATCCTGCAACAACTTCCATATGATCACTATTGTTAGCAATTTCTACTGAAACTTTAAAAGGAGTCCCACCTAGGATGTCACAAATAAATAACACGCTGGAACCTTTATTTTTTTTCACCACATTTGTCATTTGTTCTTTTAGCATTTGGTCTGTATCGTTTACCATCAAATCGAGATAATATAAATCTCCATTTTGTCCAGCGAGGAGTTCTATTGAGCTTTTAAGGCCTGTCGCATAATTCCCATGACCCGTTATTACTATTACTGTTTTCATCCTATAATATCCCTACCCCTGAAAGTAATATTGCTATCGCAAATGTTCCAAATATTAATAATGGGGGACTCATCTTTTTCCTTAATAAAAACAACATAAATAGCGTATATCCCATAGGTAAAATATTGGGGAAAATTCGATCGATAAAATCTTTTTGTATGGATAAGATATGACCATCACTTATGGAAACCTGAGTTGCAATATCAATATGTACATAGGAAGCTATCAATCCACCTATAACTGTAACACCCAATATGGTAGCAGCTTTTGTTATCGTCTGCGAGCTTGTTTTTATCTTTTCGATTGCCTTTATCCCTAGGTTGTAACCTAAATGTGTCCATACAATACGCAATACAAATATCCCCAAATACACAAGGAAAAATATGATGGGTCCTAACACACTTCCCTGCGCCGCGAAGGATGCGCATACACCTGCCACTATTGGTAATACAGTAAACCAGAATATGGCATCACCAATACCTGCCAAAGGACCAAACAATGCTATTTTTAATCCCTTTATTAAACTTCGATCCTCATTATTTTCTTCCAGTGACAGTAATAATCCCATTAATAATCCAGCAAAATTAGTATTTGTGTTGATAAAATCTAGGTTATTCTTCATCGCTTCTGATAGCCCTTGTTTGTCACCTTTATATATCTTACTTAAAAAGGGTAACATTGCTAATGTGAATCCCCCAGCTTGCATTCTTTCATAATTAAAACTAGCCTGAAGGAAGGATGATGTTAATCCTAATTTTGTAATATCGCTTTTAGATAAAACCTTTCTAGATTCCTTCACTATAATCCTCTCCTTTCCTAGAATTATTGTGTACTATAGAAGCCTTATCTTTTGAATTATAGTATTCATACATTGCTAAAGCAGTACCGAACAGTGCCACAGGTAGTAAATTGGCGAATTTTACAAAGGACGCAACTACAAATCCGATGATTAAATAGGGAACATATTGACCTTTAAGCATAACTTTTAGTAACATGCCGAATCCGACTGCTGGCAATATACCCCCGGCAATTTCAAACCCATGGGTGAGCCATTCAGGCATTGAGCTTACCAAAACTTGCATGGAATCTTGAGCAACATAAGTGCTTAAAAATACTACAATTCCATAAGTTGCTGCCACAATAGCAGTCGTTAAGATATTCAATCTCCAGAAAGCTTTTACATTTGCTTCCTCTGCATACTGATCTGCTTTAACCATGAAAAACGAAAAACAAGAATAATAAAATAAAATTATATACTGCATTAAAAAACTAAATGGCAGCGCCAGACCAATTGCAGTCTTTGGATCCACTCCTGTTGTATATGCAATTACCGTTGTCATTACACCTGCAAGAACGGGGTTTGGTGGTTGTGTCCCACCAGCTGGTGTTAAACCTGCAAAAGCTAACTCCGTTAAGCTACCTGCAATCAAGCCTGTTTGTAAATCTCCAATGATCCATCCTGTTACGCTGCAAACAATGATCGGTCTAAATATATATAAACTCTCAAGCCAGAAGTCAATACCTATAATAATCGACATGACTGCTAACCAAATTCCTTGGTCAAAAGTAATACTGTGCACAACACTTCCTCCTTACTCTATATTATATTTAATATCGCCCGGAGTATCTTGAATAAACACATTGACACCTTTTGCTTGCACATACTTTAACTCTGCTAAGTCCTTATCATCCACATAAACCTTTTTGGCAATTGCCTTTTTGCCTGGCAAGAAGTGCATATTTCCAACATTTACATCCTTAATTGGCACACCTCCATCCACAAGTTGTTTGACTACATTGGGATTTCTACATACGATAAATATTTTTTGTGATGGTGCTGCTTTGTTAATAACTTCGATCGTGTGCTCTACTGTAAAAAATCGAATTCCTACACTAGAAGCCTCAGCCGTCATAGCCATTAATTGTTGTTGCAATGGATCTCCAGCGGCTGCATCATCAACGACGACTAGTAAATTTGCCCCTAAAGACGGAGTCCAGATACTTCCCACTTGTCCGTGAACTAGCCTATTGTCAATCCGAGTTAATAAAATGTTGGGTCCCACATCGTTTGCCTCCTTTATTAAATCCCACCATATACAATAGCAAGAAGCATGCCATTTAGTGTACTTCTTTGCTAACGCCTGTAACCATCAATTTTCATCTCATTTGGCTACTATTTTAGATTCAAATTGGTTTCTGTTCTATTACACTATCAATTCTTTCACAACTTTTTCCCAGTGTATATGCCACTAGTTTCTCTCTTCATTTTAATAACTCTCTAGTCAGCTAGCGGTAATACTTATACAAAAAACATGACAAACGTGCTGTTTGCCATGTTTCACATACAAAACTCTTTTACTCTCGCCTTTATACTATCATAAATAACCTTTATTTCAGAATTTGGTATCTCAATTTTGTAAAATTGTTCTATCGTACTAAATGCTTTTCGTATTAGTTTTTGAAATTGTACATTACACTGTTCAGGCTCTTGTGTTTCCTTGTATTTCACAATTGGTTCTTTGATTACTAATCTTTCTATCATACAACAGATATGTATATATAAGCTTATTTTTAAGTTGTTTTGAAGTTTAAACCCTAACCCTATTTCTAAAGTATACAGTGCCTGCTCCACTTGATCTAGAATTTTATCAGGGTTCAAGATTGTCAAATAATTTACTACGTTATATAAAGTAAAGGATTTAACAACTTCCCTATTAATGTGTTCTATTATTTCCTTATCTACTAGTTCACTTAAGGCATTAGCTAGGACAACATCTCCCCTTTTCATAATTAAATCTTCTAAGGATATGTACGGGATTTCTTCAATTCGAGGATTATCTGTTCCAATGATCAGCTTTATATTATATTGCCTAAATATATAATTCTCTTTTCCGCTCTCTTTTAATTTATCATAATCATAAGCAATCACCATAACTTCCTCATTTACAAAACATCGATTTAGTAAATCCTTTATCTTCATTGCAATTCCGATACCTGTAAAACATGTGGTGATGATAGCATCTTTCTTTTTCTTCTTTGCGGGGACATAACTATATCTACATACATTTTTATCAACCACTTCCTTGGCGACTTGCTCTACTGGCTGAGAATTGAGTATTCTATTTCCAACGTCCAATGCTAATTGGGTAGAGATATTATTAATGATAACGATATCACCATAAAATTCTTCATCTATTTCTTTATAGACATTCTCCAGTGAACCCATATCTACTAAAATGACTAGTCCTTTCGAGGTATCAATTGTTTTAATATAAGAATTCAGTTTCTTACCTATTTCAGCAGCGGAAAGCTCAAAAGGCATATCAAAAGCTTCAAATATATATTTTCCCAGCATCCTATTTGCCAAGCTAGCAATACTGCTTGCAGTACTATATCCGTGAGCAATAATTACGGCATAAATATGATCAAGGCTTAGATCTCGATTTATAGACCTTACATATAACACTATGTATAGAATTACGGTCTTACTTAATATTAGATTTAAATTATGTTCGATTGCTTCTATTAGATGATAAGCAATTTTGTATTCCTTGGAGTACAATTTACTTAAATAATCAATACACCTATCAGTGTTATCCTCATCTTCCTCATAGTTGTATTCTATAAAATAGGTCAGCAAATAGGTTAGAATCTGAACACTATTGCCATAATGCTTTATTCCATAATTGGATTGTATATACATCAAAGTATTTTCCACTATCTTCTCTATTGAGTTAAAAATAACGGTATTTGTATTTCTATCTATCTCATTAAATATGATGTCGTCAATTAATTCATTAAATATAACTAAGCTTTTATTAAAGAACTGATCATAATTCACTTCGCATCTTTGATAGGAATTTATGAGATTTATCATATTCGTTGTTAATGTTGCTGCCTTTTTTAGATCTTTCGTCACATAACTAAACTCATTTTTATCTGAACAGGATAATAACATGTCATTACAATTCATTTGATTTAAAATGATGCCCTCATAATTATTTATAAGTTCTTTTGGTAAGTTATTGATGTTTATCCGAATGGACTTGGAACGTTTCTCGTTATAAAGATTGAATGCATTGGCGCAACTAAGTTTTATCGCATTACTTAACTTGCCGATGTTACCATTTACTTTGCTCTTTAGCAAGATGTCAATTGCTTGATTGCTAACTGATATATCTTTTTTTATCGCTACCGATTCTTTCTTATAAAAATTATAGATTAGCTCTAATTTTTCTTTCATCGGACGCTCTTGGAATGTTGGAATTCTCACTACAAGGGGGATTCTCCGTAAAAAAGTTTGGAGAAAACTATTTTCCGGATCTTCCGTAGTCGCAAACATCATTCTTACTTTTGCATTTCGTCCCTTTCCTGATTCTCCTACTCTGCGAAAAATACCTTGATCTAAAAATAAGAATAATTTTTCTTGTCCTGCGGGAGGTAATCTATGTATCTCATCTAAAAACAAAAATCCACCGTCAGCTTCTTCGATTAATCCCATTCTATCATTATCGGCCCCTGTATAAGCTCCCTTGCAGTGTCCAAATAAAGTAGCTGAAAGAAGTTCCGGATTATTCGCATATTCGGCACAGTTAAATAAGATAAAGGGTGCGGTTTCCTTTATGACCGTCATGGCTTTCGCATACTGAAATACTAATTGAGCTAAAAAGCTTTTGCCTACACCTGAACTTCCAACAAGTAACAAGGGAAGTCCATTCGGTGGATATGACACAGCAGACTTACACTGCTCTATAACATGTCTAAGGCTACCATCAAAGCCAATCAATACTTTAAATACTTCTCTATCCTCTGGAGCTTTTATATTGTCTAAATTTTCCGAAAAATATTTCGCCACTAATTTTAATTCTTTCTTTCTTTTCTCATATATTTCTTTATCTATAAAATATACGGGTCTCGTATTAATCTTTGTAACAAATCCTTCTTTGTTTAATTGATTTAACAGATGACTGACTATATTTCTTTGGAGTTTAAGGCTATCTGCAACGTCCGTTGCCGTTATCCCATATTCCTTGGTACCATCCATTGCAAGAGAACGTTCCCTTAATGCTAGAAAAACCTTCTCTTTATTTGTCATGTAGAATCACCTCCGAGCTTCTTTTTTGCTCCCTAAAAATAACACTGCCATTAATTACTACAATATACTCCAATTACAAGTAAATCCCTGCATCTCCAAGGAGCGGCTATACTATTTAATATGATAGAAAAAGACTTACAAGCCATTAACCGAGTGCTTGTAAGTCCTTTTTTACTATAAATGCAATTTATTTTTTTAAGTTATTTTTAGCAATTCAATATTTCCTTTTATGTTAAACTCACCTAGACATGCTGGAATCAATACAGTTTCTCCAGCATGTAAGGATTCAATAGTGTCCTTATATACGATCTCGCCCGTACCTGCTGTTACACAGTATATGATAAATTGATTATTTGTCTTCTCGGTTTTTTCACCCTGAATCATCATTTTTTCCATGGTGAAATACTGACAATGAATATAATTATTCCTAAAACTACAACTAGGCTGTTCTTTAAAGTTAATGACTTCAATGGCTTTTTCTATATGCAGCTCTCGTTTTTTTCCATCATCACCAACTCGATCATAATCATATACACGATAGGTGGTATCCGAATTCTGCTGTACTTCATAGACCATAACTCCTTCAAGCAAAGCATGAACCGTACCTGCAGGAACAAAAATCATATCGCCAGCTACTACCGGCTCTATTTTCAGCGTATCACCAATCGTATTTGATTCCACTGCTTTAATAAAATCTTCTTTAGTAATATCTTTTCTAAGACCATAAACAATTTTTGCATCTTCTTTGGCATTTATCACATACCATGCCTCTGTTTTGCCAGCTTCTCCTTCGACTTGATGCGCGTATTTATCCTCAGGGTGTACCTGAATGGATAATTTGTCATTCGCATCAATAATCTTAATTAATAATGGAAAGCAAATTTGATTTTTAAACGTTTTACCCATTAATCTTTCTTTGAACTCTGCCATAAGCTCATTAATGTTTTTACCCGCCAAATTCCCATTTGTTACAACACTAGTGCCACTATCATGGCCCGATATCTCCCAGCTTTCCCCTATACAATCGCCAGGCAACTGCCTGCCAAAAACTTTCCTTAAGTTATTTCCGCCCCAGATTCGCTCTTTATAAATTGGTATAAACTTTAATGGATACATAAATTATCCCTCCCATTAGATTATAAATGAACCATTAACTTTCTCCAATAAGGCTTCCATTTATCTAAAATCTATTTTTGATCAAAATCCTGTTCAGTAATATAAAAAAACAAACGCTACCTATATTTCATTAAATCAATTGCTACATATATCCTTCTTCCAGATTATAACACATTTTAAAGATAAGTTCTTTACGTGTATTGAATTTTTACTTCTAAGACTCTCCTCGTCTTCACCCATCACAACGATTGTAGTAATAAAAAGTAAGTTAAGAAAAGACTTGGCTTAGGCCAAGTCCTCAGACGCAGGCAGAAGCCTTAGTCGTTCTTACTTGGAATCAAGGAAGTGTTATACTTTCTGATTCCGCAAAAAAATCTGAACCATACTTTAAATGGTCCAGACATTTTGACTAACTCTCTGTCCTCCCGACAGCAGATGATTTCTCTTTTTCAAGTATTTATTTGATCCACAATTTCGCTAGAATTATCTCGATAACTCTTTACCCCAACAGCAGAAGGTTCATTTCCTAATATTAGTCAAGTTAGTAACTTATATACCTCTAGTAATTTACATTAATTGCACTCCTTATTCAAAGCCCATTACACTTGCTATTTGGTTAAATGATATGGTATCGTCGATACTACAACCTTTTCTTGTAGAATCAAACGCGTCCGTAGGATTAATCCCGTCTGATTATGGAGAAGGCGATGCCACCACTTTTTTGTTTGAAATTCAGAAATAAGAACTGAGATAATGTCTTCTCTATTAGTCTCTTTACGTAGGCTTTCAATAAAGCGAATCAGAGGGGTAATCGTCAGTCTATAGGGGGAATAGATCATTGTTAAAGGTATATCGGGCTGCCATTGCTTCCACTGTTCCTCCACCTTTTGTCCAGACTCTTCATTGAGTGCCACATGAACTGCAATAACGTCTTTACTAATCATCTGTGCATAATGCAAGGTTTCCACAACAATGCGCGTAGGGGTGGCGACAGGAATGACTACGATATTTTTTCCACGTCTAGGCTCACCAAAATTCGCGGTGAGCTCTTCCTTGGGAAGGCGAAGTTGTTCACTTACGTCACTATAATGAATACGTATTAGCTTAAAAATATAAATCATAGTCGGTATAAAAATTAGTACAATCCATGCCCCATCAGAAAATTTACTAACAGCAATAATGAGAACAACGAGTCCTGTTATACTCGCCCCGAAAGCATTAATCGCTACACGCGTTGCCCACTGCTGACCCCTTTTTCGGTACCAATGAACGACTAAACCCATTTGCGCAATGGTAAAGGAAAGAAACACGCCTACGGCATATAAGGAGATCAGATGCTCTACATTTCCACGAAAAACGTATATTAGTATCCCGGCCATCCCACTTAGTAGGATGATACCATTGGAAAAACTAAGACGTTCTCCCCGATTACCAAGATATCGTGGCATGTACCCATCCCTTGCCATCAAAGAAAGAAGAGGAGGTAATCCATTATACGAAGTATTGGCCGCAAGATAGAGTATAAGCATTGTGCTTATTTGTATATAGTAATAAAACCAATTACGAGCAAAAACACTTTCAGTTAATTGAGATAACATGGTTACATTTTCTATAGGTAGTAGATGCTGATGCAAAATTAGAAAGGATATACCAGCGGTCATCACCCCGAGAATACTTGACATCCAGTACGTAGTAGTTATGGCATTGAGTACCTCCGGCTGCCTAAATGTCGGTACTCCGTTCGATATCGCTTCAATCCCAGTCATAGAACTACAACCATTCGCAAAGGCACGTAGAACCAGGAACCAAACAGTCCAATCCAGTGGCGCCCGTACCACTGACTCCGCAGGTAATAACGGGGCTGAACTAGTAAATGCTTGATATAGCCCGAAAATAATTAACACCAAGATCCCGACAATAAATAGATAGGTAGGAATAACAAATACATTAGCCGACTCCTGGACACCTCGCATATTGATAAGCATCAATATGCCAAATAGTACTGCAAGATTTATCAATATTTCGTATTCAATAAGACTTGGAAAAGCGGAGATTAAGGCGGCAGTTCCAGAAGAGACACTTACAGCTACTGTCAGAACATAATCTGCAAATAAAGACGCCGCTGCAATCAATGCCGGATATTCGCCCAAATTGTGAAGTGCAACCGAATAGGACCCGCCACCTCCCGGGTTTGCTCTTGCAACCTGAGCGTATGAAATGGTGACCACCGTAAGGAGTATTAGTACTGCAATTAAGACATAAGAAAAATAACCATAAACTAGCAAACCAGAAAGTGCGAAGGTTAACGCAATCTGCTCAGGCCCATACCCTACAGAAGACAAGGCATCTGAGGAGAAAATAGAAAGCGCTTTCCATCTTGGCAGTTTTTGGTGAGTTAACTCTTTGTTATGTAAAGGCCGCCCAAAAAGCATTCGGCGAATTTTTTTTATCATAATAAAACCTCTTTCTAAAAATTTGATCTTTTTATTATGCGCAAAAATGCTACTCTCTATTTGCAATCAGTTACATATAAATAAGAAAAAAGAAAGTACTGGCAATCCAATACTTTCTTTTCGTCTTATTTATTAAGAGTAATTAAATCAAATTCAACCTTAGCTTTCCCTTACACATTCACCGTGAATTGGTATTAGGGCAAACCAAGTATTAGGTCTCTTTCTACGCATAGTTAGGCGGTCGTATCTTTGCCTGGCCTGACGAAGACTTCCACAGGTTTTTGTTAAACAGGTCCTACCGAAACGAACGTAAATACCCCAAGATATATTCATAGTATGTACCTCCTTGTCGAAACTAGTTACTTATAGAAAAGTTAACAACAGGAATCTGATTCTATTATATCATTTTTTCAATCATCTTGTCATAACATATTTACATAATCTTATCGCTACTACTAGCTCAGGCAATTATCTTAGCTTTGCTATATCGATAATAGTTACACAAATAAACATAGTAATGTTCTGGCATTCTTCTATTTTTAAATAAAGTTAAGTTCCTTATATTTAAGGTACCTTATCATTTAATAAGACCATGTGTATATGGTCTTCCCATTTACCATTTATTTTTAAATATTTATATGCCAACCCCTCGTTATAAAATCCTAACTTTTCTACTACTCTTAAAGAATGTTTATTTCTAGGCATAATATTGGCTTCAATTCGATGTAGCCCAAATTCGTTAAATATAATTTCAATTCCTTTTTGAACTGCTTCCGTCATATAGCCCTTATTAATTTCATCTTTATCCGATTTATAACCAAGATGGCAGGATAGAAACGCACCTCTTACAATGTTGTTAAAAGCAACAGTACCTATTACTTTGCTATTATCATCCTTCTTGAAAATCCATAATCTAATTAGGTTTTTATTTTCAATATTAACTAGATCCTTAGCTAATTGTTCTACTTGATATTTTCTTGTATAAAATTCTTCACTTCTTATTGGCTCCCACTCTGCTAAAAAGGCTCTATTCCTTGAGTAATAGTCTAAAACTAATTCTCCGTCGGTTTTGTCTAGTACTTTTAAAACAAGCCTTTTTGACTCATAAAGTCTTTGCATGAAAATTCCTCCTGATGTTTATCCATATACCTATGCAAGTTTTCACCTAAGAGAATAGCGGGCTTGTTTTATTATTTGTTAAATGTTTTCGGCCAAGTAAAGGTAACACTAACGCCCTGCCCCACCTGAGAATCTAGAGCAATGATACCGCCATGATACTGAATAATTTTCTTTACAATCGTCAACCCCACTCCTGTACTCTCACTTTTATCTCTGGGTGCTAATGTTTGAAACATCCCAAATACCTTCTCATGAAATTGAGGATCAATTCCTACACCGTTATCTTTTACATTAAACTGGTAATATTGGTCAAGATCCTTTACTGTGATGGAAATATGTCCTTCTCTTTCAATATCCCTGTACCTTATTCCATTGCCAATTAAATTAGCAAAAACTTGCCGCATCATCGTTGGATTGCTCTGTAATCTGGGCATACCATCCCCTATTGTAATGATCACATCATCAGGAGGCATCAACTCTTCAATGACCTGCTTAATGAGATAGCCAACATCAACATCAGCAATTTCCAGATTAACCCGTCCAATCCGTGAATATTGTAAAATACCATTAATTAATTGTTCCATCCGTTCTGTTCTACTCCGTATTAAGCCTAAATATTCTTTGGTTGTTTCACTAAGTTCTTTATCACTTAGATCTTCCTCAACCCATTGGGATAGGTGAGTAATGGCACGTAATGGCGCTTTTAAATCATGAGATGTTACATAGGCAAACTGCTCCAATTCTAAATTACTCGCTTGGAGGCAAGCAACGGCGTGATTCAACTCATCGCTTTTTTCTCTTAATTCTCCTGTACGTATCATCACCTTATGCTTTAGTTGTTCCTGCCAAATCAGCGCAGTATACAATAAACCTAGTAATAATACTAAAATAGAATAACCCAGTACCCTTACGACTGTCATTTGATGTTTTACAGACTCAGTCCATGAAATCCGTGGTCCTGCAGCGAACTCCCATTGACTATCAGGCAATAATACGGGTAAAATCAGAGGTTCCTCTTGAAAAAGCTGCTCATCTCCATAGAATACCTTCCCACCCAACTGACGAAGAGAGAATCGAGTGTATTCGCCTTGCTGATCAAGACCAGCTTCTGCTAAAACTGCATTCATATCGATGACCATTGTTGCAAGGCCCCAGAATTGTTGTTCTCTATATATGGACTGCCGCGCTACCAAGCCAAAACCACCTTGCAAAAGCTGATAAGGTCCATTAAGCACCATCTGCTGTGATGAAAGGGTCCGCAGTAAAGCTTCCCTTTGTTCAGGGCGAGCCGTCGAGAAAATATTTGTACCAATTATTTTTTCGTTCCCTTCGTGTGGATAAACAAGACTTGCAGTTCCATTCGGTGCAATAATCAACGTCCGAATTCCACTTGTGGTCTTTATCAAGCCTTCCGCAAATTCATCAAAATGCATAGTCATATCGCCATGATTCCTAACAGCATCGGTAAATGCTATTAACCCTTGTAAAATTGCAAAACGTCGATTAACAGCAGCACTTAAAGCAGATGTCTTCCCAGCCAATTCAGATGCAACTGTTACTTGAACATCCCTAATTAAGCTCTCCTCATAATGCTTTAATAAGACTAGCTCTAGCATCATACCTAGGCCAATTGTCAAAGCAAAAACAATCGTAATCTGTCGCTTGCGCCATAAAATTTGCGTATTGTTTTTTACCATGCCACACCTTCCTCACCGACTCTCTTATCAAATAATCCCTATCCCTCTTCTATTATTTTAAAAGGAGTATTCCAATTTCATCGAATTAATAAATGCGTGCAGGATTCTCATTGTAAGTCGAGAATTATTAATTATTGACTCAATTCGTCAAAATATTATAATTTTTTTACATAACAATACAGGTTTCTAGTCTTGATTTTTCTTCTACTGCTATCATACACGTTAATAGTGCTGTTGTTAACTATTTTATCGCAATTCGCATTACCATAGGTTAGCCTGTTATGAAGGAGCGTAAAGGGAATGACCAGTAAAGAACTACATCTTTTACTTGTAGAAGATGATGCTGTAGACATCCTTAATGTACAGCGATCTTTCCGAAAAATGAATCTATTGAACCCGATGCATGTTGCCTACGATGGTTTAGAAGCTCTAGCCCTACTCCGCGGTACGGAAACCGCCCCTCCGATTCCTTTTCCAACACTCATTCTCCTCGACATCAATATGCCTCGTATGAACGGTCTCGAATTTTTGCGTGAACTTCGTTCTGATCAACGACTACAGCATTTAAGTGTTGTTGTATTTACGACCTCGGATGAGGAAAAGGATATCATAGAAGCTTATAATTTCCATGTGGCAGGTTATATTTTAAAACCTGTTGTTCCCGAAAAATTCTTTGAAGTTATGATTGCTATCGAAAAATATTGGAGTTTATGTGAAAATATAACCTCCTGAGGTGATAAAAATGATCAAAGATACGCTCTGCATTTTAATTATTGATGATGATAGCATTGACCGCCAAATTATTATTCGCGCCTTACGATCTAGTCAAATTATATGCACTATTTTAGAGGCAGCTGATGAAGCAAGTGGCTTAATCCTGTTAAAAGAACATACTGTTGATCTGATCTTTATTGATTATCAATTGCCAGGCAATGACGGATTGACAGTATTGCGTCGGATGAACAGCGAAGGACTTGCTATTCCCATTATCATGCTTACGGGGCATGGCGACGAAACCATCGCCGTTGAAGTAATGAAAGCTGGGGCCTATGACTATTGTTCCAAAAGCAAAATTACTCCAGATTTTCTACAAAAGCTAATCCAATACAGTCTTGAATCCTATGCCTCTCGTCAAAAAATTCTGCAAGCTAAGGAGCGAATTCATAAACTAGCTTACTACGATAGCTTGACAACACTACCCAACCGCACCCTCTTTCATGAGCATGTTGCCCAACAACTAAATAACGCCTTGATCAATCAAGAAAGTTTGGCCCTCATCTTTCTTGACATTGATAATTTCAAATTTATTAACAATACTTGGGGTCACTCAGTGGGAGACAGTTTACTACAAGGCATTAGTGCCCGTCTCCAAAGAGCCCTCCCAGAGCAGTTTATTGCCCGCATGGGTGGCGATGAATTTATGGTATTGTTAACAAATGCGTCCATCCAAAAGACTGAAGAAGTGGTAAAAACAATCCAAACTATATTAGAACCAGTTTTCATTTATAACGACTACCATTTCTATATTACTAGTAGCATTGGTATTGCTCTTTATCCTGACCATGGTAATCAGATGGATTTTCTACTACGTAATGCTGATACTGCTATGTATACAGCAAAAAATTTAGGGAGAAATAACTATCAATTTTATACTGCCGACATCGGAATTGCACTCGCTGAATCTATGTCCTTAACCAATGAACTACGCCCAGCCCTGGCTAATGATGAATTTCTGCTGTATTACCAACCAAAAGTAAGTATAAAAACTGGTCGGATTATCGGTGCTGAGGCTTTGGTACGTTGGATCAGCCCAAAATATGGGATGGTTGGGCCTGATAAATTTATTAAACTTGCCGAGGAAACAGGCTTTATTATCACATTAGGGGAGTGGGTTTTCTATACGGCTTGTAGCCAACTTCATCAATGGCAAAAAAGAGAGCTCCCCATTGTTCCAATCGCTGTGAATTTTTCTCCGAAACAATTATTCCATCAACAAGTTCTATCAATGATTAAATCTACCCTCAATGCAACGGGTGTTGCTGCTCATTACCTAGAGATTGAAATTACTGAAAGCGCCGCTATCGAAAATGAACTATTCCTCCAATCTTTACTCCAAGAGTTGCGTAATATGGGTATCAAAATTGCTATTGATGATTTTGGGACTGGTTACTCTTCTCTCCACAATATTGTTCAATATGCGGTAGATACTTTGAAAATTGATAGAAGTTTCATCCAAAAAGCCACTAAAGAAAATAGTAAGACAATATTATTAGTAAGTACTATTATTACCATGGCACAAAATCTAGGGCTCAGTGTAATCGCCGAAGGAGTCGAGACTGAAGAGCAACTGGCTTTATTACAGAAACAAGGCTGCGATGAATATCAAGGTTACTTATATAGTAAACCACTCCCCGCTGAGGAATTTATTCAATTACTCCTGAAACAGCAATAAAACTAAAGACTTCTCATCAAGCTATTATCACTTATTCTATTTAAAAATAATGAAAAAGGCCTGCAAAGTCAAAGAACTTTGCAGGCCTTTTTTTGTCATTATTTTATTTATCAAGTGGAAGATTTACTGATTGTTCTTGCTCTGCAAGAGTGCTATGATGGCGACTGTAGGAGAAATATACCACCATGCCAATTACATACCATATACCGAAGAAAATGAAGGTATTCGATGGCAAATTACTAATCAAATAACCGCAGAATAGTACAGCAAGAGGTACTGTCAAAGCAACGGCAGGACAACGGAAAGGTCTGAGGGCATCTGGTTGTGTTTTTCGAAGCACCCAAACACCCGCGGAAACAATACAAAATGCAAATAACGTTCCCAAATTGCATAATTCAGCGATAATGTTGATAGGTAATAAGCCGCTTAATATACATACCACTGCACCTGTAATCATTGTAATTACATGAGGTGTACCATGAATGGGATGGATTTTTACCAAGCTTTGCGGAATCATCCCATCACGGCTCATGGCTAAGAATACACGTGTTTGCCCAAATATCATGACTAGTAATACCGTGGTAATACCACAGATTGCGCCAAGGGCTACCACTGCGCTACCAAAATTCATGCCAATTGCGCGAAGGGCGAAAGCTACTGGCTCGCTATTGTTTAACGAGGAATAAGGGACGACGCCTGTAAGAACGGCTGCGACCGCGATATATAATACGGTACAGACCAGCAGTGAACCAACAATTCCGATGGGAATGTCTCGATTAGGATTTTTACATTCTTCTGCAGCGGTGGATACTGCATCAAAACCGATGTAGGCAAAGAATACAATTGCTGCGCCACTGGCAACACCACCTAAACCGAAGGGAAGGAAAGGTTCCCAGTTCGATGGGTTTACATGAGGTGTTGCTAACAATAGGAAGAGGGCAACACACCCAAGTTTGATAAAGACCAAGACTCTATTTAATTTCGCACTTTCTTTTGTACCTAGTACAAGTAAGTAGGTCAAAAAGGAGACAATTAACACAGCGGGAACGTTAAGAATACCACCATCTGCGGGAACGGCAGTCCAAGCCTTAGGGAGGATAATTCCTGCGGTCTTCAATAAACCAACTGTATAACCAGACCAACCAGCGGCAACCGCTGCCGCTCCTACAGTGTATTCACATATAAGTGCCCACCCCACAATGAAAGCAATAATTTCCCCTAATGACGCATAGGCAAAGGTATAGGCACTACCTGCCACCGGTATCATAGCGGCCAATTCTGCATAGGCTAATGCAGCGAACCCGCAGGCCAGACCTGATAAAACGAAGGAGAGCATGATCCCTGGTCCGGCATATTTCGCTGCTGCGACTCCAGTAAGTACAAAAATACCGGTACCGATAATACAGCCAATTCCCAGTAACACCAAATCCACTGAACCAAGAGACTTTTTCAAGGCATGTTGTTCTGTGCCTTTTACCATATCTGCTATGCTCTTTGTACGAAACAGATTCATTTGGTTTCCTCCCTCTTTTTAATTGCGCTAATTTTCCGTTAATTTAAACGAAAATGATTGGATGCCAAAGTGGCGACTACTGATGCAAGGATACAGCACTCCCACCTTTAGTAATAACAATCAATCGGTTCTCTTATGGTTTATTAGCCTACTAGCTCGCTAGGCAATTCGGAGGCAGTTACAATTGCCTCTGTCCAAGGAATATATTTCATGCCAAGAGAATCAGCGACTGCTTTATAAGTCACCATGCCACCTACCACATTAAGTCCTTTAGCGAGAGATTCATTTTCCTTCACAGCCTTCTTCCATCCCTTATTCGCAATCTGCAGAGCATAATCCAAGGTTGCATTGGCTAGAGCAAAGGTGGATGTGCGGGCTACAGCGCCAGGCATATTTGCAACAGCATAATGGACCACGCCATGTTTTACGTAGGTCGGTTCGCTATGGGTAGTAATTCGATCAATGGTTTCTACGGAACCACCTTGGTCAATGGCAACATCTACAATTACAGATCCGTCACTCATGGACTTAACCATATCTTCGCTAACAAGTTTGGGCGCTTTCGCTCCTGGCACTAACACTGCTCCTACAAGGAGGTCAGCCTTCTTCACCCAGGAGCCGATATTATAGCTATTGGACATAACAGTGGTAACTCTCCCTTGAAAGATATCATCGAGATACTGTAATCTTTCCGTTGACTTATCCAAAATTGTCACTCGAGCCCCCAGGCCTAGTGCCATTTTTGCAGCATTGGTTCCCACTATGCCGCCGCCAACGATAACGACTTGTGCTGATTCCACTCCAGGTACTCCTCCGAGAAGAATCCCCTTTCCTCCGCATGGTTTTTCTAAAAATTGTGCACCAATTTGCACTGACATACGCCCCGCTACTTCGCTCATTGGCAATAATAGAGGCAACGTACGGCCTACTTCAATTGTTTCGTAGGCTATACCTGTAACTTTATTAGCCAAAAGGGCTTTGGTTAACTCAGGTTCAGGAGCAAGATGCAAATACGTAAATAAGATTTGACCAGGTTTGAACAAATCATACTCAGAAGGCAGTGGTTCTTTGACTTTCATAATCATGTCCGCTTTAGAAAAAACTTCTTTTGCAGTGAGTAGAATTCTGGCACCAGCCGATTGATAAGCTTCATTGCTAATACCACTGCCTAATCCAGCATTATGCTCAATGACAACAGTATGACCAGCCTTGTTCATTGCCTCTACACCAGCAGGTGTAATGGCGACGCGGTTCTCGTTGTTTTTGATTTCCCTTGGCACTCCAACAATCATAAAAATGACCTCCTTTTAGTATAACTATTATTGCAATTGTTGTGCCAAATACTGGTAGTACAAAAACATAGGCCCTAAATTCAGCATCTATTCGTTTTTCTATACATGGTTAATTTTTAAAACAAATAGTATTGCAACGTCCACAAATCAATTGGAACAAAATCGCTCCAACAATCGGAACAATTTTGTTCCAATTGGATTAAAATCGTTCCAATAGTTCCTTGCAAAGACTTTTGTATACGGACATTACTTGCTTACGTGATTAATTTTTATACCATTGTAGATATTTACAATGGTATAATATAGTTGTCATGCTATATTTTTCCAATATGTAGTAACAGTTTCAGATAAATCTTCATATAACCATGTGACCAATTTGCTATTTGGATGGAGAGTGAATCACCATGGCTACTATTTGTCTGAGAATTACCAATCAGGATCGGGTGGGACTTGTTCTTGATATCTCGCAAGTCCTGGCAAGGGATAATATTAATATCTTATCAATGGAAGTCTCACCAAATATTATGTATCTAGAAATAGAATCACTATCACCTAATAAATATGCTTTTATCCATAAACAATTGTGTTTAATTCCACAAATTATTACTGTCGACCTAATCTCTAATATGCCTCACCAAGAGAGAGAACAACAGCTCAAAGCTGTCATGGATACGATTGGTGATGGCATTTTAGCAATTGACAAAGAAGAAGTTATAACCCATTTCAATCCCGCCGCTGAAAAAATTCTAAGTTACCAAAGTAATGAGGTACTAGGTAAAAAAATTAAAGATATTTTCGTATCTGAGATACCTTTATTGGAAGCACTACATGAGGGGACGCCTTATAGCAATTGCGAATTCGTAGTCTCAACGACGAGAGGTAAGAGTCATTATATTACTAGTGGGTGTCCAATAAGGGACGCCAACGGTATTACTATTGGTGCAGTAGCAGTATTAAAAGCCATGCATGATGTTAAAGAGCTGGTATATTCCGTAACAAAACCTCACATTAATCGATTTGCTGACATCTTGCATGTGAGCGAAAAGATGAAACATGTCATTAATCTGGCGAAGCTTGTTGCAAAAAATGACTCTACAGTACTGATTCGTGGAGAAAGTGGTACTGGTAAGGAACTTTTTGCCCGCTCTATCCATATGGAAAGCCTTCGTCGAGAAAAAATATTTGCTCCCATTAATTGTGCAGCTCTGCCAGATGCTTTGCTCGAAAGTGAATTATTTGGTTATGAAGACGGATCTTTTTCAGGGGCAAAAAAAGGTGGTAAAAGTGGCCTTTTTGAATATGCTAACGCTGGGACGATCTTTTTGGATGAGATTGGTGAACTCTCCGCTAGTCTTCAGGCTAAACTATTACGGGTACTGCAAGACGGCAAGATCCGGCGCATTGGCAGCAATCAAGAAATTTCTGTTGATGTTCGAATTATTGCTGCCACTCACCGGAATCTAGAAGAAATGATTCGAAAAAAAGAGTTTCGCGATGACTTATACTATCGCCTTAATGTCATTCCTATCTACATCCCCCCACTGCGTGATCGCAAAGAAGATTTGCCTCTATTAATTGAAAGTTTATTATTAAAAATAAACCATCGCTTAAAAAAGCAAGTAACCCATCTCTCACAGCCTGCAATGAGTAAACTGATGCAACACGATTGGCTGGGAAATGTTCGCGAATTAAGAAATGTTATTGAACGAGCAGTTAGTCTGGTTTCCCAAGGGGAAATTACCCCAGAACATATTATGTTGGATCAAATGAACTTACAAACAGCTTCTAGTGTGTTACCCATTACAAATCGAAAATTGAAGGAAGTTCTAGCAGAAATGGAGTGCCATATTCTTCGCGAAGCGATTAAGACTCATGGGACATCACGTCAGGTTGGTAATGTCCTTGGTTTATCCCATACAGGTGTATTAAATCGAATGCGAAAATATGATCTTTCAGAAAAAAAGGTCTAGCTACATACTTATTTTCTCCTATGATGGTCAATTGAATAACAAAAAAAGTCCCGATGAATGCTCCCCCAAAAAGGAGTCTATCATCGGGATTATTTTATAAACTATAACTATTATTGTCAGTTATATATTGCTCGAGTTCCTTTAAAATTTGGGGAAGATTCTTAAGTAACTCCTCTAGTTCTTCTTTTCCCATCTCCAATCCTACCACCATTTCTTCTTTCATTAAACACACTCCTATAGTAATTTCAGATTTTTTTACCTGTATAAGTATGATCAACTAAAAGTAAATTATTGCATTAAATTGTAAACTTTCTAACGGCTTTCTGCATTTCCTCTGCCAGATTCGCTAACGCATGGCTTGAAGAAGCAATTTCTTGCATCGAAGCTGATTGTTCCTCTGTGGCTGCAGAGATACTTTGGGTTTCTCCAGAATTGTTTTTTGTTATTGCATTAATATCCTGTATCGCGGTAACAATTTTATTACTGCCAACGTCTACTTTTTGAATAGAACTAGTAATCTCACGAACCTGACTTAGAACTGTCTCAACCAATATTTCTATCTGCTTAAAGGATTCTCCAGCCTTATTAACCACTTCGCTTCCAATGTGTACTTCCCTTGTACCATTATTCATAGCTACTACAGCCGTATCTGTATCTACTTGAATTTCGTTAATCATTTCGGCAATTTGCTTTGCTGCATGCTGAGATTGTTCCGCTAATTTACGTACTTCCTCTGCTACAACGGCAAATCCACGCCCTTGCTCACCAGCACGAGCTGCTTCAATCGCTGCATTTAATGCCAATAAGTTTGTTTGTCCAGCAATTCCAGAAATAGTATCTACAATTTGTCCAATCTCTTTCGATCGATTCCCTAACTTAGCTACTACTTCCGCCGATCCCGAAACAGTCTTTTCGATGATATTCATTTGACTCACAGCACTACCAATCGCCACATTACCATCACTCGCAGCACTAGCCGCCTGTTCCGATGTTGCCGCTACTGTCCTTGCATTTCCTACAACACGCTGAATACTTGCTGACATTTCCTCAACTACAAGAGAAGCTTCTTCCACTGCATTCGATTGTTTTTCTGTTCCTTGTGCTACCTCAGTTATCGATGTAGCTACTTGGACTGATGCATGAGCTGACTGCTCGGCACTAGCGGTCAATTCTTCCGAAGATGCCGCCAATTGTTCTGCTGTTTGCGCCACATTTTTCATTAGATTTCGTAAGTTTTCTGCCATTTTTGAAAAGGCTAATGCTAGCTGTCCTATTTCATCATTAGACTTAATTATCAGATTCTGCTCTGTTAGATCTCCGCTAGCTAGTCGCTCAGCCTGCTCAGTTAATTTTGTAACGTTTCCTGTTATTTTACTAGCCAATACCCAGCTTGCAGCAATTGAAATTATAATGCCGATTAAAGCAATCAGTCCAAACTCATAACCTAACTGTTTGACTTGGCTATAAACATCTTCTTTGTCAACTGTAATACCCAATATCCATCCCGTAGATGGTATTTTGGTATAAATCATTAATTTTGATACGTTATTCTCTTCATAACTTTGAACACCGTTATCTTGAGATAACATTTCTTTTGCCATCTGTTTTAATTGTGGATTTTCATTAATATTGGTCGAAATTTTCGTTGAATCTGGATGGGCCAACGTAATTCCTTGTTGATCTACAATAAAACCGTTTCCTTTCCCATGTAAATTAATCTCTTTAATTCTCTCACTTAAGATATCTAGTGTAATATCAATCCCAACAATACCTTTTGTATTTCCTGCTGTATTTTTCAATGGAACAACTGCTGATACAATATACTTTTTAGTTAATGCATCAACATAGGCATCAGTAAATGTTAATTTATTTGTTTCTTTTCCTTGCTTGTACCACCCACGTTTACGAGGGTCATACCCCTCTGGAAGGGCTGATCCTGAGCCATCAATCATCCTGCCATCTTCTAACCCTACATACAAATCAAGTACGCCAGGATCAGACTTATAATTTTGCACAAAAGAAACTGGTATATCATTATCACCTAATACTACCTGAATGTTTTGACTAGTCACTACTGCCGTTTGAGCCTTTGTTAATAACCAACCATCTAGTTGTTTTGAGTGACTGTTAACAATAGAAAACATTTCATTTTTGATATTTTCTGTTACTTGCTTTTTAGCATCAAGATATCCCATGATTGTAACTGCCAATAAAACAGAACTCGTAATAAACACCAATGCTAAAAACTTCATTTTCAATTTCATATGTACACCACTTTCTATTTAATTTCCAACCATATTGAAACATTATCTTAAATCTTGAACCATTTATTCAGCTAGTGTTTTGCATTTTTTTAGTTTCGTGCATATTAGCACATCAACAATTCCATTCACTCTTTTGTTAACTTTTGGGACAAGCGATACCTCCTCTTTTAATAACAAAAACTGCCAGGTAACATAATGTAAATTTACAAAATGCAACCTGGCAGTCATGAATTAATATTGTTAGACCCATGGCTTTGCGTCCCTACCTTTCGATAGGTTTGCCTATATAGTTATAAATTGTCATTTTCGACACAAAAATATAAACTCCTCTAAAATATGCCATTTTTTTCAAAAATATAGTGGCTTCAGATTATTATGTTTTTGCTATAAAAAAATAAAGCATAACTTTGCCATTACGGCAAAACTTACGCTTTATATTACATTGCTAAACCATCGTGGGTTTAAATTACATTATAAATTTAAAACGCTGTATCATGACCGATATAGCAGGCTATATTATTGTGAAGAAATAGATCCTGTATTTCTTCCATCTGGGCATCGCTTACACTACCACTAGTCGCATAATCATAATTTTTCCCTAGTTGGCGCCATTTCGATTCGCCTAGTGTATGAAAAGGTAGAATGTTTATTTCAAATAGATTATTTTCCTGCATAAAGTATATCAACTTTGACATATTCTCAACATCATCATTAAAGCCACCGATAACTGGCACTCTGATGATAATCCTTCCCTGCCACTGTGAATTCGCAACAGAAGATATATTGGAAAGAATAATATCGTTATATACCCCAGTTTTTTCTTTATGCTTTTGTCTGTCCATGTGTTTTATGTCAACGAATACAAAATCTACATATTTCATTACATTCAAATATACTTCTTCATCAGTATATGCTGTTGTTTCGATTGCTGTATGGAAACCATTTTTTACACACTCTTTTAGGATTTCAACTAGAAACTTATTCTGCATCAAAGGTTCGCCACCACTAAAGGTTACACCACCTTTTCCGCCCCAATTATTAGAATCCCTTTTTAATATTTTCATTAACTGATCAACAGTATACTCTTTTGCACATTGCTTTAAGCCACTATAACAACAAGCCTCAGCACATTCAAAGGTTGTACAAGCATCACATGTTTCCCAATTCAACACTGGTTTTCCATTAGCAAAGCTTAGCCCGCCTCTATTACAGGTATCCTTACACAATGAACAGCCTTTATTATACCTGCAACTTCTTTCGCTAAACATGATATGAGGTGTTCTGCTCCAACTTTCAGGGTTCGCACACCATCGACAACTTAGAGGACATCCACTCATAAATACAGTCGTTCTACAACCTGGTCCATCATGAACTGAAAAACTCTGTATATCAAATATTACTCCTGTTGTATCCACTCTTTACCTCTTATCTTTAAATTCATGGGCAGCACAAGTTCCTGCATTAAGGCTGCCATATACCCAATCTTCCTTAGATAACCCTTTGCATATTCCGATACCTTGTTCATCCTCATCATGAAACTGTTTACAATTGTTACATTTTGGTGCTACTGCTAGTCTGTCACATACGTCAGTATCTATATTGATGAACTGCTTTGTTAATCTGCATATTCCTTTACTTGCATCAATACTGCAAAAATGTAAACAATCAATATGTTTTAATGCCATCTTCCTATACTCCTTCATGTTCAGTTCTAGATATTACTTCATCCTGTATTGGTTTGCCTAATTCACACCAATATTGTGTAAAACCAGCTACACGAACCAGTAAATCACGATGCTCCCCTGGGGCTTTTTGTGCTTGTTTTAATATAGTAGAATCTATTATATTATATTGGACATGGGTGCCGCCTCTGCGCATATAGGCCTTAGTCAAATCCAATAATTTTCTTGTTCCTTGAATACCTTGTAATGCACCTGGATGAATTTTAAGATTCATCTGAGAGTTTTGGGATGTGGTGTGATCCCAAATGTTAGCTGATTCAAATAAAGCATATAAACCGCTTGTATCTGTTCCTGGATATGCAGATACGGAGCCATCAGAGTAAGTAGTTCCACCTAATCGTCCGTCTGGAGTCGCCAACGTAGCCGCACCTTGTGGACCATGAGTTGATACTGATATTTGACAAGGATACATTTTCTTACCATATAAAGATTCGGCACGAGAACAAGCAATAACTAACCATTCCTCATACTCTTTTAAAATAGTATCAACATAAGCATTGTTATTGCCAAATTTAGGAGTTGTTAAGCAATCAGCATATATTCTGTCATACTGATTATTTTCGGCAATCTTTACCTGCTCTGCTAATGAATAATTATTAATTTCAGCGGCTTGTTTATAGCCAAAGTTGTTTAAAATACCATCTGTCATTTCTTCAAGAGTATATTTCTTGCTGTCATATACTAAACTTTTTAAGGACGCTAGAGAGTTGACCATTGTGATGGTTCCACAAGTTTCCACATTAAATGTTCCATTATACCGGTAACCCATATTCCCTATATGTTGCCCTTTATCTAAAGAGTCTGGTTTAAGAAAAGAGTTGATAACCGACATATTTTGTTTCCGCCAAATATCATGTTCGATATTATTCGTTTTAGCAAGAATCCCTATCGTATCTTCATAATATTGATTAAATGTTGCAAGTAATTCTTCAAAGCTGGCAAGTTTTTTATTATGCGGTGGATAAACCTGCATTCCAGTACGATGATCTTTTCCGTTAGTCAAAACAAGTTCCAAAATTTTCGGATTTGCGATAAAGTGAACACCAACACTAGTAGGTTGGCCAGCGCCACCTGGAATTTCATACACCTTGCCATTGAGTGTTAATGTTTTCCAACAACAAGGAGATATTTCTAAACATCCTCCGATTGCGACGGATCGCGCCTCTTCAATTGTCATTCCTTCAGAGCCATATTGGTTTATCAAGAAATCCATAGCATTTCTATTATTAATCCAAGCAGGATATCCCGTTCCAGTTTTACAACACTCAGTACCTTTTATTAAAAACGTTTCTGGAAGTTTTTCTTCATACATAATTGTTAGCGTTGGCTGCGGAGTCCTACAACTGATCCCTGCGTCCAATATGATTTCCTCTAATTCATTCGCTGCCGATTGATTCTGTCTTGTTAACCCGCCCAGAGATAGATTATTAAAGGTATTACCTGATAATACCCCACCATTAACCCCTGCAGAAGCAAAAACATCGATACAAGTTATTTTAATTCTATATAGCTCCATTAACTCAAGGGCTTCTTCTTTGGTTAACTTACCACTATCGATATCCTGCTCATACCATGGATATAATATTTGTCCAAGTTTCCCGATGGATAGACCTGATATTACATCTTCATTTAATACTGCAATATGCAGGGTATAGGACAGCTGTAATGCCTCTCTAAAATTACGAGGTTGATTATGGGCAATGGATTCTAGGCACTCAGCTATCTCTCTATATTCTTCTTTCTCTTGATTACCTACTGCCGTTGTTTCTAGAAATCTTGCATGTTTGGCATAATTAATAATCCACTGTTGTAATCCTTCTATTCCATGTATAACAGCTTCATAAAAATAAAGACGATCCATACCGATTAAGCCATCACCATCTGCATTTCCAGCAACTTGATTTCTACATTCCTCTGCCATTTCCTTAAGCTTATCAAAACCATATTGTAGAGGATAATAATAATTTATGACCTCGCGCCCCTGTGGTATTGTATAACCAGAGTCAAACATACAGATTAAACTTCTCATTATCTTTTCTTTGGTATCATATTCTGGTACCATTTTTTCATACCTAAGGCTTACATCCTCAACAGATTTTCCAACCCATTCCTTCGCAACTTTTAACAATACAGGTATCTCTTCTTTTCTCATTCCAAACTTACCAGCGATGGAAACTACTTCCCCAAAACTTTTCGTTACATTTCCACCGCCTTGCCCTATATGGCTGAGTTCATCTGCAGCACTTCCGATGGACCTGGCAGCCTCCTTTTCTATCTCATCTCCTTGAGCGATGAAAAAACTTTCGCTTAGCCAAGGCATTGGGAATGATCCTCTATAATGGCGGGTCTTTTGCATGACCAGTTTTTCACCTGGCACAATATTAGGTGTAGCGCGAGAAAATGCTTCTTTTAACGCTTTCGCTCTTCTGACTACTGTAACCTCGCCATCTAATTCTTTCCATTTCCGATTATACCAATATGGAAACTCCATATCTGCTGTCCCCAAAGTATTATAAAAAATATCCCTTAAAGCATTCGCCCTAGGTGTTGGTTCTTTTAATGCTTGTGTACTCTGATTAGAGAGCTTATCAGAGTTTATCCCTTTCGCTGCTAGAATACTTTTAATTTTAGCTTCTTTTAACTCGTCCATGTATTTACCTTCCTTTCTCCCATCTATACACCATTTTAGTATTATTTTTAATCACAAGATAGTGTAAATTGCACGAATAATAAAAATCCACCTAAAATTCCTGTGTTTAAACAAATACCCCCACCTAAAATTCATTAATTACAAAAGAAAGACTTGTCCCATGCCAGATATCAATAACCGGCAAAAGGTCAAGTCTTCCTAATTTTATAACGCAATTCATTATATTACACACTATTCTATGTGTAGGCTTGGAAATTCTGAGTGAAGAAGTTTACTATTGCCACATCCTTAACAATATAGCGGCAAGAACTACCACACTCGCTCCACCAAGACGGGTTGCCACCTGAGCAAAAGGCATCATTTCCATTCGATTCGATGCTGAAAGAATCGCAACATCACCAGTACCGCCTAATCCACTGTGACAGGCAGTTACAATTGCTGATTCCACTGGATACATGTTCATTACTTTACCAATATAGAACCCAGAGGAAATCATAGCGATAACTGTTGCCGCTACTGTTAACACATAGGCGGGAGTTAGCGCTGCAACAACATCACCCCAAGGTGTGTATAACACACCAAGTCCTACCATTAAACCCCAAGTCAAGCTAGCAGCGACAAACTTGTACATATGATAAGCACCTTGTTCCATTTTCGCTGGCATAATATTTAATGCTTTGACAATAGCTGCTGAGAAAATCATGATAATAGCTGCTGGGATACTAATAAACACATTAGCAATTTGCCCAAATATAAAGAATGAACACGCCAAAAGGAGACCGGCCCCCATAAGAGGAAACTCCACTGGTTTATTATTACCTTCTTGAGCAGCCTTTAATAATGCATCATCGCCTGCTTTAACTAACATACCATTTCCAGTTAGATGAGGTTTACGTTCACCTAATTTTTTCAAATAACCAGCTAACATAATTGCTACCACATTTCCGAGCATGGCTGCTGGAACCAACTGAGGGATAAACTTTTCATAGGGTTGATTCAAAATCTCGGAATAAGCCATGGAAAGAGGTAGAATCCCCTCACCGATACCGCCAGAAATAATTGGAATTACAATATAAAAGAAAGTGTGATGCGCTCCAAGTCCTGCAAGCACTCCTACGGATACACCCACAATGACACTCCCTAAAGTTCCCACTACTAATGGTACAAACAACCGCAAAAAGCCTTGAATCAATACTTGACGTTGCATACCTAGAATACTTCCTGTAACTAAGCAAGCAATATAGAAGTATAAGAAATTAGAAGTTTTCATTATAGCAGTAATTGCTTTCATCGATGCTGGATTCAATAAATTATAAAATACCATTATAGATGGAACAAACATACACAAAATAGCCGGACCGCCAATGTCTTTAAGAATAGGCAACTTAATTCCTACATCCCCTAGAAAAATCCCCATAATCATCATAATAGCAAATCCACCAATCATATCAGCGGGTAATTTTCCGTAAACAGAAGCGGCATAAATGACAGCTGCAATAATCAAATATAAGGGAAGAGGAATCACACCTATTTTGAATGTGCGCACTTTGTCCCACGGACTAGATCCCATTTGATCCATAACCAACGTTTCTTCCGTTTTCATACTATCCCTCTTTTCAAATTAATAATTTTACAATGTGCAATTCTAGCGGTCGCTCTTGTTTTTACAAATTTAGGATCCACGTTAACTCTGGCAACATCCGTTCTAATGGCTTCACCTGCTCCTGCAGGTGAAGAAGATATAAGACCCAAAACACGAGTACCATCACTCACCACTAGTCTACAACCATAACCGCCCATATAAATTTTGTATTTTTTTGTAGAACTTTGCAAAGTAATAACCGTATTGTAATGCATTTTCAGAAATAAGTGTATATTATAAATTTTTAATAAATAATAAGCAATTAAAATAACTTAGTTAAATATTTATCTAACTAGTGCATGTCCTATATAATGTGATTTTTTTGCATAATAAAAGCCCCCCCGAAGGATGCTTTTTATAAGCGAGAATGACTACTCAAATAATGGATAGCCTCTTACTCGATTAATTATTACTACTCCGACTTCCCTTAGCCTATTAACCATTAGAGATGATTTGAGCTTTTAATTGATCAATTTCCTTATGAATTTCGTTTAATTCATTTCTAAGTTTTATCTCATTTTCCAGATATTCTTTGTCATCCTTTCTATCTTCGTCTTCACCTAGGAATCCAGCAATCAGTCCAATAAGACTTGAAGCAAAGGATAATACCAATGCCAGTCTAATTAATGTTTTTAAACTGTCACGGCTCATATTATCAACTCCATAAGTAAGTTACAACCCACTATTCTTTCTACTATAGGTTCCTACTTATAGTATGTAATATCTTATTTTTGTGTCCCTGTCTTTCATTTTGGCCATAAGCACTCACAGCTGTCCGTAGCAGACGATGCGGTCCCCAGGCCTGTCGACCCTCTAAAAATGGGCAAGATCTGGCTAAATAATAGCGGCTTATTCTTTATGACAAACTCCTCTGAAAAAGATTCTGTTGTGAAAATACATCGGCACAACGAATAATACATATGTTGTAGAGATACAGAGTTCTATTTGATGAGGTGAAAGACCTTGGAAGAATTTAAATTACTCCCGGACCAATCCATATTTTTTGACTTAACTCCAGAAGAAGTCACTTTGGTTTTCTATTTATTAGGTATCACTTTCTCACAAGCGTTAACTATTGATGAACTTAATCTTGTGGCAAATGGGTTCTTTGAAATAGCACAAATAATGTTTGTCATTGCCTCGAGTCGAGAGTTAATTAATGACGCTATAGAAGCACAACAAAAAAAGGAAGATACAGAAAAAGAGAAAATTGAAAGAAAATCCATTGGAGAGTTAGAGGCAGAGATAAAAAAACTACAAGACCATATTGAAAACATGCAAAAACAAATTAACGAATTAAAGAGATAAGAAAAAGGAAGAAAGTTTAATTGAAATATATCATAGCAAGAATTTGATGCTTTTTGCCTTGAAAAGCAAGTTAAACCCAAAACAAAAATCTGGATGACCTTAAAAAGATCAACCAGATTAATTGAAAAAATGTTATGAGGAACGCATTGAGGTGTTCTTATTTTATTATACATCGAATGGTGAAGGCGATCCGTGCCTTACTAATCCACTCTTACATGACTTTACTCATTGTTACTAATACTTATCATGGTACTTCATCTTCTTATTTTTCAAGTGTTTTTTCTTTTCCGCCATTTAAAGTTTTTTGTAGCATTTCAGCGGCAGACTGCACAGCCTTCTTCGTCTTTCCGCCAACTATAATATGGTATTCGGGTTTCCACCAAGATCCGCCGATCTTATCAAAAATAATGTTAGCCTGGGGGTGCGCCTCTACTGTCTTTCTAACGCTACGAGAAATATGGGATTTAAGCAGGAAAAATATAGATAACGATAGTTCGCTACGGACAGGGTTCTGTGTACGATATATTTTATGGTCACCTTTAATTAATGGCTTGTTGTTGATTTGCATTTGTTTTTCTTGTCTATATTGGTGTTGCACGTTTGTCCCCCCTTATTTATTATATTCTATATTTTATCAGGTATTATCATGAAAACATATACCCAATATTTCTCAGTGAATTTTCTACAGATATATATTCATTAATCAGTGGGTAATTATCCAAACAATACAACAGCTATACCAAAAAATCATTTAATGCTCTTAATAAAAACCACACAAAGCAAAAAAGCCACGAATTCGTGGCTTAATAAGTAATCGGGATTTGCTTGGTGGAGGCGATCCGCGACCTTGCAAATCCACCTATCTAATGGTTTATGGAACCGTCACCTGACTCATATAGGCAGGTCCTTCAGTAAATATCAAAACCCCGCAAATTAAGCGGAGCTTTGATCGATAAATAGGCTAATCGCCAATTGGGTCTAGAATTAGGGTAGCGAATTGGAATTCGTGAAAATGCCCATCAGCCACAGTGGTTACGCCAGTTGCAAAATGCACATGTCTGCCATTACCTACATCAATTGGGAGACCTGTCCTGATTCCAACTTCGTGATGATGATCTTCGTAAAAATCTGTGCTAGTTAATATTTCATGTACATGACTGTTTCCCTGCGGTATAACTTCACTTGAAACCCCGGCAAACCGATGGTTATGCGGGTCCGTGTCCGCTTCAGCAATCTTGACGCTTCCTTGAAATTCATGTACATGTGTTTGGGTTGGAGAGCACTCACACTCACACTCACAGTCATCCTCATGTTTCTTTCTAATGTCTTCCGTCATTATATATACCTCCTTCAGTTTTATACGGCATTGAATAATATGCTCGTGGAGAGCCAAATATACGCTCAAGTTGGTTCTGGTGCAAAAAAAAAATCCATGATATAAGCTCACCCCCGAGGTGCAGAGAATGCCACAGAATTTGTTTAAATGGAAACATTTCGAGTCTGAAATTATAATGTTGTGCGTTCGCTGGTATCTTAAGTATCCAATCAGTCCACCGTTTGAACTAATAAATTGGTTAATCCCTTATATATATAGTAACGGTTAGCTATGCTTTGATACAGAATGAGTTAAGGTATTCTCTTAGCTGATTTAGTTCAAGGAGAGCAATCACAGACTACAATTGATAGAGTCTTTTTTTGTCCAAAATCAGCAATTAAAATTAACAGAGCCTAAAAAAAAGTAAAACCCGCTAATCACTCTCCTTGAAAGGTAGATAATTAGCGGGTTTACTACTTTTCAAATTTCCGGATTTGTATGGTGGAGGCAAACCGTGACCTTGCAAATCCACCCACGTCATGAGCCAAAGAACCGTCACCTGACTCATTCAGGAAAAAGAATTTCTAAGGGTAATAAATAAGTTTGCTTTCCCAGTAAAGCTACCTATTTCTTGTTATGAAGAATTTCTAATTACACAAAATTAATTACACTCCCGTAAAAATGTACATTTATAGCTAATACCTTCTGCGTAATCACTATAATTTAATCTTCTCAACAAGTTCTTTCATAAATCCATCTTCAAAAGGACTTTTGAGCCCAACATTATGAAGCATATTAGGGAAATAATCTTTTGCTGATTCCAAACAGAATGCAATATATCTTTGCCAAGCATCCTTGTAATCTTCATCCATTCTTATTTTAAATTGAAGTGCACATGTTTGTGCAAGACAATAATCAATATAATAGAATGGCCAGTTATACACATGCTTCTGTAACTGCCAAGTACGTCCATCACTATAGAATTCATCTTCTTCAAAAGCAAGATGTGGCTTATATTCTTTTTCTAACTGTTTCCAAACTTCTCTTCGTGCGCTAGGAGTAAGTTCTGGTTTGGCATAAATTATTTCCTGAAATTCATCTATCATACATCCATATGGTATAAATGCAATGGCCTCTTCAAGGTGCATTCTTCTATAATCATCGCCTCTGTTACCAAAGAATACATCCATCCATTTGCCTGTAAAAAATTCCATTGACATTGAGTGGACTTCAGCGGTTTCATTAGTTATGTTGTTATGTTCTACTATTTCATCATTTCTTGTCAGGTATCCTTGAAAGGCATGACCACATTCATGTGTCATCACATCCACATCACCACTTGTACCATTAAAATTAGCAAAAATAATTGGTGCCTTATAAAGCATAAGCATCTCCATATAGCCACCTGTAGCTTTATTAGGCCTTCCTAGTACATCAAATAATTCATGTTTTAACATAAAGTTAAAAAATTCCTTTGTCTCAGAAGATAATTCGCTATACATATTTTTGCCTGCTGCAAAAATATCATCAGCAGTTCCAAGAGGAATAGGATTTCCTTCAAGGAAATAAACTCCTTCATCAACAAAGTCAAGTTTTTCTAAACCAAGGCGTTTTCTTCTCTCTTCATGAATCTTAGATGCAACTGGAACAAGAAATTTCTTAACTTGATTTCTAAATTTAGCCACATCATTTTTATCATATGAATTACGTTTCATATTGTAATAACCAAGTTCAACATAATTACCATATTTCATTGCCTTTGCCTGTTTATTACGGTTAGCTACAAGCTTATCAAAAATCTCATCTAATTCATCTGCAATAGTAAGTAGCTTTTCACTTCTCACTTTTGATGCTTCCATTCTTGTTGCCCTATCGTTTGACTTTAAATATTTTCCTAATAAAGAAAGATTAAGTGTTTCTCCTTTAAATTCAACCTTAGTTTGTGCTATTAATTTATTATATCTTGATGTAAGAATATTTTCTTCCTGTTTAAGTGGAATAAGTACATCATCAAAAGCTTTTAACTGAATTTCAATATCTTTAAAGGGAACTTGTCCTATCTTATTTTCAAAGTAAGTTCTATAGTTAGAATTAAAAAGTAGTTTTTGATATTTTACTTTGAAACTGTCAATTTTAGGAGATACTTCATCATAATAGTCCTGTTCCCCTTCATAAAATTTATCTGTCACATTACCATCATGTCTCATTCCCGCTAAAATCATTGCAGTACTGACTTTTCCCATTACAGTGTAATATTCTTTATGAACTAAAAATTGTTCTTCTCCATTTTTTGCAGCATTAAAGTCTTTTATTATTTTCGAAGTTTCTTTTTCAAAAGATTCAATTGTTATTCTTTCATAAGGAAGCTCTGATAATTTGAAATTTTCGTCTTTCATTCTTGTCCCTCCTACTATGTAGCATATTTAAATAGTCTTACATCTTCTATTATATCGTTTTTCCTAATATTACCATACATAATTTTTATTATCTTTTTCTTAATTTCTTCTTGTGCCCAATAATAATCAGCTGATACATGCTCTAGCCTTCTTAACGTATTCTCATTATGCATGCTCCGTACTTCTTGGGTCGCCGTTTCAAAAACACTCATATTCGCAACCCCCGCCACATACTGGGCGTACTGCTGAGGTAACCTGCTTTGCAGGCGTTTTCACGTCTCTTTTGAGTCTGTCTTAGTGGTTTTATTTATCAGTCCCTATTCCTGGCAGACTAGCAATCTAAATGCAATTTCTTTAACGTATTCTATCTATTAATCTCGCCCCTCTTTTGCTGGCGTCGTACTTCCTTTTCTTCTTTTTCAAACTCAATTCCACATTGGCGACAAGTTACTTTCATAAAACAAAACCTCCACCTAGTATAGAATAGATTCTATTGTGACTGGAACCATAATGTGGCCATAAACAGAACCATAACTTGACCTAAAATCTCAAACATGATGATTTTAAGTTATTTTTATATTATATACGGAATCATAAAGTAGCCTAAAGTTCAAAATGCAAGCATAAAATGGCCAACAGTACTAAAATCACCGAGCTTTTCGCGCATTGACACCTGCATAGTGACACTACCTACAAAAGCAAATTACAGACCTAATCTTAGACTAACTTTATTAAATACAAAAAGGAGGCTTTACTCTTGGCAGACGAAAATTTAAAAAGTCCAAATAAGACTATTACCGAGCAATCCTCTTCCTGCTGTAAATTTTCAAACACTCAAGAATCAAATCATTATAAGGAAATACTGAGAGCATGCTTAAAACAAAATCCGGACTTAATTTCGAAAATACCCGAAAAATATTGACAATAATATCAAAAGCAGTTAAAAGAGCGTCTTATTGCACCCTTTTAACTGCTTTTGTACTTTCAATGAAAATAGAGGATTTTTCATTAAAATCGCCTAACAATAATAAATTACACTTTATTATTGTCGGGATATTCGCAATGCTTTTTTATTTTTGGATTACATTGTTTTATCTCATTACCAAGCCCCTCGTTGGCTACTTAACTAACTACTATTTGATTGGAGTGAAACAAATGGAGAGATTTCCCTCTATGCTTTTAGAGGTCCAGCCCGAAATAAACGTAATTTGGAATTCCTTTGATAAAAAGACAAAAAAATACTGGGATGAAATACAAGCTACACTCAATAATACTCTTATTGTTCCCGGCTATCAGAGTGCTGAGATAAACAAAAATAATTACGCAACTAACCAGTTGGTTACCACACATCCTATTATTCAACAGGAAACCGGTTATTCTTATTTTATTTTGTTATATCTTAATAGAAAAGAAGCTCAAATGTATGATGTTGCCCATGAACTAGCTCATATAGAAGTAGTTACCATGCATGGATATAGTTATCTGATGCTAAAAAGTCAGGTAGATTCTGATCATATTGGGAATTTAACACCCCATATTTCATTAGTTTGCGACGTGGCAATTCACCCAGTCATTGACGGTATCTTGAAGGAACGCCGTCTTTTTTCAGATAAATTCTATCAAAGGAAGTATACAGGAATTCTTAATGGTTTGGAAAGAGCAGCAAAGGCATTTGCAATTTCCTCAAAAATTAATTTTCTAGATGCTTTCATTATAATTGAAGCAAAGCATCGATTACGAAAACATATTTATAAACAGATAGTGAATCGAGCGGAAAGCATGGGACTGAATCCGTTGATTTCATTTGCACAAAAACTCCCCCTCTTCGAATTCAATCATAAGGATCCCCGAGAACTTGATGCAGCTATTCTTGCAACATGCAAGGAAATTGAAATTGATCTAGATAGTCTTGGATTATTTCAACTAGTTAATAGGAATAGCGTGCCATTTGGGTAAATTAAAAAATCCTTTTGAATTTACCCAAATTTTGAGAATAATATTCTAAAAGTAAGCCATCTCAACTGATCTGAGCCTTTGCCATTGGATACAAGCTTTGGGTTTAGGTCATTAATCAAATAGAGCTATATCAATGAAGAGAAACCCACTCAAGGACGGTCCAGAAAGCTTTGTGGCATTTTAAATTACATTATTTTCTTCAATCCTATAAGTAATTTTAAAATAAACCCTCCACTCTTCGACTAGTTCTCCAGAATCTCCTCATTTATATGAACTTATTTACTCCATCAATATAGGCTTCAAAATCCGCTTCTTTTATTGATCTACCCGAACTAATTTGAATTATTTGAACACCTGTAGCCTTGTAAAAAAGTTTGAACAGAAGCTACATAAATTCTATTCTAATTATTTTAAATACGCCATCATTTTGTTTTAAAAATTTTGAACAAAATGATGGCGTATTTAAAATAATTTGTAGTTGTTTATAATAGTTTGAACATAGTAACTTTCTAACTGGTTTTTGATAAAATCTAAGGAACTTAATACCATTTTTCTGAGAATATTATGTTATATTATCCAAAAGTATCCTCAAGATATTTTAAAATCGATATCATCAAAAATGACTGGGATACGCTCCTTAAATTCCCTCAAAATTATGTTAGCTACTTCACGCATCTGAGGATGTGCTTTTATATCTGTTCTTAATTTCAAAAAATGTCTCCATTCTCTCAAATTCATTGTCATTACTATCTCTGTTTTCAAAGAGTTGGGTAAAACTGTTCGTGCTTCTTGTGGTGTGGCACCTAAACTAATCAATGAAAGATAATTAGTTTCAACTTCTTTTAAACTTGCTTCCCATATGCGATACATTTCGGCATCTTCTGCGCTATTACCAGTCCAAAAGCACGGCTTAATAAATACTAATTCGTTACCGAATTTTTCGTTGGAATAATTACAATATCTAGTACTTTCTTGACTGTAACTCGCAATTCTATGCCTAACTATTTCATGTGATACTCCACGGTCACAAATCACACGAACGGTAACACTACAGTGCTCAATAACCGATTCGTGTCCCATCTTCATTATACTTTTTGCAAAATTTTGAGCAGATATATCTGTAATCTTATCCTCGCTTTTATAACAAACACGCCCATAGCGTTCAATCGACTTTAAAAGTTGTTCTCCTATAACATCACTTTCAATATAAGCCTGAGCATTAATTATTTTCATGATAATTACTCCTTTGTATAAAATTCGTGAATTTGTTCAAGTTTGTGCTTTACAATTGGGCATTCTTCTGGTTCTTTACCACAATGTCCAAACTTTATTTCATTACATATCGCATAAATTCTTAGATTCTCGAATTTTTCATATAATTCTTTGAGCCGTTTTTCATCTCCAGTAAAAAACAAGGTAATAACCCTTAATTCTTCAGCTTCAGATAAAAACCTATAATCGGTGTTGCTAATTATATTAGTAATGGTACTTGCTGTCGATATAACATCTGCTAATAACAATATTCTTTTCGAATTTACTTTTGCATACAATTCATATTCATTGTATGCTTTTCGATAAGGGACTGGAATATAGGTATAAGGTTTATTGGTTGCAGCAGCTACTAGCGCACCTAATATATTACCTTCCATCCCTAATCCTACGATCCCGTCGAATTGAACTTCTTTCGTTTTAATAACAGAAAATATAGCTTTACCGATTATTTCAATGTCCCTATCTTCTATTAATAATGAACCCGTATCTATCCACCCGTGAGACCTTGAAGTATCAGACCAATGAAAGTGTCCAGATAAGACAGCATTTTTCTCACGAACCATTGATAAAATTTCGTCAGAGTAAATTCTTTGTTCATTACGTTCTTCAACTAAAAACGCTTGCTCAACTCCAGTTGTTTCCGGCAATATATCAGTTGGCCTACGCGCACTAATAATAGGCACACATTGTTTGACTTTTACACCATGTTTACCAATCTTTATATCCTTATTGTATTTAGTTGTATCAATATCCCATGCACCTTTTCCATAAAGACCATTGCCATCACAAATATATCGTAATCTTTCAAGTTTGAAAAATAATACTCCGCTTTCTTCTTTTTCATATACTAGAAGCGCAGATGTATTTGAAATTTCAGGATCTTCTTTTGCAAAGCTTCCTACTGAACAAAAACAATTAGTTTCAGTTGTTTTTACTTCTAAGTTTTCACTAGTATGAACATGTCCACAAAGAAATGAAAATATACCCATTGAATTTAAGGAGCCTTTTACTTCATCCCAGTTTTTAATGCTTTTTTCGGCAGAATCGAGGTTAGGGTTATGATGAACAACCGCTACCTTATAATAATCCTTAAACTCGCCCAATAAAGCACTCTCAATTTTTAAAATATCTTCTAAATTTAAATAACCGTAATGATCTTTAGACATACAACTTTCTTTATAATTTGAATTCAAACAGACAAAAGCTATTTTTTTATCGTCAAACTCAAAAGGAATTATTGAAGGTTTACATGGCTCAAAATCATTGCCAAAAAAATCATTATAAAACTTTATAAAATATTGAAATTTAGCATCATGAAATTGATTAGGTTCTGGTTTAGGAACAGCATCACTATCCTGATGTACCGAACTATTTTTACCACGGTGTATATCGTGATTACCTGGAACTATAATAAAATCCTGAGATTCTAAGTTAAATCCTTCTTTCAATTTTGTTAATTCCTTGAAAACGATTTCATAGTCATCTCTTGAACCTTCATTAGCTAAGTCACCTGTGACAACGACTTTTTTTAGTTCTGCATCCCAATCATGAAGTTTCTCTTTAGTGTCATGAATAAACTGTTCTATATAATATTGTTTACTAATTGTTCGGGAGGGAATACGTCCGTTGCCAGGATTAAACTCAGTTAAGTGTAAATCAGAAATGTGAAGGATTGCAGTTTTCATTTACTTTGAGTCCCTCCCTGAACATTTATCACAAAAGTCTGTGCGTATAATGTAGTCAATTGGATTGTACTGTTTATTAATTGTTATTAACCCCAGTTTATGTTCTGAATTACCTACATCGGTTAATTGACAGTCTACAATACATACACTACCAATACACTCTCCCCCGCTAACTTGAATAATACTTTCAACTCTTTTCACTTCCGTGCCTAAGCAAATAACATCAGCAACAATAAGATACTTATTATTCTTACGGATTTCCTTCGAAAAACTTGTTTTGTAAATATTGGCTATTGGTCCTAAATGATCTAAATACATAAAATTTACACACAATAGCCTAGATAATATCAAAGCAATGTATGATCCGTTTAGTGATTGACAAAACAATGATATTTCATCGTGCTTTGTCATATCTTTAGGTATCATTTCTTTTTTTATAATTTTAAGTGCCAGTTGAAAAATACAGTAATTAAAAAAGTTAGTTTTTTGCATCAAACCTTTAATATTAATATATTTAGACGAATATACCGTACTTGAAAATTGTGGTTTATCTGTAGTTATACTATGTTCATCTATTGCTTTCTCAAGTATTGATTTAAAACCTTGCTGTTTTTCTAATGCCCAGTTCTTGCTACCAACCTGATATAAATGTTGCAAATTAGTATAGGTAAAATAATGCTCAAACATATTGCTGTTAAAAGAATTTTTCTCAATTACTTCATTGTTCTTCATAATTTTTAAAACAATTTTATCTACATCACTAACCAAACACATCCCTATATTTGCAAATACAACCGATCTTTTTTGGGACAATATCAGTAATACTATCTTACTAAATATCTCTTCAGTATTTGATTGAATGGCTCTTATGTAACTAAAATCAAAAACTATGTATTGCGATGTAGAATACTCTATACCAGATAAGCAATTAAACAAATTACTTAACACCGACTGTGTAAGAGTATATGAATTCATTCCTCTCTCAAGCTTTGTTTGACCCCCTTCATATGTTGAGCAGTGGTTTTCTATTGAGCCAAAGACTTGTTCTGCATATAAATCAATTATTATATTTTCACCTTGTGAAATTAGATAATTTAACATCCGTATCCCTCTTGTCGTGTAAATTCAACTTCAACATGAACACCTGGAAATTTAGTTTTAAAAAATCTGGCAGACGAATATTGCGGATCTCTGTCAGCAGTTTCTAATAAACAATCTAAACATTTTTTTATATCTTCTTCACAATTTTTACATTTATTATGTGTAAAAATTACTTGAGCTGATTGATAATGAATTCTTAAGATGCCATTATTCTTTGTTATAATATTTTTTAACTCCCATAGATTTTCTCTTTCTTTTGATTTTGAGTAGCTTAGAACATCCATTATCACTAAAAAATCTTCTAAATCTATGCCGGTTTTTTGGGAATAAATCTTATAATTAGCTTCTAAAACCTTGAGTTTTATATTTTTTCTCTCTAAAGACTTTCGAAAGCCAATCCCGTAATCGCTTAAAGATATCTTAGAACCGTACTTATTAGTTTGCATAAATGCAAAACATTCTGTACCACTATAGAGAATTGAATTACAAATTAGTTCTGTTAATACATCTAAAGTTTTCTTCACTTCTTGACTATCAAGAGATCCTTGATCTTCAATAACATCCTTATAATCGTTTAATACCTTTCCAAACCTCATTTTTTCAAATAATTCATTTCGATAAAACTCTTGATCTTCAAGTTTCTTATTATAATAATCAGCAAGTGGTAAATAATACTGCAACTTATGTTTATCGCGATATTGTTTATCAACAGGAAAGCCGCCTAGAAAACGCTCATCAATCTCATAAACACTAAACTTAGATTGAACGATTTTAAAGAAACCTATCTCGTTTAAGAAAAAAAGAATTCGTGGATTCCACGAAATTTGTAAGGGAATTTGACTATGATGAAATTTACTTAGATATAAACCTAACGATAAGATATTCGGAATTACCAGTGTATCCATCCATTCCACTTTCTCTAAGGATAAATTAGGTGCAATCCTTCCACCGTTCGTCTTATAAAAAGAAGAAAGTTCTTGCAGAAATTTGTTATAGAAGTTATATGATGTAATCTTACTCTCAAAAAAAATTGTTTGCACTTGCAAAATCCACCTTTAAATAAATTTTATCTCATCCATCGTAGGTTTGCTAAACGCAATTAACTATTTATTTAACCAATCTGAATTAATTATTGACGTAATTTAAACAGATATTATATGTTATGTCCCGCTATACGCATGGCTCATTTGAAACCATAGCACTAATCCTATTAACTTTCAAAATATCCCATTAAATATTTACATTCGCTATATCATCCTAAATTCCTTGCAATATAATGCATATTTCCATTTTAAGAGCAATATCTTTTCAATGGAAATATGCAATTTCCCTAGATCTTTCTTCTGTTACCCAAATTCTTTTCACCACAGAAGTCTTCAATTATACTTTCATAGTTTTTTACGATATATCCACGGTAAGCGTAAAATAGCTAAGTGGATAGTTTTCAACCTAACTCCATGAGATAATATCTCTAAATTAGAGTTTTTCAAGTTTTCGAGTTGCTTGAAAAACTCCAAGGAGGAATTATCTTGGACACTCGAAAAGTCCAATAGGCTTACCGATTAAATCAATGGACTGAAATTATCCAGCAATGTCGCAGTAGCGGACAGACCGTTGCGGCCGTATAATTTCGTCCTCTAGTTTTTCAGATAATTCCCAAACGAGATTAAACCAACCATCTTTACAGTCAAAATGAAATAAAATTTCTTCGTTAAGAAATAGTGGATAATATTTAGGGTATAAATTTGGAAACGCATTTGCTATGGTAAATCCCTAAACCACGTCATTAAATTTTTTGCGTCTTCCTCCTTGCTAGTTCCTAAAACATACATAGCCCTAATGAATTGAGCGTGGGTAAACATTACTATAAACCTTTCTTCAAGTCGGTTTAGACGGTCAATTGCAGTCTTTGCACGGGATAGCAGCATATTAAAACTCTCCACTCCTTCTCCACCTACATAGTCAGGATCAAACCGTTCCCAGTATTCATTTACCCTTTCCTTGCGTTCAGCAGCTTTTCTTCATTTGTAATATGTACTCTTCTATAGTAAGCATTCTGTATTCTCCTTTCTTCATTCCATAACACTACTTAATTTAATCAATGGTTTTTATAACATAGCGATATATAAAACGTTTCACCTCCCAGTGACAGATCAATTTATCACTTAAAAAAAGAGACCTTTTTAATATTCCATTAATTTACACTATAGCATAATTATCACTATATATAGGTATTAAAAAAGTCAGTTAAGATGATTTCTAACCACCCCAACCGACTCATTTTTCTCATTTGCTAAACCAAGAATAATGGCTCTTTTTCACACTTTTTGTTAATGATATTGACTCCTGAGGAATGAATACTAATCGAGTATGAATACATCTCCTTAATAAACAAATTGTACGTTTAACTCACACTTCATATCTACTGAAGGAGTAGTATTCCAATCACGGAAGTCTGCTTTCAACATACTCATAAAATAGCATTAGTTCTTCTTGTTCCATCGTTTTACCTGCCTTAATCATCTCGACCACTTCGCCAAATAGTGGGACCAGATCATGATTATCCAGTTTAGAGTGATTCGATCCACAAAACTTTCCGGCAGATAGAGCAATTTCATTTGCGGACATCAACACTACTTTTACAGTCGATCCACAGCCTTCAACAAAGTCCGCAATGTCTTTTGTCAATAGTAATCCATCTGCATCAAGATCACTCCAAACATATACAGGTATCTTCCTTGTAGCTAGGATTTTTCCAACTAATCTTTTTTTCGCAGACGACAGATAACCCTCTCCCCATAAAAGTAGCGTGTTCGACTCAGCCAAATATTTTCGATACAGAATTTCTCTAAAAACGGCCATATTTTCCACAATAAAAATCCTATCAGCGGTGATCCCTATAACATCCATATCCTTGATGGTATCATCGCTTAATGCTACAGGAATCCCTGCCGTTGCGATTGCTAATGCCCCATTTGATTTATAGGTCATATTGCCATATAGGAGCGTTATTTCAAAAGATGCTGTCAAATTAAGTTTGGTTAACGATTCCCCTGTGGCTAGAACTATTTCTCGCTTATACTGGTCAAGCACTTTACTTTTACCCCATACCCAAGAAGAGACAATTCGGAGAGGCTCTCTCCTTCCTTCCCGTTGAAGTTTCGCCACATATGCAAGACACATGACTAAAGAACGAAACTTTATCCACGCCTGCGGGGTCGCAATAATTTCTCCGCTTGGTGCAACTATTTGCCGCTCAGACAACGCTTTACTTACAAATTCCATTACCCCTTCGCTGCATCCGCAACTAATACCATCAACCTCTTCCGTAAGTCTTTTAAGTTGGTCTTCTAAAGATTCTTTTGGATCATTACCTTGCATGTCAGCGTGGGCACGGGAATCTAACTTTATAACTGTGCGAATCCAAACCTTACCCTTCTTAGGGCGCAGATTCTTACTTTCGATTTGTATAACACCTTCAATGAGTAGTACTTCCAGTGCATCATCAAAAGCCTTACTAGAATATTTTGCAATAAAACGTGATGCCATTGGACTATATTGCTTAGGGCCTTTTGAAATTTGCTTCAGTAAATCCTGCATCAGTTCCTGAAGACCACTAGGCATTGTGAGGGTAGAATCGATCCCACCATATGTCTTGCCGCTCTCAATCTTTTTTATTGGAAATCTAGTTCCTTCTTTTGATATATATTCAACGGAAACCCTTTCAGAAATTGACATAGAATCCTCCGACTAACTTTCTCTCATTTTCTTATAGATCATTGGCGGCGCGAATTTTTTATCTGTTTCACGAAGAATGCATGTAAATCCATGGTTTATCCAATCTACGGATTTAAGTGATTCCCCCTGCTGGTGAGTAATGAAATACTGGACATCGGTTACTTGAAGTAATTGCCCAATTTCATTACCACGAGCATCATCAAGACGGGATCGTGGTTCATCTAAAAACATTACTGGGATATGTCTGCCTTCCTTCATATTGCTAACAGCAGCCAGGAGCAGCATTAAACTGCAACAAGCTCTTTCACCTGAGGATAGTTTCGGACCATTGACTGGTGATAACTCCTTACCTGGAAACCCAATTTCCATATGTAATTCCCAAAAGTCTGGGTCCTCTGCAATTTCTTCCAGTTTTCCCTTTGTTTTTGCCCTAAGAAGGTCTGCTAGAGTTTCAAATTCAGAAATATATTCCTTTATTGCTGTTCTTACATGGTTTTTCAGTTCGAACAGACAGTCATTACACTCCTGTTCGCACTCCACTCTTGTCTCTTTTACAATTTGCAGGCGATTAATCAGAATCTCAATTTGCCCCTCCTGTGTCTTAACTAATAAGGTGATCTTATCGTCAATGTCTTTATAAGCCGCTTCAAAAATCTCAATTTCCTTATTTAATCCATCCCTCTTGAGTTTGAGTTCTGCAGAAGTATATAACTCCCCATCATCTTTTATATAATCTTTCCCCTGAACATCTTTAAAGATAAAATCAATGTCGTCTTGGCTAAGACCTCGATCTTTAATCAATTTTTCCGTCACCATATCAAGACGACTTTGACTACTCACCAATTCTCTAGAAAATCTCTTTATATAATTCATGAGTTCTTCAATTTTATCATTACTACTTTGCAGTGATTTATTGTTTGAACCTTGAGAAAATTTTATTTCGGAGTGCTTCTTATATAATTCCTTCCTTTCCGTCTCTGCATTATTCCTATCAACCAAAATAACTCCTCGCTGTTCAGTAAATGCAAGTAGTTCTCGTTCACACGCTTCCTGTTTAGCTATGTATTCCGGCAATTGTGCTAGCATTTCCTGTGCCTGAATATCTTCTGCTAAATTTTCCACTTGTGATCGGCATTCATTTACTGTTGCCTGTAATTGACAAGTCTTTATTTTCTCATTTTCCATAAGACTAGAAACTCTCTGTTTTTCCGTTTCCAAAGCAAGCCGACCACAACACAAGGTATGAGGATCTCGAAACACAGAACCATCATTATCTTGCAAAAGTCCCTTTTTAGTTATACTAATAAGCCCCTTCTTCTGAAGCTCATGCCCCTCTTCCACGGAATTAACAAGGTAAATTTTATCCAGACCAATAAGATATCCCCCAACCTTTTCTGGATGAGTAATGTCCAGTACTGATAATATCGAAGGAGCATCGATAGACGAAATCTGCGAGCTTAATTTTGCGTTCTTAGGTTGACTCAGTCGAGCAGTATACCGATGGTGTTCCTGCAATTTTTTAGCTTGTAGATATCCATTAGAAACAATAATACGATATCTTTCATTCCCCAAGTATGCTTCAATAGCCCGCTGCCATTCTTTATATTTCGGCTTTACGCTAATAGAATCTGCCATCATAAGATAATCAATACCAGCATCGTTCAAAGCAGATCGAAATGTGGGCACGAAATGGGGGTATATGTGTTTATTATCACTTAGCCTTGTATACTCAGATAGATGCATTTTGAATCTTTGTTCGCTTTGGCGATGCTCAAATTCAGCATCATGGAGTTCCTCCATGGCAACTGTATGAATCTGTCGCAACTCATCGATATCCGCCAGTTTAATTAATGCCAGTTTTTCAACATCCGTATTTAGACTACGCAACAGCTCCTCTTGTTGTTGACATGTAGTACTTTTCTCTATATATCGATCATTGATTTCATTGAAAATACTGGTCATTGTTTCAATTGCAGCTTCGATATCTAATAGAGACTTATCAGCTTGGGCGATTTCAGCCTCGAGTTTAAGTAACACATCCTGCTCTTTCTTCACTTTGGCTTCCGCCACTTCCGTCTCTTTCTTAATTTCATCGATGGCCTTAACCGTCTCATAATAAGCAAGTTTATCAATTCTAATATCAAAGGCATCTCGATGTTTTATATTAGTGGAATAAACAGCATAAAGTTCCGCCTTGGCTTTTAATTCTTCATATCTGGTTGTTGCTGATATAACTTCCTTTTCCGTCGAGTCGCAAGCCAATCGCTGTTCATCTAGGAGTTTTTTTGCATCTTTATAGCGGTCCTGGATTTCCTTAATCCCTTTTAGTTCGTATATTTTCTGAAATAATTGATTTGGAGAAAGGCTGATCATTTCACGAACAGTTTCGGGATTCATCGCCATTAGACGCCGAAAAGCCTTAGTGATCCCTAAACATTGCTCTAGTATATCTCGAAAGTCCTCCTGTATTTTTAGCCTTTGTTTGTAGGCCTTTGAATTTTCCGCCAGCGAAGATAGATCTATAAACTCGCCGTCAAAAATATAGTATTCTTTACCCCATCTGCCATCAGCGTTTTTTAAGCACCTACAACAGACGACAACTTGATCTTCTTTATAACCAAATCGCTCAAATGGTCGATTTCCGTTTACAGGAAGATTATGAAATGCCACTCTTATAATCGCCCATGTTGAGTTAGGGTGAACATAATCGATTATATTCCTATGGTTCTCAAAAGTAGTATCCCCTAATACAAGGCGTAAACCATCCCAAATCGTTGTCTTGCCATGGCCTGAAGGTCCAATAAATGCATTAACTTTAGGACTAGCAGGATATGGTCTAGAAGTTGGAGGCAGATACCCCCAATTCATTGTCATAAAGTCTTTTACCATATTTTAGACCTCCATTTCCCCAATCGAAATATCTTCTGCATTTGTTTCTTCTGCCTCGATTGCTCGTGTAATATCGTCAATTTTACCTCGCAAAATAACTTCATAGGTTTTATCCAAAAGGTCCTCTCTAAGCATGTACAATGATGGTCCAGCCTGATAAACAGGCGCGCCCACCATTGGTTGAACAATAAAACTATACCGTTTAAGAACTTTTAGTAGCCCACCAATCATTGTTTTAGAATCATATCGCTTATGTCTGAACTTTTCTCCATAATTAAGAAAAATTTCATCAAATGAGATACTTAAAATCTCCTTTTCATCTGCTGTTCCCATTTTTTTAGGTAGGATAAGTTTAACAAAGAGGATGTTAATCATTGCCAAGTGATTGCGGTTAAAATCTCGATTACGCCGATGGAAAACATCAAAAGCATCAATATCATATTCTTTTTTTAAACGCAGCACATACCATTCAGGTGTAATGACCATTTCATAGCCAATAACACTAAAAACTTCCTGTACTTGGCAGAAGGTAGAGTAGTTTTCTAACTGTGGCACGTCCTTTTTAGGAATCCAACCAAAGTGAAACATTGTACATATTTGCCTAATCTCAGAAGTCACTGTAATTGTTGTTGCCTCCATTTTATTCGCCTCGCTTATCTTTGAATATGGAAACATCATTCATTTCCTCAACGGGACCAATGGATTGTCTAAACACATCTCTCACATCCATATTGAATTTCCACTCACGACCTAATCCATCTATAGTAGAGAGTTCATGTGTAAGCTGTACGGCTTGACCTGTTCGATATAGGGCTATGCCAAATTTATCTCCATGATCAAATAACAATTCATCCAGCGCAGTGCAATCCACATCTCTCATTTTGGCTGCTATTTCGTGATACAGTAATTCCAGAGGATTTTTCACTTTTTCAATAATAAATTCCTCTTCAATAAAATCTACAATTTCTGGTGGCGGAGTAATTTCAATTATTTCTTCAGGTTGATCATTCAATAGCGATAGTGTTTTTGTCTCAATCGTCTCTTCTCGAAGCTGACTCACTTGTTTCAACGAAGCAAAAGTATCCCTTGTAAGTCCTGACAAAAGCTCAACCGAAGCATTGCGAAGATAATCATCTAGCATGTCTGGTGTAATAAACTCTCCAATAGATTTTGAGTTTTCACTAACTAGTTCTTGACCCATTCTTACAATTTGAGAGACAAGATCTATCATTTGACTAAGAAGAGTATGAATTTCAAACTCCTTCTCGCTATTAGAGAATATATTGAGATGACTTTTTTTTAGATTTTTACGTAGACGACTAACTTCAGCGATAATTTCCTGTCCCTCGTGGAATATTTTCCATATCCGACGCCGATCTTTTTTTTGTAAAATCCGCTGCATATCATCACATTTATTTCTTAATCCAGATAAAAGGCGAAGAAAATAGAGATTTTCCTTCTCATCTTCATCAAGGTTATAGAAACTTCCACTACCCGCCTCATGCTCATCCAACCTTAATGACTGTGAAAAAGACATATCTCCACGTGGCAATGATGTGAACATAAAATGCACCAGCGATCTCGCTCGGTCTGGCATCTCGAAATCAACACCATTATATTGTAGCCATCCTGCATCTCGCAGGTGTTTTATAACCTGTACACGAGTCTGTTTTTTCATGTAGCTCAGGGCGCTGTCGATTTCGGAGTTTGTCATTGTCCCAAATTTGCCCGCCAATGTCCGAGCAGCGGCTAAAATCAAAGTCACTAGTTGAGTATCACGAATTTTAAAAATATCGAATAAGGCATAGTGTTCTTCAAGTTTTTTCGCAGCGGTGATATCAGGTTGATTAAGTTCGTAATCAAATCCTCTTACATCAGGCACTTGCACATAAACACCCTCTTAATCTAATTTCATTCATCGATCAGTTATATTTAAAATTTGAAATATATGCGGGTGCTACTATATCCCACACCCTCTCTTACAGGAATTCTTTAAGACTATAAGTGAGCGCATAAATATCACTAAACAATTCTTTCCAGTCCCTTGATGCTATCGAAAAATTCAATCTTTGCGCCGTACATGCATATATAGAGATATGGCACTATGGGAAAAGCAATGCAGAAAAGTCCTCAGCAACTGCTTCTATTGGCAGAAATAAAAGATCTTATATCAGCTATAAACCTTTGCCATTTGTACCGTCTGCTCCATCAAATAAAGCCGAAGATCCTCCGGCTCCAGCACCTCAACTTCCGGTCCATATCCTAATATCCAGCGGCTGATCTCACGTCTTCCGTTTACTGTTGCCTCAAAAATGATGGCTCCGTCATCAAGTTCAGTAATACGCTGCGAAGGATGAAATGTCTCTGACCTAACCCAGCGGGCTGCCTCGGGCAAAAATCGCAGTTTGACATGGACCAGTTCGCCACGTTCAATAAGCCAGCTGTCGCTAAAATACGCTTGGATAGAAAAATCTTTAGGCATATGAAATGATTCAGTAGTTTCTTCCGCCTGTTTTATCCGGTCCATGCGGAACATCAGCACAGCCTGCCGCAAATGACAATACGCAATTAAATACCAGGCCGAACCACGAAAGGTGATGACATATGGATCTATCTTCCTCTCCGTCTCAGACTCCCTTTGCTTAGTATAATAGCGTATTTTTATCCTACGCTCCTGTTCAATAGCTTTTTCCACGCAAATAAAAAGCTTCTGGCAAACATCCGCCGGCTTTGATGTAACCCGAATATCTACCCCTTTACGGGCTTTATCAACTTGACATTGACGTTCATGTGGGAGGCTAGCTAAAACTTTCTCCTGAGCTACACGTAATGAATTACCCAATGGATTATTTTCTTTTGAAAAATCCTGTAGACATGCTAAAACTGCTGTAGCCTCATCAACAGTAAACGTCAACGGCCGAAGAAATACTTTTTCCATAAAGCGATATCTTTTTGTATCCTCATCCAAATAAACTGGAAGACCGCTTTGATTCAATGCGTCCAAATCGCGATAAATAGTGCGCTCACATACATCGCACTCTTCTACTAAATTATTCAACGAAACCCCGCGCCTGTGTTCTATTAGAGATATAATTTTTAGTAAGCGAAGGAGTTTTTCTGAATTCGACACATTTATCACCTCAAATGGTAAATTCATGAAAATGCCCTCCTTTCCTGCAAAATTTACATATTTTGCACAAAATTATTTTTATACCAAGAAAATGCTTTGTCAATTTTCATATACCAGCATGAAAAGTAAAGTTATTCGTGCAAGCACTGGTCAACTTCATCTTCCGTATAATGGGGGATAACACTCTCTAAAAGCCGTTCAATCCGGTTGACTTTATGTCGATAAATACTTGCATCGTGCTGTTTGATATATTGAAGCAAATCCAGAGTGGTATTAAATTTTTTCTGTGAATGTACAGCACAGCCTTTTCCTCTTTTATTAAGATGTTTAAGGTGAAATATTTTATCTGTGTAGTCAAAATACCATTCGTCAGCTATAGATATTATTTTTGCTATAGTCCCCATAAAATTGCACTGAAATTTATTTCTATGACTGAAAAATACTATATCCTCCATACGTTCTCTTATTTGCTGACTAGCCCAGGAATATTCGGGTTTCTTTTGTAGCCATTTCTTTTCATTTTTAGATATTAGCTTTTTCCGTGGATTTTCCTTAAATTTATTTTCTATTTGATCATTTGAAGAACACTCTATGCTGCCTGCCGCTTCAATTAAAATGTAAAACTTATCTCCTATTTGATCACTCGGCTCATATACTGAACATATATAACAGATAGGTTCCTTATCAAAAAGAATAAAATTAGCTGCATCAGATGATTTATACTCACATTTACTGCATTTCATAAAATCCTACTCCCTTAAAATAAAGTGCTCCTTCTATTTTGCAACAAATTCTCGTACTGATCGTATTTGTTCCAATCTAACTTCCCACATGGTCGCTTGAATAGATTTATCATTTTGGGTACTAGTAATTTCCTGTTCATCATCTACCCAATCTAAATCAAATATTTTTTCCCAGCTACGTACTATTTTCATATGGAAATCTTTATTAGGCAGCGGTTTTTGCCTGTAAAAAGATAGATTGATTTTTCTTAACGCCTCTTCAAACTGGTTCATATCCTGTAAAGAAGATGGCAGATACCAATAGTTCAGAACAAAATGCCACAATTCAAAATCCGAAAGCAATACGCTATCCTGTTCAATTTCAAACTCAATCAGCACACCTTTTTCCCCTCGCCTTAAAAGGGCTGAAGATCGTAAGTCTGGCTTCTTTTTCTTGTCATTTTTCCACTGATACCAAGCCCAAACAGGATGAGAATAGGCATTATCATGTGACGGCTCCTTAATTCTGAGGCGCATTTGTTCAATCATCCATTGATAGCAAGAAATCCAATCCTCTTCCACATGTGCTACATTTCCTCTAAGATATCCAACTTCTTGCATCTTCTGCCAAACTTCATAAGTTTGAACTGTCCATAATATCAAGATAATCCACCTCTGCATAAATACTTTATGAGATTTCCATATTCTTTAGTGATTAGTTATCAGAAATACCTAAAGCAGCTTTAATTTGCAACATTATCTTCACCCCGTATCTTTGTTTTATCTTAATAATAGCAAATGGCACTGACAGCATGTTGTCAGTGCCAAATTTGTTTTTTAAATTTATATACTTTCAATAAAAATATCTAAAGCAGTTATAATGTAAGGCACTATGAAATCCCATTGGAATAGCAGTTTGTGTCCTCCAATAAAAGCCAATTCTCTTTATATATAGTTTTTATCAAATATTGTCAGTGTTACTCTTTTGCAATAAATTTGTTCTCCTCATTGCTACACCTAGCCTCTTTCATTGATGAAAGTATTTCGTGTGGCTTTCTTGTGTCGGTAATTGGTTTAATTTTTGACATTTGATTAATAGGATCATCGAGTCCTTTTAGTATCTTTTCTATCAAAGTAGTATTATTAATATCAATACATCCTACCTCGCCAGTTTCAGAATTATATGCGACAATTTCTTCTATTCCATTTGGCATAGTTACCCTTTTAATTAGTCTATTTTGTCCATAATATAATTCTATTTTAGTTGCATTAGGAAAGTTTTGTTTGATAAACTCATTCACATATCTTGCATTTTCCCATTCAATTTGATTCCACAACTCCCCTGCCATAGGGTATGTAATATGCCTCCCAATTGCGTCCCATTTATCAATAATCTGCCCGACTTCTTCATAAGTTGGAGGTTCTTTGTCGGGGTCTATTGCGATATATTTAGAAATATACTTATCAATCTTCCAGTCTCTACTTTCAGGATCTTTCGCCATTATTACCACGCTCTCTCTTCAATATTTACATTAACTTTTTAAAAGTATCACAATTTTTAGGGATAACCCATGCTTCAAATCTAGAGCCTTGAAAAGGGATTTCCATTTGCCGATTTAGCGCATCTTGTTCAATAATTGCAGACGAAAAACTAATATTATGAATTCCTAATGGTATACCAGAACCGCTATATGTAGCGTGTAACCCATCCTCTTCATACTGTCCATATACTTTACCACAAGTACAACTTTTTTTAGAGAAGGCAAGGTTAAAAACATCCCCACATTCACGGCAATATAATAATTTCATTATTACCACTCTCCCTCTCCTCAACCATTCCTATTAAGATATTCCTTTGCTGTATCTGTTGGACTAATCATTATAAATAAACCCCCGTCATAACCATTAATTGTAGAGGTTTTGTATGGCTATTCCGCATTAACTCGTATAATCTCGCAATTTTCAAGGACTATATCAATAAATTTCAATTTTGGTGACTTTATTTTTTATTGTCCATTCTTCAGTCCTCCCACTTAATAATTTCACAATTATTAAAACGTGGCAATTCTCTGAAATGGCTCATAAGACACTTTGCGTCCTCACTATTACTAGTGTCTAAAACGTGCATAGCCCGCATGAATTGAGCGTGGGTAAACATTACTATAAACCTTTCTTCGAGTCGGCTTAGACGGTCAATTGCGGTCTTTGCACGGGATAGCAGCATATTAAAACTCTCCGCTCCTTCTCCATCTACATAGTCAGGATCAAGCCGTTCCCAGTATTCATTTACCCTTTTCTTGCGTTCGTCAGCGGTTGTCCCTATACAAGTCTCAGGGGATAGGTATGTAAACTCTTCCACACTCCACACCTCGCGCCTAACATTCGGAAAACGCTTAATTGTTGGTTCTGCTGTCTGTTGTGTTCGGGTAAAAGGTGAGGTAATGATTAAGGTAGGTGGTTCTTGGAATGATTGGCTTATCTGTTCCGCTTGTGCTTGTCCATCAGGAGATAAAGGAATGGTTTTGTGATTATTTGTAACGGCTCCGGCATTAGCTGTACTCTCACCATGTCTTATAATCCAAATCTTTTTATCAACTAAAAACTGGTTTCGCTCGTTTATAGTTAATTTTTCTACATCTTTGCCGTTTTCTTTTGCCCACTTGTACATATCACGAAGTCTATATGATGGTGTCTCAAAGGTGGTATCTAAGTAGCCCCCTGCTTCCATGGCAGCGTCATCAAATTCAATTGCTTTTTTTATGTCTTCTTTTGTAAGCAAGATAATCGAACTCCTACTCATAAAATTCTCTATAAGAAGGCAACTCTATTGCCGCCAATCTTCCCCCAAATACACCGCCACAGTCGATTCCGATTTTGTCATTCCAATCTTTGTCATACCATATTTTCGCATTTTTCTTTTTGAATTTTTTATCGTATGAGTACAGTAGCCAAGTGGGTACGTGCCCAAAGACCATTATTTTATTCTTATATGCCGGACAATAGGGGAACCTATCCTCCATCCAAACTAAATCATCTTCGCTGTTTTTTTCAATAGGTATTCTTGTATTGGCTCCGGCGTGGCTGAAGATATATTTGCCACTTGTGAAATAGGTAGGTAGGCTTCGAACGTAGTTTAGAATATTAATTAGCTTTTTTTGAGATAGATTCTTTATCTCGTCATAGGTACTCGCTCCACCATTATGACCTACCCAAAGATTGATATTTTCAGAAGAAGTGGTGTCATTGATTATCATTTCTTTTAAACACGCTTCTAAAAATTGCTCGTGATTGCCTTTTAAAATGATTGCTCCCTTTTTCCGTAAATCAATACAGGTAGTAAGAGTAGCTAGGTTTTCTTCTCCCCTGTCTACTAAATCACCGCAGACTACTAATAAGTCTTTATCTGGTTCATATGCCGTCTTTTCTAGTAACTTAAGAAGTTTTTTATTCTCTCCATGCACGTCTGAAGTCGCCAAAATCCTATCAACAGTACGCATAATATCACCCCTCTTAACGATACCAATCAATCAATCGTGAATAACGCAGACTTATGGTCTTTTTAGATCAACAACTTTCTAAAAAACTAATCAGGACATTTCCTCTATCCTGATTAGTTTTTCACATTTCCTTAAGTCCTCTAAAGTACCCTTGGGAGAAATAAAAGTTTGCCCCTTCAACATATTTTTATATTTTAGATAAAAAAACAATAAGTAACGTTTACAGCTTGCATAATTCGGGCAACTTTCCCTAGAACAAGCTTCATAAGAAGGTGTGATAAAAGCTGTTGTTTCTGTCACAACATCACAACAGCTTTCAAATGAAAGTTCTATGTTCTTTTCATGAGCAACTTTTTTAAATTGTATTATATCTTTCAAGGTTTGAGCTTCAATCCCTTCATCCTTGACCATATCCAGTATCTTAAGTGCATCTGTACTAAGCTCAAAACCTTCCATTTTATTCATTTCCATTATAGATTCTACAGTTTTTGTCAGAATGGTCTTTAAATCAACATCACGCCTAGCAGAATCCGCTACCGCTAAGAGTAAGTAACTATATTTATCTCCTGGATGAGTTGAAGCCTTGCAAACATCAAACCAGCAATGTTCATCCCCAGTATCGAAAACTACAAGATAGTCATTAGGAACTTTGCGTAAGACTTCTTTTAATTCCAGTACATTAATGCATTCATCATCTCGCCAACCGATATCATAAATCATAGACGCATCAAATATAACATTTTTAGTAGTTTTTACTTTTTCTTTTCTTGAAAATTCTAAGACCCTTCCCATAAAATTACCTCCAAGGCAGTTTCATCTCTTTACAAGAGATGACTTTATCCCTTGCCTCCATTATAAAAATATGTGAACATTTCTTGTTTACAGTTCAATTACATACTTTATTTCATTCTCCAATTTACTGCCAAAAACCTGTTTAATGGGGGTACTTTCTAACGTCCAACGATATCTCTCACTGGACTGCGAAGACCAACATCCCGCTTATTAGTTTTTCGTTTATTTTCTTCAAGATTGGCACCGTTAGTATTGTTCAATCCAAGCATCATTAATAATCGATCACGATTTTCCTCTAGTTCTATTAATTTAGTTTCCCCCTCCAATATATCGGAGATCATTTTGTCACACTGGGCTACTGACAAACATCTATCTTCTAGATGCTTTAGTGTGACCGTTGTTGCACCTTCTTTTAATGCCATTTGCAAAGCCTTATTTAACCATAACTTCAATGTACCTACGCAACCTACAGAACGTTCGTACAGGTATTGCCAATGACCAACCAAGTTTGGTTCTTCCAGAAGCGGCATTTTTTTCTGAAACGTATATACCACCTGGAAAAAGTCTTTTGCCTCACTAGAAACATCTGCTCGATATCGTGGGAAATGTACATCAATATTACGACGACTAAGCTGTCCACTTAAGTTTCGGAATGGGAGCAATTCATATGTACCAAATAATACATGTACAACTTTAGTAGTGCTGGCTAAGGATTTTATGTAGTTAATCTGATCACCCAATTTCCTTCCACTAGCTATCATTGACAAATGCTGCGCTTCATCAATTAGAAATGCTTTGGGATCTCGATATATACAGCTATTTTCAAGTGTCCTTCGAAGTTCAGCTTCGCTGCGACGCTCTTTGGGTATAGTAGGGTAATCGAATAAATTTATATTTCTTCTTTCGCATACTGGATCTTTCAGCATCTGGAGACATCTAATATAATAATCTCGCCAATCAAATTTTCCAAAGCTTGGAACAACAATCTCAGTATTCACTACAGGAACATGTCCCGGATCTTCAACTATTTTTTCTTTTGATGACTCAATGATCTTCTGGATACTCTTTTGACAGAGAGTTGATTTACCCACACCACTTGGCCCATACACTAATATTATTGACGACCCACAAGGTTCCATAATACTTGTCATAAGTTTTTGATGAGCCTCTTGTAATTTAGGATGAGCAATTGTAATTCCTTCAAAGTATGCGAGGCGATCACTAATAGATTGCTCAAGAAGCGATTGTGGAAAATTATCTTCCTTTACCATACTAATACTCCTCGTACACATCAAAATTTTTTAAATCATTCAAAAATGGGATAAATTCAGATTTATCATCTTTGATATCATCATTAGGCAAAGTTTTTTTACCCAATCCGCCATTAATAACTTCTAGTACTTGTTTAGTCTCCAAGTCCTTTTTACTCTGTAAAAGCTGGCTTTCTTGCTCTTCAACTGGAGCTAAAAACTTAGCAATATTTCCTGCTGTAATAGTAAAGTTTCTTCCATGAACATTCTTTTGCTTACGAATCTCTTCCGTTGCAATTCTGATTTCTTTTTCCGTCCGATCCTTGAATACTATATAGTATTCTGATGTACAGACAACCCACTGTCCTTTTACATACGCATATGCGGTACCAGCATCAAAAGGATCGTATCGAATATTAACTTGTTTTTTTTCAATTTCTGGATCACGGAATGCATCTGCCCAATAATAGATATATTTAATTTTTACACCACGACCTGGATCAACTTTTGCAGAGCCCTTACTGGTAGTTGGCAACGTGTAGATTCTAAATTCTTCATCATAAGGAATCATGGTATTAAGTCTCTTTCCACTAGTAAGTAACGCAGTTTCAAAAGCTTCACGAGGGGATTGTCCTAATGCTGGATGTTCTACAGTATCATAAAAGTCATATGCCCATTTACAGATCCTATCGTAAAATGTAGCTATGGTCCAAATCGCTTGACCTTTTGGATTGACGGATTTAGTGACTTGACGAACATTTTTTGTTATTTGTGTATTTCCCGTTAAATTATGTACAAATTCTGTATTCGCTGTTCCAAATAAACGTTCACAAACTGAGCCAAACCTTGCTTTGGCTGGCGGTCTAGTCTTTTTAGTAACTTCAAAACGAGCCAAAAGAGTTTCGAAATATGTACTATGAAATTCTTTTCCGCCATCAACAACAATCGTCTGCGGCATTCTTAAATGCAACCTAACACATTCTCTAATTACCATCATACATGACCTATAACTTGGTGCATCATAAGTCAAATATATAGCGAGGATACGTCTTGAGTACGCGTCCATAAGAAATGTTGCCCAAGGGCGTCCATAATTTTTACCGGTGCGAGAACTTACCAGTTCAATATCCAATTCGGTATGATCAATATGACAAATTTCAAAAGGACGATCCCCATGACGCGGTGTTTTTACTTCTAGTTCCATATAAAATGCCTCATGTTTATATGCGGCTCGCCTCCCTTGTCTTTTCAGGGTCTGTTCATAAATGGGTCTACTCTTTATCGCTTTTAAAAATGTTTTATAACTAGGAGCCACTATTCCGCCTTCTAAACACTTATTAACAAGGCCACAGTAGGAAATATATTTTGTTTTTTGCTTTTTAGTTTCATAGTCTTGCTCAACTGTTTCTTTTATCAATTCTATAGTATTGTCCGGTAATTTACTGTTTCTGTTGCCTCTATTTTTAGTTTTTGGTAAGAGACCAGCATATCCACAGTTCCAGACTTCCATGCCTTTACGATAATTTGCCACCCACCTACGAACAGTACGACCCGGTATCCCTAAACTATTTTTACACCCTGCTAAATACTTTTCCACGATTTCGCATCGTTGGTTAGCAACTTCCATGTCATGACTACTTGCACCTTGTAATAGCATACGTACTGCCGAGCATAGTGAAGCTTTTTCTGTTTGTTCATGACGTTTTATTTGACCTGACTGGATTAAGGATTTCAAATTATCGCCTGAAAGAATTATTATTTTGCCTTCATCAGATTGGAGTGTCGAGGAAGAAATACCTGCATTTAAGATAGTCCACAGTATTCCATCCCATTCAAATACTTCCCCTCCCACAACTTTTATAATATTTATATCTATTGGCTTATATGACACTACGCTTTGTTTATTTGCCTGTATATGAAATTTAGCAGCATCAATATTGGCATAAACAGAGATTTTATCTACCTCAGCTAAAACTTCAGCATATAGATCAACATATATGTCACCTGCAACAATCAAAGCAAAGATATCATCCGCAGTATAATTGTTGCTATATTTAATAAGATTGGATAAGGAGATTCCTCCTTCGGAATGCACTGCGGAATAAATAGCAAGCCGAGCAATTTCATCAACTTCATGAATTTCACGAAAATAGTCTTCAAGAAATAGTAAGTTCCGCTGATAGACCCAATTTATTTTTTGCGAAGATCTTACTTTGAAATATAAACCATACTGCATAGCAAAGGATTCTGCCGGCAGACAGTGCCAGTTTCCATCTTGACCTTTCGAGTATCGATTAGGCTGTTCAATAGATAATTTCACTAATTCTTCTTCTGTCTTACACTCTTCAAATCCAGCTGAATCAGATCGAATTACAAAAAAATCCGGTGTATATAAGATGCCAACATTTTTACCTTTGAGAGATTTATAATTTAGTTTAATTGTAGTCGGCTGATCATAATATTCCAGAACACTTTTATTCTGCTCCAGCTCAAGTACAATCGGTAACTCAACACGATGGCTTTCGAATTGAATCGTTACTCCCATTTTCCGGCTGCAATACCTTCCACTTACGTTGGAAGCATTTGATGTAACCCTCCTCACTGGATTTGAGTTTCGAATATTCTCAATAAGGGCTTTTGTTCGTTCTGGTATCCTTAAATCATGGCACCATAAATCAAATCCTATCTTATCGAACACGCTTCCACTTCCTATTAATTAGTAGATACCAAGGCTTTCCACACACTTTGAATATTTTTTCTTCTTAAAGCAGCCCTATATGGCATCGCATTTTCAACAGCTCTTCTGCTTGGATAAATTCCAATGGAATATAAGCGTAATACGGTTTGAGTAATTTTCTTTTTCGCAAGGTCTAATCTTTCCTCAGCCTGTTGTCTTTGATAGTCTCTATTCTTTTGAATTATCACTTCACATAATTCAGGAAAATATGATTTAAGAATTTTAGTATCTACGTTTAGCCTACGCGCAGTTTCCTTCAGTGGTAAAGGTGTATTTTCTATATCTGATAAAATCTCATTTAATTGCTGCTGAAGAAACTCTTTATCTAGTTTTCTTCTTTCTTGTTTTTGATTTTCGTCTGAAGAAGGACGGCTTACGAAAACTTCTTTAAATACAAGAGGCTCTCCTGAGAATATATCCATTACTGATACTCCTGAAATCTTGCAAATATGTGCTAATGATTCAATCGGCGGCAGATTCTTTCCTTTTACCCATCCCCACACGGTTGATTTGGGCTTGCATAGAATTCTGGAATATTCCGCTATATTACCTCCAGTAGTATGATTAATACATGTTTCAATAAAGTTTCTGATGGTATTTGGCTTTATATCTATTGATATGGTCGGAAATTCTGCAATTGTTTTAGCAATTTCTTGTGCAATTATATAAGATAACTCATCACTGTTTATTATTAAAACGTCTGATACAGTTGTCCCCAACCAGCATCTACATTTTGAACAATGCCCTGGTTTTGAACGGCGCTCTAATATAGGAATCGTTTGGTTGCAACTTGGACAATATTCCTGCAATAATACACCATGATCTATGCAAACGGAAACAGGTTGAAGCGCCCACAAAAGAGGTTCATATATGGTTTGATTATTATCTTTCCATTCCTTAAGGCAAAATGGGCACCAAGCCTTTTTATTCCGACACAAGTTCCTGTCAGGTATTACATTGGACAGCAGCATCATTGTAAGGTGATGCAGATCTGAACATAACGTAAGCTCTTCCAATGCCTCTACAAAATCCCGTGCGGCATTTCCAATTCCATTCAACATTGAGGCATTTTCGTAAAAGCGTGTTCCACCATCCGCGGCAATGTTGGTTAAGTATGGTTTTTTCAGTATTGGTGTCATTTCTTTAGCAATTAATTCACCAGTAGTCATACAATGAGCTTCTGCTAAACGAGCAATGTAACTGGTCAAGCTCTCTGAAAGATATGTCCCAACATTAATGGGTTTCAAATGGAACAATCGACTTCGGCTAGAAAGCAATCCAATAAAGTTGTCCATAGATACCTCCACGAAAATATTCCTATATTAAAAGATTTTGCTAATCTAAAAATTTTTATACGGCAATGGTTTGTATAGTTTTTATCCAACTCATACTCACAAATAATTATTTAAAACTTGATATAATGTATCGTTGGCTTTTTCCCCGTTTTACATGTTAAATCTATAACATATTTTTTCTAGTATTTACTATACATGTAATGACTTGTATAAATTTTATCCAACGCCTAAATATATAATTCTGCCAGTTAGTAAGAATTTGTACGACCAATACACTAACTACAATGATTCCTCTACCTGGAAAAATATTATTGTTTATCTCGGTAGTGTATATACATACTGCTTTCCGAAACTATCAATTACTTCTCGTCTATAGATAACCCTAAACTCATATAGTTTTCTAAGCCTTGTACTTGCAGTACTTAATACTAAATTCTTAGTTTCAGATAACTGTCTCGCAGTTACCTCTTTGTTTATCAGGCATACGTCAAAAGCCTCAAGTAAATTGGCTTCCATTTTGCCAACTATTTCGTATTTATCATTATGAAAACATAAAACAGGAATGCGTAGTCCATCAACTTCCCAAGACTTAATCAGTCTGGTCAAGTTTTCGAAAACCCATATATCCACATTTGATACAAATATCATAGAATCAGGATAGCTATCTAAAATTAAACGCTGAAACCCCAATACAAACTCATCTAAAAATGATGTATCAGTAGCCTGTATTCCAGCAAGGCTTAATTCAATCACATCACCAGCATTAATTTTATCTAACTTCTTCAGTGCTAAAAGATAAAATTGCTCCCCAACTGGACGAGTAGCTAATGTTTTTCCTGACAAACCTAATTCACATGCTATTTCGTTTAACTCAAGCTTTCTAATCATAGCTACCTACCCTTTGGATATATTTAATACAAGTCCTATTTATAGATTATATTATGTTTCCATTTTTGTCAATCAGTTGCAGGACTTATTATTTTTATGAAGTAGTACTTATTATAACGGTTTTGGGAGTGAATACTTTGCATAATAAAATAACAAACTATAGCCCCGAAAACAATACAATAATAGTAACCAACTTAAGTGATTGGCGTGAAATTGATATATTATGGCATGCTTCTGATCGAATTGAAATCGGCAATATCTGCACATTAGATATGTATAATATAAGTTCACTAAATCCTCAAGCCATTGTAATGCTATTTATGCTGTGCAAAAAAATAAAAATGCAATCTGGTTCTGAGGTTTTCCTTGATAATTTGACACCTCAAATAGATGGCTATCTGCGCCGAGTTAATTTTTTCGACTATGAAGTTGCCACTTCCAAAGGCGAATCTATTGAATTTAGCAAAAATCCACTTTCTAAGAACTTACTTGAGCTCACGAAGGTGGATTCTTTAATGCAAATTAATAAACTGGGCGATTGGTTTTATGATAATTTTGAACATTGGTTTCCCGATAAATCCCAATCAATGTACCGACAGCTCTCTTTCGAAGCAATTAACGAGTTGTGTAGTAACAGCGTAGAACATAGTGCCTTTGAAAATAACGGTGAAGGTTATTTTATCTTACAAAAGTACTTCGATTTTGCTGGTAAAACAAACGTTATTATGTCCGTCGGAGATTGTGGGATTGGTGTTCGCAACCACTTGATCAGAAAATATCCTGAGTTATCTTCCAGTGATGAGGCTCATGTGCTATTCGAGGCCCTTTCTGGAAAAAGTGGTAGATTAAGAACCGGCGGTGGCCGTGGTCTAAAATCTATTTGCAATCTTACTAGAGATTATGGCGGATATTTTGTTATTCGTTCGGGATATGGGCTAGTCCTTATACAGAATGGTACTGTTTTTTCTGAGATATATTCATATCCTCTTCCTGGCACTCAGTGTGCATTTTGCCTGCGAATCAATAATCCAATGCCCTAATAAAGAACTGGGTCTGCAGAGGAGTGTAAATCCTCTGTAGACCCAGTTTTAACAAAAATATTATACCTCCAGCGAATCCAAAATGCGGATTATTTCTTCTTACTAAATGATTAAATATCGTTTTTATTCTAAATACTTTTTTAATATGATTTCTTTTTCTTCATTGATACCAAATAATCTTACTTCTATCTGCTCTATTTCAGCTTCAAGCATTTTTATTTGAGAAACGATTTTCTGCTGTTCAGAAATAGGTGGCATTGGAACTTTGATTGACATAAAATCACTTACCCTTAATCTTGGTAAACTTGTTCCTTGCATTAAAGCAGATGATTGGTTTACAAAATTTTTACTCAATATAATTTGTTTTAACAATATTGGTTGTTGGGTTTTGAGGACTAAAATATCAGTAGAGCATACCCCATCAAATTCAGCAACCCAAACTTTATTTAGGTATGGGCGTAATTTCCCATATAAAATATCTCCTTTTCTAAAAACAAATTTTGTGCTTTGTATATTGAGAGCAATAGTAGGATTAAAATCAATACATTTTCCCGTATTGCTCTCAATATTTTCCAATCCAATGTAGTTTAAAGTTTCACTTGGATTGTTTTGCGGGTCTATTTTATCATTTGAAATTGAGCAGATCTCCATGATTACTTTTTCCTCAATAAAAGATCCTAAAATATTTTCAATTTTCTTTTTTAAAGCATCAATTTTTTCTTTATCTTCTTTGTCTTTCTTTTCAATTGCTTCAATTTCTCCTATGATTTTTTCTTGTATATCCTTAGGCGGCAATGGGATTATAAAATTTTTAATTATATCCTGAGATATATTTAAACGAGCTACCCCACTTCGCAAACTTAGAAAATTGTCTAATTGAGTTCTTAAATAATTGTAGAGATACAGCGGCAAAACATGCTCACTTGGTAATATCCCACATATTGCCTGATTTGTGGTAGCCTCAATTCCCAAAACACCAACTTGTCCAGCAGTTGCTCCATACATTGCCACTAAAACCGTATCTTTAGGAAATAATTTAGCAGACGAATTATCTACCCCTAATGGTGTTATTTTTTTTTCCGTTTCATAAATAATGCCCTGACGTACTTCACCACTGTTTACCCAAGGAATAGTACCATTTGTGTAATATTTAGATATAGATTTTAATGGAGTACCACCTGAACTTGTTTCACAAATCTGACTAATTTTAGTCAGATTCCACTTACTTTTAACATCTATTTTTTTTATGTTCAACGAAATATTTTTTTCAAACAACATTTTACTAAAATCCAGCAATTGGACCGTATCAATAGAAAAAATATTTTCATTTAGTGATTTATGTATATCCAATTTCTCCCCTAGGAACGCCCTATAAACATAACTATTTGCTTTCTCTGGATTTAGAGGATTCGTCTCATCATATAGCCTTGTTGTAGCCTTCCCGTTTTCATCACGATACATTTTTATGCCTTCATGTCCTCTGCGGTTGCTAAACTCATAACCAATAAAATCCTTTTCAGACTGCTTTTCGCCCACTTTTATTAGCACTGTTTGCTGAGAATATGCAAGGAAGAAGTATAACATTTTGTCTTGTTCTCGTTCAAACACTTTTTGATAAAAGAGCTTATCAAGTTCATTTTGTTGGTTGATTTTATTCATGTCTTTAAACACATTTTTAGCTTTAAGCTGCTTAACTTCAGTTAGCCCTGCAAACCAGTTTTTATAATCTTTATACAGTTCTTGGTTTTGAATTGTATCGTTTGGCTTTTGGTCTATCAAAGAAATATAATCACCAAAACTAATATCCTCAAAAACTTCACTAACATATTTACTAAATGCTTTTTCTATACCGTTTACTGTAGCATCTTTAGGATTGTCAAAAAAGCTGTTAATTGCTACCTGTATTTTTTTATGATCAATATTTGCTCTACGTTCTAAAAATAAAGTAACAGTATTTGTACCTGTTGCCATAAAGGTATTTGAACCAAATTCAGCAATAGCCTTAATATTGAAATACTTAAGAATAAGTTCACGTGCAGCGGTATAAATTCCAGAATTGCTTAGTATAGAACTTGGTAGTATTATTCCTGCCCAACCACCAACTTTTAACAGTTGTTTTGTACGTTCAATAAACAAACATTCAATTTCCGAACTATCTTCTGTAAGCCTATCAAATAATTCAAATGATTCTCTGCCATGCTTAACAGTGTTTTTGAACGCAGAAACACTGTATGGGGGATTTGCCACCAAAACATCAAACTGTCCGTTGTCTTTTGGGTCATCTTTTGTAGTCTCTTTAAGTTTTCCTTTATAATCATTTGATTTTTTGAAATGATCTAACCCATCAGCACGTATAATTATAGCTTCACCATCGCCATTAAGAAATGAGCTTACTTTCGTAGTCTTAACTAATCGGTAATCTGCTTCAATTCCATATACATATTCCTTTGCCCATTCAAATTGATCTTGTTTCCACCCTCTGATTTTTTTTGTTGCATTAGGTCTTAATCCAGCTGTGTCAAAATTATCAATAATCGTTTGAACTTCGTCCATCCATTCAGTGAGAAAATGTCCGCTACCTGTTGCATAGTCAATAGCGGCTGGTAATATATCTACTTCGTTTTTTTGTATTTGATTTGCAATAAACTCTTTAATCGGAAGAGATGAGATAATAAACTTTGTAATAGGAACAGGGGTGAAGAATTGTCCTGACTCTTGTTTAATACTTGTGTTTAAAAGCAATTCAAAAAAGTCGCCTAAGAATTGTTGTTTATGTCCATATCTAAATTGATATGGCTGTAATAACTCAACTATTTCTTTTACAACTGTTCCATTATCTATAAAAGACTGATTGTTATATACTTCTTTAAAAGCAAATTCAGGATTCTTTTGCAATCTAATTTGTAAAAACATGTCTTTAATTTGCTTTTTTATCTCTATCTCATTTATATTGTACAGCTTATCGTCAAGATCTGTATTAGAGTAATCGGTAACCTCAATATCAAGAAACCGTTTCATTCCCTCACGATATAAATCATTTAATCTTATTTGCAGACTTTCATTAGTATCATTTTCTAACCATTGAAAATCTACTTCTTCAGTTTCATTTTTGTCTTCATCTATTATTTTACAAATAAAAAGATTGAGTATTTTATTGAACGCATTTGGCTTATCAGAAACTACATTATGACGTAGTATTTCTGCAAATTGATTATAAATTCGACCACTGTCATCAGAACTCAATTCTTTTAATCTAGCACGTATAAGAGCCTTGATTTCAACATGATATGCATTTGCCCATTCGTCAAAAATACCGTTGTCTTTAAAATTCTTACTCCAGTAGTCAAATATCTCTTTTTGATCGTTAAGTGCTCGCCATTGCTCATCCACTATTATTATGTCGTTTACAAACTCAATACAACTGTTTTTAAGGCGAGATGCATATAAACAAAGATATTGTGTGGCTTTGCTTTGAACATAGTAAGAAAATAATTGCCCACCATCACGCAACATTTTCTTTTTTTCTTTTTCGTATTCTTCTCCCCATGTTTTACACTCTATCATCAAAAAGGCTTTTTTATCGCTGTCAAAAACCAAAATATCAAGCTTGCCTTTTTCGTTTCTTCCCATAGGCCATTTATGTTCAAGTGATAAACATTCAGGTGGGTATCCTTTTAGCAACAGCCTGTCAACGCATTCAAGGACAACAAAATTTTCTGAATGATCAAAATTACTTGTTGTAAGGTCACCTAAATTTATCTCTGTGCCATATTCAATTTTTTCGGTTTCAAAATTCACTTTAATAAAATAGTTTTTATGATGTGGATAATTTTTGTAAAAGACATCCTTGTCACCCTCCTGCGAAAGAAATCCAAGAGCCTTAATAAATGACTTTATTTCAATATTTTTTAATTTCATAATGATTCTCCTCGTATACATTTCTCATTTAACTCGTATTTTATTAAATTTCTCAATGAATTCACCGTCCACCTTAGATTTGCGGCTTACATGAGAGCATCATTTTTAAATCTATCAAGAGTAAATTTGCTTGTATTATAAAATTTAAATCCTGTCTCCTGTTCGAAAAATGAACTTAATTATTATATTGAATTATTCACTAAGGGGTATTTATGTCAACTCCGTCTTCTAATAATTTTTTGTATTTTTCATACGAGATAACCACTACCTTGGGTTTGCCATTTTTAAGTACAAATGCCGTAGTGTTATTATCAGATATGCCTGTCAAAATTTTAGACGCTTGTCCTTTTAAAAATTCACTCATGTTATAATGTTCTATTGGCTTTTTAAAGTTGTTTTTTTTATTTGGCACATAGCATCCTCCTTTTAACTTTATGCTATAATTATAGCAATTATGATTATAATTGTACATAATTTAAACTAATATATTATAATTAAAAAAGTAATTACTTTTTTAAAAAAATTACAATAAAAAAAGCGGTGATTAAAACTTTTCAGTTCTAACCACTGCTTTTTCTTTGACTAACATCGACATTTATATGTTTAAATTTGCAAATCTCTAATTCTTTACTTGAAATGCCCAATTGTGAACCCAATTTCCGATTAGCCTCTCCATTATCTTATAACATGTTAAATTCCAATATTGCGAAGTATTAGGTACAACATCCGGCACATCACTTATTATTTTAAAGGAAGGATAAAATGACCGAACTAAAAAGGAAGCATATCTTGGCCAATTGGCCATTTTATCCTTCCAGTCACATCTATACTAGGTGGAGGGGATATTCAATTGGTGGAGGCGAGGAGAATCGAACTCCTGTCCAAAGGCATCACTACATAGGCTTCTCCGAGCGCATTCTGTATTTTAGATTTCGCCCCATTGACGCTTACAGACAAGCTTCGCTGGCGCTATCTCTTTAAAATTTCCCAGTTGGTCCGCGGAGAATTAGACCTCAGGTATCCTGCATTGTGACGTCCTAGCCTTCCCCACAGGAAGAGGGACGGTAGAACGTTAGCATTAAGCTGCTAAAGCGTATTCGTTGTTTGCATTTATAACTTTCCACCGTATTGACGGGCTGATGGAATCCCGGCTCGCTACCTATGCCACAACCACCCCTGTCGAAACCATTACGCCCCCGATTTCAACAATATGATCTTAGGCAAGAAATTATCTACGTACGCTTCAACGTATATAATCTCCCTATTTATCATTGTTTATTTATTATATCATATAACTTCTAATTCCACCAACTATAAGTATTACCATTTTTAATTCCATTTTATTTCTTTTCGCAGGAGATTACTTTTAGGAACAGGAATATACTATTTAAAAGGAGATGGTTCTACTGAGTCAACAAAATTTCGGTGCATTGTTAGTATTATTTTCAGCTGCTGGCTTCAGCACATTAGCAATTTTTATTAAACTAGCCTTTGCAGCAGGAGCGAACACCCTTACGATACTTACTATGCGCTTTGCCCTCGCATCACTCTGTTTGTGGATGCTACTAAAATTACTTCATATTTCCCCAAAAGTGAAGATAAAAACAGCGCTCAAGCTAGGTTTGATGGGAGCTGTTGGCTATGGGTCAATGTCCTTGTTGTTTGCCGCATCTCTACAATATTTACCTGCTTCCTTGTCAGAGATGTTGCTCTTTACCTATCCTACCCTAGTCAGCATCCTCTCCTTCCTCATTGGTGATGAACAATTTAGTTGGCAAAAAGGTCTTGCCCTTGCCATTTGTTTCCTTGGACTCTTTTTTATTCTGGGCGTCTCGCTAACTGGCATTAGTCACTTGGGTATTATACTAGGTTTAGGCAGCGCAATCATTTACTCTTGCTATATTATTATTGGCAAACGAGTATTACAAAATGTACATCCATTAGTAGCCACCACCTATGTTTCTACTGCCGCAGCTTTTGCTTTTACTATCTATAGCAGCACTACCAATCAACTTATTCTTACCCTCCCCTTCCAGGGTTGGTTAGCCTTACTTGGCACAGCCTCTTTTGGCACGATTGTAGGCATTCTAGGATTCTTTGCCGGTCTTAATAAAATTGGGGCAGCAAATGCTTCCATCATTAGTACTGCAGAACCTGTTCTTACTGTTTTATTATCGGTTTTGGTACTAGGGGAACAACTTACCTTCCTCCAAGGTCTTGGCGGACTATTGGTCGTTGCTAGCATATTGCTTTTACAATTATGTACGGAAGATAAGAAAATGGATAATAGAACCTTAAATGTAGCTTCCTGTCAGACATCCGATCAATAAACCTTTTTCACCTACAAATAAAAATCAGGCTCCATTAACGGAGCCTGATTTTTATTCTCTTTGTCGATCACGAAAAGCACGATCAATTTCTCGTTTCGCATCCCGTTCCGCTGCATCCTGACGTTTGTCATAATTCTTTTTACCCGTGGCTAAGCCTAATTGCAGTTTTGCCATACCGTGAGTAAAATATATTTTTAGGGGCACTAAAGTATAACCCTTCTCTTGGGTTTTACCAATCAATTTGTCAATCTCACTGCGATGCATCAAAAGCTTACGTGTGCGTAATGGTTCATGATTAAAGCGGTTTCCTTGGTCATAAGGGCTAATGTGCACATTATGCAGCATAAGCTCTGCTTTTTCAATTCTTGCATAAGCATCTTTAAGATTCGCTTTACCCGCCCGCAAAGACTTTACTTCTGTGCCAGTTAATACCAACCCTGTTTCATAGCTTTCATGAATATGATAATCATGCCTAGCCTTTCTATTTTCCGCAACAATTTTAATGCCTGCTGTCGCTTCTTTCAAAACAATCACCTCGATACTACGTTTTCTCTTTATTTTTTCTTTGATTTATTACGTTTCGGTTTTGCTCTAGCTACCCCGCCTTTTGGCTTATTACCTTTACTCTTGGTTGTCGATACCGTTTTTTTGCTAGGGCTAAAAGAATCTTTCTTTGGTCCCCGTGAACCTTGCCCTTGTGGTCTAGCTCCGCTAGGCCTCCGATTCGCTGCTCGCTCAATCCAAGCACTATTGGCTTCCAGAACAAAATCAATATTACGTTCTTCTGGACTTACCCTAACGAGAATCACTTTAACAGCATCACCTAAACGATATATCTTATGACTGCGTTCGCCAATTAAGGAGTACTGTTCTTCAATATATTGATAATAATCATCTTCCATACTGGATACACGTACTAGGCCCTCTACTCCATTATCGAGTTCCACAAAAATACCGAAAGCCGTAACACCGTTAATAATACCATCAAAATGTTCTCCCACAAACTGAGCCATATACTCTACTGTCTTGAGAGACACTGTTTCACGTTCTGCTTCTGCCGCTGCCCTCTCTCTTTCTGAGGAATGTAAGGCAATTTGTGGCAGCATTGCTGTCAGTTTTTCTTTCCGTTTTGCTGATATATCTCCCGTACTAAAAGTCTCGCGAATTACGCGATGAACAATTAAGTCCGGATAGCGGCGGATCGGTGAAGTAAAATGGGTATAATAAGTTGCTGCCAAACCAAAATGGCCTAAATTTTGCGATTCATATCTCGCTTGCTTCAAAGAACGTAACATAACGGTGCTAATAATGCGTTCTTCTGGTCGTCCCGAAATGCGGCTTAAAATTTTCTGTAGGGCGCTAGGTTGTACTTCATCTACCTTTGCTAAACTTTGTCCAAAATTATGTAATAAGTTATTTAACTTAACCATTTTTTCCGAGTCTGGTTCTTCGTGTACGCGAAACACAAAAGGAACTTTTAATTTGTGCATATGTTCTGCTACTGTTTCATTGGCAACCAGCATAAACTCTTCAATGATGGATTCTGCCAAACTACGGACGCGTTTGACAATTTCAATTGGTTTACCCGTTTCATCTAGTTTTACTTTTAGTTCAGGAAAATCAAAATCAATTGCCCCTCGGCGCATACGGCGATCTCGTAGGATACGGCACAAACGTTCCATATTTTCTAATTGGCTTAGCAATTCTTGATTTTCACTGATTAACTCTTCGTCATGCTCCACTAAGATCTTTCGCACTACCGTATAAGAAAACCGTTTCTTTACCCGAATAACACTGGGGAAGAGTTCATACTTCACCACTTGTCCTTGATGATTGACTTCCATATGGGCAGACATTGCCAGCCTATCTTCTCCCGCATTAAGACTGCAGATGCCATTTGATAGGCGACGTGGCAGCATAGGGAGTACCCGGTCTACTAAGTATACACTGGTTCCTCGCTCACGGGCTTCTTTATCGAGTACTGTATTTTCTCGTACGTAGTGACTTACATCCGCAATATACACTCCGAGAAGATAATTTCCGTTTTTTAATCGTTCAACATATACCCCATCATCCAAATCTTTCGCATCTTCTCCGTCGATGGTCATAATTGGCAAGTGGCGTAAATCTCTGCGACCTGCAATTTCATCCTCACTAATGGTGTCAGGGGCCTTCTCCGCTGCCTGTTCTACCTCAGGCGGAAAATCAATAGGCAGATTATGTCGCTTGATAATTGATAAAATCTCAATACCCGTATCCCCGGTATTACCCAGCACCTCAATAATTTTACCTTCTGCACTTCGTTTTTTTTCTGGCCATTTGGTAATTTCCACTACAACTTTCGTGCCACTTTTTACGATGGTCTTTCCATCTTTCGGAACAAAAATATCCTGCCCCAAACGAAGATCATCTGGAGTTACGAAGCCAAAATTACGACTAGCCTCATAAGTCCCAACAATACGAGGGTTGGCCCGTTGTACAATACGAATTATTTCTCCGTCCCGAGACTTGCCGTGCCCACTTTGGCAATGTACGCGAGCGACAACTCGATCATGATGCATCGCACTCATCATTCCATCTGGGGGAATAAAAACATCCGTTTCGTCGGGCGATTTTACTTTTTCAGGAATGACAAAGCCATACCCTTTATTACTTGCACTTAATTTACCCACTACTAAGTTCATACGTTCAGGTACACCGTATTTGTCATAGCGAGTTTTTATAATATCTGCATTGTTTTCTAGCTCTTCAATAACTTTCCAGAGTTCCCCCAGCTCCGTACCTTTTAATTCCATGTGTTCTGCTAATTCTTCCGCCGTTAACGGTTTGTAAGCCTCTGTCTTCATAAATTCTAGGATTCTATTTTTCAGTATCATCATGATGTGTATCCTCCACAACTGCAACGGTGGCTTTACCTTCTGCGGTAACAGTCCCGTCAGGCAGTGTCATTTTTCCCCTTACCTCATATAGCTTGCCACGTTGGGATTGGATTGTTGCTCTTATGGTAAGTTTCTCTCCGATTGGTGTTGGTTGACGAAACCGTACTTCCAAACGGGCTGTCACAGCGGTGAAGCCTTTCGCATAAAGATAACGGACCATAACTTCATCCAGTATGGTGCTGATAAGTCCGCCGTGCATAATACCATCATAGCTCTGGTGCTCTGGGCCTGCTGTAAAGGTTGTACTATAGCTATCCTCATCTTCGATAAATTCCAGTTTTAAGCCGATAGGATTGTCCTTACCACATGCAAAGCACCACTGATTGCTTTCATCCATTCCAATCACTCCGATCCTTATTTTAGCACTCTGTTATTCTGGAGGGCAGAATCCAATCTGCAACTTCTTCAAATACCTGTTCCCGTTCAACATCCAATGTTATAATGTGTCCAGACTTCTCCAGCCAAATTATCTTTTTATCTTTACTACCTACTTTATCATAGATATGACTTGCACTCTTAGGCTCTACAGTATGTTCAAAGCGAGCCTGCATAATAAGCAATGGAATTGTTATTTTCGGTAAAAGCGAATCAACATGCTGAATCAAATCAAGTAAACTGCTTAAACTACTCAGAGGAGTTGCACTATACCCCGCCGAATATTTCGGTTTAATACCAGCATACACCCTGCGTTTTTTTGGTACAAATTCACGAAATACACGATACACAGGCAGCATGTCCAAACGTTTATCTACAATGTAAATCGGCGTGCTTAACGACACGAGGCAATCAACTGGATACTCTGACCCTAACTTTAGCGCCAGTAGCCCTCCCATTGATAATCCTACCACTGCTATATATTTACATAATGACTTTAGTATATGATAACCATCTTCAACACCAGCATACCAATGGGACCATCTTGTTTTAGACATTTCCTCTACCGTTGCCCCATGCCCACAAAGCCGTGGAGCTAAGACAGTATAGCCTTTTTGATGTAAATACTCACCGAGGAGGCGAATTTCTCCAGGTGAACCAGTAAATCCATGTATTAACAAAACGCCCTGCTCACCGCCGGGTAAAAAAAACGGTTCTGCTCCTTCCATTATGGCCAAAAAGCAAACCCCCTAATAAATGCTATTATTACAATTATACCATTTTAAAGAATAAAAATTCTATATACCACAAATAAAACTTGATTTCTGGTAATCTACCTTATCAATAGCAATTAGAAGCAGGAGAAAAAGATATTTTCGTCGAAGTATTTATTGTAATTTTATTTCATAATTATATAATTTTCTGGCAATATTTTTCATACTCTATAATAATTCAACTCACTATATTACGTTTTTCAAATAGAGGAGGACAGCTTATGCAAATTTTAGATCAAGTATTAGCAGCCAACAAGGACTTTGTTGGGAACTTATCCGATGAATTTATTTACCATTATGCGGTAACTGATAAATTGCCAAAACGTCAGCTGGCCATTTTTACCTGCATGGATACTAGATTGGTAGATTTCTTGGAACCGGCAATGGGAATCAATCATGGTGAAGCAAAAGTAATAAAAAATGCAGGTAATTCTGTAACAGGTCCCTTTGAAGCAACAATCCGCAGTCTGATTGTTGGTATTTTTGAGTTAGGTGTTAAAGAGGTAATTGTCATCGGTCACTTAGATTGTGGTGTATCCCACACTACATCAAAAAAGCTTACTGAAAAAATGCTTAAGCGGGGAATTTCGCCAGATGCAATCAAGATGATAGAAAAAGAATTAGAAGACTGGTTAGATGATTTTCACCAACCTATAGATAATGTTGAAAAGGTGGTCATCAAAATTCGCAGCAATCCACTTATTCCTAAGGATGTACCTATACATGGGTTGATGTTCAACCCTCATACAGGGGAACTTAAAGTGGTGGTAGACGGCTATAAGTTTGCAGTTTCAAAATAATGAAGCTGTACTTCTTTGAACTAAGAAATTATTACTATAAGAAAAGACTTGGCTTAGGCCAAGTCCTCAGACGCAGGCAGAAGCCTTAGTCGTTCTTACTTGGAATCAAGGAAGTGTTAACCTTTCCGATTCCGTAAAAAAGGTCATTCATCCTTAAGATGAATGACCTTTTCTCTTATGAAAATAACAAGGGGGCAATGATTAAAGATATGGTTCCAGCTACTTTGATGAGTGGATTCATCGCTGGACCAGAGGTATCCTTAAAGGGATCGCCTACCGTATCACCGATAACAGCTGCAGCATGGGCAGGTGTACCTTTGCCTCCATGCTTTCCTGTTTCAATGTACTTTTTCGCATTATCCCAAGCACCACCCGCATTAGCCATAAATAATGCTAGCAGTACACCAGTAGCTGTTGCTCCAGCAAGAAATCCAGCCAGAGCCTTCGCACCCATAGTAAAGCCAACCAAGAGAGGCATGCCTACTGCAAAGATGCCCGGCATCAACATTTCTTTAATGGCGGCTTTGGTACTGATATCTACACAGGCCGCATAATCAGGGCGACCAGTGCCTTCCATGATACCAGGAATTTCACGAAACTGGCGGCGAACCTCTGCAATCATTTCAAAAGCAGCTTTTCCTACTGCTTCCATCGTCATAGCACATACTAAAAATGGCAAAGTAGCGCCAAGGAATATACCAATAATAACGGTAGGTTCTGTTAAATTAATGACTAAATGTCCGTTAACCAATAATTCTGATAACTTTGGATTTTTAGCAACTTCTTCGCCAAAGGCAGTAAAGAGAGCTAAGGCTGTTAAAGCAGCAGAGCCAATGGCAAACCCTTTGGCAATGGCCGCTGTCGTATTGCCTACCGCATCTAACTTATCTGTAGTCTTACGAACTTCTGGGCCTAGTTCTGCCATTTCGGCAATCCCCCCTGCATTATCTGCAACGGGTCCAAAAGAATCTACTGCTACTACCATGCCAGCAGTACATAACATCCCCATGGCTGCCATAGCAATCCCATAAATGCCCGCCTGACTAAAAGCTACCCAAATGGCTACAGAAAACACAACCATGGGAATCGCTGTACTCTTAAGACCAGTAGCAACACCGGCAATAATATTCGTTGCTGCACCAGTTTGACAAGCTTCTGCAATGCGCTGAGTTGGCGGCTTATCACTTGAAGTATAATATTCCGTAATCATACCAACCAATACATTAACCACCAAGCCTGCGACAATGGCAACAAAGATACCAAAACCTTTGTTTCCAAAAACCATGGTCGACAAACCATAAGCCATAATCGCTGTCAAAAGATTTGTGCCCCATAGGCCTCGATTCAATGCAGCCTGTGGATCTCCATCTTCCCCTGTTCTTACTAAGAAAATACTGACAATCGCAGCAAATATTCCGGCGGCACCGATCAGCAAAGGAAACAATACGCCATTCACACCATACAAGGTATTACCGATTAACATGGCAGCGATGGCAGTTGCCCCGTAAGATTCAAATAAGTCGGCCCCCATGCCTGCTGTATCGCCTACATTATCCCCAACATTATCGGCAATAACAGCTGGATTACGCGGATCGTCTTCGGGAATTCCAGCCTCTATTTTACCAACTAAATCAGCTCCCACATCCGCGGCTTTGGTAAAGATACCACCGCCAATACGGGCAAAAAATGCAATAGCGCTAGCACCAAAAGCAAAACTATTGATAACAACAGGATCACGAAATAATATGTATAGTACGGACACGCCTAATAAACCAAGACCGACAACTGACATACCCATAACTGCTCCAGCTCTAAAAGAGACACTTAATGCCTTATTGAGACTATGACGAGCAGCTTCTGTTGTACGAGCGTTGGCCTTGGTTGTTGAAGTCATTCCCACATAACCAGCGATTGCTGAAGATACAGCACCTACTAAAAAGGATATTGCTAGTTTATAGCCATCAACAAAAAACAAAACGGCAAAAATAATGACAGTAAAAGGAATTAGCGTCTTATACTGTCGATTTAGATAAGCCATTGCCCCTTCAAATATTGCTTGGGACAATTCCTGCATTTTTTCATTACCAGAACTTTCACTAAGCACACTTTTCATAAAATATGCTGCGAATAGTAGTGCTACTATTCCAGCAATCGGTGCAATATACAATAAGTCCATTATAACGTCTCCTCCTATGTTGAACATTATGTTCCTCATTTAATAAAGGCCTTTGCTACATGGTTTGCATAATATACATACTACATTGTACTGCTTTAATTTCTTCTACAAAATTTTGTGCATGTCCCGGTATAAGCTTACTTTAATGCATTATTTTTACTAACGTCAAAGTGACAATAGCAAATAAAGCTCCTAAAAACATGGTTATTTTGGATAAGGCAGCATCTAGACCTTTTTTCTGACCACCTAATACACTATCAGACCCACCACCGATAGATCCAGCTAGTCCTCCTCCTTTACCTGATTGCAAAACAACAACGGCAATCAAGGCAACAGAGATAATGGCTTCTACAATCATTAAAAATGTAACCAATTTTATTAAAGCCCCCTTATACTCTTAGTTGTTTTATTGTATCATAATCAAAATGAAATTGACAATATTTTAGCCACTTTTTATTTAAATTTCCAGTATTTTGAATACAAAATTCCTTTTGCTCTTCATTTCTCTTTATCTAAGCACAAAGAAACACGAGATAACAGCAAATAATCTACTATCATCCCGTGTTTTCTTGGTTATACTAGTGGCCCTTTTTATCAATGGCTAACTCTAACTGCTAGAGCCTTTTTTCCTTACCGAAACTACTTTGCGTTAATTTCACCTTGATATACCAATCCACGAGCTGCGTCCACAGTAATAATAGTACCATCTGTTAAGCGTTCGGTTGCTCCATCTACACCAACAATAACGGGAATGCCAGCACTAATACCAACAATAGCAGCGTGGGAAGTCAATCCGCCTTCTTCCGCAATGATAGCAGATGCCTTAGCAGCAAATCTTGCTGTTTCTTCGTCTACATTGGATACTACTAAAATCTCGCCTGGTTTGAATTTGCTTTCTACATCTTTCATAGAATGGGCTATACAAACTTTACCAGTTACTGCTGATTGACCAATCCCTACGCCACGTAACAAAACATTACCTACAACATGTACACGAATCATATTCGTAGTTCCTGTGCCAGTTGCATGAACGCCAGCAGTAATGACAACTAAGTCGCCTTCATTTACAATACCGGACGCCAATGCACTTTGAATGGCATTTCCAACCATTTCATCACTATTTTTTGCAGTAGCACGTAGAACAGGTTGTACGCCCCACATAACTTGCATTTTACGAACTGTTCTTTCATTAGGAGTAACAGCCACGATATGGGATAATGGACGATATTTTGATACCATACGAGCAGTATATCCAGTTTGCGTGTCAGTAATAATTGATGCAGCACTTAATTCATGAGCTACTTGTACCGTCGCATGACTGATTGCTTCTGTCGTAGTACGTTGGGTTAAAACACCTTTATTGTGTAACATTTCGCTATATTGTAAAGCTTGTTCGGTGCGAATTGCGATTTTTGCCATCATTTGAACTGCTTCTACTGGATAGTCTCCGCTAGCCGTTTCACCACTCAGCATGATCGCATCAGTACCGTCCATAATAGCATTAGCGACATCACTTGCTTCTGCCCGAGTTGGACGAGGATTGTTAATCATAGATTCTAACATTTGTGTTGCTGTAATAACAGGTTTGCCTAGTTTATTACACTTTTCGATAATCATTTTTTGTACTATAGGCACTTCTTCGGTAGGAATTTCTACGCCAAGGTCACCACGAGCTACCATAATTCCGTCGGATACTTTGATGATTTCATCAATGTTTTTTACGCCTTCTGCATTTTCAATTTTAGAAATGATATGGATGTCAGAATTGGCTTCTTCCAATAATTTTCTAATTGTCAATACATCGGCAGCTCTTTGGATAAAAGATGCAGCAATAAAATCCATACCTTCTTTAGCAGCAAACAATACATCCTTCACATCTTGTTCAGACAAAGGTGGTAAGTTCACAGACACGCCAGGTGCTGCCACACGTTTTCTGTTGCCAATTACGCCTGTATTTAAAACAGTTGTATAAATGTCATCGCCTTCTACTTTATCAACGGCAAGACAGATTAATCCATCAGACAGAAGAATTTGATTGCCTGGTGCTACTTCTTGAGGCAAGAATCTATGGTTGACGGAACAAATTTCTTTGGTCCCTTCCACGTCTCTAGAAGTTAAAATGAATTTTTGTCCTTGTTCAATGGTAACTTTACCTTCGACAAAATTACCAAGACGCATTTCTGGGCCTTTGGTATCTAATAAGACCGCTACAGGAGTATTCTTTTTTGCAGCGGCAGCCCGCAACATATTAATACGTACACTATGTTCTTCATGGTTGCCATGAGAAAAGTTAAACCGAGCTACATTCATGCCAGCTTCAATTATTTTCTCCATAATTTCTTGTTTTCCAGTGCTTGGCCCCATAGTACAAACTAATTTTGTTTTCTTTATCATGAATTACTCTTCCTTTCTATCTAGATAACGCACAAAGTTTTTTTAACCCCTCATATTTCCATACCTACTTTGATGACCTGACAAAGTCGTTTTGTTCCCATTTCAATAAATTCGGCTCCCTGTTCGATACATTCTTCTAATGTCATCGGACAGGGAACTGTACTCATCAATCCATCTATCCCCTGTTTTAGTACATCCTCGTATCCTTGCCCTAAACCACCAGAAAGACAGATAGTAGAAACATTGTATTTCTTAGCCACTTTAGCTACCCCTACTGGCGCTTTGCCGAAAGCAGTTTGAAAATCCGTTCGCCCCTCTCCGGTGATAACCAGCTGAGCAGATTTAACTAACGATTCAAATCCAGTAGTCTCCAAAACAATTTCTACACCGGGCCTAAGAGCTGCATTGGTAAAAAACAAAAGACCTGCACCAAGTCCACCGGCAGCACCTGCGCCAGGATGCTCTGCAATATTTTTACCAGTTGCTTCTCCCACTTTACTGGCGAAATTCTTCAACGCCGCATCAAGTTCAACCACCATTTCAGGACTTGCCCCTTTTTGGGGACCGTATACAGCCGTTGCTCCCCTTGGTCCACACAAGGGATTATCCACATCACAGGCAACGATAATTACTGTACTAGCAAGTCTTGCATCCATACCATTGAGATCAACTCTATTCAATTTTGCTAGAGCGGCTCCCCCATAGGATAACTCTTGTCCATCAGCATCTAAAAATTTCCCGCCTAAAGCTTGCGCCATACCACAACCACCATCATTCGTTGCACTGCCACCAATACCGATTATGATTTTTTTCAGCCCTCTGTCAAGGGCCGCCTTTATCAATTGACCTGTTCCGTAGGTAGTCGTAACCCGTGGATCCCTCTTTTCATTTGGAACAAGGGGTAAGCCAGAAGCTGCTGCCATTTCAATCACCGCCGTTTTGCCATCCCCCAAAATACCCCAATAGGATGATACCGTACGCCCGAGCGGACCAATTACATCTTGATATATCATTTGTCCATTCGTAGCCGTAACAAGAGCTTCTACTGTCCCCTCGCCACCATCTGCAATTGGTACCTTAATGACTTCTGCCTCAGGAAATACTGCTTTAATTCCTTTCTCCATGGCGTTAGCAGTACCCACTGCTGATACACTGCCTTTATAAGAATCAGGAGCAACTACAATACGCATATCCATCAACCTTTCTATTCTTAGATTTTTTAAACCCCAAATCTCTAGGTTAAGCAGGACTACGATTCAACGAGGACACTATACGTAAATCGTAGTCTTATCTATCGACTACTACTACTATTATTCTATGTAAAATCCATTTCCATTACAATTATAAAAACACATAACATTTGCTTCTCGATTGGGGCAAATAATGTACAAATTATCTAATGAATAAAAAATCATAATTTGATATAATCGATACAAGATACTAATACTAATCATGCTTCACAAAAAAGACTACACCTTTACCTACCACATCATTGATTCAAATAATCATACACATTGTACATTTTTACTAATTGAGGTGAATACATTGCTTCTGACAAGTAGTCTAGCGCAACCAATCGTTGATAACATCATGCCCATTGCTAGGCAGAACATTAATATTATGGACAGCCAAGGCATGATTATTGCGTCCGGACAAAAACACCGAATTAACACCTTCCATAAAGGTGCAAAAGAGGTAATTAACAATGCGCAAATAGTAGAAATATTTCCTGACAACCTGGATCAGTACACAGGATCACTTCCTGGCCTTAATATGCCCATTGTATCAAATGGCCAAGTGATCGGAGTTGTCGGGATATCTGGTCACCCTGACAAAGTTAGAGATCTAGCTAGAATGGTAAAAATGGTAACTGAATTAATCATAGAACAAGAAGCACTGCAAGAAGAAGTCCGATCTCAATACCAATTACGAGAAAATTTTGCAGCCTTACTCTTATCAGATCATGCAAATACCAATTACGATAAATTATTGAAAACGGCTAAACTGTTAAAATATGAGCTAGATTTACCTCGTCTAGTACTTGTAATAGATATTCAGCCCATTCTCGACCTTGCTCATAAAAACTATGGTTGTAATGATCTAGTATCATCTAGAGCTAGAGAAAATATTGTAAATTTAATATCAGCTCCTCCTTATGTTACGGCTCAGGATTTAGTTGTTTTTATCGAGGATCGATTAATAGTTCTTAAACATTTTGAGCACAAAACTTGGGAAATCGATTATCAAAGCTGGGGATCTGATTTATTACAATTGCTGCGGGAGAATAATATAGCTTTACGCCTAGGTCTCGGAAGCCTAGTTATGAGTTATGCAGCATTAGGACAATCATACCAAGAAGCCCTGTTTGCCCTTAATAGTCTTAACTCCAACAATACTCTTGCTACCATTCATGATTTTGACATCCTGTCTGCTTATCTGATAAAAAAAATAAACATAACCGAGACATGCCAATCACTGCAAGTCATTAAAGCAAAGCTAACAAGTAACCTAGTGCGTAGGTATGACATGAAAAATACCATTGTTAGCCTGCTAAACAATAATATGAATATTAGCACCACCGCGAAAAACCTTTACATTCACCGCAACACTTTATTATTCCGGTTAAAAAAATTCAAAGAAACGACAGGACTTGATCCCTGCAGTTCCTTTAATCACGCCATGTTATGCAAAATACTCTTTGAAGAATAAGAGAATCGTCGGCGTATCTTTTTAACCGCAGAGACGCAGAGAAAAGATAGATAGGGCTAAAAAATCCCTCTCAGCGCACTCTGCGCCTCTGTGGTTAAAAACGTTCTTTCCTCACTCTCTTCTAGAAAAACATATCTCTTGCGTAAATAAAAAACACCGAACTAACAACAGTGCAGGCTGCTGTCAGTTCGGTGTTTTACTTTTAAATCGCTTATTTTAAGTTATAGAATACTTTACGACCTTTGTATTGAGAAATTACGCTCAATTCTTCTTCAATACGAAGCAATTGGTTGTATTTCGCTACACGGTCGGAACGAGTAGGTGCACCAGTCTTGATTTGACCAGCATTTACAGCTACCGCGATATCAGCAATTGTAGAATCTTCTGTTTCACCAGAACGATGAGAAATTACGCAAGTATAACCAGCGCGTTTCGCCATTTCAATGGTATCAAAAGTTTCAGTCAAGGAACCAATTTGATTTACTTTAATCAAAATGGAGTTAGCAGTACCAGTTTCAATACCACGAACTAAACGTTCTGTGTTCGTAACAAACAAATCATCACCAACGATTTGAATTTTGCTGCCTAATTTTTCAGTCATAAGTTTCCAACCAGCCCAGTCATCTTCGGACATACCATCTTCAATGGAGATGATTGGATATTTAGCTACTAATTGGCTGTAGAACTCAACCATTTCTTCGGAAGTTTTGATAACGCCTTCACCAGCAAGATTGTATTTGCCATCTTTGTAGATTTCAGATGCAGCAACATCAAGCGCCAAGCAGAAATCTTCACCTGGTTTGTAACCAGCTTTTGTGATAGCTTCTACAATGACTTCTAGAGCTTGCTCGTTAGAACTTAGGTTAGGAGCAAAACCGCCTTCATCACCAATTGCAGTGTTTAAGCCAAGTCCTTTTAATACACTTTTTAATGTGTGGTATACTTCAGCACACATACGAAGTGCTTCTGCAAAGCTAGGTGCTCCAACAGGCATAACCATAAATTCTTGAATATCTACATTATTGTCAGCATGAGCGCCACCATTTAAGATGTTCATCATTGGTACTGGCAATTCTTTGGCATTGAAGCCGCCAAGATATTGGTACAATGGTAATCCTAATGCAGTTGCAGCAGCTTTTGCTACTGCCATGGACACGCCAAGAATAGCGTTTGCACCTAATTCGGATTTGTTAGCAGTTCCGTCAAGTTCGATCATCGCTTCATCGATTCCTACTTGATCAAATACGTTCATACCTACTACTTCAGCTGCAATGCGATTGTTTACATTGTCTACTGCTTTTAATACACCTTTACCCATGTAACGTGCTTTGTCACCATCACGAAGCTCAACTGCTTCATGAACACCAGTGGAAGCACCAGATGGAACCGCTGCACGGCCCATGATACCATCTTCTAAAACTACATCTACCTCTACTGTAGGGTTACCACGGGAATCCATAATTTCTCTTGCAATAACGTCTGTAATAATCATTTATTGAAACCTCCATTTATTTTATTAAGCTTTTACCAGTCATCTCAGCAGGAATGTCAATTCCCGCTAAATCTAAAATTGTTGGGGCAAGATCTGCCAAAATTCCTTTTTTCATGGTAGACCCGCGATGTTTTTCTGATACGAGAATCAAAGGAACATCATTTGTCGTATGAGCCGTAAATGGTTCACCCGTAACATGATCAAGCATCATCTCTGCATTACCGTGATCAGCAGTAATAAGAGTGATTCCTCCTTGGTTACGCATGGCATCGACTACACGACCTACACAATTGTCAACCGTAGTTACAGCCTTCATAGCGGCATCTAGTTTACCAGTATGACCAACCATATCACTGTTGGCAAAGTTCAAGATAATAACATCAAATTTACCAGTTTTGATTGCTTCAACTAGTTTATCTGTTACTTCAATAGCGCTCATTTCTGGTTGCAAATCATAAGTAGCTACTTTGGGGGAAGCAACTAAAATACGTTCTTCACCTTGATAAGGCTTTTCGTCTCCTCCATTGAAGAAGAAAGTAACGTGAGCATATTTTTCCGTTTCTGCAATCCTAAGCTGAGTTAGTCCATTATTTTCTAATACTTGACCCAATGTATTCTTTAAGGCTTCAGGTTTGTAAGCCACAGGCACAACCACAGTTTCATCGTACTGGGTCATACTTGCGAAGTGTATTGGTAACAATCCTCCGCAACGAGCAAAACCATCAAACTTCTCATCAACAAAGACACGAGTCAATTCCCGCGCCCGGTCAGGACGGAAATTAAAGAAAATAACACTATCATTGGCCTTAACACCACAATCACCACATCCTGCAATCACCGTTGGAGCTACAAATTCATCGGTTTTACCAAGTTTATAGGAGGCTTCCACAGCTTCGCTAGCAGAAGTTGCTTCTTCTCCCTCACGGCAAACCATAGCATTGTATGCTTTTTCAACGCGTTCCCAACGTTTATCACGATCCATGGCATAATATCGGCCTGCGACTGTCGCAATACTGCCGATACCAATTTCTTTGATTTTTTCTTCCAAGGCTTTGATATATTCAATACCGCTAGACGGTGGCACATCCCGACCGTCCAGGAAGGCATGGACATATACCTTTTTCAAATCATGGCGTTTTGCAAGTTCTAATAAAGCGTATAAGTGGTTGATGTGACTATGTACGCCTCCATCAGACACAAGACCCATTAAATGAAGAGCACTATCCTTGGTTTTTGCTTGTTCAACGGCATTAACCAAAACTGGATTTGTGAAAAAATCACCTTCCCGTATTTCTTTGGTAATACGCGTCAATTCCTGATATACAACACGCCCAGCACCAATATTTAAATGTCCTACTTCCGAATTACCCATTTGACCTTCTGGTAATCCAACAGCTTCACCGGAACAAGTTAATGTTGTACTCGGATATAATTCAGATAGTAGTTTCATGTGAGGTGTTTCAGATTGACAAATTGCATTGTACAAATCTTTTTCGTCTCCCATGCCCCATCCATCTAAAATTACAAGTGCAATCGGTGCCTTTAATTTACCCACCAAATCGCCTCCTAAAATTTAACGATTTTGCTAAAACCAACAGCGTCAAGACTTGCGCCACCTACTAATGCGCCATCAATGTCGCTTTTACCCATTAATTCAGCAATATTATCTGCTTTTACACTACCGCCGTATTGTACACGAGTTTTATCAGCCGTTTCTTGGCCAAAAACTTCAGCCACAGTACGACGAACAAAAGCGCAAACATCATTGGCTTGATCAGCAGTAGCAGTACGGCCTGTACCAATTGCCCAAATTGGCTCATAAGCAATTACTAAAGAAGCAACTTGGTCTTTTGTCAAACCTTCAAGACCTGCACGTACTTGTTTACCAACAAGCACTTCTGTAGTACCTGCTTCTCTTTCTTCTAAGGATTCGCCTACACACATAATAGGAACAAGGTTTGCTTCTAGAGCAGCCTTAACTTTTTTGTTTACTGTTTCATCTGTTTCAGCGAAATATTGACGGCGCTCGGAATGTCCAACCAATACATACTCGCAACATACATCGCGAAGCATTTCAGCAGTGACTTCACCAGTAAAAGCACCTTTCTTTTCCCAATGTAAGTTTTGTGCGCCAAGATGAATGTTAGTACCAGCTAATGCATTTGCTACAGCTGTTAAAGCTGTAAAAGTAGGACATACTACGATGTCTACATTTTTTGCATCAGCAGTTAATTTTGCTAATTCTTGTACTAAAGCCACACCTTGGCTTCCTGTATTATGTAACTTCCAGTTACCTGCAATAATTGGTTTACGCATTGTAAATTCCTCCATTTATACTACTTTTGAGTTGAAAACATAGAACCGTTGAACCACAGAGACGCAGAGGACACTGAGAAGATTTTTTAAATCTCCTAACCTCATCACATTCTCCCCTCTGCGCTCTCTGTGTCCTCTGTGGTTCAAACATTTTTTAGGCTACAGCTTACTTATCAGCTAACGCTGCAATACCTGGCAGTACTTTGCCTTCTAAGAATTCTAAAGATGCACCGCCACCAGTGGAAATGTGAGTGATTTTATTCGATAAACCCACTTTTTCTAAGGCTGCAATGGAATCCCCGCCACCAACAATACTAATGGCGCTGGATGCAGCTACGGCCTTAGCTACAGTTTCTGTACCATTTGCAAAAGCATCCATTTCAAACACACCCATAGGTCCATTCCAAACTACCGTTTTTGCTGTTTCTAAAGCCTTGGCATAACCTTCAGCAGTGTTAGGTCCAATATCAAGAGCCATCCATTCACTGTCAATTTGATCTACGGCTACTGCTTTTTTCTCTGCATCAGCAGCAAATTTATCAGCAATCACAACATCCGTAGGTAATAGTAAGTTTACACCACGTTCTTTAGCTGTAGTAATTAGACTTTTTGCTAAATCTACTTTATCAGCTTCCAGCAAAGATTTCCCAATATTATAACCTTGGGCTGCAAGGAAGGTATTCGCCATACCGCCACCAATAATTAGTGTATCTACTTTGCTAAGTAGATTTTCAATTACGCCAATTTTATCAGAAACTTTTGCACCACCAATGATTGCTACAAATGGATGGGTTGGATTGGCTACTGTCTGACCAACAAACTGAATTTCTTTCTCCATTAAGAGGCCAGCTACAGCTGGTAAGTACTGAGTAATTCCTTCTACGGAAGCATGTGCTCGGTGAGATACACCAAATGCATCATTCACTGCTACATCTGCTAAACTTGCTAATTGGCGAGAAAATTCTGGATCGTTCTTTTCTTCTGCTTTATGATAGCGAAGATTTTCTAGCAATAAAATTTGTCCTGGTTTCAGATCTTTGGCAAGAGCTTCTACTTCAGAACCAACACAATCAGGAGCAACGATTACTTCTTTTCCAATTAAGGTAGAAAGTCTTTCTGCTACCGGTGCTAAAGAGAACTCAGGCACAACTGCCCCTTTAGGACGTCCTAAATGGCTGGCAATGATGATAGCAGCATTCTTTTCTAGCAAATAGTTAAGCGTTGGCAATGTAGCGCGAATACGAGTATCCTCGGTAATATTACCTGCTTTATCCATAGGAACATTATAGTCAACGCGAATAAAAACTTTCTTGCCGGCAACATCGATGTCTCTAATAGACTTTTTATTCAACATTTTTCTTTCTCCTTAAAAATATTGCCCGGCCCAAAGAGGCCGGGCCGTAAAATCCTTAAAAACTATGCAAGTTCTGAAAAATACTTAATTGTACGAACCATTTGGCTTGTGTAGCTATTTTCATTGTCGTACCAAGAAACAACTTGGACTTGTGTCATTCCATTATCCATAGGAGCTACCATTGTTTGTGTAGCATCGAATAAGGAACCATATCTGATACCAACGATGTCGCTGGATACCAATTCTTCTTCAGTGTAGCCGAAAGATTCATCAGCTGCTGCTTTCATAGCTGCATTAACTTGATCTTTTGTAACAGAACCTTCAACAACTGCGATTAAAATCGTGCTAGAACCAGTTGGTGTAGGAACGCGTTGTGCGGAACCGATCAATTTACCGTTTAATTCAGGGATAACTAAACCGATTGCTTTAGCAGCACCAGTAGAGTTAGGAACGATATTAACTGCTGCAGCACGGGATCTTCTCAAATCACCATTTCTTTGAGGGCCGTCAAGAGTCATTTGATCGCCAGTATAAGCGTGAATTGTTGTCATAATACCGCTTTTAATAGCAGCCAATTTGTGAAGCGCTTGAGCCATAGGAGCTAAGCAGTTTGTTGTGCAAGAAGCTGCTGAAATAACTGTATCACTAGCTTTTAATATATCGTGATTTACATTATAAACAACTGTAGGAAGATCCGTTCCAGCTGGAGCAGAGATAACAACTTTTTTAGCGCCTGCTTTGATATGTGCAGAAGCTTTTTCTTTGGAAGTATAGAAACCTGTACATTCAAGAACAACATCTACACCAATTTCGCCCCAAGGTAGTTCTTCTGCTTTTGCTGATTTGTAGATTTTAATTTCTTTGCCGTCAACAGTGATAGAATCTTCACCAAAAGATACTTTACTAGCTAAAGCGTAAGTACCTTGAGCTGAATCATACTTCAATAAGTGTGCAAGCATTTTAGGGCTAGTTAAGTCATTGATTGCAACAACATCATATCCTTCTGCCCCGAACATTTGCCGAAATGCAAGACGTCCAATACGTCCAAAACCATTGATCGCTACTTTTACTGCCATTTTAAAAAACCTCCCCATTATAATATGTTTGTTTTTGCCTAATAACATTCATGGATATGCTATTAAAGCTTATATTATACTCTGAATGGCTTTGGCAGCCGATTCGTCTGTAATCAGTACGTCCTCTCCACCTGCGCTAGTAACAGCTACAATAGCCTCGGCCTTTTTTTGGCCTCCGGCTACAGCTACTACTACACCGATATCTGCCAAATCATCCAAATGTAAACCCACACTACTGGTAATATAAATATTCTTGCCTTCTAGGGTACAATAATGACCTAAAGCTTCACCAACTGCACCACTACTAATTAATTTAGATACAAATTCCTCATCAAAGCCTCGTCTTACAGCCATTTCTCTGGCTTGACCGATACCATGTATCAGAACATCAGCACGCTTAATCATATCTGCCACAGTAAGAATATTACTATTATTCGCCAGCATCGCACCTACCATTTCTTCACTGACACCTTCTGGAACGTGGATCATGCGATACTTACCACCTAGTTTGTTCGCCATCGCAGCAGCGATGGTATTGGCCTGGTTTTCCACCTTTTCACCAAGTCCGCCCCGGGCTGGAACAACAGTAACTGTCGGTTGTGTAAAATGAATTGATTCTGCCACATTGGCCATAATGGTTCCACCACTGACGGCAACAATCATATCATCTTTAATTAAGTACTGGGCCAAAACACTAGCAGCAGCTCGACCTAGCTCCCTGCGAACCGTTGTATCAGTCTCACTATCACCAGGAATGATAATAACCTGCTTAAGTCCTAATTTCTCCGAAAGTTCATCTTCTAATACGGTAAGTCCATGAAGAACTTTTATATATTCCGACAAATCCTTCAACATGAGCTGTCCTTCCCGGGTGATTGTCATCCCCATAGAAGAAACATCTACTAAACCAGCATTTTTCAAAAAATCTACTTGGGCTCTTACAACTCGCTCGCCTTTATCTAAGATAGCAGCTAACGCCCTACGCCCTACAGGCTCGACATGTTGAATCGACCGCAAAATATCATATCTTTCTTCAATGGTAGCAATAAACTCAGGAGCAATTTTTCGATGAAGTTGGACAGTTTTTTTCCACATTAACTCTTCCTCTGGGACTTTTTTCGTCCCCATGGCGCAAATTTTGTCCCATCTTGCTAAAAAAATATAACACAGCGTAAGCTATACTATCTTAATTAGTATTCTTCGCCATACAACAGGTAACTCCTGCTTCTATTTCCAAAATTCATAAGAAATAATTGTAAGTAATATTCAAACTACTATCTTGCGTTGATTTCACCGCTATATACAAGTCCACGAGCTGCATCCACAGTAATAACAGTGCCATCTGTTAAACGTTCGGTTGCTCCATCTACACCAACAATAACAGGAATTCCTGCACTAATACCAACAATAGCAGCGTGAGAAGTCAATCCGCCTTCTTCCGCAATGATAGCAGATGCCTTAGCAGCAAATCTCGCTGTTTCTTCGTCTACATTGGATACTACTAAAATTTCGCCTGGTTTGAATTTACTTTCTACATCCTTCATAGAATGCGCTATACAAACTTTACCAGTTACTGCTGATTGACCAATCCCTACGCCACGTAACAAAACATTACCTACAACATGTACACGAATCATATTCGTAGTTCCTGTGCCAGTTGCATGAACGCCAGCTGTAATGACAACTAAATCGCCTTCACTTACAATACCTGAAGTTACTGCACTATTAATTGCATTTTCAACCATTTCATCACTATTTTTTGCAGCAGCACGTAGAACAGGTTGTACGCCCCACATAACTTGCATTTTACGAACTGTTCTTTCATTAGGAGTAACAGCCACGATGTGGGATAATGGACGATATTTTGATACCATACGAGCAGTATATCCAGTTTGCGTGTCAGTAATAATTGATGCAGCACTTAATTCATGAGCTACTTGTACCGTCGCATGACTGATTGCTTCTGTCGTAGTACGTTGAGTTAAAACACCTTTATTGTGTAACATTTCGCTATATTGTAAAGCTTGTTCGGTGCGAATTGCGATTTTTGCCATCATTTGAACTGCTTCTACTGGATAGTCTCCACTAGCCGTTTCACCACTCAGCATGATCGCATCAGTACCGTCCATAATAGCATTAGCAACATCACTTGCTTCTGCCCGAGTTGGACGAGGATTGTTAATCATAGATTCTAACATTTGTGTTGCTGTAATAACAGGTTTTCCTAGTTTATTACACTTCTCGATAATCATTTTTTGTACTAAAGGCACTTCTTCGGTAGGAATTTCTACGCCAAGGTCACCACGAGCTACCATAATTCCGTCGGAAACTTTGATAATTTCATCAATGTTTTTTACGCCTTCTGCATTTTCAATTTTAGAAATGATATGGATATCAGAATTCACTTCTTCCAATAATTTTCTAATTGTCAATACATCAGCAGCTCTTTGGATAAAAGATGCAGCAATAAAATCCATACCTTCTTTAGCAGCAAACAATACATCCTTCACATCTTGTTCAGACAAAGGAGGTAAGTTTACAGACACGCCAGGTGCTGCCACACGTTTTCTGTTGCCAATTACACCTGTATTAAGTACAGTTGTATAAATGTCATCGCCTTCTACTTTGTCAACGGCAAGACAGATTAATCCATCAGACAAAAGAATTTGATTGCCTGGTGCTACTTCTTGAGGCAAGAATCTATGGTTGACGGAACAAATTTCTTTGGTCCCTTCCACGTCTCTAGAAGTTAAAATGAATTTTTGTCCTTGTTCAATGGTAACTTTACCTTCGACAAAATTACCAAGACGCATTTCTGGGCCCTTAGTGTCTAGAAGCAATGCAACTGGTTTATTTAATTTTGCACTCGCAGTACGCATCATGTTAATACGAACACCGTGTTCTGCATGATCACCATGAGAAAAATTAAAACGTGCTACATTCATACCTGATTCAATTAATTTTTCCATGATTTCTGGTTTACCAGTGCTTGGTCCCATTGTACAAACAATTTTCGTCTTTTTGATCATATTACTACGTTCACTCTCACTTTACTTTTTTCTTACTTTAATACTTTGGCTGCTTTTCTAATGACATCATACACTTGGTCCTGGGCTTCAATAAAACCATTTAATCCAGTATTTTTCATTAATGAAGCGTGTTTTGATGTCTTATCCGTGTTTTCTATAAAAACCTGTTTTAAACTTGCCAACAATTGTTGATCAAGCCCAGGTCGCCCAGCAATAACATCTTTGGGTATAGATTCCGTTTGTTTTAATATTACCAAATTATGAACTGCAAGTCCATTTGCTTTGGCACTATCCATTGCCTCTGAGTAAGTAGCACCTGCATCGACACTGCCTTCTAAGACTGCATCAATTACCCGATTGTGACTGCCTAAGAAGACTGTTTCAGCAAAAAACTTGTCGGGATTTTTCCCTTGTTCTAATAACATAGCCTTAGGATACACATAGCCAGAAGCAGACTGTTTATCAACAAAGGCAAAACGCTTACCCTGTAAACTATCTATTGATTGAAACGCTTTATCTTTACGAGCAATGATATAACCATGATAGGACGGATTTTGATTCACTACCGTGGTTACCAGTGGATTAATGTCACCTTTATCTTTTGCAGAAACATAAGCAAAAGGCGAAAACCACCCTATATCAATTGTACCATTCAGTAAGGACCGTCCTAAAGAATCATAATCAGAAACGATAATAACTCTTGACTGAAATCCTAATTTCTTGGCAATCTCCTCTAATATCGGCGTATAGTTTTCCTTAATCACTTGTGGAGATGTAAAAGGATTAAATCCAAATACTAATTCTTTCCCTGTTTTAAATAAGCTAGCAACTTCTTGTATTTTATCGACAGCGGCTGTCATTTTTTTTGTTAAAACATAAACTTCTTCAATATCTTTTTCCTGTTGACCAATACTTTGTAACGCTTCTTGTGTGCCCGCTGCAATTTCAACAGTAGCTGTTCCAATACTCTCTACTGCCATGGCCATTTGTTCTGTAGTCATCTGTTGATCTCTTGACAAATTGCATAACTTTGCTACAGTATCTTCGATTTGGTTAACGTTATCGACAACTTCCTGCATACTGTCTGCAGATTGTCTTGCTATTTGTTCAATCCCATGAATTTGCTCTTTGCTCCCCTGCATATGAGAAGTAACATAATTTGTGCGATTTGTAACATCTTTTACCGTTTCCTCTACTTCACGGGTAATGGCTTCACTCTCACTAGCCAATTTACGTACTTCTTCTGCCACTACGGCAAAACCTCGTCCTTGCTCGCCAGCACGAGCCGCTTCAATCGCTGCATTGAGTGCGAGTAAGTTAGTTTGGCTGGCAATTCCTTGAATTTTACCAACAAAAGCGCCAATTTTTTTGGACGCGATAGTAAGCTCTTCCATATCATTAACAGAGGTTTGCACTACCTGAGCTACTTCTAGCATGGTATTGCTAGCCTGGGTAATCTGTTGCTGATTTTTCAGTACCAGTTGAGAAGAATGTTGGCATTGCTCTAGAGCTTGCTGCGAGGCATTCGCTACAACAGCTGCATTCGAAGCAATTTCTTCTACACCAGCTGAAGCCTCTTGGGCACTGCTAGCAGTTGTTTCACTTTCGCCTGCAATACTATTTGATTGTTGCGTGAGTTTTTTGAGAGCTGTGTTACTATGTCCTGTTACCCAAGCTAATTGTTGGGATATAAAAGATAAGTCTTCAGCAATACCATACATATCTACCTTAGTTATGGAATCGTCCCTTATTACAGAAGATTGAGCCTGACTTTTCTCTATGTCTCCAGCCTTAGGCCAAGTTCTGAACAAGGCAATCGTGGAAATAATTGCCATAACTATAACGAATAGTAACGTTCCTAGGCTCCCAATATATTCTACTAACCATGATGTTAATATACCAATGAGCAACACTGTTGTCAAATGAAATAGAACCACTTTTTTTTGCAACATAAGGTTTTCCCCCATTCCAAAATGCTATAAGTTTGTCTTTATTTTTTATTACATAACAATCTTAACGTAGAACCTAACTTCATTTTTCCCAACAGCTATTTGCTATTGCATGGCAATTAGTACCACTCGTTAGCATATACGAGGAATCTATGAACCACTCTTCAAGCTACTTTTGTTTTGCCTCATAAGCTCTACGTACTAACGTCATTGGATGCAATGTTTTCACATTAGCGCCGTGTCCAATTTGTAGACGGCATGTTCCGCATTCAGAAACAACCGTATCAAGACGGCTCTCTTTAATCTTATCAAATAAAGTCGAACCAATACTCATGGCAATATCATATTTTTCAGCTTTAAAGCCATAGTTACCGGAAATACCACAGCAACCACCATCCACATCTTGCACATCAAGTCCTGGAATTAAAGCCAATAAATCTAAACCTGGCAATCCCATGCCTTGCGCCCGCAAATGGCAAGGAGAGTGATACATGTATTTTTCATTTAGAGTACCAAAATCCGTATTTAAACGTCCTTGATCATGAAGATCTAGCAAGAACTCACCTGCATCATACAAATGTTTTGCATATTCTTGAACACCTTCAATATGGAATAATTCTTGATACTCCTGCTTAAGCATTAAGCCACAGCTTGTGCAGCAAGTAATAACAGGGTAGCCTTTATCCGTCCATTTTTTAAGGATTTGTATATTAGTTTTAGCATTTTCTTCTGCCTCATCTAAAAAACCATTTACGACTAAAGGTGAACCACAGCATACAAGACCATCTTCTACAATCACTTCAAATTTATTGGCTTGCATAACAGCGACAAAATCCATCCCTACTTGAGGGTCGTTATAATTAATAAAACAGCCAGGATAAAAAACAACTTTATCAGGATAACTTTTTTGTTTTAACGCCTTAAACAACTTACTAAAGGATTTAGGGGCATAAGGTGGCAACGGAGCTTTCTCAGAAATACCAATCTGTTTCAAAATGCCACGACTCATTTTCATGCCGAAGTTAGCCATACCAGGTGTGGCCGCACTCAACTTTGCCATTTTTTCGCCATGAGATAAAATCCAATCCCGTAAGCTATGTTTACGAGTTTTATAGTATTTAGCTCTCGCTAACATATTAAGAGTAGAAATAGGAACGCCAGAAGGACATGACATATCACAATTCTTACAATTAGAGCAATATTCTAAAGAAGGTTCAACATCCTCGTGAGATAATCTCATTCTCTCTAAGGTTGGGCCAACCATTTTAGGGCCACGAAATTTACGTGTCGCAGCTGTCACTGGGCAATTAGCAATACATACTGTACAAGCTGTACAACTATCTGGATTATTATGATGTTTCTTCATTATTTTTTCTCCCCTTACACTGACATAGCCGCTTGATAACCCGACGCAATTGCTACACCATTACCTGATTTCTCAAAAGAGTAATCGTAACCGCGCAGATTTCGTCCAGCAACAAAGACGTTATTTAAAATGACTTTGCCATCGGCATCAAGAGGACGCATTTTTTCGTCAACTTCTAAACCAAGTTTTGCAAAAGGCTGTGCTTCATTGGAGAATAAAGAATAATTCGCCCACATTTCATGGTCTTCAGGAGCCTCTACAGGCAAATTGAAAATAGGTTCGATAACTTTTCCTGGTTCTGCAAGCAAGCCACCACCGTAGAAACCACCATTTGCTAAAATAAATGATTTTGCATAATAGGTACGTTCTCTATCAATACCTTCCGTTACTACAGCCACACATTTATCAGCTTCCACAATGGACTTAGCGACTGTCGCTTGTTCCACGATACGAACGCCGATTTTTTTCAAATAGCTAACCATCATCGTACGAAGACGTAAACCAGTAATGGAAGGAGGCACAGATGCCGTTTCAATAAAATGACATTGCAGAGCTTGTTCCAATCGATCAGCGATGCGGTAATTAGGACGTGTCCCAAGTACTGGTGGAATGATAACTACGCTGCCTGGCTGAATTACTTTACGCATTTTAGTGATACATTCGGAAATTCCTTCTTCTGTATCAAGCCAACGAGCTACATCCAAAGCAGTAACATCACGGCCCTCTGCCAAATTCGGATCAATCATAACTGTTTCATACTCTTTATCTTTAAATCGAGAAATCTTCTTAAAGTTTTTAGTGATTAATTGTGGGTAAAAATCTTTAAGTGATTCAAATCCCAATACAATTACCTTGTTTGCTTTTTGAAGTTCTTCTGTATTCATGGTTTTTGGAATCAAACAGGTAGGTTTGATTGTACCAGCTGCCGTTGGTACCCATTGCATGGTATCAAGGTTCCCCATATAAGGATATCCCTCTTCTTCGCAGATTTCTTTAAAGAATTTGATTGCATCTTCAATGGCAGGACGGCCAATTTTTTTGTATGGATGTTCCGCTGGTAATTGCAGTAAGCCTGCACTTGGCGTAGCTACTGGTTTATTACCTTCCAAATATCCAATTACATCAACAATACCGCCGCCAATTGTCAAAGTACCTGCCCCTAAGGACAATACCATTACCTTTTTACCGCGTTTCGCCGCTACAGCTGCCGCTGTCAGACCTGCTAACCCGCCGCCTATTACTATGATATCATTTTCCCTCATCATCAATCGCTCCATTTATGTTTAAAGTTCCTTCATAGATTCCTCGGGTCAGTTCCATTTCACGCATAACATTTCCCCATAAAATAGGACGAATCCCCTTCCAGCGACCTTGTAGAAATTCTTTAAATAATACATTGGTATCTTTGCCCCATGATAATCCATTGGCATCTACTGCACCAACACTACGGAAAGTACAAAAAGCACCTTGGCAAGTTCCCATACCCATACGGGTCTTACGGCGAACATCACTAATCATAAAGCTGGTACTATCGGCTGCTGCCTCTTCCACCTCAGCCATAGTTACATTTTCACATTCACATAATAACTGACGTTTTTCAGGTTTTGCCTGCATACGATCAATTACTTTTTCCAAACCTTCTGAACCTAAACGAGAAGCTGCAAGCTCCGCTCCATAAGCAGGGAAATATAAGCGTGCTTTTGCCATAAGTGCTGGAGATGCGTCATCAACAAGATCCTCTAGCGCCGTACGACAAGGCGTTTTTACATTCAGATAATTACATACTAAATCTGTTACTTTTTCCGCCATTAAGCGATAGGTAGTAAACTTACCGCCAACTACGCTGACAAAACCCTTAAGTCCATCATGAGCATGATCTAGAGTGACAAAACCACGGGATGCACCACGGCCTTTTGCATTAGGATCCGCGCTATAAAGTGGTCTCGTGCCTGCAAATGCTCTAAGCATACGGTAACTTCTTAAATCTTCGAATAAAGCTTCCCCGATATTTAACAATTCTACTACTTCTTTTGCATTAGGAATCGTATCATCTGGTTTATTTACAGATGCAGAAGTAGTACCTAAAATAGTAATGGAACCATGGGGAACAAAAATATCTCCATCCGATGCGGGACGCAAACGATTGATAATACGACTTGCAATACGATGATTAAATGCAATCAACGTACCTCTATCTGGTTGTACATTGACTGTAATCCCTGCCAAAGCAGCAATTTCTCCAGCCCAAGAACCAGCAGCACTAACGATAAAATCACAAGCAATATTACTGATTTCGCCTGTTAACGTATTCCTGACTTTCATACCTACTACTTGATTGTTGCTATGTTCAATACCAACAACAGTAGTATAGGTCATGACCCTTCCGCCGTACTTACGAGCAGATGCCACGTTTTGCCAAACCATACGAAAACCATCAATGGCAGCATCAGGTACACGATATACAGATTTTATTTTAGCACTCAAATTTGGTTCTAGACGACGTGCTTCTTCTACAGAAATAGGAATCGTCGGAATACCAACCTTAGCACAAGCTTCTACCCATTTCCCTTCGAAATCCTCATCATCCAAGTGAGTTCGAGCAAAAAAACCTTCTGTTTGCTCTACACAATGTCTACCGATTTTACGTAAAATTGTATTTTCTTCAATACATTCTTTACCTGCCTCAGCATCTTTTACTGCATAACGTCCGCCGCTATGCAAGAGTCCATGATAACGAGAGCTAGTACCATACGCTAGATCTTGCTGCTCAATAAGAATCGCATCGACTCCCCGCATGCACAAATCGCGCAGAATTCCAACTCCTGTGGCACCGCCACCAATTACAACAACTGTCGCCTTTTGCATCTCAATACCCCTTCGTAAAATAAATAAATGAAACAGGGCGTTTCCCTGCATCTTTGGCTTTCTCCGCCTTGTAAACCAATTCCTTCTTGCCATAAATAATCGATTTTTTTCGAATTTATAGTCAAATTGAACATTTATTTCTAATAAGTAACATAAGTTGTTACCTTATTAGTCGATACAAGCAAAGGGGATCCCTTTGTATCCGTTTGACGAACACAAAGGGATCTCATATCTCAGCCCTTTACATTATTAAATTAATACTAGAATTAGTCTTCCCAGTTCATAGCGCGTTTAACCGCTTTTTGCCAACCTTTGTATAATTTTTCGCTTTCTGCAGCATCCATAGAAGGCTCAAAGCGATTATCTAGCTGCCAAGTGCTAACAAGTTCTTCTTTTGTTTTCCATACGCCAACAGCCAAACCTGCAAGGTAAGCTGCACCAAGAGCAGTTGTTTCAGTAACTTTAGGACGATCAACTGGAACGCCTAAAATATCTGCTTGGAATTGCATTAACAAGTTGTTAGCAACAGCACCGCCATCTACTTTCAAAGCTTGTAATTTAATGCTTGAATCCGCTTCCATTGCACTTAAAACATCTTTTGTTTGGTATGCCATGGAATCTAAAGTTGCGCGAACAACATGAGACTTACTAGTTCCACGAGTCAATCCGAGGATCGCACCGCGAGCTTTCATATCCCAGTATGGAGCACCAAGACCAACAAAAGCAGGTACTACATATACACCATCAGCGTCTTTTACTTTTTTAGCAATGTATTCAGAATCAGGAGCAGCTTCTAATAAGCGTAAACCATCACGCAACCATTGAACAGCTGAACCTGCAACGAAGATACTGCCTTCTAAAGCATAATCCACTTTGCCATTAAGGCCCCAAGCAATTGTAGTTAACAAGCCATTTTTAGACTCATACACTTTACTGCCTGTGTTCATTAACATGAAGCAGCCAGTTCCGTAAGTGTTTTTCGCCATACCAGGTTGGAAGCAAGTTTGACCAAATAAAGCAGCTTGTTGGTCACCAGCAGCACCAGAAATAGGCACAGCAGCACCAAATATAGCAACATCTGTTTGACCATATACTTCACTTGAAGATTTAACTTCAGGAAGAACGCAAGCAGGTACAGTTAAATACTCAAGAAGTTTTTCATCCCATTTCAATTCGCGAATGTTGTACATTAATGTACGGGAAGCATTGGAGTAATCAGTAACATGAACTTTTCCACCAGTCAACTTCCAAATTAGCCATGTATCGATAGTACCAAACAACAATTCGCATTTTTCTGCTTTAGCACGAGCGCCTTCTACATTGTCTAAAATCCATTTTACTTTAGTACCTGAGAAGTAAGCATCAACAACTAAACCAGTTTTTTGTTGGAATTCGCCTTCTAAACCTTTTGCTTTTAAGTCATTGCAAATATCCATTGTTTGACGAGATTGCCAAACGATTGCGTTGTAGACAGGTCTACCAGTAGTTTTATCCCAAACAACTGCAGTTTCTCTTTGGTTCGTGATACCAATTGCAGAAATATCAGTTGCACTTAATCCCGCTTTTTGTAAAACTTGTTGCATTACATCATGTTGCGTGCTCCAAATTTCGTCCGCATCATGCTCAACCCAACCAGCTTTAGGAAATATTTGTGTAAATTCTTTTTGTGCTACCGCGATAATATTAGAATCTTGATCAAAAATAATCGCTCTGTTACTAGTTGTACCTGCATCAAGGGCCATTACATATTTTTTAGTCATTTCAAAAGTCACTCCTTCTAATTTTAGGTTTATTTTAATTCTCTTTTCTCTGAGACCTAAAACAACGATTTTAAAGAATGTCTATTTACTTATTAAACAATACCAGCAGCTTTACATACTACGAAAGCAAGACCAGCACCAACCATTGGACCAACTACAGGAATCCAAGAATAACCCCAATCGGAATCGCCTTTGCCTGCGATAGGAAGAATTGCATGAGCAATACGAGGACCAAGGTCACGAGCCGGGTTCAAAGCATAGCCAGTAGGACCGCCTAAGCATAAACCAAGAGCCCAAATCAACATTGCAACCATGTAAGGACCAACGCCTACGCCAAAACCAGCAGTACCAGTTACACCTTTACTAAAGATAGTAAAGATACCAATTAACAAGAAGGCAGTTGCAATAATTTCGCAAAGCAAGTTAGCAAAAGTATTACGAATGGCAGGACCTGTAGCAAAAACAGCAAGTTTCAAACCTTTATCTTCAGTAACTTCCCAGTGAGGTAAGTATAATAACCAGCAAAGAGCACCACCTGCAATACCACCAGCCATTTCAGCACACATAGTAGCAATAGCTTGTGGAAGAGTATATACACCCAACAACATTTTAAAGAAAGTAACAGCTGGATTTAAATCAGCTTGAGGAGCACCTGTAGCAACAGCACCGAAAACACCAAGTAATACAGCAAATGCCCAACCTGCGGTGATAACGATCCAACCGCCACCGTTACCCTTAGAATCTTTTAAAAGAACGTTAGCAACAACACCACAACCAAAAGTTAAAAGAATCATAGTACCAAAAAATTCACCAAATAAATTTGTCATAAGTCCAATTCCTCCTTAAATGTACGTTAGAGTTTTTTCTACGTCTCACTAAACTCCCCGATCCTTACATTTCAAGTTTTTCCTTTTATTTCAAAAACCACCACCCTTTTCCATTAAATATTTAGACAAAAAAGAGAACTCCATTCACGCCCCCATATATACATATCAAGAGGAATAAACGGACTTCTCTTTATCTCTAGCCCAAAGTTATTCATTTTAGGTTTCCCAACAAAAGCAATTTGTACTCTGTATATTTATTACTTCTACATCATATTTGAAAATCCTGCAAATATACTGAAAATTTAAATTATTTTTTTATATTCTTTAAATCTTCATTCTAACTAACTATCTATAGGATTCCTTCTGTCTATATTGCTATATTTCTACATCGTAATAAGATCTCCTGCCACAATATACTGAATTTATAATATTTTTTTAGTAGATTACAAAAATAGCTAATACAATCAATAATATTATCCTAAATTCCGAAAAGTTGCAACTATATTTTACTAATCATAATATCGTCCCATAAGTCAGAACGACTGGTACTGACTGCTGAGATCCCACTCTTGATGGCATGGTCCACATCTTCTTTTGTACGAATTAAGCCACCTGCTAAAATGGGTAAACCTGTTTGCTCTACTAGTTCTTGCACTACGCTTTCAGGTACGGAACCAGGCAATATTTCTATCGCATCCGGCTTAAAATTATGCACTAAATGGAGTCCCGTACATAGCGAGGCGGAGTCCATTAGAAATAATCTCTGTACAACAATCATACCTTCTTCTCGGGCGAACCTGCACAAGTGAGGTTTCGTTGTAATAATAGCATGAATGCCTGAGCGTGCCAAATATTTAATACCTGCTTTATCCTTAGCAATACCATTAAATAAATCCAAATGCAGCACAATATGTTTTTTATGCTTCTTTGCCTGGGTTATTAAGGATGGGAGAATATTAATATCACCAAATAGTAACACTATGCTCGGAGAAACCGTATGACTTAGCGCAACTTTAAAATCTTCCATGGACCGAGCAGCCGGAATGACAGGACCATTTGCCAGATATTCAAGAACGTCTAAATTCACTACTTACTCACCTCAATTCCTTATTCCTTTAGCAAATATTTCATACTAAATCATAAATAAGAAGAGACTCCCATTTACACCTCTTGCATATATTCCGAGGAATAAACGGACTTCTCTTAATCTCTAGTCCAAAGCTATTTATTTAAATATCACCAAAATGACATTTCAGCATTGCTTTCCCTGCTTAGTATTTTCTTTTTTTACAAGCTTCTAATACCAAATGCAATTTTTCTATACATAGGATTCTTTTTTTCTATAATAAATTACTTCTCTATATAAACTAATATTCCTTCTAAATAAACTGAAAATTTTATTTTTTAAGTTTGAAGAATTCGCGCTCTCTATTTCTTGGCTTTCTAATATAGGAGCTAATTTATATTATTTTTTATTAAATTATTTTACCGAATAATAAAATCCTCCTGATATAAGAGAAATATGCTGAATCATACTTCTTTTTTTATAGCAAGAGGATTTTATTAAAGCTTCCAGTTTCAATTTGTAAAAGCTAGAGCAATTTAGATTGCTTTTTGCACTATGAGACTTTTATCTTCTTTGGTCCCTAGATTCTTAATTATTGGTTATCATAATATCATCCCACAGATCACGACGGCTGGTACTAACTGCCGAGATACCCCGTTCAATGGCATGATCCACATCTTCTTTTGTACGTATTAGCCCCCCTGCCAAAATTGGCAAACCTGTTTCTCTCACTAGTTCTTCTACCACGCTTGCAGGTACGGATCCTGGTAATATCTCAATCGCATCAGGCTTAAAATTACGCACTAAATTAAGACCCGTACGTAAAGAATCTGAATCCATTAAAAATAATCGTTGTACGACAATCATACCTTCCTCTCGAGCAAATCGGCACAGATGGGATTTTGTTGTAATTATGGCATGAATACCCAACCTTGCCAAAAATTTAATACCTGCTTTATCCTTGCCAACACCATCGAATAAATCTAAATGCAGCACAATACGTTTTTTATGCTCATTAGCCTGGGCTATTAAGACTGGGAGAGTATTAATATCACCAAAAAGTAACACTACGCTAGGAGAAACCGTATGGGTTAAAGCTACTTTAAAATCTTCCAGGGATCGGGCTGACGGAATTACAGGTCCGTTAGCTAAAAATTTAAGCACGTCTAAAGATGCCATTTATTCCACCTCAATTTTATTTTTACTTAGTAAAAACTACGCCAATTCTCAGATTCTTATAACAATTCTGCGAAGTCTAAGGGTTCCCCTGCCACTATCGTGTATATAATATTCTTTAAGCAATGTCCACCGCAATCCGATTTGTTAACTAGGACAGTAGCTAAGTGCGTAGTTTCGTGGTGTCACTTGATTAGGGTAGGGTTTTCAGCCTCATGGTTATAATATCCTATTCTATTACTCTTAATTAAGTGTATATTAAGAATTAAAGTTTACACAAGTAATACCAGGAATATCAAGGATAGCAAGGGTTACGTCATTACCTTGTACCTGTCTAGGTACATAGACCATAAAAACCATTTCGAGTCGGTCTTGTTCTTGTTCTTGTTCCTTTATTTTTACATCTCTTATTTGAATTCCATATAGGCCAAGTATAGAACCAATCTTCCCAACTTGTCCCGGTTTATCCGCTGTCGTAAGGGACAACTCTACTAAACATTTATGATCCTTATTCTCTATCCTGGCCAAAATGGTCAAGGTCAGAAATACAAAACCTGTCGTCATAAACGCACCCATGTAATAACCACTTCCGACAGCTAAGCCTACACCAGATACTACCCATAAACTTGCTGCAGTTGTCAGACCTTTAACTGTTGATCCCTCTTTCATAATACTGCCTGCCCCAAGAAAACCAATACCGCTGACTACTTGAGCCGCTAAACGAGCTGGATCAGCGTTAGTGAAACCTTGCACTGACGAATAAATCTTAATCGATAATATCATGATAAGACAAGAACCAATAGATACTAAAATATGAGTTCTAAGACCTGCCGCCTTATGATGTGCTTCCCGTTCATAACCAATAAACCCCCCTAGAATACTTGATAACAATAAGCGAATGGCCATCTCCCATTCAACTAACATACTTTATACCCTCCCTGCAGCAAAGGTACCAAACCAGATTTTCTCTCTTTTCTCTATTATAAAGTATAGCATACATTCTTTTTTTCATACACAAAATCATTGACAATATCATAGTAAATCTTACATGTGCTGACAAGTAACGAAGTGAGCATAAGGATATAGCTCATTCCAACCACAGTCAGTCCGCCATTTTTTATCAGCTGAAGCTTCCTATGGTAAGCTGTATTTTGCTGATACAGTTACTGCCCTTATCGTAATCTTTAATGAAACGCAGCTCATGCGAAAAAAGACGTAACTTTTACAGTTACGTCTTTTTTTTAATATCGTTTGCGTTTTGCGGAAGAAGCGATACCTTGCTCCTCCCGATATTTTGCCACAGTGCGTCTAGATATTTTCATACCATGTTGGCAGAGAATTTCCGACAAGGTCTGATCACTATAGGGATCAGATGAATCTTCAGCAACAATTAACTCTTTAATTTTTTGTTTTACCTTAGTTGCTGAAACATCTTGACCACCCTCACTATTATGCACTGCTGTTGAAAAAAAGCTACGTAAACTTACAAGGCCATGAGGCGTGTCAACATATTTATTGGCAATGGCCCGACTTACCGTAGATTCATGAACTTCTATCTTCTCAGCCACTTTCTTCATTACTAAAGGCCGCAAAAACTTCGGCCCCTTATCGAAAAAGTCCTGTTGCAACTCAATAATCGCTTCCATAACATTGTATAAAGTACGACGACGCTGTTCAATACTCTTAATAAGCCAAACGGCAGAATTTAGGCGGCCTTCAATGAATTTTTTTGACTCACTATCAGCTCCCATAGCTACACGTCGATAATAAGGATTGATGGTTAATTGAGGAATACTGGTATCATTTACCGTAATAACATATTTTCCATTAACACGTTCTACGGACATATCAGCAATAATATAGCTGCACTGCTCACCACCAAATGCCCTTCCCGGTTTTGGATCTAAGGTACGAATCACATCCACAGCTTGTTGCACGTCTTGAGGTTTACATGCTAATTTTTCCGCAATTGCTTTATAACGTCCCGCGGCCACATCGGGTAAATGGTTGGAAATAATATCAGCTACTAAGTGGTCATAGATTCCTTTTTGTTGATACTGGATTAGTAAACACTCTTGTAAATCACGAGCTCCTACACCTAGGGGATCAAAGGTCTGAATGAGCTCTAGTACTTCAAGAACCATCTCTTCCTTGACACCTAAATTACTAGCAGCCTCTGATAAAGTACCACATAAATAACCATTTTCATCAATACAACCAATTAAATAGTTCCCTACTATTTTGGTTGCCTCATCTCTCACTGCTAAATGCAATTGAAATTCCAAATGTTCATGCAAGGAAACATTACTATTGACAAATTTTTCTACGGTAGTTTTTTCATCTGCTACCATATATTCGGACTTCTTGTCCATTCCTTGGTTAAAATAATCGTCCCAATTTAGATAATCATCCAATTGTTCCTTTTCCCTTTGGGGCTCATCCATCTCTGCTTCCGGTTCATCGCTTTGCTTTTCTGCTATTTCTAATACAGGGTTTTCCAACACTTCTTGTTCTATCATCTCAGAAAGTTCTAAAGCAGAAAGTTGCAAAATTGCGATTGCTTGACGTAACTCAGGTGTCATCATCAGTTTTTGGTTTAACTCTAATTTAAGACCATAACTCAGGTTGATAGGAATCACCTCCTATAACGTATTTAACATATGCGGGGCAATTGATCGCCTACCAGCATATCTAATAACCTTACTCCACCAATATTGGTACGAAGCCCCACCTGTCCGTTAGGCTCTTTGACAACTTTACCGATTACTCGAGCCTCACGTCCATAAACATGTTGTTGCATGATATCTAGTACTTGCCTTGTGCATTCATGTTCCACAAAGACTATCATTTTTCCTTCATTCGCTAGATATAAGGGATCAAAGCCTAAAATATCACAGGCAGCTTGTACCGCTGGCGATATTGGGATACTACTTTCCTCTAGCATAATACCTACTTGGGATTGAAGAGCAATCTCATTAAGAGTAGTCGCTAGTCCACCTCGCGTCGGATCCCGCAATACAGCAATAGTAGGAACTGCAGTTAGTATGCTTTTTACCAAGCCATTCAAAGGCGCACAATCACTCACTACACTTTGCGGAAATTGTAAGCCATGACGTTCACTCATTACTGCCAAGGCATGATCTCCTAAATAACCACTTAAAATAATGTCCTGACCAACTTTTGCATTGCTGCCCGAAACATTAGTCCCATCGATGATACTTCCAATACCCGCAGTATTTATATAAATACCATCGACTGCGCCTTTTTCCACAACCTTTGTATCCCCTGTTACAATCTTTACTCCTGCCTCAGCTGCCGCTCTTTGCATCGAGGCAACAATCCGCTGTAAACTTTCCATAGGGAAACCTTCTTCTAGTATAAATCCAGCACTTAAATATAAAGGAATTGCACCGCTCATAGCCACATCATTCACTGTACCGCATACCGCCAACTTGCCAATATCGCCACCAGAAAAGAATAATGGTTTCACAACATAGGAGTCTGTAGAAAATGCTAAACGGCAGCCATTCATATCCAATTGAGCGCCATCATCCATCTGTCCTAATATTTCATTGGCAAAAGCAGGCCACATAACATTTTTCACCAGATCATGACTCAGTTTACCACCACTGCCATGGGCTAGCTGAACATAGTCTTTTTTCATACCTGCCACCTCCCGGCTCCATACTTATACCATGCTGCGCAAGTACCTTCTATAGATACCATACAGGATCCAACAGGATGTTCAGGTTTGCAGGTTTTACCAAACAAAGGACAAGATGTTGGCAGCATCAGTCCCCTCAATACACTTCCACACTGGCATCCCTTAGCCTCTTTGGTCTCCTCCACTGTAACTGGAATATTTAACAAGGCATCAAACTTTTGATACTTTTCTCGCATGACCAGTCCAGAATTTTTTAGATGGCCTATGCCGCGCCACTGAGCATCTGCTGCTTGATATACTGTTGATAGAACCTCACAAGCTGCTGGATTGCCTTCCTTTGGCACAATACGACGATACTGATTTTCCACTTTAGCTACGCCACAGTCTAGTTGCCGCAGTAACATGTATACCGACTGTAAAATATCCAAAGGTTCAAAGCCAGCAACAACAGCTGGCGTATTATACTCCTTGCTTAAAAATTCGTAAGGCGTCAAGCCAATCATAGCACTAACATGACCTGGCAATAAAAACCCATGTACTTTACTATCTCCCGACGACAATAAAGCCCTAAGTGCAGGTGGCACCAATTTATGAGAAGATAACACGTAAAAATTAGCAACCTTTTCTGCCTCTGCCATCAAAATTGCTGCCGCTGCAGTAGGAGCAGTAGTTTCAAAACCTACCGCTAAAAAAATCACTTTTTTATCTGGATACCTTTTAGCAAGCTCCAATCCCTCTAATGAGGAATATACAATACGAATATCTGCTCCTTGCGCTTTTTCAGCCGCTAACGTAGAAGAAGATCCAGGTACTTTTAGCATATCCCCAAAAGTAGCAATCATAACATCTGATTTTCGGCTGAAGGCAATGGCTGTATCTAAATATTCATTTGGTGTTACACATACAGGACATCCAGGGCCGCTGACTAGCTGAACATTTTCGGGTAAAAGTTGGCGAATACCAGCCTTAAAAATAGCGACAGTATGAGTACCGCATACTTCCATTAAACGAAATGATTTATCACCCGCCAATTTTGCAATTTCGTGAGTAAAAAAATCTGCTGCCTTCCTTATTTCCTCATTATTCATTTGCAGCATATTGTTCCAACTCCTTGAATAATGCAAGTGTCTTTTCTGCCTCTTCTTCATCAATCCTCTGCACAGCAAATCCGGCATGAATCAAAACAAAATCTCCAACCTGGGTCTCAGGCAAAAGCATCAGACTTACTTTTCTCGTCACACCACCAACTTCAATTGTTGCCAACATATCTTGCCGTTCTAATACTTTCCCTGGTACTGCTAAACACATAAAATCACCTCTCCCTTATACGGGCCCCAGCGACAACAGCTTGCCCCAAGGCAAGTCCTCCATCATTCGGCGGAACCTGTTGGTTACTATATACATAAAAACCATCTTGTTGTAACATTCCGAATACTTTTTGTAGAATCGTTATATTTTGCCATACACCACCGCTTAAAGCTACTTTTTTTATCCCCGTATCTTGTCCAATTCGCTTAACCATTTTCACGATGGCGTCGGCAATCGTGACATGGAAACAAGCTGCTAAAAATGGTACTTTACCACCTTTCCTAAGAGCCTCTGTTAGAGCGGCAAAAGTCGGCATGAAATCCAAAACATAAGGATTCCCCCCTGAAATACAATATGGTAATATTTCCCCAAACTCTCCTTGCCCTGCATACTCTAGTATAATCGCGGCTTGTCCTTCATAATGAATTTCACTACAAAGCCCTAATATTCCAGATGCAATATCAAATAACCTGCCAGCACTCGATGTAATTGGAGCATTAATTCCTTTATAAGTCGCATCCATCAGCAACTGCCATCCTGCAGGCAAACTACGATTCACATCCAATGGAAAGTTAACAAATTCATTTCCATATAGATTATATAACACCCAAGCTGCCATGCGCCATGGTTGTTTTATGGCTTTTGCACCTCCAGGCAAAGGCAAATACTTACAGTGGCCCACCCGGACAAAATCTCGACAATCCGCTAGGAAGAATTCCCCCCCCCATAAGTTCCCATCCGTTCCATAACCAGTCCCATCAAAAGAAACACCAATTACCTTCTCTTCGAGCCCATATTCAGCCAGTACAGAAGCAATATGAGCGTGATGATGCTGCACCCCGACCTTAGGGATATCAAGAGATAATGCATATTTCGTGGCAATATATTCAGGATGTAAATCATAAGCCACCACTGTAGGATGAATAGCAAATAACTTTTGATAATGCTCCATTGAGGCAAGATAAGCCTGATATGTCGCCAAATTTTCCAAATCCCCCATATGACAACTCATAAAGACAAAAGGCCCTCGAGTTAGACAAAAGGTATTTTTCACTTCGCCACCAACTGCCAAAATGGACGACATTTCCTGGGAAATTTTTAGCGGTTTCGGGGCAAAGCCTCGACTGCGTCGCAAGATTTGTCGCTTATCATCTACAATCCGGGCTACAGAGTCATCACTAGGCTGAAATATTTCCCGATTATGCACCAAAAAATAATCTGCAATATTTCCCAGTTTTTTTAATGCATCCTGATCCTCATAAGTTATAGGCTCATCACTTACGTTACCGCTCGTCATTACCCAGACATCGTCTTCTGCAAGTAGTAGATAATGAAGAGGAGTATAGGGCAGCATTACGCCTAGAAAACGAGTGCCTACCCCAATACTTTCTGCTAAATTATAATCCGTTTTTTTCGTCAGTAACACAATCGGCCTTGAAGAGTCAACTAATAAGGCTTCTTCTTCATCTGATACTTCACACAATTTTTTCACGGTTTCGATACTACCGCACATTACAGCAAAGGGTTTGGCCTCGCGAAGTTTACGCTGACGTAAACTATTTACGGCCTTCTCTTGACGAGCATCACAAGCTAAGTGATAACCGCCAATCCCTTTTACTGCTATGACATGACCTAATGCAATCAATCTTTTGGTTTCCGCAAATACATTAGAGGATAAACTTTCCCCTGACTTTGTAAGAAGTTGATAATGTGGGCCGCATTCTGAACAAACATTGGGCTGGGCATGAAATCGGCGATTGGCAGGATCCTCATACTCAGCTTGGCAAATAGGGCACATAGAGAAATCCTTCATCGTGGTAGTGTCTCTGTCATAAGGAACATCTTGAATAATACTGTAACGGGGACCGCAATTAGTACAATTAGTAAAAGCATAACCATATCGTCTATCTTTAGGATCCTTAATTTCCCTTTGACAATCAGCACAAGTTCCTATATCGGCAGATACCCAAGCTGTTCTTGTGTCCTGCCCAAGACTATACCGAATGGTAAAACCAGCTCCTCCCTTAAGACTACAGGGAGTAACAAGAATTTCATCCATTACTGCTAAAGGAGGAGCCGAATTTTTTAGTTCTTGTAAAAAAAGAGAGACCTCCATGGAGGTCCCTTCTATTTCAATCTCCACACCTTCAGAGTTATTCAGCACCCAACCAACCAAATGGTAGCGCTGCGCCAGATTATAAACAAAGGGGCGGAAACCCACCCCTTGTACAATACCGTGTATGTGAATGGTAAGACGCTGCATAGTATTGTCTCCTCTACTATTTTCCGCTCTCCAATGTTAGTAAGGACTGAATCATCAGAGCACACTCTAACCGCTTTTTCTGTAGTTCACAACCAATTTTATAAGGAATATTAATGTCCTTATTAAATAAATCTGCATTAGCATGACAGCCACCGCTACAGTAAAAACGTGCCCAACAATCACGGCACTCTGCCTTATTTAATACATGACTCTGACGGAATTTTTCTGGTAATTGGGTATTCTTCACACCCTCAAAAACATCACCTAATAAGAATTCTTCCCGCCCAACGAATTGATGACAAGGGTACAAGTCTCCTTCTGGAGTAACAGCATAATACTCATGACCAGCACCGCAGCCACTTAAACGCTTGGCCACACAGGGTCCATTATTAAGATCTAAATTAAAGTGAAAGAATTCAAACCCTTGTCCCTTACGTTTGCGCTCTAAATAAGCTTTTGCCAACGTTTCATATTCTTTAAATAATTGGGGAAGGTGTTCTTCCTTTAACGCATAATCACAATCCTCTGCAACAACTGGTTCCACAGACAATTGGGTAAATCCTTTATCGGCAATATCTAGAACATCCGCAGCAAAGTCTAAGTTATGTGCCGTAAAAGTACCGCGCAAATAATAGTTTTGTCCATTACGAGATTCAATGGTTTTTGTTACATTTTTCAAAATCATATCGTAACTACCGGCACCATTGACACAAGGACGCATTTTGTCGTGCACTTCACGTCTGCCATCTAAACTAAGCACCAAACTAATATTATTTTCATTCAGATATTGATTAATTTCATCATTTAAAAGTACGCCATTGGTCGTCAAAGTTAGTTTAAACTTTTTACCAGTTTCCAATTCACGACGGCGAATATAGGTTACAGCATGACGTACAGTATCCATATTCATCAAAGGTTCGCCACCAAAAAAGTCAATTTCGCTATTAATTCTTGGCCCACTATTTTCAATAATAAATTCCACGGCACGTTCTGCTACTTCTTTACTCATCAAACCCCGGGTATGTCCAAAATCTCCTGTTCCTGCGAAACAATAATTACAGCGTAAATTACAATCATGAGCCACATGCAAACATACAGATTTAACCAAAGGTTTTTGACTAAAGTGCAAAGGCACTTCTGGCATTTTTGAAAATAACTTATTATCATTCATTAGTTCATGAAGTTCTACTAATACATCTGCCAGATCATCGGCAGCATATTGACCAGAAAATGCGGACATTACAGCCTCATCATTACTACCATCAAACACGTCCATCATATCAAAAACCATTTTATCTACAACGTGGACAGCCCCACTATTAATATCCAATATAATATATAAACCATTTAAATAAAACTTATGTATATTCATTTTTTCACCTTTAAACTAATTTATTTGTACTAAACTACTAAAAAATTTAAACCACAAAGACACAGAGGACACAAAGAAACTTTCATTTTTCCCTTTGTGTGTCGCACTAGCGACATTGTGCCTTTGTGGTTCATTCATTCTTAAAATCAAGCCCTCTGCCAACTGGACAGAGGGCTGTCTTTACGGTCTACTTCTGGCAGACCTGATTGCCAACGGTGCATGATGTCTTGCAGGCCGATTGGCAGGAAGTTTGGCACTCTCCACAGCCACCAGTATGTACAGTTTCTTGTAGAGAAGCTTTATTAACAGTAATAATATGCTTTGCCATGATAATCCCTCCTTGCCCTTATTTTTATTCTTGCTTAACCTATTTTATACGTTTTTCTAATACTAAGCAATAGGTATTAGAAATTGTGTTCAATCGTAAAATAGTATCTTATTCGAAAATGAGAAAAGGAAACCATCGTTTATTACGATAGTTTCCTTTCCTGAGTCAGGAGCTAACCAAACTAGTTAGTTCATTTTAGCATTCCCATCATGCCAGGCAATATTTGGACAATCCAAGGACAAGCTGTGACTACGGACAAAACGATTAAGTTAGCCAATGCGAATGGCCATACCGCTTTGGTAACAGCCTCTAGACTAATATTAGTAATTGCTGTTGACACAAATAAGCAAATTCCAATTGGCGGTAAAATCATACCTAAAGCCGAATTGATCGCTACAATAATACCAAAATGAATCGGATCAACCCCTGCAGCTAACATTGCTGGTAAGAGGATAGGGACGACCACTAAAATGCACGTTCCTGTTTCTAGTACCGTATGAATTAAAATCAGGAAGATATTAACGATTACTAAAATCCAGAAAGGATCATTGGTGATACTAAACAGCATGCCAGCTATTTCTTGAGGTATTTGCTGAGATGCTAAATACCAAGCTAATAGCATTCCAGCTGAGGCGATAGACATAACTCGTGCCGTATTAACAGCGCCAGTCGTCACGACTTCTGGGATTTTACTAAGTGGCAATTCCTTATAAAAAACAGTACTCACAAGTAACGCATATACTACCGTCACAGCACCCGCTTCTGTGGCAGTAAATAAGCCCCCTAATATGCCACCTAAAATTAAAATAGGCGTAAATAAGGCCCATATTGAATGAATAAACGCTTTACCTAGATTTTTAAATCCTACCCACTTCTCAGCAGGATAGTTATGTCTACGGGCTATGATTAGACCAGTAATGATAAATGACAGAGCTACTAAAAAGCCAGGTATAAAAGAAGCCATAAATAAATGAGTAATAGAAACATTGGCTACAAAGGCATATAACAACATACCCGAACTTGGTGGAAATTGAACACCTAATGATCCAGCAGCAGCCTGCAATGCGGTAACAAAGTTTTTCTCGTAACCCCGTTTAATCATACCTGGCATCATGACATTACCAATAGCGGCAGTATCAGATGCCGCCGAGCCAGACATATCGGCAAAGATAACACTGGCAAGTACGTTAGCTGGAATCAAACCGCCGCGAATCCACCCCACCAAAGAACTGGCAAAGTTTATTAACCGGAGGGCAATACCGCCTTCATGCATAATTGCACCAGCTAACATAAAAAAAGGAACTGCCATTAATGTAAAGGAGTCTAAGCCAACAAACATACGCTGAGGGACAATTGTCAGAGGAATGTCCCCTGTAGTAGTAAAGGCTACTACAGTTACCATCGCTAGAGAAACAAAGATCGGCACACTCATCCCAAAGAACAGTAAAAGTAAGACAATCAATAGCAAATTAATTTGTTCAAATGGCTGACTAGTTATCAAAGAAAATCCTGCAGCGACTGCCAACATAACACCTATACCTAGTACCGAATTTCCGAGTTTTTCCTGGGACTCTTCAGCTACTAAGTACAATGTGTGAATCAGCATAAATAGACCACCGACTGGCAATGCAGCATAAGCCCAAGATATGGTAAAATCCAGAGCTGGCGTTTTATCAGGAATCACTGCTATAGCAAGCCGAGTACCCTCAACAAGGAAATGATAACAAAAAAGTGCAGCTATACCACGTGTTACTAAAAATAGATAGGGCCTCATTTTTATCGGCAACAGCTTTACACCCATAGTAATATTCGGAAGCGAATTGTACCGTAATGCAACAGATGCTCCGAGAAAAGTCGTCCACATAAAAGCATAACGTGCTAATTCCTCGGACCAAGATAAAGGCATTTTTAACACATAGCGAAAGATGATTTGTAAAAACACTGCCGTTACCATGGTACAGGCTGCTGCAAGTAATAAACCCTTCGCAAAGCCATTGACTCGATCACTGATGAAACGTAAAAAATTAATCATAGTTTTTTCCTCCATGACTGTTATTATAGTGGCTGGATAAATCCAACCACTATAATAACCTTACCGATTATTTGCTACGCAATTTCTCTATCTCATCAAATGTATCTTTACCTACTACTTCCTCTAATGACTTCCAAAGAGGTTTAGCTCTTTCAAAGAAAGGCGTCGTATTCACATCATTAAACTTCATCCCAGCGGCTTTTAGTTTTTCAACAACGTCTTTCTCTGTCTTCTGGAATATTTCACTCTCGTCTTTTTGCGATTCAGCGGAAACTTCCATCAATACCTTTTGTGCTTCCGGCGAAAGTTTTGCCCAGCTCTTCTGACTTATTAATAATATATTAGGAGCGGCAAAATGATTTGTATAGGAAAAATAAGGACATACTTCATTCATTTTAAAGGATAGTACCGTGGCAGGATTATTTTCCCAACCATCAAGTATTCCAGATTGTAAAGCATTGTATACAGCACCTTGATCCATCGGCGTAGCAATACCGCCCATAGCATTAATGCCATCAACCATTGTCTTAGCAGGCATAGTACGAATCTTTAGCCCTTTTAAGTCTTCCGGAACATTTACTGGTCCCTTTTTAGTTGTTATGCTGCGAAAACCACTCCACTGGTAAGCTAAGCCTTTCAGACCACTTGGTTCAATTTCTTTGAAAAGCTGTTGTCCGATGGGGCCATTCACAACCTTATACATATGTTCTTCGGATTGGAAAAGATAAGGTAAGCTAAACACCTGCCATCGAGGGGCAAAACTTGTCATAAGAGCACTATTGACATTTGCCATATCAACTGTCCCTATTTTCATTCCTTCGACTAAATCACGTTCTTGGCCTAGTGTTCCGTTATTAAATACAGTAATTTCAATTTCGCCATTACTCTTTTCCTTAACCTTTTTAGCGTACAAAATGGCAGCTGCCGCAATAGGGTGACTTTCTGGCAACTGAGTCGCTAATTTTAATTTGTACTTAGGTCCAGCTGCTGGCTGCTGAGTAGATGTTTTTTGACCACCGCATCCCGCTAGAATCGTTCCTATTAAAAAAACGGCAGCCATGGTAAGCATTAGCATCTTTGACTTTTTCATCATTACTCCCCCTATATTTGAGTACGCAAAAGCTCTTTTACTATCGGTCCTTCTTTTGTTAATGACAAGATATACTTTAATCCTTACCTTTACTTACTATTTCCACCTAACCTACGTCAACTGATTACCCGTTTAGAAAAGCCCCCCTTTCAACCCACCATGTGGACTTTAATTCTATCATATGATATGTACATACGCCCTTTAGGATTAAAAACCCTGCTAAGTTTTCTGAATTTAATGATTTTTTCCACAATGCGGAATACTTTTTCACATCCAAGGCTGAGTACGCGCAAAGAAGATGAGTCAAGGACCCCGTCCTTGACTCATCTTTTTGGCCTATCCCTTATGAATGCTCTGCTTGCGCTTGCACCGCTGTCATCGCAATTACGCCAATAATATCTTCCGCCTTGCAACCTCTTGATAAATCATTAATAGGCTTTGCTAACCCCTGAGTAATCGGCCCGTAGGCTTGCGCTTTTGCTAGCCGTTCCGTAAGCTTATAGCCAATATTTCCTGCATTTAAATCTGGAAATATCAGTACATTTGCTTGCCCTGCTACAGCACTATTAGGAGCTTTCAGTTTAGCAGTACTTGCCACCAAAGCCGCATCTACTTGCATTTCTCCATCAATCAACAAATCCGGTGCCTTTTGTTTTGCCAAAGCAGTTGCTTGTACTACTTTTTGTGTGAGCTCACTATTCGCACTTCCGTAAGTGGAATAAGAAAGCATGGCAACAATTGGTGTAATACCCAGTAAACCTTTCATCGTGTGAGCCGACGAAATGGCAATCTCTGAAAGTTGATCTGCATTTGGATTTTCGTTTAAGCCACAATCAGAGAATAAAAATACGCCGTCTTGTCCATATTCGCAATCAGGAATCACCATAATGAAAAAGGATGATACCAAACTAGTACCCGGTGCTGTTTTAATAATTTGCAGCGCTGGTCTTAAGGTATCTGCTGTTGAATGAATCGCTCCAGAAACCAGCCCATCAGCATCATTCTGTTTTATCATCATGTTGCCAAAATACACTGGATCTTTCATTAGCTCACGTGCTTGGTCTTTTGTAACCCCTTTTGCTTTTCTCAATTCATAAAATCTTTCAATATATTCTTCCTTCTTTTCTGCTGTAACAACATCTACAATTAGCACTTGGGATAAGTCAATTTCCCCAGCAGTTTTTAAAATGTCTACTTTATTACCAACTAATATAATCTCGGCAAGTCCTTCTTTCGCTGCCGCACTAGCTGCTGTCAAAACTCGCAGGTCAGTCCCTTCAGGTAGAACTATTCTCTTTTTACTAGCTCTTGCTTTTTTCTTCATGTCATCAAGAAAACTCATCCTCTAACCTCTCCTCGCTTTTTCATTCCATAAGCTAGGGTCAACTGCTATTTTACCTTGGCATAATTACCCATGTTTTCCCTTTTTCTTCTAGAATATCTTAAACGAAAAGAAGAGTCAAGGAACCGCCCTTGACTCTAGTCTTCTTTATTTTGCTGGAGCAATAATTAATTTTATCGGTAGATTGGAAGCGCCTGGTGGGCTAAAGGTCAACCATACTGCTTTTCCCGTTTCGTAGGTGCCAAGAAAAGCACTCTCACTGATTTTTTTAGAACCGAAAGACATAACATCAGCAGGTGTCGGTATGGAGTGTTCATCTTGATGGCGATACTCTAAACCTAACCACCCTGCATATTCTCCACCCCGTGGATTTAAGTAATAAGATGCTTTTCCACCTGACATGGAGGGCAAGAATACCTTATAGACAATACCGTAATTGCCATAATTTAAAGTAGACGTGCCATCTGTAGCATCAATCCCTGTGACATAAGGGTCAATGTGATTATCTGCTAAGGTAAGAGCAACTGCTCCGCTTTGTTTGCTATCGTAGACTTCTTTTCCTACAACTAAACGATCTTTGCCTTCAAATGTTCCACGTAATCGGTACTGATCTGCTGGCAACACTTTTGCTGTTTCAGCAAACTTCTGAATATCCGCCTCCACAGGCATCATCATTACTTTTACAGTAATGGGTCGATCTGTCTTGAAATCGTACATGCCGTTTACAAGCATATTAGGTTCTACAATACTTGTATCAAGAAAGGAAATTAAACTTCTGGAGCCCTTTTCAGGAACTTCCAACAGATATAAGTTCTCATCCTGCAAATAATCTTTTTGTACCTTTTTACCAACCTCTAGATAATCCAAACTTGGCCCACCTAATCCAAACTTTGTTACAGTAACATGGGCCGGTTGCACCTCATCAGCATTTTCTAACAAAACAATAATTTTTTTGTTTACTTGTGTGCCATTTACGTGGTGAAAAAATAAGCGAATATCACCATCTACAGTATCCTGATACATAATTCCATCATCAGGCACTGTCTCTGGGCTATCTGATAATAATAGTTTACCGCCATAAGGCGATACAGTTGTTGACCATTCTGGTAATTTTAAACCATCCAATTTCACCGTAGAATATACAGTAGATGCCAGTGCTGTACTATGTAACATTACGGGCATGATAAGCGCTAATACGCCAGTTTTAAACCAATTCATTATGCTACCCCCTTTTTGGACATAGCATCATTATACCAACACCTGTATAGTATGTAAAATGACAAAATAAGACCCATTTGGCAGTTATTTGTAAACAACTATACCAAAAGGGTCTTATCTGTATTTTACAGTTGATTACCAACTGCTCGATTTGCCGCATCAATGGCTTGATGAGATAGATCAATAGACTGGCCTAAGGTGTGTAATTCCTGCACTGAATTATGAAAGCCCATACTATTTGCAGCTGCGACATAATCCCAGTACCACTGCGCCTTACGTAATAATTCCCGAGCATTACCAAGTTCTGCTTGATTGGCATTCGGGTTATTCCCAGCTTTTGCTATGGTTTCATGAGCCTTTGCTACGTTCATGCCCGCTGTATGTTGCAATTGCCAAACATTATCCTGCTCTGCCTTCACTTGATTGTAGAGTTGATCCATTCCCTCTTTATGACAAGGCATACAGGAAGCATCCAAGTTTTTCAAAGGACTTGTCATCCAATGGGAACTATACTTTTTTCCTTGCGCGCGAATATAGGGCATATGACAGTCGGCGCAAGATACTCCAAATTTACCATGAACACCATTCTGCCATTCCTCAAAGTCAGGGTGCTGTGCTTTTAACACAGGAGTTTTAGAATCAGGGTGAATGAAGTCTTGGGCAAATCCATTGGGTTTTGTTTCATAATACTGATACATTTCTTGTGGTGTTACACCTTTGTCCCAAGGAAACACAACCCTTGTTGTTCCAGGTTCAAAATAGTATTCTGCATGACACTGTCCGCAAACATAGCTACGCATTTCTTCCCGGCTGGCTTTTGTTACATCGACTCCTTTTCGCCCCATCGCTTCAATAAAGGCAGGATTTATAACCCTAAGGTTCATTGTCTCTGGATCGTGGCAATTAGCGCAGCTTACAGGATGTTTGGATTTTTCAATGAGCTCCGACAGTGGCTGGTTAGCAAAACCCCAACCCGATTGTTTGTAGAACTCTTCTATATAGGGTGTTTTACAAGTAATACAGGCACCTTTACTAGTCGGACCGATTCGTTTCGATTCTCTAAGGTCATCTAAAGCATATAAATGTCCTCGTTCTTCTGTATAATCTTTACTAAAAGGATTGCCCTTAAAATTAACATATATTTCAGGTTGCATCTCAGCTTTCTGCAGTTTTACGCTACCCCCATACCCTGTTGGTGATGGTGCTTGTTCTAGATTTTTTTGATAACTTGCATATTCAAGGGGATATGCTTTGCCCCACACTGCTGGATCATACTCCCCAGCTGCTATTGGAGATAATTTAATTGTAGAAGACGGTTTTAGGGCCCAAACGCGCACTACTACAAAACCAAAAAAAAGCACCATCATACCTAAAAACACTGCCAAAAATTTCTGCGCTCTACTCAACCTTAACCCCTCCTGGAACCATTTTTTGCCCGTGAGCGACACCTCTATGACACGTTATGCAATTTAGTTTCCCCTTTGCTAAATGGGTGTTTTCCACTACGGAGGCATGACAACGTAAGCAGTTCCCATTAGCAATTTCTTTACCCCTTGATGTGAAATATAGGGTATCAGGATAATCTCGTAAAAATTCATGGTAAACATCCCGCATACCGTTTTCTCCCTTAACGTACATGGTTTCAACAATATTATCATGAGGAACATGGCAATCACTACAGGTAAATTGTTTATGATTGGATACCTGCCAGGTGTAATATACATGCTCCATAGAGTGGCAGCTACCACAAAAATCGGGACCGCTGGAATATACAAAACTGGCCCCGGATAATAACATCCCCACTACAGCGACAATAACGCCTAACAAAATTAATTTAAGTGAACTACGGGATAACAACTCTCCTAAATCCAATCATCCCACCCCTTTCAATACCTCCAGTAAAGATTTGCAGCACGATGTTGTCCGTATTCTAAAGCAACGCATAACTATGTAAACCTGGCAATAACACATTTACACCGATAAAGGTAAATAGAACAGTGATAAAGCCAACAACTGCCCAATTCATAGCTTTTTTCCCTCGCCAACCCAAAGAAACACGCCCATGAAGATAAATTGCATAGATTAACCAGGTAATTAAAGACCAGGTTTCTTTAGGATCCCATCGCCAATACGATCCCCAGGCATATTCTGCCCAAACGGCACCTGTTATTATGAGCAGCGTCAAAAAAGGTACCGCCAAATCAATACATTGATTCACCAAAGCACTTAATGTTACCAAGGGCGGTAACTTGCTCATAATGGGTCCCTCCTCCCCCGTTTCCTCAATACGCTGTTTCCATAAATACATGAGAGCCAAGGCAAAGGAAATCGCCAATGCTCCATAGGCAATAACAGCCGTTATGACATGAATTAACAGCCAATTGCTTTTTAGAGCAGGCATTAGAGGATGGGCTTCTTGATAAAAATTAGAAAATATGCCCGTAAGCACAAAAGCCACTGGTAATACAAAGGCTCCCAGGGAATAATTCTTATGATGATACTCTATATAAATATAGAGTAAGATAAGGCCCCAAACAAAGGCCATGCCAAACTCATACATATTAGCAAAAGGAATGTGCCCAGCATTCATGGTGCGAGCTGCCATGGCTAACGTATTAACAAGAAACCCAAGAATAGTGAAAACTCTTGCCCAGCTCCCTAATTTTTCTTTCAACCAAATTAAATGTCCAATATACAAACAACTCGCTACAAAATAACTAATAAAAGCCACACTAAAAAACTCTTTTTCCCAATTTCCCATGTTAGTTTCACCTATCCTTACTATTAGTTAGTACCACCAAAAGAAAATACTGACATATTTTTTAACCACAGAGGCACAGAGGACACAGAGAAAAGGGTTATAAATCCCCTCAGCGCACTCTGCGCCTCTGCGGTTAAATTATTTTTTCTTTTTCCCCTTTGTGTACCACGTTAGTGGTATTGCGCCTTTGTGGTTCAAAAAACACTTTTTGCTACGGAATAACTAATTAAAACAACACTAAGAAACTTCCCAATTATTTTATCTATCCTTACTATTATTTCTTACTACTATAAGAAGAACGCTGATATATTTTTGAACCACAGAGGCACAGAGGACACAGAGAAAAAATAAGGTTATAAAATCCTCTCAGCGCACTCTGCGCCTCTGCGGTTAAATTATTTTTTCTTTTTCCCCTTTGTGTACCACGTTAGTGGTATTGTGCCTTTGTGGTTCAAAAACCGTATTATCTTTTTTATATAAGCTTACAAAAAAGCCAAAAGCCAATAAAACAAATCCTGTCCACACAAGAGGAATCCCAGGATCTCGTTTTATGAGTAAACCAGAAAAGGGCTGGGCTTCTTTGAAACTTACCATACCCATAGCATTGCCAATGGACTTGCTGCTGCCTAGAGGCAATGACCCCCAATCATATTCCCGCCCCTCTTTATATACGATGTATAAAACTTGAGGAGTAGGGCTAGGTATATATCGTATAAATCGAATCATCATGCCAGGCTGTTCCTCAATCACCATTGCGTTACCTTCTTCTAAACTAGCCTCCTGCAGCACAGCTCCCCCATTACTCAAATATTGGGTTCTCATTGCCATGCCAAAAGATGATTGATAAATGCTAACTCCATGATACGTATAGGGATGATTGACTTTTATCTCCTGAGCCGCTGCTTCTTCCCCCTCGCCTAGAATAATAATATAGCTCACCCAGTCAGACACAGAGCGATCCGGATTATATCTCGTTTCAAAGTTTTGGAGCTGCAAGGTAAAGGAATCATTAATTCCGTACTTAGCATTATTAATCTCATAAGTCCTACCTACAGGCAGGTTAATTTCTTCATTAAAGCCATATTGATTACCATATAATGCCCCCATTACAATGAGTAAAATTGCTACATGTACAAGCAAACTTCCCCAAGAAGAAAGCCTTGTCCTAGCCTTTGAAGAGTAAAGGATAGAAAACTGCCACACACTGCGGAGAAAAATGGCACTACATACTAAGAGTAGTAATATCCTAAAACCTAGACTATGATACACATCGTAGCCTTTTACCGAAATGATTGTACCAGCCATGGATGCCCCAATTAATAGTAATAACAGCACCATGCCTACCTTTATAGAACTACAAACTTTCATTGCTTTTAAAAATAACTTACTTTGCTTATGAGCTTCCCCTTGTAGGGCAACATCTTTTTCAGCCATAATACGCCTCACCCCTTTTTTGCTTGTGGTTGACTCGAATGAAAATAGTATTCCACAATACGTAAAAAAAATAAGCCTAAACCATAAGTCGATATGGTTTAAGCTTATTTTTTTGTTATAGTCCTAGCTTACTATAGAGATGAGCCCTGAATAGACGCAAACGAAATTCCCATAAGCCATACTTTGGATGAGGCACATTAACCCGTTTCAAGGCAAAGACATCTGTACTGCTTCGATTCAGTCCAGCAACCCCTGAACAAGCTCCTTGGTATCCTGCTTCCCGTAGAATTTGCTCCGTAGTTCCCGTAAATTGTCCGTAAGGATAGGCAAAAAAGACAACAGGTTTACCAATATGCTGCTGCAGAACTGTTTTTGAGTCTTCTATTTCATGGCGTTGCTCCTCTGGACTAATCTCATTTAATGCAATATGAGACATTGTGTGGGACCCGATCTCTGTATGTCTCTCCTCTAATGCACTTACTTGCTGCCATGACAAATACTCTGTTGTTCCCACTAAGCTAGGTACAACAAAAACAGTAGCCCTCATACTGTACTTTTCCATAATAGGCAAGGCCGTGAGATAATTATCTTCATAACCATCATCAAAGGTAATCACCACTGGTTTTTCCGGCAACTTACCTTGCCCCTGATAAGATTTAAATAAGTCCTCTAAGGAAATGGCATGATAGCCATTTTCCTGCAAATATTTCATTTGATCCTCAAACTGACTCGCTGTTACGCTATAGATATCATCCTCTTCACTTACCTGATGATAAGCCAATATAGGCACCCCAGCCGTTGGCCAAACAATCCAACTAAAGACAAATACAATGAAAAGGGCACCTAGTGCCAGATATTTATTCATGTTCCAACTCCATCGCAATCTGCTCTATTTTGCGCAATCGGTGATTCATGCCTGATCTTCCGACTCGACCATCCATAGCATCTACCAACTCCTGCAAAGTGGCTTCTGGATGAGCTAACCTTAAATCTGCAACCTCTCTTAAAGAATGGGGGAGCTTATTTAGGCCAATCCGTAGAGCAATTAATTGAATGCACTTGACCTGCCTAACCGCCGCATTCACTGTCTTTTGCAAATTGGCGGTTTCACAGTTCACTAGGCGATTCACCTGATTGCGCATTTCTTTTACCACACGCACATTTTCAAAGGTCATAAGTGCATTATGTGCGCCAATAATCCGCAAAAAGCTCGTTATGGCATCACCATCTTTTAAATAAACAATATAATCATTCTTTCGCTCTGTCATACGAACAGGCAGAGAAAAATATTTCATTAGCCTTACCAAAGTTTTAGCAAAATCTAAATTTCCCGTAACCAACTCTAGATGATAATCCCCTTCCGGTTTATTCACTGAACCGCCACCCAAAAAGGAACCACGTAAATAGGCCCGTCGACAGCAGGCCTTGCGTAAAATACCACTATCACTTTTTACATTCAAATTATCGCCACGCATAATCCCAAGTACGGACAGCAATTCTGTTACTACTGGGGATGGTACTACTTTAATTAAATAAGAATTATTTTTTTTCAAGCGGCGGCCACGGGTGACAACCACTTCTGTTTTTAAATGAAAGCCACTCTTAATCAAAGTTAGGGCTTTACGCGCTACAGCCGCATTTTCGGTAGTAAAATTAATGCCCAAGCTACTATTCCCACCAATTAACATGGTGCCACCCATACGAATAAGGGAAGCTAGTTCTGCTACATTGCAACATTCCTGCTCTCCCACAATACGAGCCAATTCATTTCTCACTTCAGCAGAATAAGAAGACATATTTCATTCACTCCAGTCAAGCCGCCTTGCTATTCGCCGCAAAATTCAGCGCTCCGATTTCTTTAAGTCTTTTATGCTTTCGGCTATTAAATAATAATCCAATAATCGCATACGTTCCGAATTGGCTTTTAGTTTATAAATCATTGATACAATCGTCCGGGATAACTTAAGAGGATCATGGCGTACCCAATTTGTTTCGCTAATGACGTCTGCCATGACAGCTTTAATCCCCATCGCCTCAATTGCCTTTAAATCAGGTTCTACAGGATAGGCCCCTTGATCTGCATACTTTTCCTGTAACTCAACGGCTACATTTTGTCCATTGATCACAACATAATCAATCACTCCGGGGCCTACATGATCCAATATTGCTTTCACATGTTCTGAAGCACTATATCCATCTGTCTCCCCTGGCTGGGTCATAACGTTACATATATATATTTTTACAGCTTGGCTTTTACGTAGGGTATCGGCAATGCCTCTTACTAAAAGATTAGGAAGTATGCTGGTATATAAACTGCCAGGCCCTAAAATAATAGCGTCTGCATCACGAATGGCCTCTAGGGAACTTTCTACAGGCATAGTTTCTTCTGGCTGTAGATACACACTCTCAATCCTTTTATTAGCAAGAGGAATTTGAGACTCCCCTTCTACAACGCTACCATCTACCATTTTGGCCCAGAGCCTTACCTTCTGGGTGGATGCTGGTAATACCTTACCTCGAACTGCCAAAACTTTACTAGACTCTTTTAGAGCCTGCTCCACATCTCCCAGCACTTCTGTCATGGCCGCAATAAATAAATTGCCAAAATTATGGCCTGCCAATCCTCCAGCACCACCAAATCGATGCTGAAATAGCTTTTCCATTAAGGGCTCTGTATCCGCTAAGGCTACTAAACAGTTACGTAAATCTCCTGGGGGAATCATATCTAGATCTTGACGAATCCTTCCAGATGACCCACCATCATCAGCTACTGTTACAATGGCTGTAATATTGCTGGTCACACCTTTAATCCCGCGTAATAATACGGATAATCCAGTCCCGCCACCAATAACAGTCACAGCAGGTCCGCGATTGAGTTTGCGTTTTTGAAAAATCAATTCGATAAGTCGATCAGAACCTTCCGGGATTAATACACTAATAACTGAAGCAATAATCTGCCTAGTAGCCAATGTCATAACGATTAGGCCACCAGCGATAATAAAGATCCCCACCACAGTGGTTACTGTATAATAATATTTTCCAGTTGTCAGATACACCATTCTAAAAATGGTTTCTTCCAAATTACCTGCATATTTATAATTCAACACAATAGCAAGCCCCATGCTGGCAACTAAAACACCCAAAGAAAATAATAACAGCCAGCGTTTTACCTTAATGCCTGGGTACATCCATTTTAAAAAGTGCATACATTACACCTCTACTTTTTATCAAACCGTATGATTTCCTGTACCTTACCCTTATTTTAAAAGTATTAGCACTCAGGAGGAGCTTCTATAGCAGCAGGAATAGTATTATTCTTAACAATATCCCTATGATCTAGGTTTACCTTGTAACCTTTATTTCGTAATCCCTCATAAATTTTTCTTGCTACAAATACGGAGCGATGCAAGCCACCAGTACAACCAATCGCAATAATTAACTGACTCTTGCCTTCTTTAATATAATTTGGTACGAGAAAATCAACAAAACCAGTTATTTTTTCCATAAACTGCTGGGTAATCGGCCATTTCCAAATGTAATCCCCAACCTCAGCTACTTCGCCACTTTTACGCCTTAAGGACTCTACATAAAAGGGATTCGGTAGAAAGCGAACATCAAAAACCATGTCTACATCCAAAGGAATACCATATTTAAAGCCAAAAGAAACCACCGTAATATTCATACGCTGCTGTTCGTGATCACTGGTAAATAACGCAGTAACTTTTTCTCGTAAATTAGCGGTTGTTAATTCAGAGGTATCAATAATTTGAGTAGCTCTTCCTCTAACATGTTCAATCCGCTCCCTTTCTCTAGTAATACCTTCACTGATACGGCCATGGGGTGCCAGAGGATGCCGCCTTCTCGTCTCCTTATACCTTCTAATTAAGGTTTCGTCAGAGGCCTCTAAAAAGAGCATTTCATAGCGATGCCCTTGTTTCTCTAACTCCTCTAAGGCTTGTATCAAGGTATCAAAAAATTCACGTCCACGAATATCAACTACTAAACCAACCTTATTGACCCGCCCTGCGGACTGGGAACAAAGTTCAGCAAATTTCGATATCAACATAGGAGGTAAATTATCAACACAAAAATATCCTATATCCTCCATAGTGCGCACAACCTGAGTCTTGCCAGCACCTGACATGCCTGTGATAATCACCAAGCGCACATCTTCCATTCTTTACACCTCCACTATCTATCGAACACTTTGTTTCCGGTTAGAACGACGATTTAGATGACGCAGCACACCCTCAATCGATGTATTAATTACTGCATCGGGAGAAATCTCATACTTTTCCAGCAGTTCATTTGCTTTACTAAAATCTCCAATGGCTAAAGAAAAATGACTATCTGTCCCAACGATTATCTTTGCCCCATGTTCTTTTGCCAAACAAGCAATATTTTCACAGTGGGGTTTGCTGCCTACCCTAGATATTTTAAGGGAGCTATTATTAATTTCTATGGCTACGTCATATTCTACGGCTGCCTTTACAATTGTTTCCTCGTCTACCAAAAACTCTGGGTTCCCTGGATGAACAATCGCATCTACCCAAGGATTTTTCATAGCATTCACCATCATCTGTGTATTTTCTAAAACAGAACCATAAGGTGAGCATACAGAATGTAATCCAGCTAATACAATGTCTAGTCCAGCTAATCGTTCTTCAGCCAAGTCCAATGTTCCATCTCGATCAATTACATTGGCCTCTACTCCCTTTAAAATTCGTACCCCAAACAATTCCTCTGGCACTGCCTTTAAATTGCCGAAGTGGTAAGCATGTGGTCCACCGGGCATATCTGGACCATGATCTGTAATAGCTATCATGGCAAGCCCAATATCGGCCGCTGCCCGAGCATTCTCCAATATAGTACTATAAGCATGCCCACTTGCTACCGTATGAATATGTAAATCAGCGACAAACTTCATCTCATCGCCCCCCTTATTTCTTATGCTATCCCTCAATTATATGGCAAATTCTATAAAAAAGCAAAAAACCAATCGCAGCTACATTACGATGGTTTTTTGCTTTTCATTGCATTGTTAGGCTACCTTAAGGTTTCACGGACTTATATCATAATAGCAGTTACGTTTTTAGCGGCGTATTGGGGCTTTTCCTCTTCGGTGACTTCTTTTATCGACAAGTAAATCAGTGAAAGCATATGTTCAATTTCTCCTACCGTACTGGCAAGGGGTGGCATAAAAACAACTACGCTGCCAATGGGACGAATGATTAAACCATGGTTCCTGGCCTGTTTGCAGACTTTAGCCCCCACTGCTAACTCCCATGGAAAGGGGGTCTTATCTCTAGGGTTCTCAACTAATTCAATGCCAATCATCAAGCCCCACTGGCGGATATCTCCTACGTGCTTTAAAGCGGTAAGTTTGACAAGCTGCTCACGGGCCGCTGCTATTTTTTCAGGAAGACCTGCTAACACCTTTTCTTCGCGGAATATCTTTAAATTTGCCAAACCAGCGGCACAACATAAAGGATTGCCAGTATAAGAATGCCCATGAAAAAAAGTTCGTTGCTGGGCATCTCCTAAAAAGGCGTTATATATTTCATCAGTCATAAAAGTAGCGGCTAAAGGTAAGTAACCTCCTGTGATCCCTTTTGCCACCATCATCATATCAGGCGATATCTCCTCATGATCACAGGCAAACATTTTACCAGTACGGCCAAAACCTGTAGCTACTTCATCAACCAAGAGCAGCACATTATATTTTTGGGTTACTTCTCGTAATCTTTTTAAATATCCTGGTGGCTGCGCCAACATACCTGCTGCTGCCTGAACTAGTGGTTCAATAATCATCGCGGCAATCTCTTCATGCCTTTGCGCCAAAATTTTCTCCACCTCATCAATACAGGCCATACCACAATTTTGAGGATCAGAAACCAGCCTGCAGTGATAGCAACATGGCGAGGGTGCCTGTATGGATTCAAATAGCAGGGAAGAAAAAATACGATGAAACAAATCAATTCCACCAACACTCACCGTACCTATGGTATCGCCATGATAAGCGTTTGCTAACGTAACAAACTTTTGTTTTTTCTTTTTACCTTGCAGCTGCCAATACTGGTAAGCCATCTTAATGGCAATTTCTACAGCTGTTGAGCCATCATCCGAGTAAAATAACTTTGTTAACCCTTTAGGCACAACTGCCATTAATTCTTCCGCCAACTGAGCCGCTGGTACATTAATCAAACCTAACATCGTAGTATGAGCGACCTTACCTAATTGATCAGTGATCGCCTGATCTATCGTTGGATGACGGTGTCCATGAAGATTGACCCACAAGGAAGAAACCCCATCATAATAAGCATTACCTTGATCATCGATCAGTTTTATCCCCTCTGCAGCCTCAATCACCATTTGGGGCTGATCCAGCCAATCTTGCATCTGTGTAAAGGGATGCCAAATATATTCCTTATCTTTACTTTCTATTTCATTCAAAACCTTGTCCCCCTTTTGATGATAGGAATAAGCTCATCTATCTGTAAATATTCCTCTGCAATCTTAGCTAACTCGATTGGCGGTATATCGCCTTCTTTTATGGCAGACACATGAGGAAATTTCCCGACTATTGGTACGTGGGTTAAACGCCTAATATATTCTTCATTGGATTTTTCCAGAATACCTACCTCAGCCTCATTCCAGGCATTTATAATAATGCCTGCTACATGTAATCCACGATTACGAGCATACTCGACGGTTAGCACTGTATGATTAATCGTTCCTAATTTAGGCCCGGTAACAACAATAACTGGCAAATCAAGCTGCACCATAAGATCAACCAATAGATATTCTTGCCATAAAGGAGCTGTAATTCCACCTACACCCTCTACGACTACTGGTTCATAGCTTTCCGTTAACTTGTGATAGGCCCTAAGAATGAGAGATATATCTATTTCTACCCCACTCATTACTGCAGCCACAGCTGGCGTCAGGGCAGGAGCCAAACATAAAGGGTTCACTGCATCGCGCTTTTCTTCTCCAATACCAGCTGCCTTCATCAAAAAGGTAGCATCTTCTGCCACTAACTTACCAGCCTGATTAACCACTCCACCTGATGCTAGGGGTTTCATCACCCCTACCTGTAACCCCCGAACTTTGAGTGCTGCGGCAATTCCTCCAGTAATCACAGTCTTACCAATATCTGTATCCGTCCCTGTAATAAATAATCCAGACATCCAATCACCTCTTATATTAAATTTAGCTTTCTACTGACTGCAATGATACTATCAGCGGCTTTAGCTAGCTCTTCCTTTTCATGAGCAGCAGATACTGTTATACGCAAACGACTGGCACCCGGCGAAACAGTAGGAGGTCTGATTGCAGAAACAAGTAAACCATGCTCTTTTAATTCTTGATTCATTGCTACTGCCAATGCTGCCTCCCCTACCAGAATTGGTATTATCGGGGTTAGGCCACCATCAACCTTTAGACCTGCAGCCACTAAAGCTTTTCTCATTCCAGCCGCATTTTCCAGCAATTTATCCACTAATTGGGGAGTTGCTTTTAATACCTTTAACGCGCTAGCTGCCGCTGCCACAGTCGCCGGAGACAAGGCAGTAGAAAAGATGAAACTGCGTGCTTTATTGACTAAATATTGAATAAGCATCTGGCTGCCAGCCACATAACCACCCTCAGAGGCCAAAGACTTACTAAGAGTCCCCACTTGAACATCCACCCTGCCTTTAAGGCCAAAATAGTCCACTGTACCACGCCCACCTCGACCTAGTACCCCAACGGCATGGGCATCATCTACCATAACTATAGCTTGATACTCTTCTGCTAATGGAACGATTTTATCTAGAGGAGCAATATCTCCATCCATACTAAAAACTCCGTCAGTGACAATCAGCCTTTTCCCAGGGCAGATGGAATTCCTTAACTTTTCAGCTAAATCTTTCATATCTGCATGACGATAGACGACAGTCTGCCCCTTTGACAGGCGGCAGCCATCAATAATGCTGGCATGATTTAGTTCATCACTAAAAATTAAATCCCCCTTGCCAACTAAGGCGCTGATCGTTCCCACATTTGCCATATATCCTGTATTAAAAACTAACGCCGCCTCAGTACCTTTAAATTGGGCTAACTCTCGTTCCAAGCTTTTATGCAAAGGATGACTGCCAGTAGTCAGTCTAGCTCCTCCTGAACCAGTACCATGCTGCAAGACTGCATCCAAAGCAGCCTTCTGTACCTTAGGGTTATGGGTTAAACCTAAATAATTATTGGACGACAAGGATAAATAATTTTTCCCCTCTACCTGTATATGTACAGCGTCCAAATGCTTTATGCTTACCGGTTCCCGGTACAAAGCTTGTGCTCTTACTTCTTTAAGGTACTCTTCATAAAACTCCATTTTGGCTCCCTCCCTCAAATTTTCACAAGCACAGGCTGGTGCTGCAAATATTCTTCTAGTGCTAATAAATCTGTATTGGGATTGATAAAAAAAATCCTTCCGCCAATCCCATTACCAAGGGGCTTACAGTGGGGAATCCGTAGGTACCCTTGAGGGCAAGCCACATAGCCAGTAGTATATTCAGGATCATCCGACCAACAAAGTTCTGCCACAATGCCAGGGCCTGCTGCTACCTTGCTGGCTAACACCAATGCCTCACGCACATGCATATTATCAATCCCTTGTTCTACCAATTTTCCCATAAATACCTCTTCATTCTCGATATCCATGCGGGATACTCGAATGCCCTTTTCCCCTGTATTATCTAGCCTTCTGCCAGTTACAGCACATAGTAACATAGCGCCTCGCATACTGTCCGGAAGAGATTGCAACAAATGTATTCCCTCCTTAGCCCCAGTAAGAGATACTCCTGCTGCCACTAGAGCTTTTTCTGCTACACAAAGGCCTTCTGCTACCCCATAGGCCTTTGCCGTGGAAATGGTCAATAAAGGTACTTGTTTTATTGCAGAGTTCTCTATCTTTTCTACAATAATATTCACAAAATCAGCTTCTCCCCTAGTATGAGAAAAAGCCCTTTCTAACATAGCACTTGTTGTTTCTTCTACTCTTTCCTCTGGAACAACCCGCTCTGCTCCAGAAATATGACGGCCACCTTCTTCATGCCGCCCTCCCTGAGCTGCCCGCATTCTAACGCTGTACACTTTGCATCACCCTTTCCGTTTGTACCTTTACCCGTTTTAGCAATAAAGCGAGGGGCCAAGCTGCCAGAGCGGTATAGACCATACCAGGCAGGGCTGCTAATAAAAGAGGCACTGCCGCCTTGCCGATTATATTACCAAGGGCTATCCTGGCTGCACTAGATCCAATCGGCCCCGCTATCACCAATACTGGCCATGTTGCACCAAAAACACCTACACAGATCCCTACTACTACACGAAATATCATCGCGACCCCGACATTTAGTAAAGTTTGCGTTCCTAGTATTAATCCAATGAGACTAGACAATATCCCAGCCATTATATAGGTAGAAAAACCAAACACCCCACAGACAGCTACCGCTAAAGGAGCGGATAGCTGAAATTCCGTCCCTGGGATCAAACCAGGAAGCTTAATCGCACCAGAAATAGTAAGTAAAGCAGTCAATAAAGCTGTTTCCGTCAGTCTTCTCGTCTTGGGCATTGCAACATTTCTCATAAATACCCCCTTTCGGTTAACCATCATATTTTCCTCGGTTAACGTTAATAACAAAAAAATAAGCGTTCATTCCGATTATTTCTTATCAATTCATATAAAGCCTATGACTAACCTATCTAATTCAAAGTAAATAGGCTAAATGACAATCGTCAGGAATGGGATATAGGGATGAGAGGCGTTACGTAGGAAGCAAACGAAGCCCTATATCCAGTTGCTGGCAGACCAGCAATATAGATACAACCTTCTTTAAGGCACTCTATAGTAAAGAATTGCTTCCTCATCGTTAACGAAAATTTATTATATGGTTAACATTATTAATCATACACTCCTTGTTGTAAAATGTAAATTATTTTATAAGAAAAATGCTACGCGTCCTTTTTGAACCACAAAGATACAAAGGTCACAAAGGGGTTAAGGGGTTCTATCCATTTCATTCCCCTCTTCTTTGTGTGCCGCGATAGCGGCATTGCGTCTTTGTGGTTCAATCTTTTTAACTAGAAACTTATAAATTATGATACCATAATAAAAAACCGGAGCTATCTTTTTTAAGATAACTCCGGTTTCTATACTATTTTACCATTTTCCTCGTAAATACTGTACTGGCCACTCTACTTCCTGCTGTAGAACATGCGCAGCCTGCAAGGGCCAATATGGATTGCGTAACAATTCTCTACCCGTGTACACCAGGTCAATACCAGCCTTAACTAATTGCATGGCCTGGGCAGGTTCCGTTATGAGCCCGCCTGCTAATACGGGCAATTGGGTTTTTTCCTTAATCGTTAAAGCCATAGCTACCTGATATCCTGGATATGCCCTTGGCATAACCGGAATTACAGCTCCGGAGCTTACATTGATTATATCAATACCATACTGTTTTACTAAATTCAGCATCTCGGCTACAATCTCCGGTGTATTGCCATCTTCATGATAGTCATCTGCCGATACACGGACGATAACTGGCATTTCTTTAGGAATGACCTGCTTCACCGCAATCAAAACTTCTTGTAAAAAACGTACCCTATTAACAAGATTGCCACCATACTCATCCTCACGAAGATTCGTTAATGGTGATAAAAATTCATTAATTAAATAGCCATGAGCAGCGTGAAGCTCTATCGTGTCAAAGCCCGCTGCTACCGCACGTTTTGCTCCTTGGACGAATTTTTGTATGATTTCTTGAATTTCTCCTGCTGTTAAAGCTGTAGGTAAACGATATTCCTCATTAAACGCAATGGCGGAAGGTGCTACAGGATTACTTCCAACCGCTTCACTCTTTCTCCCCGCATGAGCTAACTGAATGCCAATTTTACCTCCTTGGGCATGGATATGGTCAACAATACTTTTCAAACCAGCAATATGTTTATCATCCCAAATGCCCAAATCTTTGTTGGAGATACGCCCTCGAGGTTCTACCCCTGTGGCCTCCACAATAATTAGACCAACCTGCCCTACCGCCCGTGTTGTATAATGGGTTACATGCCAGTCTGTAACCATACCGTCATCTGCTGCACTATACATGCACATAGGTGGCATAACAACTCGATTTTTTAAGGTTAACTGTTTAAACGAGATCGGTGTAAATAACATTCAGATCATCCTTTCTTTTCATTACTAGATAAATTGAATCCAAATTAGCTTTACAATTCTAACACCTTCAAGGATATTCAAGTTTCTACCAATTTATGATATCATTCTAATAGATATAGGAAGACAATACAAGTACATACTTTTTCGTAGTATAGTAACAAAAAACATACTATTGATAACCATAAGATTTTTGAACCGCAGAGGCGCAGAGAACGCAGAGGTATGTTTATCAGGGGTATTAATAGTACCTCTCAGCGTCCTCTGCGCCTCTGCGGTTCATTGCTTTTATCTAATTCTATTATAAGAAAAACGCTACGCGTCCTTTTTGAACCACAAAGACACAAAGGTCACAAAGGGATTCTATCCATTTCATTCCCATCTTTTTTGTGTGCCGCGATAGCGGCATTGTGTCTTTGTGGTTGAATCTTTTTAACTAGAAACTTATAAATTCTGATACCATAAAGAAAAACTTCGCTCTTATTTTCTAAGAACGAAGTCCCTGCTATCTCAATACATATTTTTCAATTGCTTCTGCCACACCATGTTCGTTATTGTGAGTTGTTACAGCTTGGGCAACGGCTTTTACGCGGTCGGATGCATTTCCCATAGCTACACCAAATCCAGCATATTCAATCATAGGATAGTCATTATTAGAATCACCAATCGCCATGACTTCTTCTTGTTTAATACCTAGCGTCTTTGCAAGAAGTTCTAAGGCGTGTCCCTTATTAACACTAGGATGGGTCAGTTCCAGATAGTTTGACTTAGAAGTAGCCGTAAATACCTCTCCTGCAAATTCTCGATTAATAACCTTTTGAATTTCTTGAATTTCATGAGGTTCCGCCATGGCAAGCATCTTTGTTGGCTCATGCTGCATGGTATAAAATTTCTCACCAAGAGGAATTGCCTGAATACCAGATAATCTTTCATAAGACTTTGCCTTCTCACAACGCTCCACCACAAATAATTCATCATTCATATAGGATTGTAGATACCAGCCCCGTTCACGGAATAAGGCTACCACTTTATTAGCCACACTGGATGCAATCGTCTTATGAAATACCATCTCTTTCGTAAAGGCTGAGCGAACCATACCACCATTATAAGTAATAATTGGTGTTTTCATATTCAATTTCTTGGCAAATGGCACCGCCGAACTAAACATTCTACCTGTAGCGATGGTTACCAAAACCCCTTGCTCTTGAGCTTTGGTAATGGCTTCACAGGTCCGTGGCGATACTTGTAATGTTTTATCTAATAGCGTATCATCCATATCTACTGCTACTAATCGGATTGTCATTAAAAAACCTCCACTGCTCTCCTTATCGATCCTTTATCACTCTTGACAAAGTACAACTGCAAACCGTCATCAAGCATACGCTGGTTACAGGGGCAATCATACTATAAATTTGAAATCCCGGCAAAGCTTTAATCACCATAAATGGCGTCAATATATTCATAAAAAAGGTCAATCCACCTAGGGTAACCCAGTTTAAAGGCTTATCCTTCAAGGCTAATAATGGCCTTACGGCTCCATTTGCTATGCCAATAATTGCGGCTCCAAGTAAAGCACCACCTAACGTATCAACAAAAACTCCTGGTAGTTCTACAATAAGTAAAAACAATAAGACGCCATTAAGAATCATACGCAGCAGAAAACCGCACACGTTTTGGCCCTCCTTCAAATCCTAACTAAAAGTAATACTAATCCTTATTATATCCTGTTGGACAAATCGTTGACAATATATTTTTTGCCTTTATCCCTCACTACTTTCTAATAACAACAAGGCTTGCTTTAGTTCAATACCACCCCCAAACCCTGTCAAAGTACCTTTTGCTCCTATCACACGGTGGCAAGGTACAACGATCGGTACCCGGTTGCGGTGCAAGGCTCCCCCTACTGCTCGTGCGGCTTTGGGGCTATTAATTTCTCGCGCCAGTGTACCATAGCTTGTAGTCTGTCCATAAGAGATCGTTGCCGTAAATTTAAGTACGGTAGCCTGAAAAGAAGTATATCCACGCCAATCAATTGGCACGCCAAATGCAACAGCGAACCCACGCCAATACATATTTAATTCCTGCCTTAGTTGCTCTGACCAAAATTTCACGGATTCCGTTACTTCACCCTTTGGCTCCTCAGGCTTATTTTTTACCGGAAAATCGAGCTCCCATAACCCTAAATCTGTCCAAATAGCAGTCATATAACCCCAATCTGTTTCTAATATTGTATGCATTTGTTGCATCATCATCCACATCCTTTAATAAAAAAAATACCTAGTGCCATATTCTATAGCAACTAGGTATTTTCCTATTTTAAAAAATATATGTTTTGCTTGTAATTTATACTAGTTTCATATCTACTAATACTGCGTTCATTTTACGAACTGCATCAGCGCTCTTATTGAATTTTTCTTGTTCTACTGCATTTAATTTATAATCAACAACTTTTTCCCAACCATTTTTGCCGATTACAACAGGAACGCCTAGGCAGATGTCTTTTTGACCATATTCACCATCCAATGCCACGCAGCAAGGATATACTTTTTTCTCATCACGAACAATTGCTTCTACCAATAAGGCACCAGCAGCACCAGGAGCATACCAAGCGGAAGTTCCTAATAAACCAGTTAAGGTAGCACCACCAACCATAGTATCAGCCGCTACTTTTTCCAAAGTTGCTTCATCTAACAATTCAGAAGCAGGAATACCCATGTATGTAGCAAAGCGAGTTAATGGAATCATTGTAGTATCACCATGACCACCAATAACCACACCATGAATATCAGTAGCAGGAACAGCAAGAGCTTGGCTCAAATAACATTTGAAGCGAGAGCTATCCAAAATACCGCCCATACCAATAATACGATTTTTAGGCAGGCCACTAGCTTTTAATGCAAGATAAGTCATAGTATCCATAGGATTACTGATGATAACAAAAATAGCATCTGGGGAATATTTCAAAATGCTATCAACTACACCTTTAACAATACCTGCATTGGTACCTATCAAGTCTTCACGAGTCATACCAGGTTTACGAGGAATACCGGAAGTGATGACAACTACATCAGAACCAGCAGTTTTGCTATAATCATTTGTACTACCAGTAACCCGAGTATCAAATCCCAACAAAGTAGCAGTTTGCATCATATCTAGAGCTTTACCTTCTGATACGCCTTCTTTGATATCGAGCAATACCAATTCACTTGCTAATTCTCTTTGTGCAATTACATTTGCGCAAGTTGCGCCTACATTACCAGCACCAACGACAGTAATTTTCATCCTGACATCATCCTCCTAAAGTTTGTACAATATTGTATTCTTAGTATATGTTAACCCTATTAGTAATTATAACTCCCAGCTCATAGGTTTGTATAGATCTTAAGTGAAAAAAAATACATACTATCGAAAAAATAATAACAATAATGTGAAAATAAAGAAAGAAATAAGTAACTAAGTAAAATATAGACCTTTTTTCGAACCACAGAGGACGCAGAGGTGTATATCTACTACGTTAACCACACTCTCTTGCTCTGTGTTCTCTGCGCCTCTGTGGTTAATATCTTTATCAAAAAAACTCCTTCTACAATAGTAGAAGGAGTTCATCGTTAATATGTATTAACGACCGCTATTTTTGCTGAAGCAATCGCGGCAATATACAGGACGATCGCTGCTTGGACGGAAAGGCACTTGTGTTTCTACACCGCAAGCTGCACAAGTTACATCATGCATTTCGCGTTGTGGACGAGCGCCACCACGGTTGAAGCTGCCACCGCCATTATTTCTTTGTTTGCGAGCTGCACGGCATTGTGGGCAACGGCCAGGCTCATTAGTGAAACCTTTTTCGTTGTAAAATTCTTGTTCTGAAGCTGAGAACACGAATTCTGCGTTACATTCGCGGCATGTTAAATTTTTGTCTTGAACCATTGTGATAGTCCCCCTCAAATTTTATGGCCCAAAATGGTTTAGGGTTCACTACTGTCCTTACCAAAAACCTACTTGAGAAGGATATATAATGGAATCTCACTAGACCTATTTAGATGGGCTCAATCATTAGTATACATTTTTTTACTGTGAAAGTAAAGGATTATTGCAATTTTTTGAATTCCAATATTTATTAAAAATCCCCTTTAAAAAATGTATGAACAACTTCATTCATGCACATACTATTTATGATTACATCAGCTTAACATTTTGTAGTAGGGAGGTTATACGATATGACAATTCTTGAAAAAGTAAGCTCAGAAACTCGTGGCATATTCAACATGTTTTTTGACAAAGAGCCCCTTAACTATTTAGAGGCAGCTAGTTTATATGGAGTCATTGCCCAAGGTCGTTATAACATTGCTGCGCTAGAAATCCTTTACAACCATGCCGAGGATACAGAATTAAAAAGCCTAATCAAAGAAGCACTTGAAAGACACAACAAAACCCTGATTGAGCATTCTGAAGAAATGTTACAAAATAGTGGTGGCAACATTCCTGCCTTAAGCTTTAACCGTCGTACACTGCACAAAACATCTTTAAACATTCCTCCAGATGCCCATCTAACTGATGGTGAAGTTGCCATTGCAGTTGGCACCATGGGAAAGGCAGCACAAATGGCATTGCTAGCAGCATTGCATCAATCCTACCAAGTAGACGTAGCTTTAATGTATCGAGAAATGCTAGATGCCGGCTTAGACTGGGATTATCGTTTACTGCAACTTATGTTAGACCGCGGTTGGCTCCCACGCCTTGCAAAAATTCAGCATTAAGAAAAGACTTGGCTTAGGCCAAGTCCTCAGACGCAGGCAGAAGCCTTAGTCGCTCTTACTTGGAATCAAGGAAGTGTTATACTTTCTGATTCCGTAAAAATAAAAACCTTCCAGTGTACTGGAAGGTTTTTTTATTATGCTTGTTTTTCGAATTGGTCTTTGCCAACTCCACATAATGGACAGACCCAATCTTCAGGAATATCTTCAAATTTAGTACCAGGAGCAATACCGCTATCTGGATCTCCCTCTTCTGGATTATAAACATAACCACATACTACACATACCCATTTTTCCATTTCTAAAAATCCCTCCATTATTTTCTACTAATTTTGCCTCTTACCATTTTACCATATTTATATAAATTAGCAAATGATATCCACTATCAACTAAAAACTTTACCATTTTCGACTGGAACCGCCACCGCCGCCTGAGCCGCCGCCAAATCCGCCACCACCACCATTGCCACCACCACGTCGAAGCACGATGGATAACAGTAAGTAAGTTATTGTTCCACCAAAAAATATCCAATCTATCATAAATAAAAGGAGAACACCAGCAGCAATCACGACTTTCAGCCACCAGGGAAGGGTATCCCAACCTGAACCTTGATTAGCAGCTTGCGTGCGTTGCACTGGTTTTGCCTCAGTCTTTAGCTCTAGTTTGTATTCTTTAGCTACTTCCGTCGCAACAGTAAGGTAACCATTTAAAATTCCTTTATCATAATCCCCATTTTGAAAGTACGGAATCATATAATCATCTTGAATACGCCCCGTCTTCGCATCAGGCAGTGCACCTTCTAGACCATAACCTACCTCAATACGAGATCGTTTGTCATCCACAACGACTAAGATAAGTACTCCATTATTTAATGTTTTGTCACCAATCCCCCATTGCCTGAGAAGCTCTAAGGAATAATCCTCCAAAGCTGCACCGTCTAGGGTTTTGGTCGTGACTACAACAATCTGGGCTTTTGTTTTAGCCGCTAGTTGACTTCCTAAGTTATTGATACGAGCTTTCGTATCAGCACTTACTACACCAGCGTAATCCTGAATATAAATACTAGATGTTGGCACTGGTGGTATTTGCGGCTGGGCCCAGGCCACTGCAGCCATCAGTAGATATGCCACACATATAATCCAGGCTAGCCTCTTTTTCATAGTCTTCCCTCGCTTATGAAATAACATTACAGCATTTTATGAAACCTTAAAACCCTTTGAACCACAAAGACACAATGCCGCTTTCGCGTCACACAAAGAAGACGTTCCATAGTTTCCTTTGTGTCTTTGTGGTTAATCATGTTCCCTCTTAGAACTTAACTTGTGGTACTTGCTGAGCTCCTTCAGCCGCTTTGAAATATTCTTTTGGGCCAAAGCCTAGCATACCTGCATAAATACTAGAAGGGAAGGTCCGAATTTTGGTATTATACATCTGAACTGAATCGTTATAGTCTTTACGGGCTACTGCTATACGATTCTCCGTTCCAGCCAGTTCATCTGAAAGTTGTCTAAAGTTCTGATCTGCCTTTAAGTTAGGATAGTTTTCCGCAATGACCAGTAATCTAGATAACGCGCCACCTAATTCATTATTAGCTTCTGCTTTGGCGGCAGGTCCTTGCCCCCCTGCCAGCTTAGCCCTTGCATCCGCAACTGCTTGAATCGCAGCTTGTTCATGCTTGGCATAACCAGATACGGTGGCTGTTAAATTTGGTATTAAATCAGCACGACGCTGCAATTGATTTTCTACCTGACTCCATTTACCATTCACAGCTTCATTCATACCTACAAGACTGTTATAACCTGAAAATGCTCCTACCACTAGTACAGCAACTAGGGCAAGTACAATCCATACTGTTTTATTCATATTACTTAATCCTCCTTAGAATCGATACTACTTATTATTTTATCCAAATTTAGCGAAAATAGAAAGCAATTATTTTTCCAGTTATCACCGTTGCTGCCTAAAAAAATCATATACGGCTTGCGCCGCGGGGAAAGTCATCGATGGCGCGGCAGCTAATTCTTCTACTGTAGCCCCCTTTATTTTAGGCAGGCTGCCAAAATGATCCCATAGAGCTTTACGACGTTTGGCGCCAATTCCTGGTACATGATCAAGAACTGACACCATATTCCGCTTGGAACGCAATGTACGATGATAAGTTACAGCAAATCGATGGGCCTCATCCCGTATGCGCTGCATCAGATAGAGCGCCTGGGAGTGACGGGGTAAAATCAAAGGCTCACTCTGACCTTCACAAAAAATATATTCAAATTCTTTCGCTAGACCAATTACAGGAACTTCTAGCAAACCAGCTCCGCGAATAATGGTAAGAGCCGCACTCAACTGTCCTTTGCCGCCATCAATAATGATTAAATCAGGTATTGGTTGATTTGTTCCGCCATAACGCCTACTAACTACCTCCTGCATGGATTTAAAATCATCTGGCTTACCTTCTACCGTGCGTAGTTTATAACGACGATAAGCTTCTTTCTTAGGCATGCCATTTTCAAAAACCACCATAGAGGCAACCGTTTCTGACCCTTGAATATGAGAAATATCAAAACATTCCATACGTATAGGAGGAGCCTGTAGTCCTAAATATCGTCCAAGATCCACCATAGCTCCTTCTGTTTGTTCTGAATGGGCTTTGATTTTTCCTTCTTGTTCACTAAGGACAATCGCTGCATTTCCATCAGCCATAGTGACAATATCTTTTTTCGTGCCTCTTTTTGGGGTTTCTACAGCTACACGACTGCCTTTTAATTGGCTTAACCAATCCGATAGCAACGCCTGCTCGGGAACATCCATAGGCAGCAATAATTCCTTGGGGATAAAGGTAGACTGGCTATAATATTGCTTTATAAAAGCAGCTAATACTACATCATCCTCTTCTTGCTCACTACCTGCTAGCAAGAAATGATCCCGCCCCACCATTTTTCCACTGCGGATAAAATAAACTTGCACACAAGTTCCTAAGGCTGAACAAGCCAAACCAATAGCATCTTGATCCCCCGCTCCAGTAACAATGTTTTGTTTTTCTCTGACTTTTTCTACAGCTGCGAGTTGATCCCTGAGTTTTGCAGCTTGTTCAAATTGCAGTTCTTCTGCTGCTAATTCCATCCGTTTTTTTAGACTCTGCACTACAGCATCACTACGACCTTCGAGCAGTAAGCAAACTTCTTTGATCATGCCGTTATAAGTTTCGCTATCTACAAACCCAGCGCAAGGAGCGAGACATCGTTTTATATGATATTCCAAACAAGGGCGTCTGGCATCTAAATTACGACAACTACGCAGAGGAAATAACTTTCTCATTAGTTTAATGCTTTCATGGACAGCCCCTGCACTAGTAAAAGGACCAAAATAACGAGCACCATCTTTTTGTACCCTACGGGTAGCATACAAACGAGGAAACTCTTCATTTGTCGTTACCTTAATATAGGGATAGGTTTTGTCATCTCGCAAACTAATATTGTATTTCGGCCGATGTTTTTTTATTAAATTACATTCAAGAATTAAGGCTTCAATTTCCGAGGCTGTAACAATATATTCTAAATCGACAATCCGTGAAACCATGGCCTGCACTTTTGGAGAGTGATTACGACTGGATTGAAAATAGGAACGAACACGATTTTTTAGTACTACCGCTTTGCCAACATAAATAATGTGATCTTGGGCATCCTTCATTAAATAAACACCTGGTTTATCTGGCAAGTGGTTTACTTTTTCTAATAATTCATCATTCATTTTTTACAAAACTCCTTTTGAGAAAAAAATCACATTGCCAAAAACATAAAACTATGAGATAATTGTAACATACTTTTAGCACCTGCTCACAATAAAAATCTAAACTGACCCACTTCCAATATATTCCTGAACTTTAATGAGACGTTCAATGTATACATGCATGAAACTCATTGTAGACTTAATTCTTATATACTATAATTAATTTCATTGGTGTTAAGAGCACATTAAACTTTGCGATTTTAAATGGGAGGTCAATGCTGATGTTCAAGAGACTACTTATCGCCAATCGTGGTGAAATTGCAGTTAGAATTATTCGAGCCTGCCAGGAACTAGATATTGAAACGGTCGCCGTATATTCAGATGTTGATGCCGATGCTCTCCATGTACAATTGGCTGACCACGCATACAATATCGGGCCTGCAGATGCAATGAAAAGCTATCTAAACATGGATGCGATTATTATGGCTGCCAAAGCATCAAAAGCAGAAGCCATTCACCCGGGATATGGATTTTTATCGGAAAATGCTGATTTTGCTGAAAAGGTTACCAATGCTGGTTTGGTGTTTGTCGGCCCTAGTGCTGAAATCATCCGCCAAGTAGGAAACAAAGATGCAGCCCGAGAAGCCATGAAGGCTGCTGGTCTGCCAATGACAATAGGCAGTGAACCGATTACTAGCAATGAACATGCTTATAAACTTGCCAAGGAAATAGGCTATCCTGTTATTTTGAAACCTGTGTCAGGTGGCGGCGGTAAATCTATGTTTGTCGCCAATAACCAGGATGAGTTAGTTAGTGCTTTAAATAAAGTAGATGTGACATATAGTTCTTTTTATTTGGAAACCTATATCTCCGAAGCACGACATATTGAAGTGCAAATTATGGCAGATACCTATGGAAACATTCTTCATGTTGGTGAGCGGGAATGTTCCCTGCAGCGCCGCAACCAAAAGGTGCTTGAAGAATCTCCTTCTAGTGCTTTAACCCCAGAAATGCGTACAAAAGTGGGAGCCATGGCGATTCGTGCCGCAAAAAGCATTTTTTACACCAATTTAGGTACTGTTGAATTTTTATTGGATGTAAAAACAGGTAAGTTCTACTTTATGGAAATTAACCCTCGGATTCAAGTAGAACATGCCGTTACGGAAATGGTCACCGGTATTGATTTAGTACGTCGACAAATTCGTATCGCTGCTGGTGAACCTCTTAACAAAAAGCAAGAGGATATTATTTTTAGCGGTCACGCTATCGAATGTCGTATTAATGCAGAAGATCCCGATATGTGTTTTGCCCCTTCCCCTGGTTATATTGATTTTTACCACGAAGCAGGCGGTCCAAGAGTTCGTGTAGATAGTGGCGTATGCGCTAGTATGACGGTACAACCTCATTATGATTCTATGATTGCCAAAGTCATTGCCCATGGTCGTACCAGAGGGGATGCCATTAAAATTATGCGCAGAGCCTTAGCTGAATTCCGTATTTCTGGCATAAAAACGAATATTAGCTTTCAGCAAGAGGTCTTGAATAACCCTCATTTCTGTAGTGGTAATATCGATACTCAATTTATTTATAAACGCATGACTCCTCGTAAAGAAGAAGAATGTGAAATAGAAAACGAAAATAGAAAATTTTATTCCCAAGAGTAGGCGCTACGCCTACTCTTTTTTTATTCTTTTGTTGTGGAAAACAACTGGGGGAACGGTTTAACCGCAGAGAACACAGAGAGCGCAGAAAGAAACTAACCTAAATGAGGGTTTGCCTATCTTCTCTGTGATCTCTGCGCCTCTGCGGTTAAATTATATTATTCTCGAATTCCTCTTTCTAATACAGGAGCCAAATATTGTCCGGTATAGGACTCCGCAGTTTTTGCGATTTCTTCAGGAGTACCTTTAGCAATAATCGTACCACCTCGACTGCCACCTTCTGGTCCTAGATCTATGACATAATCCGCAGTTTTTATTACATCAAGATTATGTTCAATCACTACAACTGTATCCCCACCATCTGCTAAACGCTGAAGTACAGTAAGTAAACGATGAATATCGGCTGTATGAAGACCAGTGGTTGGCTCATCTAAAATATATAACGTCTTACCTGTACTGCGCCTTGCTAGTTCCGTGCCCAATTTTATCCGCTGGGCCTCTCCTCCGGATAAGGTGGTGGCAGGCTGGCCCAGCTTAATATAGCCAAGACCAACATCCTGTAAAATTTGTAACTTCCGTTGAATCTTGGGGATGTTTTGAAAAAACTCTACCCCCTCATCAACTACCATATCCAGCACTTGAGAGATACTTTTTCCTTTATACCGTACTTCTAACGTTTCTCTGTTATAACGATCGCCCTTACATACTTCACAAGGAACATAGACATCAGGCAAAAAATGCATTTCAATTTTGATAATACCATCGCCACGGCAAGCTTCACACCGTCCGCCCTTAACATTAAAACTAAAACGCCCAGGCTTATAGCCCCGCATTTTTGCTTCTTGGGTTTGGCTAAAAACTTCCCGAATGACATCAAACAATCCTGTATAGGTAGCAGGATTAGAGCGTGGCGTACGACCAATTGGTGACTGATCAATATCAATTATTTTATCAATATTCTCCACGCCACGAATGTCATCATGAGCTCCCGAGCGATGCTTTGAACCACGATATACCCTAGATGCCAAGCCTTTGTATAAAATTTCGTTGACTAAGGTACTCTTACCAGAGCCTGATACCCCTGTCACAGCGGTAAATACGCCTAAAGGAAACTTCACTGTAACTTTCTTTAAATTATTTTCTTTGGCACCTACAACCTCTAGCCACTTGCCGTTGGGTTTACGCCTTACTTTTGGTATGGGAATGTATTTACTTCCATTTAAATATTGTCCTGTAATCGATTCTGGGCAAGCCTTAATCTCGTCGACTGTACCTTGAACTACTACTTGTCCACCATGTGCACCTGCTGCTGGACCAATATCAATAATATGATCTGCTGCATACATCGTGTCTTCATCATGTTCAACGACCAACAAGCTGTTACCCACATCTCGTAAATGTCGCAACGTGGCCAATAAACGATTGTTATCCCGTTGATGCAGCCCAATGCTGGGCTCATCTAGGATATACAATACCCCAACTAAACCAGAACCAATTTGGGTAGCCAAACGAATTCGCTGTGCTTCACCACCAGATAAAGTGCCCGCTGCCCGATCTAACGTCAAATAGTCTAACCCAACATTTAGTAAGAAACCAAGTCGAGCATTAATTTCTTTGAGAATCTGTTGGGCAATGGTCTTTTCCCGTTGTGTCAGATCTAAATTACGGAAAAACTCCTGACTTTCCCCAATCGTTGCCGTGGTTACTTCATAAATATTTTTACCACCGACCTTAACGGATAAGGATTCCGGTTTTAACCTAGCTCCCTTACACTTAGGACAAGGCTTGGTGCTCATATATTCTTCAATGTCTTCCCGAGACCAATCAGAAACAGTTTCTCGATATCTACGGTTCAATAAAGGAATTACTCCTTCAAAAACAGCATAATAGGTTTTGCTTTCTCCATACATGTTGTCATATTCAAAATGGAATTTTTCCAATCCTGAACCTGTCATAATAATTTCTTGTACCTCAGGAGATAAGCTTTCCCAAGTATTCGTTAAAGAATAATTGTATTTTTCCAAAACAGCTTCCAATTGACACATGAAATAGGAATTGGTATTTTTGCTTAATGGCGCGATGGCTCCATCAATGAGTGTTTTTCCAGGATCTGGAATAACAAGAGATGGATCAACCTCCATATTGTTCCCCAGACCGGTACAATCAGGACAAGCACCAAACGGATTATTAAACGAAAAGATCCGTGGGGCAATTTCCGGCAGACTAATCCCACATTCAATGCAAGCAAAATTTTGACTAAATATTTTTTCTTGGTCACCAACGATATCAACATTGACGACACCTTCCCCTAAGGTAAGAGCTGTCTCCAAGGAATCGGCTAAACGCTGGGTAATTCCTTCTCGCACAGCGATACGATCCACTACCACCTCAATGGTATGCTTTTTATTTTTCTCTAATTTAATTTCCTCTGAAATATCACGAATTTCCCCATCAATTCGCACCCTAACATAGCCATTTTTACGGATATCCTCAAGCACTTTCTGGTGCTCCCCTTTTTTGCCACGTATTACACCGGCAATTAACATGAGGCGAGTTCCCTCGGGCAATGCAACCAATTGATCCACCATTTGCTGAATTGTCTGTTGACTAATGGGTTTACCACATTTAGGGCAATGAGGCCGTCCTGCTCTTGCAAATAAGAGACGCAAATAATCATAGATTTCCGTTACTGTTCCGACGGTAGAACGAGGATTACGACTAGTAGTTTTTTGGTCAATAGAAATTGCCGGTGATAAGCCTTCAATATAATCCACATCCGGCTTGTCCATTTGTCCCAAAAACTGACGAGCATAGGCAGACAGTGACTCTACATACCGTCTTTGCCCCTCAGCATAAATCGTATCAAAAGCCAGGGAAGACTTGCCAGACCCACTTAGACCAGTAATAACCACTAATTCATTACGCGGAATCTCTATATCAATATTTTTCAAATTGTGCTGTCTAGCACCTTTAATAACAATTTTTTCTTTCACTAGAATGTTCCTTTCTGTCACATAATATTTAATTGAACACAAAGACACAAAGGACACAAAGGCTTACACAAAAAGGCAACCAATACCCTTACTATTATCCTTTGTGTGCCGCAACAGCGGCATTGTGCCTTTGTGGTTCATAAAGAAGACTTGATTCAGATGGAATTTTAACTCCATCTGAATCTTAGTCGCACTTATCCAGGGACTTAGCCGCTCTTAACTCCCACTTATAGAAGATGGGAGTCTTAGAGCGGTTTAGTCATCGGATAAATCTTATTCACTATTTCTTCTTTTTACTCCTAGGTGGCGATTCCTTTGGCGCTTTACCTACGCGGCCTTTTAATTCTACAATCATATCTCGAAGCTCTGCAGCCCGTTCAAATTGGAGTTGTTTAGAGGCGAGGCGCATTTCTTTTTCTAGATTACCAATTAAGTCTAACATTTCTCCTTGGCTCATATTTCCTAGACGGTCTGTTTTATATATTTCAGGTGTTTCTGCTACCTTCGTTGTTTCAATCAATTCCTTGACTTTCTTTCGGATAGTCATAGGAGTAATACCGTGCTCCTCGTTATAAGCCTCTTGAATTGCACGACGACGATTGGTTTCTTCCATCGCTCGCGCCATAGATTTAGTAATCACGTCGGCATACATAATAACCTTTCCGTTTACGTTACGTGCTGCTCTGCCAATGGTCTGAATTAGAGACGTATCGGAACGCAAAAAGCCTTCTTTATCTGCATCTAGAATCGCCACCAAAGTGACTTCTGGCAAATCTAAGCCTTCCCGTAAAAGGTTGATGCCAATCAATACATCAAAAACACCTGCCCGCAAATCACGAATAATTTCTCCCCGCTCAATGGTAACAATATCAGAATGTAAATACCGTACACGGATTCCCATCTCTTTCAAAAACTCCGTGAGATTTTCTGCCATCTTTTTTGTCAAGGTAGTTACTAAGACCCGTTCATTGGCAGCAGCTCGTATTTTGATTTCACCTAGCAAATCGTCCATCTGCCCCTTAATGGGGCGTACTTCTACTTCAGGATCGATAAGACCCGTTGGCCGAATGACTTGCTGGGCAACTTGACTAGCCTCCCCTAATTCATAAGCACTTGGTGTCGCCGATACATAGACAATTTGGTTAATGCGCTCCGCAAACTCTAAAAAGGTAAGAGGCCGATTATCGAAAGCAGAAGGCAAGCGAAAACCATTTTCCACCAAAGAGGCTTTGCGGGCTTTATCTCCTGCATACATAGCCCGAAGCTGGGGAAGCATGACATGAGACTCGTCCACAACAATCATAAAATCCTCAGGAAAATAATCAATTAGTGTATAAGGAGAATCTCCTGGATTACGCCCCGTTAGATGGCGGGAATAATTTTCGATCCCTGAACAATACCCCATTTCTTGCATCATTTCCAAATCATATTTCGTCCGCTGCTCAAGGCGTTGGGCTTCTACCAATTTACCGTTCGCCTTAAAATAGGCCAATTGAGCTTCTAGTTCTGCCTCAATATCTCTTACTGCTCGCAGCATATTTTCCCTGGAGGTAACGTAGTGAGAGGCAGGATAGATGGCAATGTGCTTGCGTTCTGCCATAATTTCGCCAGTTAAGGTATCAATCTCTAAAATTCTTTCAATTTCATCACCAAATAATTCAACTCGTATGGCTCTCTCTCCATAGGCTGCAGGGAAGATTTCTACCACATCGCCCCGTACCCTAAACTTACCGCGAATAAAATTAATATCATTTCGTTCATACTGAATAGCGACTAACTTACGTAATATTTCATCTCGATCTTTTGTTTGTCCTTGGCGTAAAGACAGTACTAGGCCATGATATTCATCTGGCGAACCTAAACCATAGATGCAAGATACACTGGCAACTATAATCACATCACGTCGCTCAAATAAGGAACTGGTAGCCGAGTGACGCAATTTATCAATCTCATCATTAATCGAAGCATCTTTTTCAATATAGGTGTCTGTATGAGCAATATACGCTTCTGGTTGGTAATAATCATAATAACTAACAAAATACTCCACTGCATTGTTGGGAAAAAACTCTTTGAATTCACTGGCTAATTGAGCAGCCAGTGTTTTATTATGAGCAATGACTAAGGTTGGTTTTTGGACCTGTTCAATTAATTTAGCAACAGTAAAGGTCTTACCTGTGCCTGTTGCCCCAAGAAGTACCTGGGCCTTTTGACCTTCTAAAATACCCGTTTCCAGGGTGCGGATGGCAGAAGGCTGATCTCCTGTTGGCACGAAAGGAGCTTCTACTTTAAAAGGTATGCCTCCCTCATGGTAGGCCGTATTCAACTTAGGTACAGTAGCCATAATATCACCAGTCTTTACAAAATATTAATCCACATTTATATATGTTTTTATCTTATCACAGTACATACGTTCGGTCAAAGTGAAAATTAATGATAGTCATGTTTCTATTATATAATAATTCTCTTATAATATATATTGTTTTTAAATTACTATATTTACTATTTATTCCTCCATTTTTTTTTCACTTTCTCCCACAACCAAAACTTATCTTCTGTTAACTCTACATAATATAATTCGTTGCCTTCTGGTACTAAAATCACACCTAACATTCGCTGACCTTTGGAGAACTTCACCTTCTTCTCCATTTTTTGACCATCTCTTACCATTTGTATCACAAATTCATTAGGGGCAAGGGAAATAGCTTCTGCCAATTGATCCCTCCTATTGATCGTCATGCCATGTAAGGTCAGCAAAATATCACCGGATTTTATCCCGGCCTTTGGTCCTGGAGTATCAATTACCGTATCTAATACCATAAGCCCCTCTGTTGGCGGCACATAACGAGGAATGCCTTCCAATTCTCGTCGACTGTCTAGTTGAATTAGCATTTCATGGCCTAAGAAAGAGACCATCGCCGCCACAACTTGCAGCCATTTATAATGAATGGATAATAAGGCTAATGCCAAGAGTATAATACTATAAATAGCTAAATGAAAGGCTGAGTTACGTCGGCGCATTTTAGGTGAACTAGCTACCGCAATATCGGTGTAGCCTAAAGCAGCAACTACGGGAATCATCGCGTACATCCATGTATGTCCTTCGGGCAGACTCATATTGATTGGCAACAAAGGCCACCAGTCAGGCATAGGCAATACTCCTGCCGGAACCTTACTTTCAGGCAATGCAACCGCCGACATCAAAAGCAAGGGCAGTGGCCAAAAGTTTTGTAAATTAAAAGCCCCTACTAATTGTCCATTGCCTCGCCTTAAAATAACAGGCATACTGCCATAATATCCACTGATGGCAATTAATATACTTTCGGTTATATGAAGAACTGCCACTAACACTAATACCTGAGATACATCTACCGCTGGCCAGCCAATTAATGCTTTGGACAAAGCCACTAATCCTCCCGCATAGGCAAAACATAAAAAGCGCATATTAACTGCCATTAGTAAAATAGCCACCGGCCAAATGTAGGCAAGACCTAATTGATCTACATTAATTCCGACGACAGTTAATAGAAAACTCCCCAACATACCCCCGATGCTCCCTAGCATTACAGCTAAGGTCACCTGCTGGGTCAGTGAAAAACCGCATACTCCAAACATCCGTTTTTGACTTTTCTGCAATTGCCAATATTGATAAGTAACCAGGGCGATAATCATCCAAAATATGGGTTCAAAATAAGCTGCTACCACACCACCAATCGCCAGTCGAATCAATTCCTGCCATGGAAACATCATCTCACCTCAAAATTTAAAATATTAGTGGGTAAAACATAGAACCTTTTAACCACAGAGGCGCAGAGAGCACTGAGGGGGCTAATATCTTAAATCCAATCTTTTCTCTGTGTCCTCTGTGCCTCTGCTGTTCAATCCCTTCGTTCCTAACTACATTCAAAAAACTATAAATTTACCATTAGAAAAAAGCGGCTAAGCAAAAGCCCGCCGCTACTTTTCTTTATTTGCCTAACTTTTCTTTTACGAATTGTGTGGCTTTGTCTAGTTGTATATCCTTAGTTGCATCCTTTTCCATTTCTACCTTTATATCTGGCTCAATACCAATTCCATTGATGGAACGATCATTAGGTGTTAAGTATTTTGCAATCGTCAATTTTATCGCACTGCCATCTAATCTAAGTACGGTTTGCACAGAGCCCTTACCATACGTTTTAGTGCCGATCAAGGTACCAGAAGCAGTATCTTGAATGGCTCCTGACACAATCTCGGAAGCACTCGCACTTCCGCCGTTTACTAGCACTGCCACAGGATATTTTACCGCTTCCAAGTTAGAAGAGTGAGTTTCTCTATGCCCATCTCGGGTGACTACAGAAACAACCGGCCCTTTTGGTACAAATTTACTAGCAACTTTCACACTTTCTTCTAATAATCCTCCAGGATTATCCCGAAGATCTAGAATAATGCCCTGCATACCTTCGGCTTCTAATTCTTGATATTTTTGATTAAAGTCACTTCCTGTGTTTTCATTAAACATAGAAATACGAATGTAACCAATTTTATTAGGCAGCATTTTGCCTGATACGGTTTTAATTTGAATGTTGGATCGTTGTAAAACAACATCCTTCATCGGCTCAGTTTCATGCCGAATCGTGAGTGTGACTTGTGAACCTTCTGGACCACGGATTTTGCCCACGGCTTCATCCAATGCCATATCCTTTGTATCTTTTCCATCAATCTTAATGATTTGATCCCCGCTTTTGATTCCTGCCTTATCACTAGGTGTACCTTCAATCGGCGAAACGACAGTCAAAGTCTTGTCCTTTACCCCAAGAACCATGCCGACGCCACCAAAGGAACCTTCCGTTTCCACCATGAATTCCTTATACATCTTGGGATCCATATAAACGGAATGAGGATCACCCAAAGAGCTAACCATACCTTTCACAGCACCTGCTACCAAGGTATCCGTGTCTACAGGCTCCACATAGCGAGCCTTCACAATCTGCAAGGCCCGGAAGAACTTTAACGTGCTGACAATATCCGCGGAATTTCCTCTTAAAAGATATAAGAATCCAGCGGTTGTTACAGTGAAGGTAAATACAACCAATAAAATGGCTGCTACTATAATTTTACGACGACTCAATACATACACCCCAATTCGAGAGTTGAATCTACGTTCACCTCTTCGCTAATATACCCTATAAACACACACATATTAACTATATGCAGAACACGCATTAAATATTCCATAAGGGCACCCACTTTGGGTACCCTTATGGCAAATTATCAACCTTTTATGGCAAGTAGTCCATTGGATTTGTTGGTGATCCGTTCTGCCGCACTTCAAAATGCAAATGAGGTCCTGTAGAGTAACCTGTCGAACCTACTCGGGAAATAACTTCTCCCTTACGTACTCTTTGCCCTTCACTGACTAGCAACTCCGAATTATGCCCATATAAAGTAGAAATGCCATTACCGTGCTCGATAATTACCGCTTTACCATAGCCACCCATCCAATCTGCATACATAACGACACCACTATCCGCTGCTCTGACCGAATCTCCATAATCAGCGCCAATATCAATACCACTATGGTAACGTGATGTACCAAAAATCGGATGGGTGCGCCAACCATAGGGTGACGTAATTTCAGTAACGTCTGTCGGCCACATCATAGAGCCTGTACCACTGCTAGGCCCTTGCTTCTTATTTTGGTTTCGGCGAATCATATCTTCAATCTTACGTGAGGTTTCTAGGAGTTCCTGGTAGGATTGCTCTGCAGTATCCCGCTCATTAACTGCAGAAGCCAAAACAGCTTCTCGTTCTTTCTTACTGGACTCAATAATCTTTTTCTTTTCTATTGCTACTTGCTTCAATGTTAAAATTGAGGCCCGATCACTTTCTAATTCTGACTTTTTCTGTAATACTAATTCTCGTTCAGCCTTTATTTTGACGATTAGCTCAATGTCTTTGTTCATAATGCGTTTCAAAATTTCCATACGAGTCGTAAAATCGCCAAAATCATTTGCACCAAATAGCACATCCAAATAATTTAGCTGACCATTTTGATAAATATCTCGAATACGCTTATTTAAAATCACACCGCGTTCTGACAAACTTTTTTCCGCTTTAGCCAGAACAACAGAATTTACCTCAATTTTTTCTTCTGTCTCACTTAGCTTCTTTTGGACAGAAAGATAATCACCTTGTGCATTATCTAGTTCCATCTGCACTTTTTGCAACTGGTCAGAAACACTCTCTACCTTCCGTTTAGCCTGGGCTGATTTCTCCTGTTGCACCTGCATTTGCTGCTGCACCTGCTGTTGCTGCTCTGCCAATTCATTGGCTAAGGCAGGACCAACAGCTATAATCATCATAACAAGTGCTAAACCTAAGGCCAAATACCGTTTGCTACTAAACATCAAACCCCTCCTGCTTACCCACTATACTTTCATAAATCGACGTAGTGATATGGTGCTGCCAAGAGCCCCTATCACCGTGCCTGTTACCAATAGCACTACACTTATGTTTGTAATAAATGGGTATTGGGGGATTAGCGGTAAAAATGCCAGGGATTCATACACTTGATGTATCAAAACTCCATAGGTTTCATTTAAACACAATACGGCAACCAACGCTCCACCAAACCCTAACATCATACCTTCCAATAAGAAAGGCCAACGAATAAACCAATTTGTGGCACCCACATATTTCATAATACCGATCTCTTTACGCCGGGCAAATACGGTAATACGGATCGTATTGGAAATAATAAATAGCGCAGCTAAGGCTAAAAATAGAATGATAACCAAACCAAAGATTCGCACCATTCTCGTTAACGCAAAAAGCTGTTCCACTACTTCTTGACCAAATTTTGCATTTTCTACCCCTTTTAATTGAGTAATGGCTTGGGCTACTGGTTTTACACGATCTGTCCTGTCCACCTTGACCTCAAAGGCATTTGGCAGTGGGTTTGCTTCACCAAGGGCATTCAGCAAGCTCTGCTGTTCTCCTAAACGCTGTTTGAAGCGTTTCATGGCTTCTTCTTTATCAATGAAGTTCACTTGCACAACACCAGGCAGCTTTGTAATACGAGTTCCCACTTCACGCATCTCGTGCTCACTTAAACCATCCTGCAGATATACAGAAATCTGTACCTGTGATTCTAACGTAGAAGCCATATTATTTAAATTTAAAACCATTACCAAAAACATACCCAAAATGAGCAGAGACAAGGCCACAGTACTAACTGACGCAAAGCTCATTAGGCCATTTCGCCTAAGAGAAGAGACTGCTTCTCTGATAAAATACTCCATCGTTCTAATCTTCATAACCGTATACCCCTTTCACCTGATCCCGAGCAATACGGCTTTTTTCAATTGCAATAACTCGTTTTTTCATAGCATCTACCACAGTCTTATCATGAGTAGCCATAACAATGGTTGTCCCATCTTTATTAATTCGTTCAAAGATTTTCATAATTTCCCAAGACGTTTCTGGATCTAAGTTTCCTGTAGGCTCATCAGCAATCACTACTACAGGATTATTGACAATGGCTCTTGCAATTGCAATGCGCTGTTGCTCACCACCGGATAGTTCACCAGGGAAGTTCTTGGCTTTGTGCCGCAAACCAACTAAGTCCAATACATGAGATACGCGTTTTTGAATTTCTCGACGAGAGGACTCAATTACCTGCATAGCAAATGCTACATTTTCATACACCGTTTTATTCGGCAACAAGCGATAATCTTGAAATACAATACCTAAATTGCGCCTCAAGTAAGGTACTTCTGAAGGCTCTAACTCGCCCACATTACGGCCATTGACAATTAATTTACCTTTTGTCGGCAGCTCCTCCCGAAAAATCATCTTTATAAAGGTGGATTTACCTGCCCCACTGGGGCCCACCACAAATACAAAATCACCTTTAGGAATGTCAACCGTAATATCAGAGAGGGCGACACAACCATTATCATAAATTTTAGAAACACCATCTAAATGAATCAACTATAGTCACTCTCCCTACTACCAGAAAAATTTCAGCTCTACTTGTAATTCTTTGACGTTTATACCAAAATCCCTTTTTTTTGCTGTTAATTTTCACAATCCAACTTTTTCAAAGTTATATTTTGTAAAAATACCCGCGAGGATACTATTCTTAGTAGTAATAAGAAAGATATGCTCAATAAATTGTCTCCAAGCAATTGCTGTATTTATTTTAATTACATCCTAAATCATGGTTTCCTCAATTTAAAACCAGCTTATAATGTTTTCAGAAATAACCCTTCTTTTTGACCTTATATTATTTTTGTTTGGATAGCCTACAGATATAACAGCCATTAATTCTAACTCCTTTGAAGCTCCCAACATTTCTTTCACCAGATCTTCATTTTTTAGTATCTCACCAATCCAACAAGTACCTAAACCAAGCTCATGGGCAGCTAGTAACATATTCTGTATTGCGGCTCCGATTGCTTGCACATGTTTTAGATAAATACCCTCTACTTTATTATCTACCACTTTAGTATCAAGAAAGACTGCTATCAAGCAGGGTGAAGTCTGTAGCCAACTTTGATAAATCGTTAGCGATGAAAGCCTTTTAATTAGCTCTTCATTATTCATTACAACAGAAAATTTCCATGGTTGTAGATTATTACCTGAAGGAGCCCAACTCGCAGCAGTTAGTATTTTAGTAATATCGTTTTTGCTTATTTTTTCTGATGTATAGGATCTAATACTTCTGCGGTTTACTATTGTTGACATGATTGAATCCATTTTGAATCCCTCTACTCTTTGCTATTATTTTATTAGGATTACCTGTGATACTATATATTACTTTATATCTGAAGTAGGATATTCCTGCTACGTTTCGCCTTAAGATTACATATCTTAGCAATATATGAATTTATCTGCAAAATAGCAGGAGTTTTATGCTATATCGCTAATTTATTATGATTATGTTTTACTGCTTATTTTTACATAATTAAAAAGATCATGTCTTTAAGACCTTCTTTTTCCAAAGTAGAAAATCTTAGATGAAACAAAATTGGAGGTAAGTATGCAATATCGAATCCAAGGAAATAGTGAAAATGTTAATTGGCAAGAAGTTTGCAATGTACTCCGCGAAGCAGGCTTGGCAACTCATTCTGCAGAATTGACGAGGAAAGCATTTGAAAATAGCTACCGTGTAGTATTTGTATTTAATAATGAATCGTTAATTGGGGTAGGTCGGGCTATTTCAGATGGTGCGTACCAGGCAGCGATTTACGATATTGCTGTTCTCCCTTCCTATCAAGGAAAAAACATTGGCAGACTGGTTGTTGAAGAGATTCTTAAGGGTTTAGAGGATATGAATATCATCTTGTATGCAAGTCCAGGAAAAGAACCATTTTATCGCAAAATTGGCTTTCACAAAATGCTTACAGGGATGGCAAGATTTACGAAGGAAAGAGTAATGCGTGAAAGAGGCTTTATTGAATAAGTTACGAACACAGCTGTCCGCGAATCGGAGCAGCTGTGTCTTTTTTGTAGTACCAAAAAGTATAAGTTTTGTTGTTGTTTGTAGGTCGCTTCGAGTCCATATTATTAACGCTTCACCGTGTTACTTGACTTACGCTTATAATAACATGAACCCGTCGCTTGATCAGTGGACTAAAAGGACGCAAAGTGTTTTTCTTATGGTATCAGAATTTATAAGTTTCTAGTTAAAAAGATTGAACCACAAAGACACAATGCCGCTATCGCGGCACACAAAGAAGATGGGAATGAGATGGATAGAACCCCTTTGTGACCTTTGTGTCTTTGTGGTTCAAAAAGGACGCGTATTGTTATTCTTACGTTCTTTACACTGGTACAATCTTTACCTGCCGTTAAAGATTGCGCCAATGTATAATGTCGTCGCCCCTAACACAATTACCAAGCCAAAATACCACCAAGCGACTGCTAATCGCTGACTTAGCGTAAGGTGATAATAATTGTAATCATCCTTCAGGTCGACATTTTTCCAAATCCGATATAAAGAAAACAAAAAAAATAAAAGCAGGAAAAAATTATAAGTATATAAATATAACCCCCCAATCACAAGACTTCCTAACCACCAAAGACGATGGGTAATGGCAACGGCAATACGACCTCCATCCAGGGGGTCGCAGGGAATTAGATTAAATAAATTTAGTAAACAGGCAGTATAGGAAAGAACTAATAACAAAAGACTATCCGTCCATAAGTAGAAGGCTAAACAAATCAATGCACTTAAAGTTCCCATCGCCGGTCCACCGATTGCTACGTTGGCTTCCATTTTTGCATTACGAGGCAATTCCTTGATTCTTATAATTGCCCCAATAAAGGGAAGAAATACAGGGCGAGAAACATTTAGACCAACTACCTTTGCTGCCATTAAATGTCCCCATTCATGAAGCAGAAGTAAGAGCACAAAACCAATCGCAAAAGACATACCAAAGGCCATTGCATAAACAAATATAGAAAGCACCATAGATACAGCCATGGTTACCCCAGATCCCATCTTTAACATGGCAATCAAGCCTACTAAAAAAAGGGCTAACTTACCCAGCATCTTTCTACCCAAACTGACTACTTGCCATGCCTTCATCCTTTACCCTCCATACGATATAAAAAATACGTAGCTTATTTTGAACCACAGAGACACAGAGAAAAGATAGGGAAAGTTAGAGCCCCTCTGCGTACTCTGCGCCTCTGTGGTTAAATCGTTTTATCATAACAAAAAACGCCCCTCTACATGTGTATGCATGTGAGGAGCGTTTTATCTTTATTGGAACTTATTTCTTCCGACTAACTGCTTTCTTGGCAGCAGCTACAATATCTTCTGCTGTTAAATGATATTTTACTAATAGAGAACTAGGAGTTCCGGACTCACCAAAGGTATCCATTACACCTACACGTTCCATTGGTACTGGGTTATTTTCTACTACTACTTCGGCAACAGCACTGCCAAGGCCACCAATAATGCTATGTTCTTCACAAGTGACAATTGCACCTGTGTCAGAAGCTGCCTTAATAATTGCTTCCCGATCAATTGGCTTAATGGTATGTATGTTAAGAACTCTTGCTGAGATTCCAGCAGCAGCAAGTTCTTCGGCGGCTTGTTTTGCAGTTGCCACCATAATTCCTGTGGCAATAATGGTAACATCTTTACCATCTACAAGCTGTACTGCCTTACCAAGTTCAAAAGTATAATCAGCGGCAAATAAATCTGGCACTGACATACGGCCCAAGCGAATATAAACAGGACCATCATAGGTAGCCGCAAAAGCCACAGCTTTACGGGTCTCTTCTGCATCTGCAGGCACAATGACTGTCATATTTGGAATGCTGCGCATTAAAGAAATATCTTCAATGGATTGGTGAGAAGCTCCATCTTCACCAACTGTCAAACCAGCATGGGTTGCGGCAATCTTTACATTAAGTTTTGGATAACAAATTGAATTACGAATTTGTTCAAAAGCACGACCTGCAGCAAACATTGCAAAGGTAGATACGAAAGGAATCTTACCACTCGCTGCTAGACCTGCCCCAATCCCCATTAAATTTTGTTCTGCAATTCCTACGTTAAAAAAACGCTCAGGAAAGGCTTTCTTAAATACTGCTGTCTTGGTCGATTTTGATAAATCCGCATCCAATACCACAATATCCTTATGTTTTTCGCCAAGTTCTTTTAGTATGTCTCCATATGCTTCACGAGTTGCTAACCCCATTTTTTAACACCTCTCATCGGCTGATGATAACCGCTTTTAGCGTTCATCCAACCTATTTATATTTATTTTGATTCGAGATCATTTAATTGTGCCATAAACAATTCACACTGCTCGCGACTAGGCGCTTTGCCATGCCAATCTGCTTTATTTTCCATTTCACATACGCCTTTCCCTTTTATGGTTGTGGCAACGATCATGGTAGGTTTGCCTTTTATTGTTTTTGCAGTTTGAATCGCAGCATAAATAGCTTGGATATCATGTCCATCAATCTCAATAACATGCCAATTAAAAGCTTGCCATTTTTCTGGTATAGGCAGTGGTGAAAGTACTTCTGAAACAGGACCATCGATTTGTAATCCGTTAAAATCAACAAAAGCTGTTAGATTATCCAATTTGTAATGAGCAGCAAACATGGCTGCTTCCCATACCATTCCTTCTTCTAGTTCCCCATCTCCAAGAACTGCGTATACGCGATTGGTACGTCCATCAAGACGAGCAGCTAAGGCCATACCCGATGCAGCACTTAAGCCCTGTCCTAGGGAACCTGTGGACATATCAATCCCAGGTAAACTCTTCATGCTAGGATGTCCTTGGATACGACTGTCAATCTTACGCAATGTCAATAGTTCTTCCTTGGGGAAAAAGCCCTTTTCTGCCAACGTTGCATACAAGACAGGAGCTGCATGTCCTTTTGACAAAACAAAACGATCACGGTCAACCTGATGAGGATCACTCGGATTTACATTCATTTCAGCAAAATATAATGTTGTTAAAATATCAGCTGCGGATAGGGAACCCCCTGGGTGACCCGATTGAGCCTCCGTAACCATTGCTACAATATTAGAGCGAATGGATTTTGCATAACTCTCTAATTGAGATACTTTTTCTTGCGTTAGTTTTTCAGCCATAGATACAACCTCCTTTAGTTTTAAGAAAAATGCTTATGTCTTTAACCCTTGTTTACTTCTGTAAATCCTTCGCCTAATACTTCATGCGCTGTTGTCACAATTACAAAAGCCTTAGGATCAATTTGGTAAATCACCTCTTTGAGTTGAGTTACCTCACTGGTGCTTACCACACACAATAATGTTTCCCTAGACTCCCCAGTGTAGCCACCCTTTGCTTGCAGTACAGTCACACCCCGATCCATTTCATTGATAATGGCAGCAGCCACCTGTTTCGGTTGGTTGCTCATAACAAAAAAGGCCTTGGATGTACTAGGTCCTTCTTGCACTAGATCAACAATTTGACCTGTAACAAACATGGAGATTAAAGCATATAAGGAAAGTTCAGCACTTTTAAAGGCTAAACCTGCAAACACAATTACAAAAAAATCGGCTGCCATCATAGCTTGCCCAATTCGGATTCCTAGTATTTTATTGAGAATAACAGCAGCTAAGGCCGTTCCAGCCGTATTGCCCTTGGACCGAAATACCAATCCCATACCAATACCGCCCACCACTCCACCGTACAACGAATTTAACAATAAATCCGATGTTAGCACAGGGGTAAAAGGAGCCGTAAGATCAATCATTATGGACAACATAGCAGCACCAAATAAAGTATTAATCCCATAACGGGCCCCTAATACTTTAAGACCAATAATAAACAAAGGAACATTAAAGACCAGCATAATTACACCGACCGGCCAGTTTAACAAATAATAAAGTACTGTTGCTAGACCACTTACGCCGCCCGCTGCTATTTTATTTGGAATTAAAAACATATTCAAACTAATCGCAGTAATCAAGGCGCCTAGGGTAATTCCCAAATAATCACGCCATGCTATTTTCCTCATCATTATGCCTTCCCGCACTTTCTTTGAGAAATAAGTTCCAACGCTAACTCTGCATTCTGAAACGCTTTATCCCGTAACTGGGCACTCTGTTTCGCCTTCGAAGGGTTCATCCCTGTACTCGTAGGCCATAGCTGCCGCACCTTCTCAACCAACATCTGACTATCTATATTTTGCAGTGTTCCTACATGACACTCTCCCAAAGACTCAAGAAAACGATCAATCTTCGGATCGTAAGAAATGCCAACCATAGGGACATGCATAACGGCAGCAAAAATCAAAGCATGAAGCCGTATACCTATTAATACATTAAAATTCCCTACTAAGGATAACAACTCACTCGTCGTGTACTCTTCATCTAATACAATAGATTGTTTTTTTGTGCGAATGGCCATTTTTTTTGATACGGAACAATCCTCTGGCCACTGCATGGGTAAAAACACAATTTTAGCCCCAAATTCCACTGCTAATTGGTCAGCGACTTCCACGAGGGCCTGTTTATAATGTTTCCAATCCTTCCATTCTCGAACGGAAATACCAATTAGTGGTGCTGTACCTTCAACACCAGCCTTTTGCAAAATTCTTCTACCAATCTGCTTATCCACTTGGTGCATTGCTAGCACAGGATCCGCAGTAACGTGAATGGGTGGCTTCACTACTCTAAGTCTTTTTAATTCAGCAAGAGAGCCTTCGTCTCGTACAGTAATTAAATCTACCATATTGCCAATATAACGCATAGCACTTCTCGCCAAGGTTCCCCGTACAGGCCCTATACCTTGGGCATAGAGCATCACAGGCGTACCTAATTTTTTAGCCAGCATCATAATGCTTAGATAATAATATAAACTCCGCTCACTCGTCACATCCTGGAGCAAGCTGCCACCACCGCTAATCAGTAACTGGCTTCGTGATAAAGTTCGGGCAATCTCCGGGTAATTTAATCGATAGATAGCCGCTACTCCATGGCGCCTGCGAGTATCCTCTGGATTACCCGAAAGTACCGTAATCTTTATATCTGATGCAAGTTCAGTTAATACTTCAATCATGGCTGCCAACATTGCTTCATCACCGGCATTACCAAAACCGTAGTACCCTGAAATAACAATCTCACTCATTCTCAGTAGGTCTCCTTCCTAGGACAACAGACAAATAGCAGAGCAACTGTACACCAATTACCGCCAATATACCCATACCAATCCCTGCTACCATACCATCTATACCACGGACAAAAGACATAAAGACAGGAGTGCGTATGTGGGCAAAGGTTTCTACTAGAGAACCTTGAGCGATAGTAGCAACTACAACTAAGGTATAGTGTACTACTCTTGGCCATTGGCGATACAAGGCCATCACTGCGAGGAAAAAGGCAGGATGCCCTATCATAAACTCTTTTTCCCGAGGTCTAGCAAACATTACTCTCTCCAAAAAAGCCCGCATTTTAAGTTCAATATCAGGTACAGGCACACCTGCAGTGTGACCCGATCTACCCACAAATACCCATCCGGCTAGAGCTACTAAAGCAAATATCACTAAGGTTTTAATTTGTACAGGATAATTCAGCAATTTTACTACTTGCTGCCAAACATCTTTACGATTTTCTTGCTCCGTTGCCAATAAATTATACCGAGTTAAATACACGACGGTAATTAAGAGAAGAGGAGCAACAAAGGTTAATTTTACGCCACGGAATATTTCCATTTCGAGAAAAAAACGCACATCACCAAGTACAGCAGCGACATACATACCACCAATCATTGACAGTATAACGGTAATTATTAAACCACCGATCCCATCTCTAATAATACCAATTAGAGGTTTACGACCTTGAATAGTCATACCTCTCCAACGATCAATTTGCCAGGTCATGGCCAGAACAGGAAAAATAATCGCACTAAATAAGGCGACAGCCTGGCGAACCACATCCCCACTCCCTTTTACTAAAGGAAATGTAAAGATAAGACCTAGAAGCAGCAACAATCCATATTGGTATTTAGGGGAGAAAGGACGCACTAACGTCAAAAACAATACTCCTGCAGCTACTGCACCAAGTGCAATGATCGCTAATAAAAATTTATTAGGGAAATAAGGTTGGTATGTACCGGCACGCCCTATGGTAAAACCGCTATTGATCAAACCATCACGCACATCGGCCACATATTCCAAATTAGTTTCTATAAGGGTCTTGCCTGGTTCCGCTTTGTCATACTTTCGCAAAAGATTAACACGTATATTACGCTCTTGATCCGTTACGATCCAGCGCTGTACAGCTTCTGCCTGCTTTAACTTAGGCTGTTCATCTTTGGGAATCACATAAACTCGCGCTGCCTTATAATCATTGGCAACCGCCATAGGCACAAGACCTTCTTGTTTGAAGAACTGCAGCTGTAATGGATGTTCAATTAAGTCTAAGGTTAGCTGTTTTTCTTTGACCTTTTTCAAGGTTACGGGTAAAAGATCTGGATACCCTAATGCTTCATCTCCAGTAAACATTAACGAAGAAACCTTATCTATACCTGCTAATCGGTCAAACACACCTAACACATCTGATTCTTGTACTTTTGAATAGTTACTAGGCCGAGCTACGACCCAAAATCCTTGGCTTGCCACATAACGCATCTCATCCGTAGGCAACCCAAGATTCCATTTAATTACTTTTTCATAATTAGCTTTAACAGATAAAATCTGTTTTTGACTGTCAAGAAGGGTTACCCTTTCAGGACTTAAGCGCTTGCTTAAATCTTCCTTAACCTCGGCAAAAACTTGTGGGTCACGACCAATTACATATACATCTTCCGCTTTAATACGCCCTGTCTCTACCAAGTTCCGCCAAACAATATCACTCAGCATACCGGTATGGTATTGCTGTAACAATTGGGCACCAGAAAGAGACGTCACCTTACCGCTTTTATTTAATTTTTCTAAGGTAGTCTCGTAGACTGCGAGGGAAGTAATACCTGCATCCTTAATTCGTTGCATCAAAGCATCTATAGGAGCACCCTCAAGCTGTGCCAATTCAAGAACATCTTCATATTCCATAACCATTTCAACGGTTGTATTGTTTTCTTCTACCTTATGACGCTGCCATACAATAGATAAGGCTGCGACTAAGCCAATTGCAATCAATGCTACTAATATCCGATTATATGTAAACTGTTTCAACAATCAATCCCACCTCATACATAAATAAGTTCATGTAACTATATTCTAACCGCTTTCTGCAATACTTTATGCAACTTCATCATATTCTGTCAGAACTGCCCAATATCCTGCTTATCGGTAAAATTTTTATTATTAAATAGAGAAAAAACAAGGTTACTAAAAAAAAATTGCCCTTGGGTGAAGGGCTAGTGGGGGCGGTTATCCAAATATAAATTCACTTTCCCACTTTCCATTACAATGTCACGAACATTTACGTGGAATGGTAACTTATTTAAATCCACTAGAGGAATCTCTGTTAAAAGAGTACCACCAATATTGCCTGTCATTCTATTATTAATTAAAAATCGTTCCGTAACAAACTTGATTTTTTGGCCATCGCCTACTACTTTGCCTTCCATGCTCACAGCCACATTGGCAAAACCGCCAAGGGCAAACGTACTTGTCGCCTTTATCTTATCCGAGGTAATATCCACGACTGCGTTTTTTACCCCTTTTACAGATTGGTTCAAGTATTTGGCTAACTCTTCTTGCGTAACTATAGCCTTAATATCTACATCACCAACAGATTGAAGGGCGACTACCTTGCGCGTTAAGAGTGCCCCCATATCTAACTGGGCATTTTTCAATGTTATATCCATCTGGGCAAACTGAATTTTATCCCCTTTTACCTGTTGGGCGCTAAGAGCAATTTCATCAAACTTACCACCTAACATGTATAAAGCAGGCCTTTTAGTTAGGGTGACTGCTACTTGCTCACTCCCTACAAGCCCCATCATACCCTTAGCCACAATATCAGATAGTATCGTTGGCAGCAGTAGCTCTGCTGCTACTACCAAAATAAGTACTGCCACTACAAGACGCAAGCCCTTTGTCACAGGATACGCCCCCTTAATTCACTACTTCCCGCTTTTTAAAAAAGCTTCGATGAAGATGTTTAATTCTCCGTCCATAACGGCGTGAACATTGCCCACTTCCGCGCTAGTACGGTGATCTTTTACCATATTGTAAGGATGAAATACGTAGGAACGAATTTGGCTGCCCCACTCAATTGCTTGGTAATCGCCGCCAAGCTCATTTTTTATATTCTCCTGTTTCTGCCGTTCTAATTCATACAACTTAGCCCGCAGCATTTTCATACACTGTTCCCGATTTTTAATTTGAGAACGTTGGGTTTGACATTGCACGATACTGCCTGTTGGAATGTGAGTCATGCGTACAGCAGAGTCCGTCTTATTAATATGCTGCCCACCAGCACCACTGGCGCGATAAGTATCAACTCGAACATCTGCCATATTGATGTCAATTTCCACATTGTCATCAATTTCTGGCATAACATCAACTGCCGCAAAAGAGGTATGACGACGACCACTGGCATCAAAAGGAGAAATACGCACTAGGCGGTGTACCCCTTTCTCGGATTTTAAATATCCATAGGCATTTGGCCCGGATACCAAAATGGTAGCACTCTTCACGCCGGCTTCATCACCAGCCAAAAAGTCCATGGTCTCAACCTTGTAGCCATTCTTCTCTGCATAACGCACATACATCCGAAGTAACATTTGAGCCCAGTCCTGTGCTTCCGTACCACCAGCCCCGGCATGCAACGTAAGTATGGCATTACTACCATCATGTTCTCCCGAGAGCATTAAGGCAACTTCCAAACGTTCAATATCTTGAGTCATTTTATCAATGGCTGCCACTACTTCTGGGTATACACTTTCATCCTTTTCTTCCATACCCATTTGCCACAGCAAACCTAAGTCTTCATATTCAGTGGATAGCTGTTCAAATTGAGCAACACTATCTTTAAGTACATTTAGTTCCTGAGCCACTTTTTGGGCAGTATTCGTGTCATCCCAGAATCCTGGCCCGCCCATCTGATCTTCTAATAGAGAAATACGCTCTTCTTTGCCAGCAACGTCAAAGAGAAGCCCTCACTTCAACTAATTTTTGTTCAAAAGCAGCAATCTGCACTCGCAAATCTTCTAACAACAACTGTATCAACTCCAATAAATTTTAAAATAGGATATAAAACATTTTAACGCGAAGATACGAAGGATACAAAGAGGACGTTGAACCACAGAGGCGCAGAGGACGCAGAGGTATATATTATTTTACCCTATCCATTGCTCTGTGTTCTCTGTGCCCTCTGTGGTTCGTACTCTATTTTATATCTCTTCGTTTTTCACAAGTTCCTTACTTCGCGGCACCGCAGCATTTCTTGTACTTCTGGCCAGAACCGCAAGGACACAAATCATTACGACCAGTATGATCTTTATTGACGACTGGCTGCTGCTGTTTTTCCACTGGTTCTTCTGCCTCATCCCCATGTACAGCATGGGCTTGTTGCAAACGATCCTCTGGCGGAGCCACAATATTTACGCGGAATATATATTTTACAATATCTTCCTGAATTAAGTCGATGAGTTGCTGGAACATATCATATGCTTCAATTTTATATTCAATTAAAGGATCACGTTGACCATACGAACGCAGACTAATCCCTTCACGTAACGTATCCATTGCGTCTAAATGTTCCATCCATTTTGAGTCAACTACTTTTAGCATAACGACTTTTTCCATTTCACGCATATTGTCGCTGCCAAATAAAGTTTCCCGCGCGTCATAGGAAACGGTTGCTACCCGCAGTAACTCTGCTTGTAGTTCTTCACGGCTCAGTTTTCTCAGTTCTTCTTCTTGCAACTGGCCCTCTGGTGCAAATATTTCCTCACAATACTCGATTAAACCTTGGTAACCCCATTCTTCTGGATACAGTTTTTCATCAGCAAATAGCTCCATACCCCGGGCAACCAACTTTTCGATCATATGGAAAATATTTTCCTTCATGTTTTCCCCCACCAAAATTTGGCGGCGTTGTCCATAAATCACTTCCCGCTGCTGGTTCATTACATCATCATATTCTAACACGTGCTTACGCATGTCAAAATTGCGACCTTCTACTTTCTTTTGGGCCTGTTCAATAGAACGAGTAATTAAGCTATGCTCAATGGGCTCATCCTCTTCCATACCCAATTTATCCATGATAGCAGCAATATTGTCGGAACCAAATAAACGCATCAAATCATCTTCTAACGATAGGTAGAAATGGGACGAACCTGGATCCCCTTGACGACCTGCACGGCCACGTAACTGATTATCAATCCGGCGGCTTTCATGGCGTTCCGTACCAATGATGTGAAGTCCACCTAACTCCGCTACGCCTTCACCTAATACAATATCCGTACCACGCCCTGCCATATTGGTAGCGATTGTGACAGCCCCTAATTGACCAGCTTGCGCTACAATCTGCGCTTCCATCTCATGGAATTTAGCATTCAAAACATTATGGGGTACATCTTTCTTCTTCAGCATATCACTTAAATGTTCTGATTGTACAATGGAGGTGGTTCCTACCAATACAGGCTGACCTTTCGCATGGCGTTCCACAATGGAATCCACTACGGCCTTGTACTTAGCCCGAGTAGTTTTGTAAATTACATCAGGTAAATCCTCACGGCTAACTTCTTTATTGGTTGGGATAGTAATAACATCCAACTTGTAAATTTTCCGGAATTCTGCCTCTTCCGTTTTTGCCGTACCTGTCATACCTGACAGTTTTTTATACATACGGAAATAGTTCTGGAAAGTAATCGAAGCTAATGTCTGGCTTTCTCTTTCTACTTTTACGCCTTCTTTTGCTTCAATGGATTGGTGAAGACCATCGGAATAACGACGACCAAACATTAAACGGCCTGTAAATTCATCGACAATAACGACTTCTCCGTCTTTTACCACGTAGTCCCGATCCCGTTTCATCAAACCCTTGGCTTTTAGCGCTTGGGTAAAATGATGGGACATTTCAATATTTTCATGGTCATATAAATTTTTGATACCAAGTAGTTTTTCCGCTTTCGCGATACCACTTTCCGTAGGTGCTACGGTACGAGTTTTTTCATCTACCGTGTAGTCTTCTCCTTCTTTGAGCTTAGGAGTAATTCTTGCCATTACATGGTATAACTCTGTTGATTTCTCCCCTGGTCCGGAAATGATAAGAGGTGTGCGGGCCTCATCAATCAAGATACTATCTACTTCATCCACAATGGCATAATTTAATGGACGTTGTACCATTTGATCCGCGTAGATAACCATATTATCACGCAGATAATCAAAACCAAATTCATTATTGGTACCGTATGTAATATCTGCATGATACGCTTGTTTACGATCAACAAAATCCAGTCCATGAACAATCAAACCAACGGATAAGCCTAAAAAGCGATATACCTTTCCCATCCACTCGCTATCCCGTTTCGCTAAGTAATCATTCACTGTAACGACATGTACCCCTTCACCTGTAAGTGCGTTCAAGTAAGTGGCAAGGGTACCTACAAGGGTTTTTCCTTCCCCTGTACGCATCTCCGCAATATTACCTTCATGTAGGGTAACACCACCTAAGATCTGCACATCAAAATGCCGCATTCCAAGTACACGACGTGACGCTTCCCGCACAACTGCAAATGCTTCAGGCAAAATATCATCCAAGGTTTCGCCCTTTTCCAAACGTCGTCTAAACTCAACTGTTTTAGCCGACAGTGAACTATCACTCAACTTATGCATAGTTGGCTCAACTGTATTCACTTGCTCTACATATTTCATCATACGTTTTATTTCTTTTTCGTTATCATCACCGAATAAATTTCTTAAAAATTTAAGCAACAGGTATCAACTCCTTAATAGTTGGCATATATCATATTCTTCTATTAGTTTACAGTATATGCCTAATTTAAAATTTTATCAAAAGATAGTAGATAAGTCAAAATAAATAAACTTAGTGAGCTTCCTTAAAAAGCATAACTTCTCGAATCAAGCTGCATATTTCATTGTTTAAATGGAAATACTTAGTAGTATAATACCATCTAATGCAAGGGGGAATATCGATGCAAGCCAATAACATTAATATCATCGGACAAATCGCTGACTTGAAAGATACAGATTACAAAAACACACTGGCAATTAGCACATTATTAGAGTTACTAATTGAAAAAAACTTCTTCAACAGAGAAGAATTTGCTCATAAGGCCCTAGAATTAGAAAATGCTACGATCCGTGAGATTTCAACACTGCGACGTGTCAAAAAGTTGACAGTGTAAAACATAGGGCTTCGCGAACCACAGAGGCGCAGAGAATACAGAGTGGCTGCGTTCTCTGTACCTCTGTGGTTTATTCACTTTTCCCATAATATTTCAATATTTTACATAAGAAAAGACTTGGCTTAGGCCAAGTCCTCAGACGCAGGCAGAAGCCTTAGTCGTTCTTACTTGGAATCAAGGAAGTGTTATACTTTCTGATTCCGTAAAAAGCCGGAGCAAAATGCTCCGGCTTTTCTTGTAATTTTTAGCTTAGTTAGAATTTGGTTCAATTAAACCATATCTTCCATCCTTACGACGATACACTACATTAACTTCTTCTGATGTAGCATCCCTAAAGACGTAGAAATCATGATTGATCAAATTCATCTGTAAAATAGCTTCTTCTGTATCCATCGGTTTAACAGCGAACCGTTTGGTTCTTACGACCTGTAGTTCATCTGTTTCTGACGGTGCAGTCGCCGCAACTAATTCCCCTTTGAAAACTCCAGCTTTCAGTCTACGGGAAATTTTGGTTTTATATTTTTCAATCTGTTTTTCAATCTTGTCAACAACAAGATCAATAGAAGTATACATATCAGCAGTAGCTTCTTCGCCTCTGAGAATCATACCATTAATAGGTACGGTTAGTTCTATAATGTGACGACCCTTTTCTACAGCTAAGACAGCTGTAATCTCGCCTAGAGTATGGAAGTATTTTGTAATTTTACTGGTGCGCTTTACTACGTAATCCTTTAGTGCTGGTGTAATTTCGATATTTTTGCCTCGTACAGTGATTGCCATAATCGCCCATCTCCTTCCAGTGTCTATATAAGTATTATTCTCCATATTAACAATAAAATCCTTTATGAATTTTAATTATTTTAAAAATTAAATCATATTACAATAACCTACTTATTCATTCCTAATTAAGAGAAATCTGTAAGGTGGGATACGTTACCACAGAGGCGCAGAGACCACAGAGAAAACCTTAATTATCCACTCTGCGTTCTCTGCGCCTCTGTGGTTAAAAAATAAATCAAAAAACCCGGCTATAAATAGCCGGGTATATTTGTCAAAATCTATTAAGCTTTAGCAACGTTAGCTGCTTGCGGTCCACGTGCGCCATCAACAATATCAAACTCAACTTGTTGACCTTCAGTTAAAGTTTTGAAGCCTTGATCTTGAATTGCTGAGAAATGTACGAACACGTCGCCGCCATCTTCTCTTTCAAGGAAACCATAGCCTTTTTCAGAACTGAACCATTTAACTTTACCAATCATTATGAAACTCCTCCTAAAAATAAACGATAAACTGGGGCCAACCACGTGACCACAATATAAAGTATAACATTACTGGATAATGGTGTCAATGTGACACCAACTGGAATTGGCATAATTACCATCCAATTTTTTACAATATTTTGGATAAAAATGCCTTTGTGCGTTCTTCTTTTGCGCTATTAAAAATTTGTTCAGGAGTCCCCTCTTCCACAAGACGTCCTTCATCCATAAAGATAACACGGTCACCAACTTCACGGGCAAAACCCATTTCATGGGTAACAATCGCCATAGTCATACCTTCATGAGCCAAGGATTTCATAACATCGAGTACTTCATTTACCATTTCTGGATCAAGAGCAGAAGTCGGTTCATCGAACAACATGACTTTCGGTCTCATCGCCAAGGCTCTCGCAATCGCGACCCGTTGCTGCTGTCCACCAGATAATTGTTCTGGATAAGCAGAAGCCTTATCACCTAAACCCACTTTCTCTAGTAAATCTAGTGCTACTTTTTCCGCTTCTGCTTTTGGCATTTTGCGTACTGTCATAGGTGCTAAGATTACATTTTCCAGGACAGATTTATGAGGGAACAAGTTAAAACGCTGAAATACCATTCCCACTTCTTCTCTTACCTTATTAATGTTCGCTTCGCTAGTCAGAGGAATACCATCTACCACGATTTCCCCTTCTGTTGGCTCTTCCAAATAATTAATGCAGCGAAGCAGCGTACTTTTACCTGAACCACTAGGTCCAATGATAACCACTACTTCTTTCTCTGCAATATGAGCATTAATGCCTTTCAATACATGAAGTGCACCAAATTTTTTGTGAATATTTTTAATGCTTATCATCGATCTTGTACCTCCGCTCCAAATAATCTACCAGGCGAGAAATAGTGAAGGTCATAATCAAATAAATAAATGCAACAGATAACCATATCTCAAAGGATCCATAAGTACGAGCAATAATCAACTGTCCTCTTCTCGTAAGCTCTTCAAAGCCAATTACAGATACCAAGGAAGAATCTTTCATCATCGCGATAAATTCATTACCAAGGGGCGGAATGATCCGTTTGAAAGCCTGGGGCAAAATAATATGATACATAGTCTGCCGCCAAGTCATCCCCAGGGAACGTCCTGCTTCCATTTGTCCTTTGTCAATAGACTGAATACCGCCACGGAAGATTTCAGCAACATAAGCACCACTGTTGATACTGCAAGCAGTAATCGCAGCGATAAATGGATCAATTCGTTGTCCTACCAAAATAGGCAGAGCAAAATAAATAAGGAAGATCTGCACCAGTAAAGGTGTCCCACGAATAAAGTCAACATACACGGCAGCTAAGGCCTTAATAATCCATGTATTGGATAAACGGGCGATCCCAACAAACATCCCGATTAACATACCAAGACTTACACTAAATGCTGTAATTTGTACTGTAACCCCTGCACCGACTAATAAAAGCGGAAAGGATCGTACAACCAAATCAAAATCAAAGTTCATCGTTTTCACCCTTAATTCAAAAAATATACATACATGCATATTAATGCAATACTATGATTATAACATACAGCATAACACTGTCAATCCTATTTCTAAAAACCCTTGATGCCCTTTAAACATAGACCTTTCAACCACAAAGGTACAAAGGATATAAGGGGGATAATTTAACGCGTTTTTTAACCGCAGAGGCACAGAGAAGGGATTGATAGAGTTAAAAAAATCTCCCTCTGCGTACTCTGCGCCTCTGCGGTTAGTTATTTCCCCTATGTTTTGTATTGAAAAAGTAATACAAGCTTAAATTGCATAGAGGAACAATCGAACCACAAAGACACGAAGGATTTCTTTTCGAGCTACGCTAATGACATTGTATCTTAGTGTTCGAAAAACTTATTATTTCTAGATAATAATAAGACGCAACATTATATTGCGTCTTATAGAGGCATTTTATTATTGAGGTTTTTTCCCAAACCATTTCATGTAAATCTTTTCGTACTCGCCATTTTTTTTCAGTTCATCTAAAGCTTTATTCACTTTTTCAGCTAATTCTGTGTTTTTCTTGGTTACTGCCATACCATATTCTTCTGCATTCATAATATCGCCAACTAGCTTGGCATTTTTTTCGCCGCTTTTTGTTAAATAATATTCATTTACTGGTAAGTCATTCACTACTGCGTCTACCCCACCAGCTTTAAGTTCCATGTAAGCTTCTGAGTTACTATTGTACTCTCTTACATTAGCATCTTTTATTTTTCTAGCTTCTTCAGCGCCTGTAGTACCAATCTGTACAGCAATTTTTTTGCCTTCTAAGTCTTTGAAACTCTTGATCGTAGTATTATCGCTCTTAACTACAATAGACAAGCCTGATTTATAGTAAGGTTTAGAAAAAGCAATCTTTTTGCTACGTTCTTCTGTAATACTCATACCAGAAACAATCATATCAATATTGCCTGCTTCTAGAGCAGGAATCAAACCATCAAAACCGATATTCTGAATTTCTGTTTCATAACCCATTTGTTTTGCAACTGCCCGTGCTAAATCCATGTCAAAGCCAACATATTCTTTATTGCCTTCCTCTTGAAATTCAAAAGGCGGAAATGTCATTTCAGCACCAATCTTAAGTACCTTCGCTTTTCCCGTATCAGCAGCCTTTTGACCACAGCCAACTAACCCCAAAGATAGTAGGAAAATTCCTACAACAAGTAAGCTCATCATTTTCTTAGACAACCAAAAAACCTCCCCATAACTCTCTATTTATTTTCCCTATATCATTTTACATCTTTTTGCCAAATCATCAAGTGTTTTGTATTGAAAAAGTAGTACAAAGTTAAAATTCGTAGAGGAAAAGCTTGAACCGCAAAGACACGAAGGACACAAAGGGGGTTATTTATACTTTTTTTAACCGCAGAGGTGCAGAGAGCACAGAGAAGGGATTGATAGAGTTAAAAAATTCTCCTCTGCGTACTCTGTGCCTCTGCGGTTAGTTATTTTCCCCTCGCCTTTTTCTAAAAAACACAAAAAGCACAGGCGAGCTTCATATTCTGAAACCCGCCTGTGCTTATTCTCTCATTTAACACAATTCTATTACTAAGGTTTTTTGCCAAACCATTTTACATAGATTTTTTCGTATTCGCCATTCTTCTTAAGTTCATCGATGGCTTTGTCTATCTGAGTGGCTAATTCTTTGTTCTTGCCAGAAGCAGCGATACCATAATCTTCAGCAGTCAGCGGCTCGCCGACCATTTTAGCATCTTTGCCGCCTGCTTTTGCAATGTAGTATTCATTAACTGGTTTATCATTGACAACAGCATCCACACCGCCAGCCTTAAGTTCTAAAAAAGCTTCAGGAGCACTGTTAAACTCGCGAATTTGCGCATTTTTCACTTTTTTCGCTTCATCAGCACCAGTAGTACCGATTTGAACAGCGATTTTTTTGCCTTCTAAATCATTAAAGGTTTTAATGGAATTGTTATCAGTTTTGACCACCATAGTTAAGCCAGATTTATAGTAAGGTTTTGAAAAGCTAACCTTTTTTGCTCTTTCTTCTGTGATTGTCATAGCGGAAATCGCTACATCAATATTATTTGCTTCCAGAGCAGGAATAAGTCCATCGAAACCCATATTTTGAATTTGAACTTCAGCTCCCATCTGTTTACCTATAGCTTTAATTAAATCAATATCAAAGCCAACATATTCTTTTGTACCTTCATCTTGGAACTCAAAAGGAGCAAAAGCTGCTTCTGAACCAACTTTAAGAACTTTTGCAGGCTTAGCAGCCTCTTGTTTGCCACAACCTACCAAACCCAAGGATAAAATAAATACTCCCACAATGAACAAACTCATTATTTTTTTAGACATTATTCCTTCCCCCTCAACTCTTTCTTGTAATCTTGTAATGTTAATAATTATACATACTACCCGCATAATTAGTCAACGTTTTTTTGAAAATTTATAAGAAAAAGAACTCGGTTTTCACCAAGTTCTTCAATGTATACAGAATACTTTATATTATTAATTCCCTGGTTTTTTACCAAACCATTTTACGTATATTTTCTCATATTCGCCATTCTTTTTAATCTCTTCCAGTGCCTTATCTAGTTTGCCTGCTAACTCTGTATTCTTCTTAGCAACAGCAATACCATATTCTTCTGCTTGCTGAGGCTCGCCAACAGCTTTGGCATCTTTACTACCTGATTTTGCAATATAGTATTCATTTACAGGTTTGTCATTCACTACGGCATCCACGCCACCTGCTTTTAATTCCATGAAAGCTTCTGGTGCATTATTAAATTCACGAACCTGAGCATCCTTAATTTTCTTAGCTTCTGTTGCACCTGTTGTACCGATCTGTACAGCAATTTTCTTACCCTCTAGATCTTTGAAACTTTTGATCGCGGTATTATCGTTTTTCACTACAATTGTTAAGCCAGATTGATAATAAGGTTTGGTAAAATTAACTTTTTGGCTTCTAGCATCAGTAATCGTCATACCAGCAATAGCTACATCAATACTGTTAACTTCTAGACCTGGGATCAATCCATCAAAATTCATATTTTGAATTTGTACTTCATACCCCATCTGTTTACCAAGTGCTTTTATCAAATCTACATCAAAGCCAACATACTCTTTTGATTTTTCATCTTGAAACTCAAAAGGCGCAAACCCTGCATCCGTACCCACCTTTAACACCTTAGCAGTAGTTGCTGCATCTTTGCCACACCCAACTAAACCAAATGATGCGATAAGCACCATTAACATTATCAACGACATAATCTTCTTCGACATCCCATATACCTCCTGTTGAACTTCTTCGTTTTATATTTATAATTATACACTTTTATTGTATATTTAGTCAATACTTTGTTGTAACTTTTTTATAGTACATGAGAGGAATTGTGCGAACCACGAAGACACAAAGGATAATAACGGATTAGGATACTAACCACAGAGGCGCAGAGGACACAGAGAAGAGATAGATAGGATGAAAGACTCCCTCATCGCACTCTGCGCCTCTGCGGTTAAATCACTTTTCCTCAATCTCTTCCACAAAACGCATATATTCTAACATAATAAAAAAGCTCGGATGATTTCTCATCCGAGCAGCATTACATATTTATTATCTTTGAGCGGCAAAACATTCGCGACAGTAAACCGGTCTATCATTACGAGGTTTAAATGGTACTTGTGTGGTTATTCCACATCCGGCACAAATTACCTCATGCATTTCACGTTGCGTTGTTTGACGATCCCCACCATCGCGACTACGTTTTTTAGCATCACGGCACTCGCGACAACGTGCAGGCTCATTTTCAAATCCCTTTTCCTCATAAAACTCTTGTTCCCCTACCGTAAACACGAAATCTACGCCACAGTCTTTACACTTTAGAGTTTTGTCCTGAAAAGCCATTAAAGAAATCCCCTCACCTTTGTGAATTTTAAGGACCACACTGCTTAGCTGACCTGGTCTTTGCCCCCACACCCGCCTGCTGGAAGGTTCGCTAATAAGAATTCAATCTCCTCACTACTGCCACTCTCGAATCTAGCTGACGTAGCTAATAACTCGGCAGGACTTACCCCTAAACCGCACCATGCTCAGAGCCACTTTGGACTCCTTATGTGGATCGTTTCGCCTGCGACTGGCCTCGACTTTCAACCACAGACCTAAGCAATAGGTTCTTATGTTATAGTATAGGTTTTTTTATAGGTAAATGCAAGCCCATAATCGATCTTTTTTTGAAGATAAATTAATTCATAACCTACTCATGTAAGCACTCTTCCATCAAGGCAGATTGAACCCGTTCTATAACCTCTTGCCAGTCACCAATCTTTTGTTGGCGGAAAAGACGCATGGTCGGGTACCAAAGACTATCTTCCCTTTCCAATAGCCAGCGAAAATCAGGAGCAAAAGGCAACAGAACCCAGACCTTTTTCCCCATCGCACCTGCTAAATGAGCCACAGCTGAATCCACTGTGATCACTAAATCCAGATTTTCTATTACTCCTGCAGTTTCAGAAAAATCAACAAATTCTTGAGAGAAATCAATCAACTTATAAGGCACGTCTACAAATGCGTCTATGGCGCTCCCTACTTGTAGGCTAACCCAACTTACCTCATTACAATCAAACAACTTGCTGAATAATTCAATTGGAATGGAACGTTTTCGACCTTCTACATTATTAAGATTCCCAGCCCAGGCAACACCAACCCTATAAGTCTTACCACCATCTATTTCATCAAGAGCTTCACGCCATTTTAATGAAGTTGCAGAGGGCGGCTGTATATATGGAATACTCTGAGGAATCGTTTCTACCAATGTATGAAATACACAGGGCAAACTCATTAAAGGACAGGCAAAGTCGAAGTTATATTGTTCCAGCGGTATACTGTCGCCGGTACGAATTATAAAAGTACTTTTTGGGGCAGACAATAATCGCTCTAGTGGTTTTTGAACCCATACTATAGTCTCAGCACCTAACTCTGCTACCATTTGTGCATACCTAACAAACTGCATAGTATCGCCAAGCCCTTGCTCATGAAACAATAGAATTTTACATCCTGTTAAATCTTCTCCGTGCCAACGACGAATCTCCGGTTGAGAATTCCCAGGCAACTTACACCGGAACTCATATTTCTCCCATCCCTTATCATATCGTCCTTGAAGTAGATATACAACACCAAGAGAAAATTGAGTATCCGGACAATCAGGATTCAATTTGATGGCTCGATGAAAGTAAGACTCCGCTTCTTCTAGACGATTCATATATAGCAAAATTGCACCTAGGCTTTTATAGGCATTGGGATAATCCGGTTTTAATTTGATGATTCGTCGAAAACAATTCTCGGCTTCCTCTAGACGATTCAATTCCTTTAAAACAATACTCAGATTGCTATAGGCTTCAAGATAATTGGGGTTTAGCTTAATAGCACTACGAAAACAACTTTCCGCTTCATCAAGGCGGTTGAATGCCATTAAAACCATCCCTAGATTATTATAAGCTTCAAGATAATTGGGAATTAGCGCAATTGCTCGGCGAAAACAGGTCTCTGCTGCATCTAAGCGGTTCGTTGCTTTAAAAACCACACCTAGATTATTGTAAGCTTCTGGATAATTAGGATCCAGTTGAATAGCTTGAATAAAAGCTTCTGCTGCTTGTTGAAACTTCCCGGCATTCGCCAATTTTATTCCAATATTCATATATGTTATCGTATTCATTTGTTTAATTTCTCCTGTTACATTTCCAGCAGTCATCAAAGATACTTATTGCCACCCTTATGACAATTTCGGGAAAATCAATTGTCATTTCCTGAAAATCCACCTAAAGACCCAAAGGGGACACCATAGTAATAGCCCTATAGAACCCAGTAGCAATAAGCCATAATCAGGGAATTACCTCTCTAGCCATTTTACCATCTCATAGACCTCAGCATATTTTACACCAATTCTTTGCCCAGCATTCTCTGCCTCATTCTTAAAAAAACTTACCCATTTGTAAGCCGTTCGCTGTAGTTCCGATTCATGTGACAATAGTGCTTCTTCCTTTTTTACCCAAAAATCAGTTATATCAATATAAAAATTCCCTTTAAAATCAACATTAGAAGGATACCAATTACTTCTATACATCAGCATGTTTGGAACATGTCGACATGAATGGAATGACGCCTTGGCAACCGCTTGATGGTCATGATGAACATCACCAACCCAATGAGTATATACTTTATCTATTTTTTTCGCTTCTACTATCTTTAGAATTTCTTGATTTAATGCCTCTGCAAATTCTACTTCTAACGTATTGAACTTGCCACATATTAGCTCTACTCCAAGTATATCCATAGCCTTTTGACCTTCACTTAAGGCAGTTTCATTGGATCTGATTACTTGATTTTGAGGATTAGCAAATCCAGATAAAGTAGCAACATAAGCATACACAGTATCCCCAGAGGCTACATGTTTTGCAAGTGCTCCTCCACAACCAAGCTCAATATCATCAAAATGTGCTCCTATAGCTAAAATATTCATGTTAACAACTCCTTATTATGTCCCGTGACTGTGTAATACCACAATTGAAAAGCATATCAATTGTACTTAGATACGGAATAAATGCTCCATATAGTTGTGGATAAATAGGATGGTTAAAATCCTGCCAGCTAACCTCAATTTTAGCTGAAATAAAAGGCTCCGGATCATAATAATCCCTTGCGCCAATTCCTGATAAATATCTAGTAGCGTGTACCTTTTGTAGAATATCGACTAGCATTTCATTGCTTTTATTCTGAACATTCAACGTACTTGATAACATCATCTCAACTTTTATATCCAATAGCTCCAGCAATATCTCTAACGCTTTTATATTAAAATCCATCATTCTTTCACATTTAAAACTATACATTTCCTCTACATACGGAAAAATTTCCGTAAAAAAGCATGCCTTACGATAGTTCTCACGCAACAAATTCAAATTATTAATTCGCCATTCATCACTCTTTTCTAACATAATTTGGTTTATCGGCGTGTCCCTAGGCGCCTTTTCTACAGCTATCGTCAGCCATTTTTCACCTTGAGGAGTCTTAATCTTATCTCGATTCATCCAACTCCTACTTCCTCTAAGATATTGAACATGATCAAGTATCACATACAGATCACACTTTAATAACCTATCAAAAAAGCCCAAATATGATAGAAAATCAGGTTGGTGAATTACAACTATTTTCTTAAGCATTTGTACATTACCTCGTATATTTTATCTGCCGCATTTGTGGATAAAATGTCTAACGCGCATTTACTCATCTGATGAACGTCCAGACAACGCCCAAAAACGGCTGCATCTATTTCTTTGTAATGCCCGGCAAATACTGATACACCTAAATCATGCAACAGTTGAGCATTGGGTATCTCATGAATTTCATTGGCGATAACTATACATGGAAGCCCGGAAGCGCAGGCCTCAAAAGAAGTGATCCCCCCACCAGTGACAGCAATGTCATGCTGGTAAAATTCAGCCATTAGAGAAGGTACTAAGCGTTTAATGGTAAACAGATCTGACATTACATCCCGTAATTCCGCTTCGTGTTGAAAGGAAGGTCCCAAAATAATAGTTGCAGGTAAATAACGCTGTCTTAATATGTTCATGACAGTGATAGTTACCCCATAAGTATCACTCCCTCCAAGCGTAACGATGTACTTCTCGGCTACAGTGCGAGCACGCTTATACTTATCAATTTCTTTGTTTAGAATCAAATACTCTATACCACGCAACACAACTTTGCCGTGCAAATCACTCGCATTGTTGCCAATTAATGCTGCGACATGAATATCTGCCAGAACTGCTCCACTTCCCAAATCGTCAAACGTAACTAAAAATGTATTTTTTCCTTTAACCTTTTTTGAGTGGTCAAGCTTTGTATCTAATCGATCATTAATCCATACGGCAATGTCATACTGATCTATAAGTTCGCCTTCCCAGTTCGAATGATAATCCGAAAGTTCAACAACCACATAGTTAAAACCGCTATATTTCAATGTCCTAATCACTACTTCATTATCATTAATTAGAAACAGAACATCATGTCCACATTCCTTAAGAAACATGGCAAAATTCATTGCGCGAAATAAATGCCCATTTCCCATTAAGTGAGAAGCTTCTATACATATTGCATACATAATCTGATAGCCTCTTCCGTTGATACAAAGTCTCTTTCACTATTTTTAACAATATAGCATGCCCGTTCGTAATCCTCTCCATTGTCCACCGTAAGCCGAATATCCGGGCGATTTTTGGCAACAGGTATATTTAAACGAGAGATTGAAAATTCATTCTGGTTTTCCAATATATATTCATTGACATGCTCAAAATGGTGAGGATGAGAGCTTTTGGTATAGCTTTTTTCTAGTGCTCTTAACGCAAACACCTCAGCACCTGCTCCGATTGGTAGACATTCATAGGAACATGAATATTCTACATGACTTTCCTGGTGAAAACTTAGTAAACGATCTAGTTCTTCAATATCTACAAATGGATTATCACCAGTTAGACGTACAACATGAGAGAAGCCATATTTACGCGCGCATTCAACATATCTTTCCAGCACGTTATCTTCACTGCCTCGGAAGCAATTCCAACCTTGGGCAACGCAATATTCCTCCAAAATGTCGTCCTTCTCCTGTCTACTTGTTGCAAGTACAATCGTTGCATCGTGTACCAAGTAAGATAGCCGAGAAAAAATATGCTCCAACAGGGTTTTAGGGCCGATCTTCATCATTACCTTTCCCGGTAAACGGCTAGAGCCCATTCTCGCCTGTATGATCACTCCAACCACAAATATCCCTCCCCAAGTGTTACATTACTCAATATCACTCCACAACACAAGTTCATCAATAGCAATATTCCTCGTTGCCCGTTTGCCAATAATCTGCTCCATGTACTGTGGAGATATTCCTGTTCCTGGTCTCTTAACATCAATATTTTCGCAAGTAATCATTGTGCCTTGTTTGATATCCTTAATGGCAGTTATGCTTTTTCGATTATTAATACGATTCAGGACTTCAGGACCAACCGGTCGCTTAAGTCCAGTACCACGCATTATCTCAATCTCACGGATGGTATCGACAATATATTTCATTTCTTCTGGAGTAGAAGATATTTTGTGATCCGGTCCCTCGGCATACTTATCCAAAGTAAAGTGACGTTCAACAACAGCCGCCCCCATAGAAGCTGCCGCAATAGCTGCTGCCGTTGTTAACGTATGGTCTGAATAGCCTATAAATAGATCAGGGAATTCCTTTTGCAAAGAAAGGATTACGTTCAAATTTACATATTCGGAATAGCATGGATAGGCTGATACCGTATGGAAAATCACAATTTTATCATTACCTTCGCCTAATATGACGTCAACTGCCTCTCGAACCTCCTGCATGGTACACATTCCGCTAGAAATGAGAATTGGCAGTTTTTTCTTGGCGATATACCGCAGAAGAGGTATATTAGTAGCATCATCTGCCCCGAGCTTAAATGCCCTTATCCCTAGCCGCTCCAACATGTCAGCGTCCTCAGGATGCGAGGGCGTTGAAAACCAATCTAATCCTTTTTCTGTGGCATAGGCAAATACCTTTCTATGCAGTTCTTCACTAATTTCGTATTTTTTGAAATAATCATACTGCGATATTTTCCCCGTGCTCTCCATATCAAAATAAGCACTGCGGGTACTGATAGTATCTGCTTTAAAAGTCTGCATCTTGACGCAATCAACACCTGAATAGGCAGCAGCGTCGATTAGCGCAACCGCTTCCTCATAATGCAAAAAATTACCGCCAATCTCGGCAATGATATAGCATCGATCTTTTCCAAGTTTCTCGTACATTTACTAATCCCCTTCCCTTATGACCACCTATGCAATACAATTCGGCTGCATGTAACCTTTCTAAATCCATTGCGTAAATAGAAATTCAGCGCACGAACATTACCAGCATATACTTCTGTCACAATATTTTCAGAATTAAGCATTCTTATGCTATAAGCTATCAGTTTTGAACCAATATTCAAACAACGATACTTTTCCAATATAGCTACAAAAAATAGTGTCGCTTTAGCAAGTGTCTGTTGTACAAATATTATACCTGCAATTTCTCCAAGATACGTGGCAGCAAACATCTTTTTATTCCCATCTAGCTGAATAGATTGTAAATAGTCAGACCAAAATTCATCTGCCCAATCATTGTGAATATTTTGCTCTAAATGAAACCGGGAATATTCAAATAAGCTGCCCAAATTTTTATACGGCAGATTTTCATTTTTTTCTATTTCAATAAATTTGACTCCAGGATATGTTTCTTCCTGCTCTGATATTGTTGCTTTACTTTCCCATAAATTCTGCAACACCAGTTCCGTACCTATGTACCGGAACCCAAAACTTTGAAGTTTGTCCAGCATTTTTTTTGAATTAGCATCTTCATTCAATTTCACCGTGATAAAGCTATTATCTAAGTGATAACCCCAATTGTCTGACGAACCGGTTGAAAAGTCGAATACTGAATCTGCTATATCTAAGAGATACGATGGCCTCCTAAAAAACTTTGTATCCCAAGGAAGAAATTTTAAAGATAGACGGTTGCCATCAAATTCGGCAATTCGATCACTGCATTCCATTTAGTATTTCTCCTAAAGAAGACACAATAAGTTCGACATCATCAAATTCCATTCCAGGATATAACGGCAATGTCAGTACTCTTTTGGATATTTCCTCAGCAATAGGAACATGACAATTTAATTTGTCATGATAGTACGTAAACTGAGAAAAAGCAGGATAATGAATGCTTGTTTGAATACCCTTTTGCTGTATCTGTTTGACAACCTCTATACGGTCCACGTCGGCTGGTAGTAAAATGGGGAATATATGAAACGACGACTTACCGTGTTCATAACCATCGTTCCAAGGAATAACCACATTTTTTAGTATCTGTAGAGTCTCAATATATTTCGCAACCAGTGCGCCCCTTTTTGCATTGCTTGTATCAAGTTTCTCTAACTGCACGAGACCAAGTGCAGCTCGTATCTCATCAAAACGATAATTTAAACCCGGCTCCAAAACATCATAGGAAATAACGGTGCCACTGTGCCGCTGAATCGTCATAGAAGTCATTCCATGTGACCGTAGCGATCTAGCCTTTTTATCAAGTTCTTCCGTTTTACAAACAACCATTCCGCCTTCACCAGTAGCCAAGTTTTTGTTGGAGAAAAAACTAAAGCAACCAATATCTGCAATGGCACCACACTTTCTTCCTTGATATTCGGCCCCAATTGCATGAGCCGCATCTTCTATTACAACAATATTATGCCTCTCGGCCAAATCCATAATTTCCTGCATATCGCAAGGATAGCCAGCGTAATGTACGACAATCATGGCTTTAGTTCGAGGAGAAATTTTTGCCTCGATATCCTTAACGGAGACATTCCAATCATCCAAAGATTTGCAATCAGCTATTATCGGCACGGCTCCGGTAAGAACAGTAACATTTAAGTCAGCAACAAAAGTCAAACCAGAAATAATTACTTCATCCCCAGACTGAACACCTGCCATCAGGAGTGCCATGTGCAAAGCGGCAGTACCATTGGCAACAGCGCAGCACCTTGTATCCCCGTCACCTAAATACTGCGCAAACTTAGACTCAAACTCAGCGGTTTTTGGTCCCGTAGAAAGCCATTTACTATCCAGCACTTCAAGTACTGCATTTTTTTCTTTTTCATCAAACGACAGATCAAACAGTGGTATCTTCCACATTGCTATTTCACTCCCATTTTTAAATATAATTTTTTATTGAAAAAGCTCGTCCATTAACTTTAGCAAATTCTGTTTCTTCCATCGCTCTTGGCAAATAACACTTAGCACAAACTGAGTGACACTTAAATCCCTTATTCTTCTTGTGCATTTCACGAACATCCGTCACATGCTTCCCATGCCACATCTCATATATTGTTTCTTTGTTGGCATCTCCCACGATGAATTCTCCATCCTCGTCATTCGCACACATCATAGCTAAACCATCTGCTCCAATTACAAGACGTTGGTAAAGCTGTGGACAAGAAAAGTCCTCAACATACACTATATCTTTATTCGTTTCGGTAAAATCAATCATCGGATTAAATGCTATGAGATCTACATAAGGGGCAATTGTATTATAGAACTCCTCTGGATTATTTCGAATTGCAGGCCATATTGATTGAACTTTTATTACCGGCCTGTGAGCACCGTATTTCTCTTTAACCCGTTTCATCATTTTAAATTTATTAAGGGTATCATTAAATTTGAGCGGTTTACGGATACTCTCGTATGTATCCCCAATACCATCAACCGAAACAGTAATCCAGTCAATACCGGCTTTCAACATTTCAGTAAAGTAATCTTCATCCAATTTACTACCATTAGTAAGAGTAGATACTTCACGAATACCTTTTTGTTTCGCGTATCTAATACAATCAACAAACTTGGGATGCAAAGTAGACTCACCACGCAGACTTAGGCGGATGGCAGGCACCTTGCCAGCAATCTCATCAATAATCCTTACGAACAACTCATAGTCCATAAGGGTACTTTGAACTTTGGATTTAAACTCATCTGAAATCGTATAGCACATAGGGCATTTTAAATTGCATACCGTTGACAATTCTATGTCTACCAACAAGGGGTACTCCGACACTATCTGATTTGTTGCATAATATGACCATTTATTGCGATAGTCCTTATATTCCTCTTCCCATCCCTCACCGCGATATAATTCAAAAACATTCTCGCGCTCAGGTGTTTCCATGCTATAATTGCCTTTGTTAATAGGTACAATTTCCGCCAAACTACCATCTCCTAAGATTAATTTTCAGGTAAAAACCGGCTTTTTAAACTTTCAAATTTTTCGATTGCATTTATATAATCATCCGGTCTGCCAATATCAAGCCAGCAACCATTAAAACGCTCTACATATGCGGGATTACCGCCAGAGATTAAATCAATCATTAAATGATCAAAACCATAGAATTGACCATCAGGAATATATTCCAATATTTTTTTATTAGCAATATAGATTCCCATACTAACATTGTATTTTGTAACTGGTTTTTCCTTAAATCCATACAATCTATTGGTATCATCAATTTCAAGCACTCCATACTCAGAGGTTTGCTCACGTTGATGTGCCGAGATAGTGAAGATACTTTTCCTAGCAAGGTGTTGATTAAAGAGTGCGTTATAATCGAGATCTGTCAAGATATCGCCATTCATTATCAAAAAATCATCCGGTAATTCATTGATCAATTTCAATGGTCCCATAGTACTCAACGGTTTGTTTTCAAGTGAATAATCTATCTCTATCCCCCATCTGTCACCATTACCAAAGAAAGTCTTAATTAATTCCGCTTGATGATTGACAGCCAACGTCACATGATTAAATTTGTAATAAGCCAATTGCCGAATAATGACTTCTAATATAGGATATTCACCTATTGGCATAAGTGGTTTAGGTAAAACTACCGTATACGGCCTAAGTCTTGTTCCTTTTCCCCCTGCCAGTATAATAGCTCTCTTAGACATTATACATACCCACCTTGTACTTTTTCAGATTCTCAGTAATAGTAAACCACTCTACTGTATGTTTAAGTCCTCGCTTAAATCCTTCTCTATCACCATAAAGTGGTGTCCATCCCAATAAATCCTTAGCCTTCTTATTAGCAGCCCATAGACGTTCCACTTCACTTTTCTCTGGGCGCAATCTGACAACATCTGTTTCGATAGTAATATCTGCCCCCATCACTTCAGCTATTAGTTGAACAGTATCGCCTATTGATACCTCATAGTTGCTGCCAATATTAATAACCTCTCCTATTGACCTATCTGATTCTGCACAAGCTATAAATCCGCGAACAGTGTCTAATACATAATTAAAATCCCTAGTAGGATGAATAGAACCTAATTTAAGATTCCGTTGCCCACTGGCAATTTGGGTAATGATAGTAGGAATCACTGCCCTAGCTGACTGGCGTGGCCCATACGTATTAAATGGACGAATAATCGAAACTGGAGTGTCAAAAGAATGATAAAAAGACATTGCGATTTGATCCGCACCAATTTTACTTGCCGAATATGGGGATTGCCCTTTTAGCGGATGATCCTCTGTAATAGGCACAAATTGGGCGGTACCATAAACCTCACTTGTTGATGTATGAACTACCTTTTCTACTCCTAACTCTCGTGCAGCCTGTACAATATTAAGGGTACCTTTTATATTTGTATCTACATAGGTGTCTGGGGAATGATAAGAATAAGGTATAGCAATGAGTGCTGCTAAATGTAGCACTATATCACAACCCTGCATTGCTGTCTTTACTCCATGGGGATCACGAATATCTCCGGTATGGACTTCGATTTGATCCTTAATATTTTGCGGAGCAGAATCCAGCCACCCCCAGGAATTAAATGAGTTATACAAAACAAAAGCCTTTACATCATGTCCTTGACGCACAAGCTCCTCAGTAAGATGAGAACCAATAAAACCGTCAGCTCCGGTTACTAAAATTTTCTTCCCTTTTATATTCATCATTAAATCCTTCCCAAGATAGATTAAATTCAAATTATATTATTTCATTATATTGAGTTTGATTCCATTCCCGTGAAAGGAATGGTTTTCATAAGCCTGCTGAATAGCAATTTCTTTACGTCCTGCCATCATTTTTTTAGTAATACTTGAACAATTGTCATTTAATATTTGCTGGCTCTCGTTTTCACTGACAGTAATTTGGCTAAATAATTCCTTCAATTTGTCTTTAATTTCCGGTTTACAATGATCAATATCAAACTCACCTTGCAGAGACATAATGCTCTCCATTATTATTTGTTTCTGAGCAACTAATTCAGTAGCCATATTTAGCTTTTCTTCTTTGATTGCATTCAGTTGTTCAATCGATAATCGTTGGAGATTACTATAATGCTTTATAAAAAGCAATTCCTTGTCTTCCTGTTGCATTTTCATCCCCCCATTAAGGTGCAATAGACGACTTATTTTTTAAAATAATACTGTCCCAAGCTTCTTTTAAAGTGGACAACAATTCAATAACCTCATCCACCTTCTCAGCGTCTTTATTTACATTGGCTTCCACTAAACGTTCAAGCATATACAAATATAAATTGCGTAAATTAGAAGCAATTTCACCAGCATTTAAATTCAATGTCCCATTTAGTTCTCTGATAATATCCTGTGCCTTTATTAAAGAGTTATGGGCTCCATTGATGTTCTTTTGGGTAATACTATTTTGCGCGATACGCAAATTTTTCAAAGCCCCATCATAGAGCATGATAATGAGTCTACCTTGACTTGCCGTTTCTACCTGCATGCGCTTATAGTGGGCATAAGGATTATCAGCCATTGTACATTTTCCCCCTAACATTTTCAATACAACGATAAAGCAGATCTTCTACTGATTTCGAACCTTCAATAATTGTTTTATAATAAAGAGAATAATCGTCTATTGCATTGCTAAAATTATCATTTGCTAAATACTCTGCCTCATGAGTTCGGGTAAAGACACTATGTAACTCCCTTTTAGCAAACCATTCAGCTGCTTCACGTATATGTTGCTCTTTCTCAAACTTTTCGTATATTTTACCAACTGCCTTTAAATGCTGTTGCATTTTTTTTGCTTGCCTATTCGTGCATGCCTTTTCCAACGCAATTAGATGCTTAATAGCCTTATTTGCATCAGCAATAGTCTTTTTTGTGTCTTTTAGACGCAGTTCTAGTTTTTCCAGTATAGGTTCCATAGTAGGTACTTTAAATGAATCTTGTGCTTCCTTGATAATTCCTTGTACATCGACTGTTTTCCGACAATATTGAGCAAGCACCTCATGTAACGTCATCAGCTTTGTACCTTCAATAAATGCCCCACCTTCTGTAGCATTGATATATTCACGTTCGGGATTGCTCTTGATCCAATGTTGAAAAAAAGTAAGGAACTGATAAAATGGTCGATCTGTAAGGAGCTGACCTCCATCATTTGCTTTTACATAAAAATATTTAAGGCTTTCACCACCTGAATAAACATCCGTTTCATAGCTTGTCCCAGCTGCATGAGAATGTCCATCTCTTGCATATGCTAAATCCTGCCCGACTAAAATGATAGGATTCCCACCCATTTTATAAGCCGCCACTAGAGCATTATTGGCAACCGATCCCCCGCTTTCAATTTTCCCTTTGTCTTCTATACTATCGCCAAACCATTTCAGCATCGCCATGTCCCCTGAAACAAATATCGGTCCCTGGTAACTTTCCAAAACCATATGACAAGATTGTACTTCAGCAACCAAGGCGGCTCCTCCCGTATCCACTCCTTTAAAATGCCTGTCATAATTCGTCACTTCAGGATGAACACTAAAAATAAAATCCGGCTCAATTTTCCATTTCTTCAATGCTTTAACAGCTGTCCCAACAGCCAAAATAGCCGCTTTACCTTTTGCTTCTTTTAATAGCTGAATATTTTTGTTTAAGGATGGTCCTGCTGATACAACAATAACCGGCATACCTTCTAATCGATTAAACAAGGAAGATACCCCCGGATGAGTACAATAATCCGCTAGATTCAAGAGCGTATTGGACACAAAATCCGGGCCCATTGTAATTATTGTTTTCAAATTAATTAGTTTCGTACTCACAGCATCTCTAATACATTTCATCGACTGATAATAAACATCAGAGTATACTGTCTGGTGTCCCAGCAATCCGGTCATAACAAACTCACTATACTTGGCTTCATCATAAATAGCAAAGAGAGAATGTTGAATTTTCTGAGCGGAATCGCCTAGAATAAGATTTACACGAGCAGAAAGGATCAGATGACGTAAATCTCGGCTAGCCATTGCTGCAAAAAATAACTCCCGGTCAGGTTCGATAATGCATAATGGATTTCTATCATCCACTGTTTCCAGTAATGCCTCTACCAAATATCCCAGGGCAAATCCATATACAACAATAACCTTCCCTGGTTCAGTAGAAACACTATCAGCAATTTTCTTGGCTTCTTTCACTGGATCAACAGAACTGTGCAGAAAAACCCATTTATCATCTGATGATTTAACCCTTGCAGTCGGTAGTCCTACACGGCTATTCATGATTTCAATCCGTTCTAGATTGCCTGCAGATTCAAACTTATCCATGCCATAGCGTTCCTTAAACGCAGCCCAGTTCTTCTCTTCCCATCTACTTCGCGTTTCGTGTGTCACTCTACATTACCCTTTCTTCATATCGTCCTTGCACTATTGCTAACATTTCTTGAGAAATGCAGATGGCAGGCATCAAATCATATTCAATAATATCTGTTAACAATGAATAATCTTCATTGTCAGTTGCCTCAACTATACTGGTAAAAATCTGACCCAAATGATCAAACAACGATAAAATCGACATTTTTTCACACAAAATCTCAGAAAAATCGATCTTTAGTAAAACCGCGGCAGACTTCAACAATTTTTGATAATAATCTAGTCCTTCCATAATCTGAGTCAACGTCTCCAATGATTGCGACCTATCAGCTGTATGAAACATAACCGATAACTCTTGGCACCCCTGTTCAACCTTATATAAATAATTTTTCATATCCCCTAGTAAAACGCCCAACTCTTCAAGCTGTTTTCTACTTTCGCTCGTTACTTCCATCTTGCTGCCTCTCCTCCTGCATCACGTAATATCCGCCACCATTGCCTCTACGCACTCTCACTAGTCTTACTTTCACCAATTGGGATAATTGGCTGCGAATATAGGATGGTGTTACCTTTAATATCTCGCCAATTTCCTGGGAATTCATCGGTTTAGCATAAGACGTTTCCTGTTGAGCCAGCAACCTGAGCACTTCTTCATGCAAATAATTACACATACCTTCCTCCAAGTTAACACAACTAGACAGTAGTGAACATTACACATTATCATTATAATGGTCAACAAGTGGCGTTAACCATTATAATGACAATCACCAATTAACCATCACTACTTACTACTACTATTTAAGCTGGCAAGCATTGACGTCATATAAGATCCCTGAGATTGAATCGACGCTAAAAGGGTCTGCATATTTTGATATTTAGTATACAAAGTAGCCTGTTGTGCTGCTAAGCGAGTCTTTAAATCTGAAATCCGATCATTATTATACTTCATCGTTTTTGTAATTGATCCATTAGACCCCGTTATTGCATCAAACTGACCACCGTATTTCGTATTATCGTTTAACATCGTCTGCATTTGCACGAAAATCCCTGCATTACTTCCTGAACTAATATCATATTTGTAGTCGGCAGATATTGTATCACCAGGAAAATCACTAGCAGGGTCACTACCAAATGTAATCTTTCCAGTAGTATAATCCACAGAATATTCATAGCCTGTTGTCTTAGTTAGGTCAGTCGGATCTGCAGTATGAGCTTTCGGCGTTCCAGAAACCTGAGTATACGTTTGAGTACCAACCTTAATTGTAACATCTCCAGTTATGGAGCCGTTTTTAAGCGAATATACTCCACCCGATTGAGTAACAGTTTCATTAGTAACAGAAGTCAGCGTATTACCAAAGAGTGAAGTAACAGATTGAATATCGGATTGTAGTGCACTCTTGAGTTTGGTTGTATCCAATTCCAAATGCCCACTCTGAACTTTAGCTGAGTCAAATACTCCGGGTGCACCAGTGGTAATACCAACCTGGGAAAGTTGCTGCATACTAGATACTTGGTTCGTTACAACAGTAGACGCAATACCCCTTAACTTATTGTTAATTGTTGCCAACGTAGGATCGCCAAATAAATCCCCAACTGACGGATCTGTCGAACTGTTGAGATCCTTACCTGATCCTTCATTCAGTTTGTTGTATACAGCATCTATCGCAGCATTGTACGCAGTAATAAAAGTTTGTACTTTTGCTACAATGGAGTCAACATCACTCTGCACCGAAACAGTCGCAGTTCCCGTACCCGTCAGGGTAAAAGTATTCCCATTAAATGTTACTTTGTTATTCACTGGAGTTACGGATACGCCATTTACCGTCACAGAAGCCTCAGTACCTGTTTTTTGATTCCCTTGTGCCAATCCTATTTTAGACAAAAAATCTGAACTGTCTGTGGCACCTGTCCCCAGCTTAATATCCTTGGCACCAGCCGTCTGAGAAGTCAAAGATATCATACCAGTGTTCGAATTATAGAAAGCCGAGACACCAACTGTTGTTGAAGTATTTATTTTGTTGATGATGGAATCAATGGTATCTTTCGTCGAGTCAACATTGAAAAAGGTCCCGTTGATGGAAAAATATCCCGAAGTTGCACCCGCAGCCGTTCCAAAGAGATCATCCAAGGTACGCGTCTCATCGGAATTCACCCCAGGATTTACAGTTGCCCCTGTTAAACCAAGAGGACCTAAAAGAGTGGAGGAATCCGTTATCTGAATCGTTGGAGTTAATCCCGCTGTATTCTGCTTGATAGTAACTTTGCCATCCGTTCCCACGGAAGCCGTTACACCAGCACCAGAAGCCGTAATTTTATTCACGATAGTGTTGACAGTATCATCTTTAGTTACAGCAATGCTTTTACCATTAATGGAAAATGTACCCGTTTCATTTAATGCAGTATTATAAGTAGGTATATCTGCAGCATTTCCCGTTCCTGTTACATACGCCTTTATACCACCACTGGTATCAGCATTTCCGGCAGTTACATTCGCTTGCAATATACCTGCATTCGTTAAAAATCCACTGGTATCTGTAAGCGTAATAGTTGGTCCCGCCGTTTTTTGCGTGATTGACACTTTGCCGTCTGTCCCAACTGACGCGGTGACACCTGCAGCAGAACTATTAATATGATTTACAATCGTGGTAAGCGAATCCAGCGCTGTTACACCGATAGGTATACCATTAATCGTTAACACACCATCCGTAACAGGAGTTCCCGAATCATAAACTTGCGTCCCGGCAACATTTGCCTTACGCGCAGCATTTCCAAGAATGGCACTTGTATTACTTGTAATCGTAGCTGTGGCTCCAACATTAATAACATAACTACCGCTGGTACCGCCGTTCTGCGAACTGGCAGTAACGATTTTTTCATCTGACGACGTTGCCTTCATTGCGGAAAAGGTACTGGCGTAAGTCAAATCAGTAGCCGCATATTGCAACGTACCCAAAGCGGTTTTGATCGTGTTGTAATCATTCATCTGGGCTTGCAATTTTGTATTCTTATTTTGAAGACTTATCATAGGCAAACTAGCTGATTGAATAGTCGCACTAACCAAGGCATCGACATCAAGTCCTCCAACCGTATTGTTCATGTGAGTTGTGCCAAGGGACGAAGACGTAGTCGTAGATAATGAAAGACTCATACTTTCACCTTCTTCTAAATTTTTTTATCAAATATCTTAAAATCTTGATCCACCATTCTAGCCATCTCAAGAATTTGCTTGGGGGGAAATGTTGAAATAACTTCTTTGGTGGTTTTATCCACAACTTGAACTATAATTCGATTCGTATCTTTATATACAGCAAACTGAACGTCATAATTCGTTTCTTCAGCCTTCTTATTTAACTTGTCAACGGCCTGTTTCAACTGGTGCGAGTCTATCACATCTAAAACTTGTGTTGCATTCATTTCTTGATCTTTTGTTGTATTCTCTGTGTTCTGTATCGTTCCAGTTGAGTTAACCTTGTCAATTTTCACTAGGCAACCCTTCCTTTATTATTAAAAACCGGCCGGCATATCGCCGGCCGGTTTTTGCTTTAATAAAACTATTGTAATAATTTAAGAACTGATTGAGAGGATTGGTTAGCTTGTGCAAGCATTGCAGTACCGGATTGAATAAGTACTTGCTGTTTGCTGTAGTTAGCCATTTCTTTTGCCATATCAGTATCTTGAAGGTTAGAACGAGCTGCACTAAGGTTTTCAGATGCAACTGTCAAATTGTTTACAGTGTGTGTTAAACGATTTTGAACAGCACCCAAATTAGCACGATTACTGGAAACTTTACTTAAAGCGGCATCAAGTGCAGAGATTGCACCAGAAGCCCCACCAGCAGTAGCAAGAGTCACAGCATTAATAGCCAAAGCAGTTGCTCTCATATCAGCAACAGTCACTGCAAGTGTTTGATTTTGATTAGCACCAATTTGGAAAACCAATGAAGCAGTTGAAGCAGCACCATTTAACAATTTTTGAGTATTAAACTCAGTATCGTTAGCTATACGTGAAACTTCAGAAATCAATTGTGTTATTTCTTTTTGTGTTTGTCCACGGTCATTATTCGTGTTAGTATCATTTCTTGATGCAACTGCTAATGTACGCATACGTTGGAGAATAGCAGTTGTTTCGTTTAATGCACCCTCAGCAGTCTGAATCATAGAGATAGCATTTTGTGAATTTTGAGTAGCTTGGTCCAAACCATTAATTTGGCTTGTCATTTTTTCGCTGATAGCCAAACCTGATGCATCATCAGCAGCCTTGTTAATTTTTTTACCTGAAGATAATTTTTCCAAGGAACTGTTCATGCTATTTTGGCTAAGAGTAAGGTTTTTCCATGCATTTAAAGACGCAATATTAGTATTTACAACACTCATTATTATTTCCTCCTTGAATTTAAATGTGGCATCCTTGCCTACATTAACGACTTGCTGGCCAGCTGAGTCATCCAGTAATTTTTACTGTCACTATATATATCGTAGGCTTTTCCCAGTATATTAAGTATAATTTTTGTCTAAATTCGTTTTTTTTTGTTATTTTTATCATTTTATCTTTTTATTACTTCAATTTATCAGCTTTTTTCTCTATTTTTTACTTTTTTCACCTTTGTCTGGCATTTTTTTTAGAAGTGACAATACGTCAACATTCTGCACTGTTTGCGCAGACTGGGTATTCGATTCTTTAACAGCCTCATATAGCTCTTGCCTTAATATTGAAACCTCACGAGGAGCTGTAATCCCCAAACGTACTTGATCCCCTTGTACATCGACAATCGTTACCAGAATATCATCACCAATCCGTAGCGTCTCATGTTTTTTGCGGGTTAAAATCAGCATTATCTTAACCCCCAGCCAAATTTGCAGCCATCAAATTATATTGTAGTGTATAGTTTTTATTGGAAACTAACACTTGGCATGCAATACCGGTATTTTGATTCACTACAATTGGCCCCATAAGGTTTGCGGTGATTTTTTCTGGAGTGGATGCCACGTTTACAGTAACAAAAACTCCTAGATTCGAATTATCTCCTACCTGTTCTGCTTGTACATCGTCTAGTTGAAATTCATAGTCGGGCATAAACCAAAATGGATTGGTAACTACCAATCCAAAATCCTCATCTTCTAAACTTTGCAGTAACCAGAACATAGTCTGATCAGGTAATTCGGTAAGAGAAAAATTCCGATAATTTTCTAAGCCGATTAATCCTTTGGGAAAGTGTATTTTTTTCGGTTGTTCAGACTTGTCCATATTTCACCCTCCAGTTATGATTTAATGTCAATTGACGGTTCACGTTCCATATATATATCCACCTTGCCCCAAGTAAAGTTATTAGTTATTGTTCCTTCGTTTACCTTACTTTCAATACGAGCAGGAGTGTATACTCCTTTTATGGTTCCTAAGTTTGCCGAAATCTTCGGTCCCACCGATGGAGAAAGACCAATGGCTACCTCTTTTTCAGGACGTTTACTTGCTTGTGCTACAATTTGCCCAATGGAAGGTCCATGGGGATCAGCCATTTGATCCCCCAATTGAGTCCGCCGATCAAGTGCTTGTAAAGCAGCTTGTTTTGCCTCTTGAGCAGCCGAATCAGCAAAGGAGTAAGTATCTTGTAAACCCATACTATTAAAAGATCCTCTTAAATCAACAATGATTTCAGGAGGTTCAATTTTCAAATCTAAGTTCGCAGGTGTTGTTTTCATTTTAATATCTGGTGCTGTAATCTTTAAATTTATATTAGGCTGAGTAATGTTTAGCCCTAATTGACCTGACACTTGGTGAATTTGAATTTCTACTGGTTTCAAAATTCCCCCTCCTTTATCTCATTACTAATACAAACATATCTTATAAATAATCAACCAAGGATTTAGGCAAGACTTTAGCCCCTACTGATAATAACGTATTATAAGCATTCTCTGCTAGTTGCATTTCAATACTCGATTTAGCTACATCAAAGCCGTCATTCTCTTTAGCATCAGATGCAATGATAAGAGAATCTGATTCCAAGCGATCCTTTATTGTCTGGTATGATTTTTGTTTTGCCCCATTTGTTGTTTGAGCAGAAATCACGTAATTCATATCTGTATCAATGGTTCCTATGTCATTCGTTAGAGTGGTTGCTGTCACTCCATTTGCCCCAGTTTTAATATCCACCAAATGTTGCTTAATAGCTATTAAATCTTGAAATATTTTGGGAACATTATTATAAGTAGCTCCATCCACGGGTGATGTTACGGTCATCATTTCCCCAAAAACCTCTTGACCATCTAGATTAATCTTGTCCCGTGATGTACTAATATCCCCTGGAACAACTTGCATCGTTAAAGTTCCATCAGTAGTAGTACTAGCAATATACGGATTCGTAGCAGCATTATACGGCAAAGTAGGATTTGTTAGTTGTTTAGAAGTACCATTATAAGTTACGGCAGTCATATTACCACTTGCATCATAGTTGATTTTAAAGGGCTCGGTAGCGTCATTTTGTCCGCCAAAAACATAGCGATCGCCAACCTTTGCATTAGCACTTTGCACCACTGTTTTAATCATCTGATCCACTTGTTTAGCAATTGCATCATAGGAGCTAGTTGGATTTGCAGAAATGGCACTTGAAAGGGCAGTTTTTATATTCGTCACGGTAGTTACAATAGTTGACAGATTGGAATCACTGGTTTTCATCCAGGAAATCGCATCGTTAGCATTTTGTGTAAACAAGGCATTCGCACTGTCCGCAGCTGTATAATGAAGATTACGCGCCGCCCCAACTGGATTGTCGGAAGGTCTATTAATATTTTTTGAAGCAGAAACTTTTTCTTGTACATCTTGCATACGTGATAGGGTTGTCTGGTAACCAGACAAAAACTGATTACTTAGCATATTATTTGTTACGCGCATAATTTTTCTCCTTTATATCTAACTCTTTATTTTATATTAATTAAAGTCTCTAACATAGAATCCATAGTTGTTAACACCTTAGCACATGACGCGTAAGCTTGCTGAAATTTAAGCATATTGGACAATTCTTCATCCATATTGATTCCAGATACGGATTCCCGAGTTGTTTCTACAGAATTGAAAATAACCGTTTGATTGGTCGTCATATTTTGAGCTTGCTGCGACTGTACACCTACCGCACTAACGATGGAAGAGTAGTAATCTGATATACTAAGACTTCCTAATGATGCAGATGTTGTAGTGGGTGCTTTTACTAACCAGTTGGCCAAAGCCGTAGCATTTGTTCCATCTGCAGTTCCCGTTGCATTGGCACCTGCAGCAGCAATCAGCTTAAGTCCATCTGTGCCATAGAAATCTTGGTTAACTTTGAGTTGACTAAGCCAACTTGCTGGTGGAATCTGATTCGTAGGGTAATTAGCTGTATTCGTATAATCGACTCCCGTTACACCAAAGAAATTACCCGCAGCCGTCAAATTATCTGTTAATCCTTGCTTATGCTGTGTATTAAAATCTTGCATCAATGACTGGGCCATGGCATCTAAATCAGACAAATACCCATTAATCGTCGTATCTCTAAGATCCTCTAAACTTGCTATTGTACCATTCTTAAAGCTAACATTAATTGTACCATTCATTGCTGTAATCTTAGTCGTATCATAACCATAAGGAGTGTTTTTTCCCTGCTCCGCTGTTAACTCTGTGGCATGATCTCCCTGCACTAGAGCAATTCCTCCAGAAATCATCACCGTATAAGAACCATTTTTTTCTTCTGATACGTTTACCTGGGTTAACGCAGACATTTGATCAATCAATTTATCTCTTTGATCACGCAAATCATTTGCAGTAGCGCCAGTAGCTTCTTGACTGATGATTTGTTTATTTAAAGCTGCAACTTGGGTAGAATAACTATTTAATTGAATAATCTGGGTAGTAATTCGGCTTGATGCGTCACTCGCCTCAGTAATAAGTTCGTTGCCACTTGTCTGCAAAGTATCCACTAATGCCGTACCGGCTTCACGAGCAGAAGTACGAGCACTAGTCTCATGAGCGTTATTAGAAAGTGTCCCCAAGGCAGTTCTAAACAATTCAATCGAATTTTGAATCCCCGTATTCGTGGTATCATTAAAAACATTCTCAACCTTTGCCATAACATCCGATTGGGTATTCCAATAATTTTTTGTTGAGTTTTGTTTCCAATATTGGGTATCTACCAAAAAATCCCGTGCTCTTGTAATGGACGCCGTAGTGACCCCGGTACCGGCCAGCGACATTCCATTCGCCGTATAAACCTGCTGCGGTGTGGTTGTGATTAGATTAACTGTTTGCCTTGAATATCCCGCAGTACTGGCATTTGACACATTATGCCCCGTAGTATTTTGGGAAAGCTGCTGCGCTGACATTCCTAGTGTCATTATATTTAAACCACCAAAAGTTGATCCCATTCTCATTCTCCTATCTAAATAATTTTATTAAAGATACTTTTATTATTAACAAAGCTATTGTTTTCGCCATAATCAGGTACTGTACTTACTTGAAAAAGAACATTTCTTTTATGCTTTATTAAATTAAGCAAATTGTAAAGTACAGTAGAATTGGCCTCTTGCAGTAAACACAACGATTTCATCAATCCCCTTAATTCTTGAGCTAAAGATATGGCTCGACTTTTTCTGGGTTCATCCAGCAATGCAATCAGCTGATTGATTGAAGAATGAGAACTATCAATTTCATTTTGCAATGTAATCCGTTGCTTTTCTAAAGCATCTACCATAGAAGTCATTTCTCTTTCCTGCTGCACAATTTTCTGTAAGCCTTTTACATCATCTGTTGCTAAAACACTTTGCTTCTCATTATTCAACACATTCAAATCCTGATAAATAGCAACTAGGTTTTCTAAAATATTTAATAATTCATCAACCAAATGATATTTTTTTTCTGATAACATCATAAAACAGTCAGCCTTTCTATTTGTTGTATAAACATTTTAAACTTTACTATCAAACATAGCTTTATTAGGGGACACAAAGGAGTTTTTTTCATTCGGGTGATAGGTCGGTCCCACCGAACTTTGTGCCAGTAAATTAAGACTGTAGTTTACAATCAGCAATCCTTGCTCAACAAGTTTTTTATTTACATCATTCACTTCAGCAATTTTAAGAATCACACTCTGAAGTTCGTTCTTTATATCATTTAAATTACTCACCAAGTCTTGATCAGCCACTTGACTGATTCCAGACAAGGTAGCTTCCTTATCTGGAAGACCGTACATAACAGCAAGATCTTTAATCATACTTTTTCTTATTCTATCAAACTTAGTCACCTGAAAGAGCAAGTTTTCTTCCTGTTTCATGTTTTTTTCTAAGTCTTTTACATTATTTTGTACTAATATATCTCGTTTTTGAACACTCAAGCCTAATATTTCCTGATATAACATAAGTAGCTTCTCAAAAACAGCAATCAGCTTTTCCCACTTTTCTTTCACCAATATTCTCCTTTACAATAGGTCATCTACCAGCATACGCCCAATCATTTTATCTGCTACATCCTTGGCATCCACCTGATAAGTACCAGCTTGAATCTTTTTGGATAATTCACTTACCTTCGCTGGCCTTACATCAGACATGGCAACCGCTCTTTGCAGCACCTGCCCAAATTCCTGGACCCCTGATGATAATATCACCTGATCTTGCCCTTTAGCAGATTGTGCTTTTTCTGTCTTTGCACTTTTTCCCACATTATTTTGTTCACCATATACCTTCATTACACTTTGAACTTGCTTGTTTGAAATAATCATTTTATTCGTACCTCACTCTACACAAAGAAATCCTTCACTAATAGTATCGACAAAAATGGCCGGGACATTAATCCCCGCCATGAATTTTTTATTTTTTTTAGAATTATTACTTATCCTTCGTATACATCCTCACACCACGTTGGGAATCGACTGAACGTTCATCTGTTTTCCAAACCTCTTTCACTTGTTTGGTAAAATCACTGCCACATTTTGAACATAAACGACCTTCGTAAATAGGAGCACCACACATATCGCAAGGGTAATTGACTAAGTTTTGGCCCTCAGCAAACAAGCGTCCACTTTTGAGCATACGCAATATGACTTTTTCCTTCACACCTGTTGCCTTATGTATTTCCTCAACAGATGATTTGCCAAACTCTCGTAAATATTCACCAATCTTATGCTCATATATCTCTTCTTGTTTGTAGCATGCTGGACATAAACCACTAGGGTTTTCCATGAATAATTTACCACACTCTGGACAATTTTTTACACCCACACAAATCTCCCCCTATTTTAAACAAGCTATAGCGACAGTAGGATCTCACGAGTTTTTTAATGATTCAATAAATATATTTTCTGTTTTCATTATAGCAATACTTTGCAATAATTCCTATCAAATCTTGACATACTCTTTTTAAAAATATACCTTTTTTATTTTTTTAGCAAGATTCTGTTGTTTTTTGGCAAAGCATAGCATAGAATATAGTTTGATATATTTTATATGGAAAGGCAGTTTGCCATGGTTATGTTAACACTTATGCAAGGCCCTGAAATTTATTCTGGAGATTCGGAAACGATAGACAAGGTCATTGCCAACCTAATGCAGCTCATTCAACTGAAAAGTTCAAATCTATACTTACACAGCCAACAGGTAGCAAACTACGCCGTTAGCGTTGCTGCCAAGATGCGTCTGCCTCGCGAGGAAATTGAACGTATTCGCTTGGCTGCTTTGCTGCACGATATTGGGCATCTTACAGTTCCCAATGCCGTCTTAGCAAAAGTTCCCTATCTTTCCACCCGCGAAATGACCGTCTTTAAAAATCATTGCAATGCAGGCAGTTACATGCTAGAGAATATTGCGCAATGCCAAGAACATATTCCCTATATCCGTTACCACCACGAACGTTGGGACGGTAAAGGCTATCCCAAACGTTTAAAAGGGGTTAATATCCCTCTTGGTGCCCGTATTATTTCCGTTGTAAACTATTATGACCGCTTTATCAACCCTTGCACAGAACATTGGGAAAAAACGAAGGAAGAGGCTGTAAAAGAGCTCCAAAATATGTCAGGCACTGCCTTTGATCCTGACATTGTAAAGGCATTTATTGAATCTCTGGGGTAGAATTATCTGGCTCCACTTGCAATTGTTAAGGCGTAGACAGAAGCCGCCCCCGCTTTTTTCATCACCTTAGCGCATTCATCTAAGGTAATTCCCGTTGTAACGATGTCATCAACTAACAAAATATTCTGATTTTCAATCCTATCAGGGCGCGTTGTGATAAACGCGCCCTTTATGTTTTGCTTTCTATCTGTTGAAGTCAGTTCCCATTGGGGAATTGTATGCTTTTCCCGAATTAATAAATCAGGCATCCAAAATAAGTTCTGCTCTTTGGACCAATCTTTAAAAATAAGCTCGGTCTGATTATATCCTCGTTCTTTTAGACGATCAGCGTGTAAGGGCACGGGCACTACATAGTCAATTTGAGAAAGATAATCTGTCAGCTTACAGCTTATAAGTAACCACTTAAGATGAATAACATACTTTTTTTGCTGGCGAAATTTCATGTCATGAATGATTCGCTTCAGCCCCCCTGTATATTCACACACTGCCCTGCAGGCAGTCAGATACTTGAGACGATGTTCTATTACATTAATGTCTCGTACTGACAGGATACCTGCTAAACATTGCTGACACCAGGCGCCATGTTCCTGGACTAGAGTCTTACAATAGGGGCACTTGGGTGGATAGATGATATCCATAAAGGTACTCCAGTAGTTGCTGAACACAACCTCACTTCCTTATTAATGAATACTGCCACATTATTCTATGAAATTGGGGGAAGAAAAAATATTTGAACCACAAAGACACAAAGGACACAAAGATTTTTCACAAAAAATTGTATTATAAATAATTTTTGTAGTCCCCTTTGTGTGCCACGACAGTGGCATTGTGTCTTTGTGGTTCGTTATTTTAGCTACAACTCTTCTCCACGCAGGCGTTCCGCGAGGAGGGAGTAGCGGCGTTTGGTACGATCGTTCATTAGGGCGGTGTTGAGGGCAGCTTTGCTGCCTAGGAGGATGACCCGTTCTTTGGCCCTTGTTACGGCTGTGTATAACAGATTCCTCTGTAGCATGACATGGTGTCCCGAAATGAGTGGCATAATGACCACAGGGTATTCACTGCCTTGGCTCTTGTGTACACTCATGGCATAAGCAAGGTGCAGTTCCTCTAACTCGCCTCTTTCATAAATCACATCTTGCTCTGGATAACGAACGGCTACCCTGCCATTTTGAATACCTGTAATAAAACCAATATCCCCGTTATATACCCCTTTGGTATAATTATTTTTCATCTGCATAATCTTATCCCCTTCTCGGAGGACTTGATTGGCACCAGAAACAGAGGCTTTGCCATCACTTTCAGGATTCAAAGCCTGCTGAAGCAGCTTGTTCAAATTTTCTACACCACACACTAGCCTGTGCATAGGGGCCAACACTTGCACATCATAGGAAACATTAAAACCTTCCTTAGGAAGCACATCACGACATAGCTCTACAATAGACTGAGCTACCGCATCGCTATCATTAATTTCTTTAAACTGAAAATCATTACTGCTTTTAAAATCAGGCAACATCCCTCGGTTAATCTGATGGGCATTCATAACAATCATGCTTTCCCCTGCCTGGCGAAAAACTTCCGTTAAGCGTACGACTGGCACCGTTGTGGAGCGAATAATATCCTTGAGTACAGACCCTGGTCCAACTGCTGGCAACTGGTCTACGTCACCAACTAAAATGACTCGACAACCGTCAGGTATCGCTTGAAGAAAATGATTCATCAAAGAAATATCCATCATAGAAACCTCATCAATGATGACAACTTCCGCATCTAAAGGGTCCTTTTCATTGCGCATAAATAAAGGTGCGCCTTCCGTCCCGCCAGTCGATTCTAGCAAGCGATGTACTGTCATGGCTTCTCGGTCCGTAGCCTCATTTAGCCGCTTTGCCGCTCGCCCAGTAGGTGCCCCTAAGAGCAATTTAAAACCTTGATCTTCTAGTACATCCAGCATGCCCCTGACAACTGTGGTTTTCCCAGTGCCTGGCCCACCCGTTAACACCAATACACCATGAAGTAAGGAAGATAGAACCGCTTCCCTTTGGGCTTCAGCCAAGGTGATCCCTGACTGCTTTTCCCAGCGATCAACAATCGCCACCAAGTCTTCATCAGGTGCTTCTTTCGCCCTATCTTTCAAACGCAATAACCGTTCCGCTACTCTTTTTTCCGCATAATATAAGTGACGAGGATACACAAGAGTCATACCATGAAAATCTTCAACACATAAACTATCATTTTGAATAAGCTGAGATACACGCCTAGCTACATTGATAGGCTCAATCAATAATAGCTTGGCGGCCTCCTGCACTAATATGTCCTCCGGTACACAACAATGCCCGCCTTGGGAAATCTGTAATAAAGCGAAGTCAATCCCCGCTGCAATCCGTTCCTCATGGTCCCGCTCTAACCCTAACGACATGGCAATCTGATCCGCAGTACGAAAGCCTATACCTTGTACTTCTTGGGCTAAACGGTAGGGATTTTCCTGTAATACGCTAATCGCCAAAAATCCATATTGAGCAAAAATTTTACCTGCGTAGGCCCCTGTTACTCCGTTCATTTCCAAAAATAGCATGACCTCATGCATTTCAGATTGCTGGGCATAGGCTTCGTGAATGGCCTCCGCTTTTTTCTTGCCAATTCCCTCTATTTCTTGCAACCGTTTCGGCTTCTCTTCAATAATTTTTAAGGTATCAAGGCCAAACTGCTTTACTAACCGTGCCGCCATGGCAGGACCAATGCCTTTAATGGCCCCCGAGGCCAAAAAGCGTTCAATACCCTTCACACTGGCAGGTGCTACTTTCTTGTAACTGGTGGCTTTAAATTGGCGGCCAAAACGGGCATGCTCCGCCCATTCCCCAGTTAGTTCTAATTGTTCACCAACCAAGGGCACCAGCATACTACCCACAACGGCTACCGCCCCATTTTCATTCGCTGGTTTTAGTTTGAAAACGACAAAGCCATTGTCAGTATTTTGAAATATGATATTTTCTACAGTACCTTCTAAATATTCCACGGCGTTCTCCACTCAATATAATATATCTTTTTTATTCGCAGGTTTCTGCTTAAATCCTGCTGGTAGCATGAAATAAGAACAATAATGACTAGACAGACAGAGCATTTCGGTGTATCTTTAAAAGAAATGTAAACCATAGAGGTACAGAGGACACAGAGATTTTTACTAATTATGTGCCTTGTGGTTTAAAATTATTTACAAAGGGGTTTTATCAATGACTACTTACAATACATCGGGCATCTGTGCCAAAGAAATAAATTTTGACTTACAGGACGGAATTGTCCGCAATGTAAAATTTAATGGCGGCTGCCCTGGAAACCTCCAGGCTATTAGTTCCTTATTAGAAGGCATGCCAGCTGATGAAGTGGTAAAAAAACTCAAAGGTATCACCTGTGGACAAAAAACAACCTCTTGCACCGATCAGTTAGCAACTGCTTTACTAGAACAAATGAAAAAATAGGGGGGAACGACACACCCCGCCAGTGGCCCCCCTCTCTAGAGGGGAATGGAGAAGATAATACTAAACCCGAGAATATCTAAATGATAGATACTCTCGGGTTTTAGTTTGCCCTATAATTTTGTCGCTATGATTTTAGCCAAATCGTTAATACTACCAGTCAACTGCTCCAATTTCCCTTCGATGCGTACCAAAAGGTAAACGCTAATCACCGCAGGAAATCCATAGTTGGCTGCATATGTGAGGATTTGCTCCATAAGTTAGCCTCCTTTACACACCCCGCCTGCGGTCCCCCCTCTCTAGAGGGGAATTAGAAATTTAATTCCTTAGAGAGGGGTACCTTAACGCTAGGCCAATACTGCCGTATCTTTGCTAGTCATACGGGCCTCCACTACCTGAGCGAAATCACCCGTTTTACTAGTAAAAATATTCTTAGCGACAATGTCTTGCATAATCACCTTAACTTCTGCTAAAGTCAAATTTTCTTTGGGATCTGCAACATTCAAAGTCACTTCCTTACCGCTGGTATTGCGGAAAACCATCTCCAGGGTTTTTGCCATCTTATATCACCTCCTTCTTACTTCAATTCAGTTTCAGCATATTAGCCATTTACCAAGTAACAATCATCTTGTCGGCTAATGGTTACTACCGCATGAGTTTGTAACCCAGCAATTCCTTGAGCCACGGCATACACATCCGCATCGCTTGCGCTAGCCTTTACGTTTTTGTAACTCCGCTGACGCTGAACTACCTCTCCGTTCGCATTCAAACCATTTTCCACTGTGATAACCATTTTGCTTGTTTGTGGTACTTTATCGACTGCCATATCTCTCACCCCCTTTCACTGGTATACATTCCAGCGCAGAGGGTTTTTAAACGCGCTACACCACGCTGCCGTAAATTAAATACAGCTTGTATTGTAATTCCGAGCTCCGCCGCTACATCCTTTAAGGTGCTGTGCCCTACAACTGTTTGCAATATTACTTGCCGCTGTTTGCCGGGCAAAGCTGCTACAGCAGTTATCAATTCCTGAGATAGCCACTCTAATTCTACCTCCTGAGCCACATTGGCCTTATCCGGCAGCTGAGCAAAGGCATTTTGCTCCTCCTCCTCTGCTGCACCTTCTAAAAGAACTTCCTCTTGCCAACGGCGACGCTCTTTTTTAAACAAATTCCAAATGGCAAATTTAACTTTACTATCCACATAACCAGCAAAATGAACACCACATGTTTCATCATAAGACTTCACCGCCTGCACGACGGCTAACCAGCCTTGTGATGTTGCCTCCTCAACGATAGGACGCAAATGAGGCTTATTGGCATGCTTCTTCACCAATCCTGTGAAACGACTGCATACTTCCTGAAAGGCATGCTCATCACCAGCTTGGGCTGTTTTAACTAGTTGACATAATTCCATTTTTCTCACCTTAAGGCGAGAAACCGGTTCCTCTTAAATTAGCGCTTGCTTCACTCTACCAGGTTAATTTGGGCAAAACAAAAGCCGACCTATGTGTCTCTCGACACACAAGTCAGCCTAAAAAGATATAGGAAAGAAAGTAGTACGGTTTATTTAACCACAGAGGCGCAGAGAACACAGAGATTAATAAATCCCTCTGTGTTCTCTGCGCCTCTGTGGTTAGTTTTACTCTCCGCCTTCCGTAAGTTCTACCCAAGCATCATATTTCTCTGCCAGGGCAGTTTGGGCTTGGCTGTATTCCTCGGCTAATTTGCTGCTCGCCTCTGGGTCACCATGACTGGCAGGATCGTTTAGGCGATGCTCAAGGGCCTTGATCTCTAGTTCTAGCATCGCAATCTCGCCTTCTAGCTTTTGCAAATTCCTTAGACTCTTTTCTGGATCTGCCTTACGCTGCCTAGGTTTCTCCGTTTTCTTGGCACTTGCTTCAACTTTAACAATTGGCGTCTGCAAAGCAGCTGCTGCTTTTTGGTTCGCCATCTTTTTCTCTCGATAGTAACTATAATTACCCGCATATTCCGTTAATGCACCATCAGCCAATTCCACCATACAATTGGCTACTTTATCAAGAAAATATCGATCATGAGATACGGTAAGGAAAGTACCAGGAAAGCTTAGAATGGCTTCCTCTACTGCTTCTTTTGCTGGAATATCAAGATGATTGGTCGGCTCATCCAAAATTAAGAAATTGGCTCCCGTCAACATGAGCTTCAGCATGGCAAGCCTAGACTTTTCTCCGCCACTTAAATCACCAACGATTTTAAATACCTCATCCCCTCGAAATAGAAAAGCGCCCAGGTAATGCCGTGCCCGTTCTTCACTAAAGCCGTATTCCATCATAATTTCATCGATTATCCGATTTTTCCCGTTCAAACCTTCATGTTCCTGAGAAAAATACCCTACCTTGACTCGGCTGCCGAGTTTGACTCTACCACTGGCAGGAGCCAGTTCACCAGTCAATAATTTTAATAAAGTAGTTTTACCTGCCCCATTAGGCCCTACTAGAGCAACTCCATCTCCCTTACGAATGAGCAGAGACAGTTTTTCGAAAATTTTTCGTTCTCCATAGGCCGCTGCTACTTCTTCTAATTCCGCTACTCGTTCGGCACATTCACTAGGAGGATTGAAACCAAAAAAATCAAAACGGGCAATGTCAGCAGGCAATACAATGCGCTCCAAACGCTGCAATTGTTTTTCCCGCCCTCTGGCTTGCTTAGACTTGATTCCCGCCCGATACATCGTAATATATGCTTGTGTTTTGGCAATATGGTCTTGCTGTTTTTCATAAGCACTTTCTAAGGCTGCCATACGTTCCGCTTTCTGCTGCATATAAGAGGTATAGTTCCCTTTATAAGCCGTTAGTGCCTTATTTTCTAATTCAATGACCCGATTAACTACTTTATCAAGAAAATAGCGGTCATGAGAAATAATGAGTATGCCCCCTGGATATCCTACGAGAAAATCCTCCAACCACTCAACCATTCCAATGTCCAAATGATTTGTCGGCTCATCCAAAAACAAGAAATCTGGTTGACGAATTAGCGCCCTTGCCAAACAAATTCGTGTCTTTTGCCCACCAGAAAAGGTTTCAATCCGCCTTGAAAAATCCTCGCTAGTAAAACCTAAACCAAAGGCAACTCGGCGAATCATATTTTCATATTCATAGCCCCCACCTCGTTCAAAGGTTTCGACTACTTTAGCATAGTCCTTCATCAGCCCTTCTAAAACAGTTTCCTCTTTGGTTACAGCAATGACCTGCTCTAGTTCATGCATTTTCGTCTGACAAGCTAAGACATCCTCATAGGCTGAACACAATTCTTCATAGAGTGTCCCTTGGCTTAAACTAGCATCCTGCTGTACATAACCAATTGTTTCACCAACGGGCACCGCTACCCGCCCGCCATCAATGGACTCCAGGCCAAGCAAACATCGCATCAGCGTAGTCTTGCCTGTACCATTCGCCCCAATGAGGCCAAAAGTATCTCCCCGCCCCAACTCAAACGCTACATCTGTAAATAATATCTCAATACCAAAAGCCTTATGCAAGCCTTCTACCCGCAATGTTCCCATGTATCCACCTCAAACAAACCCCGCAAGGCTGTACTTATTCTTATAACATTATACTCGGCAACCGTAGGACCTGCAAGGGACGAAGACGGAAGAAAATAACCGCAGAGGCACAGAGAACACAGAGCGGGGCATATTTACCCCACCATCTCTGCTTCCTCTGCGCCTCTGCGGTTAAAATCTTTTCTACCTACTACTCAATTGTACAAATAGCATCTGGGCGGCGTACTAATAAAGCTGTTGTTTCTAGCACTCTGAACACATGATTCATATTAGTAGGTCCCATGTAAGAAGTCGTCATATCTTGACCAACTGCCAAGTTTACATTATGACCACCAGTCGCTAATACGACAGCCTTATTACCACTAATTGTGTTGGAATAATAAACCCCACCACTAATTAAAGCTTTCACCTGGTCTAGTTCAAGCATACCAGTATTCCCATACACTCGTACCATACGGCCGAAAAGTACAGGGCTCACTACCATAGCATAAGGACCGTAATGTCCAGCTTCACTTAATGCACTCACAGCTTTTACTGCATCTGCCAAAGCACTGCCTGGCTCATCCCAATTGCTGATTTTCACAGTCTTACGACCCTGAACATTCATCAATCCGACTTGACCAAGTTCTTTGTTGCCATTAAAAATCAGATTGTCTTCCTGAACCGCTACATAATTGGCAGCAACTGCAGCAGTGCTCACATCAAGTGGTAATCCCATATGACGGTCGGCTTCCACATCGCGCCACATAATTTTAAAATCTTTATAAAGCATAGGTACACTAGTCGTCGCACGAGAACTAGGTGCTACGATAAAATCATCCTGCTCTCCCACCATATCAATGCCCGTTGAAGAGGTTCCACTAAAAACGGAATAAGGAATGGTATAGACTCCAGGCCCCATAGGTCCAAGAACTTCAATTACTTTCCGACCTACTAACATACGACGAGCCGTAGTTACTACAGCCTCATCAATTTTTGACCATTCAGCCTCCGTCAACGGTGCTGAATCGCGATCTAAAATATCCATAGTTTATCTCTCCTCTCTTTTTAACCTATTTTTGTCCAAACATATTGCCGACTGTTGCTACTTTTTCATCCACTTCTTTTGCGCCTTCATTTACAACACGTTGTTCGGGAGCCATTGTGTGGTCCTCGGCAAATTTCTCCCGTTGAATCATGTCAATGCGAGCTAAAAGATGAGTAATCTCGGCGACATGCTCTTTTTCGTCATCCCGAATATGTTCCAATAATTCTCTAACTTCTTCATTATCAATCTTATCAATATGAGCCTGGTATTGGTTGATTGCTTCCAATTCTCCTACGAGATCTTCGCGTAACCAGATCAATACTTGTTCTAATCCAGAATCCTTGGTTCCTTCACTTGCGGTTTTACCATAAGCCATACATATCAACCCCTTTTCGAATTAACAATAGAACCCTCAACCACAATTCCCAAAAGCAAAATTGAGGCTAAGGGTTTGTTTGTTATTATTCTTTCGACACAACCCATGAATTTCCTGTAACTAATCTATTATTTATTATTATTATTTATTAATATTCTTCATTACTTGTCTCTATGACACGGCATTTCACTTCATCACAGATCATAGAGCAAAATGGGCATCGTACTATATTATCATGATATGAAGAAAACATACCGCCACAACGGTTACATCTGTAACCTTCCTCTACATTGTCCAGCCGTTCATTCAACATGATTTTCCCTCCTTATTTCCTCATTGCTATTCAGTATGCGACAGAATAAGACTTACTATACAAAAAATCCCTTTATCCGATGACTAAACCGCTCTAAAACTCCCATCTTTTTTAAGTGGGAGTTAAGAGTGGCTAAGTCCCTGGATAAGTGCGACTAAGATTCAGATGGAGTTAAAATTCCATCTGAATCAAGTCTTCTTTATTAATTTTCTTGTCATTTCATCCAATTTTTGTTATTATAAAAACAAAAACATCGAACACATGTTCGATTTAAAGGAGCTTTTTATGTTAGAAAAAATACCAAATTACAATCAGATTGCCGCCATCCTTCCCCGCTATACCAGCGCTGGTGATACTACTACTATCATTACCACAGACGGACAAGAAATGTCTACTAAGACACAAATTCGAACAATCCTGCGCCGCTTGGCTCACAGTCGCTCGAAAGATCTGATCGCGCTAAGAGAGCATACAACTCGCGCAACAGGACGACGAGTTCTACAGCCGCTCCCCTTGGCCCCTGGACTTGTCCTCTGTCCGGTTAAAACTAGAATTCCTCGCATTACTGGAGATACGAGTACAGGCTACGTCAATTACCATGCCGTAACTGGCGTAGCCGAAAATAGTCTTATTGCTTACCAAGCCATTGTCAGTCTTACCGGTGGTACGGACATTCCTGTTTTTTGGACCTCAGATACAGTTAATAAACATTTACAATCTGCTAGACTGGCAATCTCTCACACCGTACAATCCCCTGATTCCCACCCTGACCTTATGCCTATCGCACAAAAGTTGGTGGAGATTATCTATGATATTTTGGTGCTGAAACATAAGAAAGAATGAAAGCACACGAAGGAGTTTTTAACCGCAGAGGACGCAGAGCGCACTGAGGGGTAATTGTGGTAATAAAATCGAACCTCTCTCTGCGTCCTCTGCGCCTCTGCGGTTCGTATTCCGAATCCCATTATCTGGCAACCCGCTTGACCATGACCTCTTGGTAATCTTGGCGAAGGAGACCACAAACTGCCACCATAAAATCCTCTGTACTCATTCGGTTGGCTAAATCCATTACATGAACCACGGCACCACGGCACAAAGCAATGGCCTCGCCCACAGGACGTATACCAGTAGGAAATGACATTATACTAAGATCTGGGAGTTCTTCAGCTAATCGCTCTAAAATTACTGATGTCAAATCATCCAAACTTACATCTACTACTACAATATCACAATCAACCTCGGCCCGTTCTATTTCATGAGCCAAATACCGCAGCAAGCCTTCCACTCTATAATCTAAATCTTTTACCACGACCAAAAAACTACAACTTGGCACAGATACGAAACGCGGGGCAAGCCACCATTTCCAAAGATCCCGAATAAAATACCAAATACCGTACATGGCCAGTGATAACAAAATTACACTCATCGTATAAGAAAAAAACAAAATATCCTACCCCCTTCATCATGGGATAGGATATGATATGCAAATATAATAAAAATGTGAGAAAAGATAATTATTCCAGGGTAACAATCTTATTTTTTATCGCATAAAGTACTGCCTGAGTACGATCATTTACAGCAATTTTGCGAAAGATACTCGTCAAATGATTTTTAATGGTCTTTTCACTCAAAAACATATTTTTGGCAATATCTAAGTTGCTTAAGCCCTTACAAACTAATTGCAGTACTTCCAGTTCACGATATGTAAGCCCCTCTTCCCTGCGATGCTTCATATTCGTCAAGGCCTCGGGCTTCTTTTCCTGACAACGGTTGATTTCAGAGAATAAACTCTTAGCCAAGGTAGGATAGATATAAGACTCACCACCATATACCTTACGAATCGCCGTCACTAACATACCTGGTTCAATATCTTTTAGTAGATAACCCGCCGCGCCAGTTCGTACTACTTCTAGTACATAACTTTCGTCATCATGCATGGTCAATACAATAATCTTACTGTTCTTCTGCTCTTCTGTGATTCTTTTAATCACTTCAAGACCATTCACCTTTGGCATATTTATATCGAGCAAAAGAATATCCGGTGCTAGGGTAATGGTTTTCGCGATTGCTTCTTCCCCATCACTAGCTTCACCAATTACCTGAAAATCCGGTTCCAATTCCAGAATATTGCGAATTCCTTGCCGTAATAGGGCATGATCATCTGCAATCATAATGCTTATTGTCATAACCACCACCACCTTCTTTGTATAAAATTCTACAAAAAATGCAAAAATCCTGTTAATTCTAACAGGATTTTTACGTAGAAAGAGATTTATTTTGTTTTCATAGCCGTTAACCTTGGCCCCATGATTCGTTTATACGCTTCTACACCTGGTTGGTCAAAAGCATCTACATTGGCCAATTCCCCTTCATACGCTACAGATAATGCCAGCATGTAGAGCAATTCCCCTAAATGATATGCATTCAAACGCGGTAATACAAAGGTAGCATTAAAACGTTCATCATTAATCAAGGCCTGCGCATTGGCTTCCCGCGCTACATCCAAAGCTTGGCTAAGACGAAGGGACGAGATCTCGGACAGTTTTGCGACCTTTGGAAACACATCAGGAATGACAGCGTCTTGTTCCCACTCTGCTATTTTTACAAACTGAACCACTTTATCCTTTTTACCATCTTGATGCTGCTGCGTCTGTGCATGCATATCTGTAGTTCCCACCGCTACAATAGGAGTCCGTCCGTAGAATACTTCTTTGCCTTCCCGATCGGTACGTTTCCCTAAAGACTCCGCTAACAATTGTACATACCACTCCGCCACAGATTTTAGATAATCCGCATAAGGCATAAAGACTTCAATATCTCGGCCATATTTCTCCGCTGCGATAAATTTAAGCGCCGCATTCAGTTTTGCAGGATTTTGGTATATATCAGCATTCTGACATACCTTATCCATAGCCTGGGCTCCTGCTAGAAAGGCATCGATATCGAAACCGATACAAGCAGCCGTTACTAGTCCAACTTCAGAAAAAATACTGAACCGGCCACCCACACCATCAGGAACACTAAAGGTAGGCCAACCTTGCTCTGCAGCTAGCTTCTTCAATAAAGTAGCTTTTTCTCCTTCGGCAGGGTCCGTTACCGCAACCACTTCGATCTCTAATAGAGGTGCCTGACGTTTTAAGGCGTCATACACTACCATAAAGGTAGACATGGTATCTAGGGTTCCGCCAGATTTTGAGATAACTACTAAGGCGACTTTATAGCTGTCAGATTGACCATGTACAGCCTTTAATCGTGCTTCTGCCAAAAGATGTTCTACCATGTCGGCAGTCCGTCTCGCATCAATATTATTCCCGTTAAAATACAGCTTAGGATATCCATTGCGCTCTTTCAAGCTTTTGGAATTCCAAAACTCGCCACAATGTACATCAAACAATACCTTATTGCCTAAATAAGAACCGCCAATCCCAAAAGATACTACGGCGTCCACTCGGTTTTTCAGAGATTTGCCAAACTCTTTCAATTTGCCGATAGAGGATGGCGAATTCAGATTGCCCTCTACTACATAGGGCAGCTGAGTGAAGAGTACCTTCTCTGGTGTGCCATCTTTAGATAGGTGCCCTCTTACTTCTCCTGTAGAACGCATATGTATTACTGCCTCTTCAGCAGCGACTAAACGCTCAGCTAAAGCTTCCACATCACTAGACGTTACCTTTCCATCTCCATATAGATTGCCATAATCAAAAGAGAATCCTGAAGCTAATGTTAGACAAGAAGATTTTTTGTTACTCATGCAATAACCCCCTCTTATTTATTTTAACCAACGTTACTTACAATCCCCACCACTACTTTCTTTACTAGACCCTAAAGACCCTACGGTCTTTAATAAGTAGGGCAAAAACTTATCCCGCAGATCAGGACGTTTCAAAGCAAATTCAATGGTTGCTTCCAAGTACCCCTGTTTGTCCCCCACATCATAACGACGTCCTTCAAAATTATAGGCATAGACAGAGTTCTTCTCTATTGCTAAGGTACGCAGAGCATCAGTTAACTGTATCTCCCCGCCCTTACCCGGCTCCGTATTTTCCAGAATATCAAAAATCTCAGGCTGAAGAATATAACGTCCCAGTACCGCCAAACGGGAAGGAGCTTCGCTAGTAGCTGGTTTTTCCACCAAATCCACAGCCTGCCATAAATTATGTTTTACTAATTGCGGCTTTACAATCCCATAATTGCATACTTTATCTTGAGGTACTTCCTGCACTCCCAAGATTGTACCCGGGCAATCTTCATAGACACTCATCATTTGCTTCAAGCAGGGTACGCTGGCATCAATAATATCATCCCCTAAGAGCACGGCAAAAGGTTCATTCCCTACAAACTGTTTGGCGCATAGCACAGCATGTCCTAGGCCTTTAGCTTCCTTTTGGCGTACATAATGTATGGTGACATCAGCGATTTCTTCAACAAGGTTCAACAAATCGTATTTTCCCTGTTCTTTTAGCAGCATTTCTAATTCTACGGATCGGTCAAAATGGTCCTCTATGGAACGCTTATTTCGCCCTGTGATAATGAGAATTTCCTCAATTCCTGACTGTACAGCCTCTTCAATAATATACTGAATGGCAGGTTTATCGACAATCGGTAGCATTTCCTTCGGCTGCGCCTTTGTCGCGGGCAAAAACCGCGTTCCCATCCCCGCTGCTGGAATAACCGCCTTACGAACTTTTCCATGACCCCTTACCATCTATAATGCACCATCCTTACATTTTTTTGAACCACAAAGACACAAAGTACACAAAGATTTTTTACACAACCCAAGTCTATTCTTATCCTCTTTGTGTGCTGCGCTAGCAGCATTGCGCCTTTGTGGTTCGATTTTTTTACTCCATCAGTCCTTCAATCCCTATTCATTTTCCTAACATTTCTATACAAGCCAGTAATTCTGCCGTTTTCTCCTGCATCAGCAACATATTATCCCTACTCTCCACATTGAGTCGAAGCAATGGCTCCGTGTTGGACATTCGGAGGTTAAACCGCCAATCTTGATACTCTACACTAAGCCCATCTGTCCGATCCACAGTGGCGCCCTCTAGGACAAACTGCTTCTCTATTTCCTCGACTACCTTATGTGCATCTGTCACGCGGCGATTAATCTCACCACTCACAGGGAATTTCCCAATCCGCTCCCCTACTAATTCAGATAGAGATTTTCCAGACACACTTATATTTTCTGCGACTAATAACCAAGGAATCATACCACTATCGCAATAGGCGAAATCTCTAAAATAATGATGAGCCGACATTTCCCCACCATAAACTGCATCTTCTTGGCGCATACGTTCCTTAATAAAAGCATGGCCTGTTTTACATAACACAGGAGTACCGCCAGCTTCTTTTACCATTTCAATAGTATTCCAAGTCAAGCGAGGATCATGAATAATTTTCGCCCCTGCATAATGACGCAAAAAGGCTTCCGCTAAACAACCTACTATATAATAACCCTCAACGAACTCTCCCTGCCCGTCAAATAAGAAACATCGATCAAAATCTCCATCCCAAGCTATGCCAAAATCGGCGCCACTCTCTTTTACCGCCTTGGCTGTGGCCTCCCGATTTTCCACTAACAAAGGATTGGGGATACCATGAGGAAAGGTTCCATTTGGTTCATGATATACCTTAATAAACGTAAAAGGCAATAAGGCCTCTAAGGCATCAAGAGTTGGACCTGCACAACCATTACCTGCATTAACGACGATCTTTAAAGGCTTCAAGGCAGAAATATCTACATAGGCTAGTAAATGCGCTACATATTCTTTCATCACATCATAAGGTTCAATCTTACCTTTGGCTATGCCTGCGCATTTTTCTAGCGAAAAATCACCAGTCACGACCCTATCTTCTAGTTCCCTTAGGCCTGTATCGCCGCTAATCGGTTTGGCGTCTTTACGCACCAGCTTTAGGCCATTATAATCCATGGGATTGTGGCTAGCTGTTATCATAATTCCGCCATCTACCCCTAGATGAAAGGTAGCGAAATACACCATCTCCGCACCACACAAACCAATATCTACTACATCACACCCCATGTCCGTCAAGCCCTGCACTAATGCTTTCGTTAAACTTTCACTAGACAGCCGCACATCTCGCCCCACGACCACACGTTTTGCCCCAAACAATTCCACAAAAACCCGCCCAATTCGATAAGTCACTTCTTCATTCAGCTCATCAGGCACCCGACCACGAATATCATAGGCTTTAAAAGCCTCTCTTGTAACTGCTATCTCGCTAAACAATACAAGGCCCTCCTCATCGCTAGCCAATTTAGCCTTATTTACAAAAAAAGTAATCTATCTATTGACTATTTTTCGCCAAACCCCAATCTCTATCCTGCCACTACGGCAAGAACAAGCATAAAAAATACTCCATTCCCACATTAAGAATTTTTGTGTCTTTATTATACCAACATTGCTTCCAAAATAAAACAGCTGCAGTAAACCACAGCTGTAGATCTATTTCTATATGTATTATTACCTATGCCTTTTTATTCCCTTACCCTCTATCTTCAAATACGAAGATTCACTTAATGCAATAACTTACTAGTTAGCCCCTCCAGGTTAAAACTTTGTACATAACGATTGCCATCAATCCCTAACTGCTGCATATTGCAATATAGTATTGCTATCTCATTCTTCCCATCTTCCTTCTCATAGGTATGATGAATGCAAATTTTCAATACAACGAGTAACTCGTGGATGATCATTTTTCCCCTCCCAGTACTCCCATAATACAATGTTTAAAGAGATTTGAAATTACTTACAAAATGAATTTACTATTTCCTTTTCGATTTTTCATCACCTCCTTAACTGGCTTTCGATTTTGGAGATCCGAACTCTTCATTTAACAATTCTGATAAAGTGATTCCTAAGGCTGTAGCAAGTTTCTGTGCGATAAGAACAGTCGGCTGCTTCTTACCCGCTTCCAGTTCCGATATGAAGGTTTGTGAAACACCTGCCTTATCCGATAACTCTTTTTGGGACCAACCTTTTGCCTTACGAAAGTTAACTAAATTCTTCAAGTCATCACCCCCTTGATGATTTCTATTGTACCGCTTTAGAGGAGCAATAGTCAACCGCTTTTGCGCTTATATTTATATAGATTTTTCATTATGTTATAATTGCTATAGCGTTGTATAGAAGGTGGATAATATGAACGATGTTGGTAAAAGAGTCCTTGATCTAAGGCAGCAAAAAGGATGGAGCCAGTACAAATTATATAAACTAGCTGAGATAGGTCAAACGACTTTAAGTGAGATAGAATCTGGCAAAAAAGTTCCCACTGTGACTACCTTAGCTAAAATCTGCAAAGCTCTCGAAATCTCCCTATCAGACTTTTTTTCAGAATACGAGACCATTACAGCTAATCATCATGATGATGACATAGATAAACTTCCCGATCATATAAAAAAAGAACTGGACATAGCGAAAGAATTTATTCTTTATAAACATGGCATCAAAAAAACCTCCTCCGACAAGTAATAAGAACTTAATAAAAGAATAATAAGGAGACAACGTCGCAAAACGACTTTGTCTCCTTATTCTCTACATATCAAAAATATAATTAAGCATTTTATACTAAGAACTATCAATGCTTAATTCTTTCTTTAATTCTATTCTTTATAATTTAATTTTTTGGCACTTCTTAGCAAACTCACAATAGTATTCCAACGTTTCGATTAACTCGGAGCATTTTTCACAAGTAGTAGGAAAACTTGTATTACCAACGACTTCTCTAATAATATTACTCAGCTGAGCAGGATGGTAACCTGCAGTTATTATTAACTGTTTTAATTCGGATATTCGAGCTAATTGCTCATCCACAAGAAACATCCCCTTATACAAAATAGTTGTTTTTATAAATCTATGCTCGGCATAATATCCATATTACAATTTTGCAGTAAAATTTCCCGTCTTATAATCTCTACTTTCACGTTCTATAACCTAATAGCTCTAGTGTTACCAGTATTTAGAATTTAAATACTGCATAAATCACACCTAATCTATTCTCATGCTTCTATAATCAATAAAAATCATCCCCACGAACGCAAAACAGCCGCAGCAAAAGCTGCGGCTGTAAATTATTGATTTGATAACTTCATTCTCTTCCATATACATCATCAAATCGAACAATATCATCTTCCTCTAGATACTTGCCATTCTGTACCTCAATAATCTCTAGTGGTATACGTCCTGGGTTTCCTAAACGATGCTTCGTAGACAACGGAATGAAGATACTTTCATTCTCATGGACTAGCTTTGCCTCATTCCCTAGAGTCACCTCAGCTGTACCACCCGTCACAATCCAATGCTCACTACGATGATAATGCATTTGCAGGCTAAGACGCTGTCCAGGATTTACTATAATCTTCTTCATCTTATATCCAGGCCCTTCACCAAGGACCGTGTAACTACCCCAAGGACGGTACATAGTCGTATGTTCTTCTGCCTCACGACGGCCTCGACTTTTTAGCTCGCCTACCAAGTCCTTAACTTTTTGGGATTCCCCTTTCTTTGCCACTACAATGACATCATCCGTCTCAACCACCAGTAGATCCTCAAGACCAATACCAGCAATCAGGCGACTGCGTCCTAGCATAAGAGTATTTGTACAATCAATAGGTATACAATCACCCTTTACCGCATTGCCAGCTGCATCTTTATCGAGCACATCATAAATTGCATCCCATGAACCAATATCATTCCAGTAGACCAACAAAGGAATTGTCACTACCTTGTCAGATTTCTCAGCAATCGCATAATCAATCGAAATATTTGGCATAGCTTCAAACTGAGCTAACGTGTCCCTATAACTAGTAGATGACAATTGATAAATCTCCGGCTGGTGATTGCAGAACTCTGTCATGATTTGCCCGATAGTAACCGCGAACATACCTGAATTCCAATAATACTTTCCTGCTGCCAAATATTCCTTAGCCACTTCCTGGCTAGGCTTCTCTTTAAAGGACTTTACTGCAAAACCATAACCACAAACCTCACCAGCTTCAATATATCCATACCCTGTCTCAGGTTTATCAGGTGTAATACCAAAAGTAACAATATTTCCCTGCTTTGCCATTTTATCCGCTTGCCCTACTGCTTGAATAAACAGATCATTTTGGCGAACAATATGATCTGAGGGAGCAACAAATATGACTTCATCATCAGTTGCTCCCAATTCATCTATACAATACCGTGCCGCTAATGCAATCGCTGGAGCTGTATTTCGTCCTACTGGTTCCGGCAAAACGTGAGCATCTCCCGCCCCACAGGTTAAGAGTTCAGCTTTAATATGATGAATATATTCCTGATTCGTGACAATTACCACATCCGATGTTTTCGCTACTGGAATAAACCGTAGGACCGTTTGGGATAAAAGAGAATGCTCACTACCAATCTTCATAAATTGTTTAGGGAAACACGTGCGAGATAAGGGGAATAAACGAGTACCTCCACCACCGGCTAGAATAATGATTTTCAATGCAAAAGCTCCTTTCAACCAATAAAGCTTTTACAATATCCTATGTTCTAAAGATAAAAATATTGTTTTAATACTAGTGACTATTTTTGTTTTTTGAACTGTACTCGTTTTTAAAACCTTAGTTATTATAACAAAAAACCCCTCTTAAGAGGGGTGCTGCAAGTGCGCTTCCCTTGCAAGATCGGCCGAGCCTACTTGATCATGGACAACACGCATATATTAAGCTATAACTCTGACAGTCCAGCTATATTTTGCCCTTAGCGTTCATGTTTTGTTTTTATAAAACCAATTTGCAAATTTTTTTATTCCTTCTTCAAAATCCATAGTCGGATTATATCCTAATATCTGCTTTGCCTTGGTAATATCTGCATTGGTTCTATCCACATCACCAGGCTGCATTGGCAACCGGTCTAGATTAGCCTTCTTACCCGTTGTTTCTTGAATTGTTTTGACCATCCTACTTAAACTTATCGTGTTCGACTCACCTAGATTAAATACTTCAAATTTTCCATTGCCTTCGCCAGCCCAGGAAATCGCTTTCGTAATACCATCTATAATATCATCGATATAAGTATAATCTCTTTCTGTAGTACCATCTCCATAGTAGGGAATAGACTTTCCTTCGGTTATAAGTCGAGTAAATTTATGAATTGCTAAATCCGGCCTTTGTCTAGGACCATAAACTGTAAAAAATCTTAGGCAAGCTACATTAATGTCGTATAAGGTATGGTATGTATGACACATCAATTCTCCCGCTTTTTTTGTCGCTGCATATGGTGAGATTGGGTAATCCACTATATCATCCTCAGAAAAAGGAACTTTTTTATTGTTCCCATATACGGAAGAGGAAGACGCGAATACAAAATTTTTGATACTAAATTCTTTACAGATTTCCAACATATTTACCGTCCCGTTTATGTTGACACTTGTATAGAGTACGGGATTCTGAATAGATGGACGTACACCAGCATAAGCGGCTAAATGGACAATGGCATCTACAGCATGTTCTTCAAACACGCTTCTTAAAAATTCTAAGTCTCTAATATCGCCTTCTTTCACAATATACATGCTTGGGGCGATGTTATTTTTCTTTATATATTCTATCGTTTCTTTAACATTATCCTTTTTGATTTGAGGGTCGTAAAAATCATTAAAGTTATCAATATTAATAACCTTATCCCCTCTTCTCAATAAAGCTTCGCAAAGATGAGAGCCGATAAATCCAGCGCCACCGGTTACTACTATTGTACTCAGTATAATTACCCCCAGTTCTTCTCGCTATTTTCCTACACCTTCATAAATGAAACCAAGTTCCTCAAGTTGCTTTCGGTCATAGATATTGCGGAAATCAAAGAAATAATTACCCTGCATTAGGTCCTCAATTTTCGTCAAATTCAAACTTCTAAACTGATTCCACTCAGTCAAGATAACGATAGCATCCACACCATCAACAGCATCATACTCATCCTGACAATATATTATGGGTACATTAATAACGCCTAACATTTTCAATAATTCTATACTCTCGATGCTTTTAATATCCTCAAATCCATGAACCTTCGCATTTTCCATTGCTACAGGATCATATACTCTGACCGTAGCTCCCTTTGCTAACAGCTCCTTTATAATTGTAATGGATGGAGCATCCCTCATATCATCTGTCTGAGGTTTAAAAGCCAGTCCTAATATTCCAAAGACTTTACCATCTAAATTTCCCATTTTTCTTTCTATTTTGTAGACCATATGCTTTTTCTGATTTTCATTAGCCGTTACTACGGTGTCTACCAGACTCATATTTACGTCATACTGCTGCCCGATATTGACTAGCGCTTTCGTATCCTTTGGAAAGCAGCTACCACCATAACCGGGTCCTGGATGCAAGAAATATTTACTGATACGTCCATCCAATCCCATCGCCTTAGCCACATCATGAACGTCAGCACCGATGATGTCGCACAAATTAGCGATTTCGTTAATAAAGGTGATCTTGGTGGCCAAAAAGGCATTAGCGGCATATTTGATGAGCTCGGCAGTTTCGATGCTGGTAAAAACGAAGGGGGTTTCAATCAGATACAAGACGTTATAAATATTCTTCATGACATTTTTCGCTGTTTCGCTCTCCGAACCGATGACGATTCGATCGGGATGCATGAAATCTCGAACTGCCGATCCCTCTCTTAAAAATTCCGGATTGGATACCACATCAAAATCAATATCTACGCCACGTTGATCCAGAACTTCCTGAATCACCTTCTTCACCTTTTGTCCCGTTCCCACCGGCACCGTACTCTTATCAACAATCACTTTATAGCTGTTCATATTCTCAGCGATCGCCTTCGCTACTGCAAGAACATATTGCAGGTCAGCAGAACCGTCTTCTTGGGGCGGCGTGCCGACAGCAATAAAGATAGTTTTTGAATCCTCTACCGTTACTTTTATATCAGTAGTAAACTTAATTCTACCCGCCTTGTAGTTTTTCTGAACCAATGAGTCCAGACCAGGTTCATAGATAGGAATTTCACCCTGTTTTAATCGATTAATCTTACCTTGATCTACGTCCATACAGGTAACCTGCATACCAAATTCAGATAAACAGGTTCCCGTTACTAATCCTACATACCCTGTGCCTATAATTGAAACTGTATTCAATCTAAGCCCCCCCAAAAAAATATTAAAATAATTACAAGTTTCCCTCATCATTAGAAGAAGCTCGGCAAGCTTGTTGATAGGATTCCAATGTCCCAATATCGTAACGTCTGCCTTCAAACTGATAAGCGTATACATCCTTATACGTAATCAGCCAAGGGATAAAATTCCCCAGTGCATCAGGATTATTACCTTCATCGAGGTATTTTCTTATCAATGGTAGCGCCCCCCTTTTATAGATATAAAACGGCGGAGCCACTAGATTCGACTTCGGATATAGCGGTTTTTCTTCAAAAACTATACCTTATGTTGATTATCTATCTCAATTACCCCAGTTCGCTGGAGCGAACCGCCAATCGGCAGGCTTCCGTTGATAAATGCACTAAAACCACGAAATAACCCTCATGATTGGGATAAGACACCAAGTTGACGCTGGCCTGCAAGGCCATTCCGGTAACCAATCCATGTTGGTGATCTACATAGGCACCTAATGGACAGATGCGTAAGGAGAATTTAATCAACCGAAATCTCTGCATCAAGATACCGAATCTTAAATTTTAATAACAATCTTTCATACACAGTTTCTAATCCCGAAGATTAAAATACGGAAGTATTACTGACCATAGTCTCTCGTATTGGCCTTTAAGATCATCTAAAGATGATAATATTGTGCGTTTGATGAAATGTGATTCCTATCGTCCTGTTTCTTACATAGTCTGAAAAGAATTAATTAGCTTATATAAACTTTTAAATTGTTATTTTCCCCAAACCACTCTATTCACATAATCTATATAAGATAATATTATTCTAAGTACCTTATCCGATACATTAGGCATACTGTAATCTGATACATGTTTTAACGTATCTTTCTGTTGAGTCTCAAGTATCTCCAAGCCCTGTAAAATTCTTTCTTTTTCTAATCCTACCATCATAACGGTTGCTTCTTCCATTGCCTCTGGCCTTTCGTGTGCTTGTCTTATATTTAGTGCCCTGAATCCAAGTATTGATGACTCTTCACTAATTGTCCCACTATCACTAAGAACCGCTTTTGATTTAATCTGTAGCTTAACATAATCATTAAATCCTAATGGTTTCATTGTCTGGACCAATGGATTAAATTCCACACCTTTTGTTTCTATCATTTTTCTTGTTCTAGGGTGTGTACTTACTATAACTGGCATTCTATATTTATCTGCTATGGCATTTAAACTGTCCACTAAATTAAAAAAATTTTCTTCTGAGCTTATATTTTCTTCTCTATGAGCTGACACTACGAAATAGTGTCCTTCTTTTAAATTAAGTCTCTCTAATGCATCTGACTTTTCTATATCATCTAGCCTAGAATTGATAACTTCAAACATTGGACTTCCTGTTTTGATAATTCTGTCTGCAGGTAATCCTTCCCTTAGAAGATACTCCCTAGCAATATCACTGTAAGTTAAATTTATATCTGCAGTATGGTCAACAATTTTTCTATTTGTTTCTTCAGGTACTCTTTGGTCAAAACACCTATTTCCTGCTTCCATATGAAAAATAGGTATATGTCTTCTCTTAGCTGCAATTGCACATAAACAGCTATTGGTATCCCCAAGCACTAAGAAAGCATCTGGTTTTACTTCTTCCATGATAGGATCTATTTTAATCAATATATTTCCAATTGTTTCTACTGCAGTTCCAGTAGCTGCATTAAGAAAATAATCTGGTTTTTTTAATTTGAAGTCCTTGAAAAATACTTCATTTAGTTCATAATCATAATTTTGTCCTGTGTGGACAAGGATGTGTTCGATGGCTTCTGATTCTTCAAATTTATTGATAACAGCTGATAGCCTAATAATCTCTGGCCTTGTTCCTACAACGGTCATCACTTTAAGTTTCTTCATTAGATTTATACCTCCAAGAAATAGGTGTCTGGCTTTTCAGGATTAAATGCCTCATTGGCCCACATGAATGTTACCAAATCAGTATCGCCTACATTAATAATGTTATGAGTGTATCCTGTCGGTATATCCACCACTTCCATTCTGTCACCACTCACATAGTAATCAATGATTTCTTCTGTATCGATCTTCCTAAAACGAATTAATCCCTTACCGCTGACTACAAGAAACTTTTCATTCTTTGTATGATGCCAGTGGTTACCCTTTGTAATACCCGGTTTTGCGATATTAACTGAAAACTGTCCTCTGTCCATTGTCCGAATGATCTCTGTAAATGAGCCCCTATCATCTACATTCATCTTTAGCGGATAACTGAATTGATCTGTAGGTAAATAACTTAAATATGTGCTGTATAATTTCTTCTCAAACTCATTGGCCATACAAGGAACATTTAATGTTTTTCGGTTTTCTTTAAATGATTTAATTAAATCTACAATTTCACCAAGTGTAATAGTATGTGAGACTGGGACCTCACAGAAGTCAACTTTTCTATTTTCTTTACCCTTTAGTGCATTTATCAATTCTTCCACCACATCATCAATATAAACTAAGTTCATAACAACACTGGGATCATTGACTTGAATAGGCAAGTCATGCGCAATATTATTACAGAATGTAGCAATTGCACTGTTGTAATTAGGTCTGCACCATTTACCAAATACATTAGAGAATCGGTAGACTAGTACTTTTGCTCCAGTTTCTCTATTATAAGAGAACAATAACTCCTCACCAGCTTTTTTACTTTGTCCGTAAGGATTATCTAATGCTGCTTGTGTTGAAGATGAGATCATAATTGGAGCTTTATTATTATTCTTTTTTAATGAATCAAGTAGAGTAGAAGTAAAACCGAAATTTCCTTCCATAAATTCGTCTTTCTTTTGGGGACGATTAATCCCCGCCAAATGAAAAACGAAATCACATTTTTCAGTGTATCTATCAAGAAGTGATGGATCTGTTTCTGTATCATATTCTAAAACATCAGTATATTTTTGGTTTCTTAATTCGGCAATAAGATTTTTTCCTATAAAACCTTTTGCACCTGTAACTAGAATTTTCATACTCGATTCCTCCAAGCTTCCAACTCATGCCTAATATATTGTAAAGACAACAATTTTTCTTTCGTCTGTTCTACTGTAAGAAGTTGTGTATTATTGGAGTTAAATTCGGTTAATTTTGTTCTTTCTTGGTTTCCATCCGTAAAGTACTTATCATAATTCAGATCACGTTTGTCAGCAGGCACACGATAAAATTTACCCATATCAATCGCATTTGCGCACTCTTCATTGGTAAGTAATGTCTCATACATTTTTTCACCATGACGAATACCAATAACCTTAATTTCATTCTCTACTTCAAATAATTCTTTAACAGCCTGAGCTAATACCTCAATAGTCGTTGCAGGTGCTTTTTGAACCATGATATCTCCACTCTCAGCATTCTCAAAAGCAAAAATAACAAGCTCTACAGCTTCTTCTAGACTCATGATGAAACGAGTCATTATTGGTTCTGTCACCGTTAGTGGTTGTCCCGCTTTAATCTGCTCTATGAATAAAGGAATAACAGATCCTCTTGAGCACATTACATTGCCATATCGTGTTCCACAGATAAGAGTTTTCTCTGTATCTACAGTTTTAGCTTTCGCGACAAATACCTTCTCCATCATCGCTTTAGATGTACCCATGGCATTTACAGGATATGCAGCCTTATCCGTTGATAAACAGATTACCTTTTTTACACCTGCTTCAATGCAGGCTGTTAATACATTTTCAGTTCCAATTACATTTGTTTTGACTGCTTCCATTGGGAAAAATTCACATGATGGCACTTGTTTTAATGCTGCAGCATGGAAAACATAATCCACGCTATACATAGCATTTTTTATACTTGCAAGATCACGTACATCACCTATGTAATATTTGATCTTATCATTATTATATTTATGGCGCATATCATCTTGTTTTTTCTCATCACGAGAGAAAATTCGAATTTCTTTTATATCTGTTTCTAAAAAGCGGTTAAGCACAGCATTCCCAAAAGAGCCTGTACCACCTGTTATTAGTAAATTTTTGTTTTTAAACATTGTCATTCTTACCTCTCCTTTTCTAGTTTCAAGTATTTATTTATATATAAAGGCTGAATTACACAATAAGGAATTAACGAAATTATGTTTGCACCAACGATTGAAATCCAGCTTCCTGTCATTTGAAACAGTATATATGCAACCGGAATGTTAATAAGACCGCCTAGTGTCAACCATATAAATTGTATTTTTAATTTTCCTATTCCGTTTACAATGCTTGTTATTGCACTATGCCAAATATATAAACTTCCTGATACTGCAAAAATCAATGCATAAATAATGTTTATTTTTATTGTATTTTCGCCGAGCCATATATTTACTATAAATTGTAACAAAGATATTAATACAAACTCTCCAATAATAAATACAATAACTACAAATTTTAGTTTTTTGTATAATTTTCTTATCCATATAAAGTCATCCTGTGAGAAGGCTTTAGTAACGGCCGACCAAATAGGCGTTAAAGCTAATGTAAAAATTGTTCCTACTAAAGAAAATAATTTACTATAAATTTGATACTCAACAACATATTCATTTCCCACAAACCATGCTATTAAGAATTCATTTGTACCAGTAAGAAGCAAGCTCATAATTTGAAGCCAAAAAAAAACACCGCCAAGTTTCATAACGTCAATTGCATAATCAATTTTAAAAGACCTTGCACTAGGTATACAGAATCTAAGTTCCGTTAAAAAAGCAATAATTGTTGCCATAAAAAGAGGGATGATAGTAAAAACAATGTTAGCTTTTGCCAGTAATTTCAAATTATTTTCCATGCTTCCGGAGTCTGAATAAATAACAAAAGTAAGCAATAGAACGCTAGAAATTAAGGAAAGAACATTAGGGATCACTGATTTTTGCAAAGCATAAAATATCGAATATATTAATTTAAGTACAAATTGCAATAACATTCCAGAAAACAGTAATATAATAACTTCTAAAAGTACTTGTGAAGAAACAAGATCAGATGAAATATTAAACACATTATTCCAGCTAATAAAAGGAAATATAAGATATCCTAAAACAAATGCTATAATTGCTAAAATACTCGATATTATATATGAAGAAGATATGTATATTCTTGCGCTTTTCATATCATTTTCCATTAAATATCTTACAAGCCTATTACGTAATCCATTTCCAATACCTAAATCAAATGTCAAAATCCATGATAAAACAGAAATCATCGTAAACCAAAGCCCTAATATCTCCTGATTCTCAAAATACTTCATATAAGCCGGCATTGTAAAAAGAGACACGATCAATGCTAATCCCCTTACAACAAATGCTGCTACAGAATTAATAAATATTGATTTGTTAATTCCTTCCAAACGTTTAAATTTAATCAATCCATCTATCATTAAATAATTACCCTTCATTACTATTTTTTATATAGTGTAACTTTCTAGAGCCACGAAATTCTGCTAGTACATAGACATCTAATTACATCACCCTCTTGCAAGATAAATATAGGCCATGCAAATAACCCCTGCCCGAACCTTCTTTTGCAACTTTAATTCTATTGCTCAGATGAATCAGAGACTCTTTTAATGAAAGCCTACTAAACTTCGTGCTATATTCTCACTTATCAAAGAGATGGATGTGCGTTCCTCCTGGCCCCTTCAACTACAAGGCATTATCCGTTAAAAAGCGTGTCACTACACAAGAACGATTCGATGTTTAGCTTGTTAGAGGCACCTCCAGGTGATATTCGTTCCAAATGCAAGGTTGTGGACGTTCTTCATGTAGTGAATGCTCTGATTCATTCTGTGAGAAAAGTTGTGTTTGCGATGTCTATACTTCAGGACAAATTGATCTTTAGCATTGATGTTTCCTCTGAGTTTCCACCATCGCCCTGCTCGAAACTTACGGTTTACTCATCCGTAAGTCAAATATTCATTATCTTTAAATAGGAAAAACATCAGATATTTCCAAATCCTTAATTGTTAAAACAGTCCATTTTTTCCCATTCCAAAAATTACAAAATTCCTTTAATTCCATATATTAATAATCCAAAACTTCTTTTATAATTTTATCCTTATATTCTTCAGAGTGTTTCTCAGCGGAAATCCTTATTCCATTTTTCGACATTTCTTTTCTTAATATATCATCTTCCAATAATACCTTTATGCCATTATACAATTCATCGGTATTGGAAACTGATAATCCACAATTACATTTATTAACATACTTTGAGACAGCAATATCTTTTGGTGCATAACAAATAATAGGTTTACCTGCTGACATATACTCTGGTATTTTGGTTGATAATGAATACTTTGTAAATTTAATTAATTCAGCATCAAATGATTCCACATGAATTAGTATATCTGCCATTTCATATATTTTAAAGACTTTGTTGTGAGGCATAAAATCATGAAATTTAGTATTTTCTTTATTAAAAACTTTTTCGTATTTTTCTTTATCTGTTTCCTTTGTAAATATATGTAATATAATTACTTTATCTTCTCTATTAATTTTTTTTATCACATTTTCAAAATCAAGTAATACTTTCCATCTATCTAAATGTAATCCACCCGCATAAACAATATTAATTTGATTATTTTCAAACTTATTTTGACTAGATATATTCAAATTGGGAACGGTATTCATTAAAGCAACATATTTCTTTTTTGATATTTTACTATAATAGTCTGCCATTTCTTCACTAATAGTCATTCCGCAGTTCATAACCGATTCTACACTGTTTAGAACCTTAATAAGTTTATTTCTACAAGGCCTAAGTAAATAAGAATCATTATATTTAGTTTCTCTCCAATTATCCATATGGTGTAAAACAATAGGTATATTATATTTATTAGAAAAAAATAAAGAAACCTCTAACGGAAATATAGCTGACCCTAATGTATATATTATTTCTGGCTTAAATTGATCAACTAGTTCTATTTCTTTCTTATTATATTTCATATATATTGGTAAATAGTCGTTAATAGCTAATAGTAGATTTTTTACTTTATGCAAATTGCTTACTTTATTTGTTATTTCGCTATTAACAATTTTATTATTTATTTCATTTTTTAATTTTCCAGTATAAACTTTCCTAATTAAAGAGTATAACCATTTTGTTTTCGAGTTTAATTGAATTGATTTAATCACACAATTTTCATCACTATAATTATTTATGGGATAATAATATAATTCAAGTAAAGTATTACTATCAAAAGATGAAATAATACTTTTGATAGTAATACTTGTTGAGTTATTCTCATATGCACTATGTCCATTAATTATTAATACTCTTTTTTGACTTTTCATATTTGCCCTCCTCCCTATTCTGTGTTGTATCAACATTATGATTAAATAGCCAAACTAATAAAATTAGTATTGTAACAATTACTGAAGCTCTTGTTTGAAATAATTGATTGTTTGCAGGTACATATAATAACAGAATATTAATATTAGAAAACATTAATATATTTACCCAGTGACCGTTTCTTAAAATTCTATTCCAACTTAAAGCATATATAATCATAACCATACATAGAAAAACTATTGCTCCGACATAAGTAAAGTCAGAGGCTAGCCAAGGAAATATCGTATGCCAATTAGAATAAGCATCCCAATGAGTTTCCGCTTCCATCCTTATAGGATAAGAAGCAATAAAATTATCCGATAATGGTATTATCATATTAAACAACTCTTTCACTGCAAAAGAACTTCCATATCCATAAGACCAAACAAAGGGTAAGTCTAAACAAAGTGAAAGACCATAGTATCCATGAGATATATAGTAAAGGAATGTACCAATTCCAAGTTTTAGATCATCATCAAATAAAGACAACATCCAATTGTCGATATTTAGGGTTGCTCTACCCCCAACTGAATAATACTCAACTCCCCATAATCTCATCCTAGAATCTAATATACTTGCAAATAATAAAAGACATCCACAAATGCTAATAGAGATTAATAACATTTGTTTCGCATTTATTCTTTTACCAGACTGACAGAACTTAATAAATGCTACGGAAGCTATATATATAATTATATCCCCTAGCGCTTTTTGATTACCAACATATAAAATATTATAAATAACTGAAAGTAGTAAGACAGTAACATACAATACTCTATAAATTTTATTTAAAGAGCTAAAATAATAAGCTCCTAAAATTACAGTTATAACATATACTATTGAAAAATATGCAAAAAGCCATCCACTTCTATTTAATTCCATTCCTATATCTTTTTTGTTACTATATGCCTCTGCCATAGTTATGAATATATCATTTGTAGTTGGTAAACCAATCTCACTGATTTTAATTAATATCATAATTACAAATAAAAGCATAGATAATACGATACTTTTATTTGTGATTTTTATTCCGTTCCTCCACACTAGTAGGTTTTTTGTATTATTACTAATAACAAATCTTACACTCTTACTGGTTTTAACAAAAATTAAATATGTTATTATTGTAGATACTAAATATGTGAATATAAAATTACTTACATATAACTTATTAAAATTCAAGTATTCCCATGGACCATATAAATTAATAACTAATGTTATTAAAATATAGCCGACAAACAATTTCAAAGGTGTATTTAATCTATTTACTTTCTTAATTGGATATTTAACTTTTTCCAAGCAAGATTCATCACATTTTGTTGATTTGTTTTTATGCATATCATTTTCACCACTTCTATAAATTCCAAAACGGAACGACGCCCGTTTATGGTATTGGTCTGCTTACTGAGTATGTTACTTTGATGCACGAGAAAAAATTGTTTTTATTATATAAAACATAAAACTTGACCTTACTGCGATTATGTGGAAACACTGAACTCGTGATAGAATAACATCATGGCTGTAAAACGTGTTAAAAGAAAGTGGCAATTCTGTCACTGAGGTCGCTAGAGAACTTGATATGAGTCCCAATACTCTTCAAGTGGATGAGCAAGTTTAGTGAGCATGGTACTCAAGCATTTCCTGGAAGTGATCACCTTCACGAATCTGATGATGAATTGCGTAAGCTACGTAAGGAAATTGCTGAATTAAAGGAAGAGACCGCTATCTTAGTAGACCGTTGGAATTTCACCAACAACTTAGGCTCTCTTCTGGCTATCTTCTCAAGCCATTTGAATACTTGGTGGTTAAGTCTGGCAAATTGTTGCCTATACTCGCGTTGTGCCCAGCGTGCTATTGCTCGATTCATGTGTTCAAGCACAGAGTTTAACTCTGTTGCGGTGTCCCCCATTGTGTATACACATAAAATCAACGAATTTCTTAATATTTCATAGAATTGCTTAAATTTTTTAAATAATGACTTAATCAGCGATTCTTCCTAAATAATATTCTTCAGGCGTAAGGGTAATGATTGGAAGCATGTAACCTTCGTCGGTTATAAAAATCTCAACATACTCAAATACTGCTGATTTTTCTTCATCTCGTGTTTTAAACTGATAATCAATGAGCCATTCATATTTCATTTTCCCACAGAATGATTCCATTGGAGCATTATCCCAACAGTTTCCCTTTCTGGACATACTGCAAACAAACTTTCGTTTTTTAGTATCTGTTGATAATCGCTTGAACAATATTGACTGCCACGATCTGAGTGAAGAATACTACAAACCATTTATAAAAATTCCACTCATTCTTACTACCTTTTTAAGCTAACCGGATAAAATTCGCTATAGTATCAGTATATTTTTTGTAATCCAGTGTATTATTCTCCTGTACAAATCTACACATGTCTTTCATTTCATTTTTATTGACAGTAATTGCTCTTTTTATCGTTTGAACAAGCGCTTCATAAGAAAAATCTTTTGTAACCATTCCATTTTTTCCATCTATAACAAAATCAGCAATATTGCTAGAAGGCGTTGTAATAACTGGTGTACCACAAGCAAAACTTTCGCTTAATTTCGTTGGAAAGCCAGCTCTTGTCATACGTGTGTCTTCTCTTATAATAACTGAGTAATCGACACTACTTATTAAATGCAAACACTCTTTATGCGATAATTTACCCAAATAATGTATGCATTTTCTATAGAATACGTTATTTGCAATATATGGATATTCAATTTCAAATAATGCTTGATCAAACCCAGCTAATTTTAGTTGACAAAAGTATCCTTTTTCATTTAGATCACACACAGCAGTTATTAATAAATCTATGCGTTCCTTCTCACATTTTACACCTGGATTTCCTGCATAGCCCAAGGTGGGAGCAATGTTAGGAACATATTCAGGTATACTGCCCCACTTTCCCTCTTCTTTATCTATAGTTCCTGGAATCAAAATACAATTGGGCACTTTATCTTTATAGTAATCATAAAGGTATTTGCTAATACATATAATCTTCTGAAGTCTTGTCTGAACGTACTTCATTCGCAAATACGTATCTACATCTTTCACTATATTTAACGGGAATTTTTTCTTTGATGGAGGATACCACTCCGTCACATCAGCAATTAAGTATATATTGTTTGTCACGCAAAATTTATTAAGTCTCCATAGTGCTACCGCAGGGTAATTATAACAAATAACCGCCTTCAACATTGGCGTTTTTTTTATTATCTCAATCTCTTTTTTACATGAACTTAATCGAAAAAACCATTCCCTCACACTTCTGGGATAACCCCATTCTTTCATGTCAATGCCTATTATATTACTTTTACGCTCTACTGCATGAGGACTAGATATTTCCTTGTTCAACCCGTATAAAACAACTTTATAACCAATATCCCGTAACGATTTAGATATAGAAACTACTCTTTGTGCTGCGGCATTTTTATCAGGCAGTTCAAATCCCCCAAAGTATAAAACCGTTTCCTTATTCATATTTTCTACCTCTATAATATTTTTCTTATACCATTCCACTAGAAGCTCACTTCTTTGGGTGAAACGATAAATCGAATTATAACCTAGAAAACATCTTAATTAAATATTTAATAAAATTGCACTTCCTTTAAATAATTATTTATTACAATCTGCCTATCAAATTCATTCTCAACCTTTTTCCTACCATCCAACCCCATCCGCTTTTTAGCTTCATAATCTAGCTTTAAAAACTTTTCAACTTTATTAATTAAGTTTTGTGCATCTCTAGTTTCAAATAAATATCCAGTTACTTCATCGTCAATAACATCTTTAGACCCATTGATCTTTGTAGCAATACAAATTCTACCCATAGCTGCAGATTCTAAAAGCACATTAGGTACTCCCTCACCGCCATGAGACGGTAATATCGTGCAGTGGCATTTTTGAATCCACGGCTTGATATTTTTCTGAAATCCTATATAATTCACGACACCTTGCTCATGGTAAGTATCAAGTATTTCTTTGTATCTACCCTCTTCAACAAATCCCGCGATGTAGAAGTTAGTTTGTGGATACTTTTCTTTAATTGTCTTTGCACATTCAAGATACTGGTCAATGCCTTTAAGCTTCATTACTCTACCAACAAAAATGAAATTTACTTCGTCGTCAGGAGGTAGTTCACATACAGTATACTGTTCCAAGTTGACTCCGGAACCAGGAAGCACTTTATAATTATTACCAATCATCTTGTTCTGCACAAAATAGTCTTTATCACCACTATTCTGGAAAAACACTTTGTAGGACTTCTTAACTGAAATCTTGTACAGCATCTTTGCTATTGTACTAACAACATTCTTCTTCAAAAAGGTTGCACCCGTTCCAGTAATGTTGCTAACTTGAATATTCTTAGTTAGGTTAGAGGCGATGCAACCATATATATTCGGCTTAATAGTATATGAAAAAATAATATCCGGCTTTAGCTCTTGCATAATTTTGATATAAGTGCAAAGCAAGCTACAATCCTTGAAAGGATTAATTCCTCTGCGATCAACAGGTGTTTCTATTATTTTGCATCCCATCTCACTGAAGAATCCGTTTTCATCAGATTTAGGCATTGAGATATATACATCATTGCCATCTTCTACTAACTTTTTGATAAGTTCTTTTCTAAAGGAATATAAAGTTATAAAATGATTTGATAAAATCAATATTTTCTTATTCATCATCATGTACTTCCTTTTACACTATCGATTCTGCAATTTTAAGTACTCCTTAACTTCTATTTCTATTCCATCCTCGAAGGACATTGGTTTATAATTAAAATCTTTCATTGCTTCCTCATGCGAGAAACATCGATCCTCACTCATTCTTTGAACTCTTTCTATATAATCAACTTTACCGAATGTAATACCCTTCATGCATCTTGCCAAGAAAACGCCTACTTTTGAAGGAACACTAATAAAAATTGTCTCTTTGCCTAAATTAATGTTTATCAATTTGAAAGCCTCAAGCATTGTAATCGGTTTCTCACCAGATAGAATATATTCTTCTTTTGCCTTCTCGATGGGTAACGTAAGTACGCTATAATAAGCCTTACCTAGGTTTCTAGCATTAACCGGCTGAATTAAGCCATTTCCATGGTCAATTACTGGAAACATTCTCAATTTATCTAACATCTTAATAAATTTACTAATGTTGTGATCACATAAATCACCATATATCATCGTAGGACGCAGGATCGTAATTTTCACCTGCTGGTTTTTCGCAATATCCTGCAAATTCTTCTCGATTATTTTATACTCACCAGATGCCGCCTTAAATTTTGAATAAATCCCCGTGGTATGCACGAGGATTGCTCTTGGTACATTGTTTTTGATTGCAGCCTCAACGATATGGAGGGAATATCGTATACTAGGAATGTGTAGGACAGTAGTAACATCCTTTAAACAAGTATCTAGGAATTTAGTATCATTTAAGTCTCCGACAACCATCTCTATTTTTAACCCGCTATTCTCAATCATCTTTTTGTCTGAATTTGCTCTAACTACACAACGGATAGTATCCTCATACTTATGGTCAATCAACTCTTGCAAAAAATATCTTCCTGTATGGCCTGTTATCCCTGTAACTAATAACATAAGAATCCCCCAGCCCTATTTATTATAATTTGAATTTGTATTAGGTTGCCTGCTTCCCTCCCTAACTCCCTCACTTCTAAGCACATAAAACATCGTCTTTAGGAATACTTTAACATCAAAAAGAAAGCTCATTTTATCAGCGTATTCCACATCAAACCCAACCTTAATATTAATCGGCAATTCATCCCTACCATTAATCTGCGCCCAACCAGTCAAACCTGGATAGAAATTATTAACTCCATATTTATCTCTTTCTTCAATCAAATCATATTGATTCCATAAAGCTGGCCTTGGTCCAATGATGCTCATTTCACCTTTTAATATGTTGATAATTTGTGGCAACTCATCTAAGCTTGTCTTTCTCAAAAAACCACCTATCTTAGTTATGAACATATCAGGATTTTGTAGCATATGAGTAGGCATATCCTTAGGAGTATCTGTCCTCATGGTTCTAAATTTCAATATGTAGAATTCTTGTTTATTCTTGCCTATCCGTTTTTGCTTAAAAAACACTGGTCCCTTTGTACCTAGTTTAATTAAGATTGCAATAAGCAAAAAAAGTGGCCAAAGTATACAAATCCCTATGAGAGATAATATTAAATCCAATATACGTTTGATTACTGGGTAAAGTTTCACAAAAACACCTCTAATTAAATCATGTAAGAAGGCTCATTATCCCTCAGCTCAAATCGGGTACCGTTTGAATATGCACTATATGATCCACCGGATGATTCTTAACACTAATCTTCTCGTCTATGTAACAGTTCTTTTCTTTAGGATTTTGGTAAGTTGGTAATAATGTTTTAAGTGCCTCAATTACCTCATCTGAGTGCTTAATTGATTCCAAATTTACAAGCCCTTGATACAGTTTCTTCTCATCTACTACCTTTAGATTTGCTACAAAAATCTTTTGATGTTTAGTTGAAGCAGTACCTTCTTCTGCTGTCAAAAGTTCTTCGAATAGTTTTTCCCCTGGTCTTAATCCACTAAATTTTATTTTTATATCCTCATGTGGCACAAGTCCCGAAAGTTCAATTAAATCACAGGCCATATCTATTATTTTGACTGGTTCCCCCATATCAAGGACAAAAACCTCGCCACCTTTGGCAATAGCTCCTGCTTGAAGAACTAGCTGAGAGGCTTCGGGAATTGTCATAAAATAACGTTGCATATCAGGATGAGTAATAGTGATGGGACCACCCTTAGCTATTTGTTTTTTGAATAAGGGTATCACACTACCACGACTACCAAGAACATTGCCAAATCGTACAGCAACGAATTTGGTATTACTTCTTTTACTTAGATTTTGAATAATAAGTTCTGCTACACGTTTCGTCGCTCCCATAACACTAGTGGGATTGACTGCCTTATCTGTTGAAATCATAACAAAGGCTTCCGCCCCAAATTCATCTGCTGCTTCCGCGACAGTTTTTGTGCCAAATATATTATTACGTACAGCCTCCATAGGCTGAGATTCCATTAGTGGTACATGTTTGTGAGCTGCTGCATGGAACACAACTTGAGGTTTTACTTGGGAAAAGATAGAGTGAATTCGTTCTTTATCGCGAACATCGGCAATTATTGGTTCTATGTCAAGTTTACTGAACTTTTCTCGTAGTTCACTATTAATCTCATAGATACTATTTTCACCTTTTCCTAATAAAGTTAGAGAACTTGGTGATATTTTAGCTATTTGGCGACAAAGTTCAGAACCGATAGACCCACCTGCACCAGTAACTAATACTCGTTTACCTTTTAGATAACCTGCAATTTGTTCCACGTCCAATTTAACAGGATCTCTTCCTAATAAGTCTTCTACTTCTACATTCCTTAATTGTTGAATGGTAACATCGCCATCAATAAGCTCATACATACCAGGCAAAATCTTCAGTATGCATTTAGTTTGTTTGCATTCATGGATAATTTCCCGAATAGCACCACCACCAGCTGATGGCATGGCAATAATAATTTCATCGATTTGCTTTTCTATGACGATGTTTTTTATATTATATCTGTTTCCTAGTACTGCAGCACCAAACAATTGCTGTTTATTCTTGTATTGGTCATCATCAATAAATCCAATAAGCCTTTTCGTATCATAATAACGGTGATTTATTTCCCTTGCTATCATTGCCCCAGCATCACCAGCACCAATAATTAAAACCTTAGCTGACTGCTTTGTACGCTTTTGCCGCAGGTAATGCATAATCCGAACAACTAGCCGACTGAGGCCAATAAAGCCAATATTAAAAAACCAACTCAAAATATGTACACTTCTTGGTAGCTTTGAACCCGTCGTATACATATAGGCAAACAGAATTAGGGAACTAACAGTCACTGCGCTACAGATGGTTAATAACTCGTTAATACTAGCATAACGCCACAAACGGTTGTATAGACCTAAAGCATAAAATGTGCTTAATCTGACTATGATAATTGCTGGCATATAGTTCAATAGCATACTATAGTAATGAAAGTCTACGTTTCCCTCAAAACGAATGATCAAAGCTATAAAGGGTACTGTTGCAACTATGATCATATCGATTATTAATAATGCAATTGAAATTAATTTACGCCGCATTTTCTACACTCCATTTTTTACTTTGTAGTTTTTATATCATTGCCACAATAGCAGTAGTAATAAACATGTTTTCCCAATTTATAGTGAATTAGAACCAATAATTATAGGACTCGTCAAAGGGAAAACAAAATAAACATGTATATTATATAAACTAAGGCGATTGTGGCAAGATAAAGGTACCGTTATATCTCGCTTTATTTCGCGATCTTCTTACTGTCGCTACCATAATAATAATAGTAATAAGCATGTTCTTCTTCAATCTCTACCCGATTCAAGATAACTCCCAGTAAATGTCCGTTAGCTTTTACCAGTAAATCTTTCGCTTTTTGTGCCATTTCAGGACGAACGAAGCCTGAATTAATGACCAAGGTAACCCCATCGACTCTCGATGCCAATACAGATGCATCCGTAACAGCAATCACTGGTGGAGCATCAATAATAACATAATCTGCCTGGTTTTTAAGATAATCAATTAACTCCAACATTTTAATAGAACCTAGCAACTCAGATGGATTCGGCGGAATAGGTCCGCTTGACAGAAGTCTCAGATTTTCCACCTGCGTATCTTGGATATAAGTATCTGCCATAACTTCCTCTACCAATATATTGGTTAGTCCACGATTTTTCTTGCCAAAAATCTTATGTTGTACAGGTTTTCTTAAGTCACAATCAACAAGAATGACTTGTTTTCCCGACTGCGCCAAGGCTACGGCTGTATTGGCGGTGGTAGTTGACTTTCCTTCTCCGGGACCTGTGCTGGTAAACATAATGGACTTTAATTCACCATCCGTTTTCGAAAACTGGATATTGGTTCTCAGTGTCCGATATGCCTCGGCAACGGGAGATTTTGCATCTTCGTGTACAATCAGTTTACGTGTCGTAGTCATCTTTCTCCTCCCACTTTGCTATTAGCCCCCGCTATTTGTTTTATTTTTGACCATATTCCTATTTTTTCCTCAATCGTTACTTTACTATTGAAATCTGGAATGCTTCCTAAAACAGGAAGGTCAAGGTACTGTTCAACATCATCCGCAGTTCTTACCGTTTTATTCATGTACTCTAAGAGGAAAGCAAGCCCTGTTCCAATAAATAGGCCCAAAATAGCAGCAATAATTACATTTAGTGTTTTCTTAGGACTTATTGGCTTTTCTGGAGAATCTGCTTTATCAATAACCTGCACATCCGTCGGTTCCATGACTTCACTAATTCGAGCTTCTTCATGACGTTTGGCGAGCATTATGTAAATTTCTTGATTGACAGCCGCATCTCGCATCACTTTCGCCAAGCCTAGTTCCTTTCCTGGAAGCTTACTTAACTCTTGTTCACTACTGTTAATGATACCTTTTATCGCTTGGCTTTGTGCTGAACGAGCTGCAATTTCAGCTTCTGATTCAATTTGAATCTGTAGCAAACCTTGATGAATCGGATTCATAGATGCTGCATCTTTACTTATGACACGGGAGATTTCACTACTTAACCGCCCGTTGGTCTCCGTAATTGCTGCACGCGTTGCAATCACTTCTGGATGCTTTTCTGTATACCTAGAAGATAAACTTACTAACTTCACTTCTAGTTCTGCTAAATTCAATTTGTATTGCTGAATTAGAGGACTATCAGCAACAAAACCTGGTTTTTCTTTGTTTAGTTGTTGCTGGGAAGCACCTAATTTTGCCTGGGCCGCTGCCATCGCTACTGTATTTTCTGCTGCTAGTTTATCAATATCTGCATACTTATCTACCATAGCTTTTGTTTCCGCTTCTGGGGCAACGATCTTTTGCTCCCGCTTATATTTTTCTAATACCGCTTCGGACTGCTCAAGTTCTTTTTTTGACTCTTTTAGCCGTTCACCGATAAATTCTCGGATTGTGGTTTGTTCAGAGCGAACTAAATACGTCATTCGTTCATTAAATGTGTCTACTAACGTGTTGGCCAATAACTCTGCCTCGTCGGGAGATCTTCCTGTTACTTTAATCTTTAGTATCTCTGTGTCCTTAACTGGTTGAGTTGTAATACGCTTCAACATTTGATCATAATTAGGAATCTTTTCTTCATCTTTTTCATCCGCAAAGACTTTGTCAATCACTGCTTGAACAACCGTACGGCTTTTGAGTATTTCCGCATAGGTTGACATCAACTGCTTGGTAGCCCCCATATTTCCCATGGGCAAATCCCCGAGTAAGGAATTAGCAAGACCTTTGGGTTGTTTAATCCGCAAATTGGTTTCGGCTTCATAAGTTGGTGGGATCAGAAAACTTATAATTACAGCAAGGGTTACCATACCCAAGAATACTTTGATAATCATTCCACGACGTTTTTTGATCGTTTTGATAATATCTTTTAAATCGATTGTTGTTTCTTCCACGCTATATTTCCTCCAAGACGATTATTAACCACTGTTATTTAATCGTTGACTCTCATAATTTGATAGGTCGCTGATACCCATGGGAGAATATCACTAGCAAAATTAATTTTGCCGCTATCAGATAGATACACTACATCGCCCTCATTAAGGGCATAGTTCTGGGTCAAATCACCTTTTGTTAAAAAGTTCACCAAATTTGCTTTAATCGGATTGCCCATTTGGTCTTTGCGCAGAATTAGCACCTTTTTTTTCGCAGCATTTTTGGTATAACCTCCTGCTACGCCGATGGCATCTAGCAGATTATGTTGTTTTTCCAATTCATACATACCAGGTCTAACTACCTCACCCAAAACATAAACCCGAGTCGTACGAAGTTTCGCAATATTGATACTTACCTTAGGATCTTTAACATAATTGCTAAGACCTTTTGTAAGCACATCTGTCAATTCTCCTGTGGAAAGCCCTAAGGCTTGTACTTCTCCAACAAGAGGAAATGCAAGTTTGCCATCTGGTCTGATGGCAACTTCTTTTACTTGTAACTCTTCATAACCCCATACCCCAATCGTAAGAACATCGTTTGGTCCTAGACGATATTCTTCTGCCCAAGCTGTAGGTACCGCAATAAGTATTACGAATGCAGCTAAGACTAGTAACCGAATGACACGCTTCACTAAAAAACCTCCCAAGTATATTGTTTATTTCCTATGTTATATCGTAATAAAATCTGCCAATAATAAGCTACAAATTCCATTTTACAAAAAATCCCAAATCTTTCTGTATTTATTTCCATAAAATACAGAAAGACCTTCTGTAAAGGTCTTTTTTATTAAATGTGATACTAATGTTTCGTCAATTTTAAGTTGTCTCTTCATTTATATCACCTTCTAGATATTTTATTACTATGCAAAATCCTTTTATATTATACTGCATAACTTTGTTATAGTAAATATATTTTTACTATTTATTCCAATTTTTAAAGTGAATTACATTTTATTTTTACAAATTTAGGGTAATTGTGGGCATCATTTCCTACAATTACCCTTTTTGCATTTTTCAGCAAAGTCACAATAAAATTGCAAGCTTTCGATTAACTCACAGCTTTGTTCATAAGTAATTTTCTTTAAATCCAGATTCTCAGCAACTTCTCGTATTATATCATTCACCTGATTCTGATGATATCCGGCAGCTATTACCTTGCCTTTTAGCTCGCTAATCTTTGCTAACTGATTTTCCAAAGAAATCAATCCTTTTTTACTATTTTATAGTCCGAATTAACTATAAAACTAGTATAAAGGTCCTATCTCTTCTATGTAAAGAAAATAGTTTCTTTGTATTTCTACAAAATATGCCTTTATATTTCAAGGTTACATAAATTTAGACTTTTTATATAAAAATATACTAGCAATTTAAAACGAATTTAAATGGAATATTTTTACATTTTTTTATTTCCATAATTTAGATAGCCATTTTATAACGCTCTTATTTTTTGTAGGATACTTAATTTCGCCAACTTCTTTTATGTTTACTTCTCGACTGTGAAGTATATGGTCTGCATTCAGTTTAATAATCTTCTCCGTTGCCTCTTTGCCAATTAGTTCGACCATCCTGGTCACGGCAGTCGTCAATTTCGTATTGCGGTTATGTATACGATGGGCATCCGATCCCAAAACATGGACCATACCATTTGTAATGAACAATTCAGCCATTTTCATCACACGTTCTCCCATACGGCCCGTAATACTTGTCCCATTCACTTGAGCCAATACGCCACGATTGATCCACTCTCCAAGAATCTCTGGCTTTTTTGCCAATTCTGGATGGCGCTCTGGATGGGCCAGAATTGGGGTTATGCCTCGGGCCTGAAGTGTGAAAAAGAATTCATCTGTAAAGTTTGGAATGTGGGTTGCAGGCAATTCCACTAGCATATACCGTCCACTATTAATACAATATGCACCTGGTCCTTTTAACTTTTCTAGGATATCAATGTGTATGGCGACCTCCCCTCCAGGATATATGGGGATTTCTATTCCTAATTTTTGCACTTCTTTTTGCAATGTATCACAATCAGTAAGAATTCTATCCCAACTAGGCAACCATTCGCCTTCTATGACATGAGGAGTCGCAACAATTCCTTTTGTTCCATTATCCACAGCAATTTGTAACATTGCCAGCGACATTTCCATATCTTTGGCGCCATCATCAATGCCTGGAATAATGTGACTATGTAAATCAAACATTTTGAATACTCCTTAGGCTATTTTGTAACATTATATCAAAATACTGCCACAATTGACATAGCTTATACTTCAGTTCAAAATTGCATGAAAAGTAATTGTCGTGGCAGATGATTGCCACGACAATTATTTAGAGCTGCTTTTTATAAAATTGATATGTCACGTTTTGACTAAGCTGTGCTAACGATAAGGGTCACTAAGAACCTTTCGAACTACAGGGACACAGAGGGCGCAGATTATTTTATTATTATTTTCTAAGAGCCCTTACTATCACTATAAATACGATCGCGGCTAACGTATCAAGGACTACATCGCCAAAACGGCTGCTGCGGCCTAGTACGAAAGATTGGTGCCACTCATCAAAAGTAGCGACTATAGTGGTTAAGACGACTGCCCATGTTACCGAAAATTTGGTAGCCCAATAGATGCTAGTCCCTAATGTACCGAAGACTATAATATGGCCTATTTTGTGTAGGATAAAATCGGGATGGAGTGATAACATATAGGAGTAATAACCCTCTTTGCCAAGCCTGACAGTATATTTAGTACTCAACAATTTCAACCATAAAGGAAAGTGTTCTTCTCGGATTAAATGAAGATTAGGAATATCGGATAGAAAATAAATAATGAAAATAACAGCTAGGACGACTAACCAACGCCATATTTTTCCCATTGTAAAGATCACTACCCTACTATATCCCGTAACCGCAAATTGACATTATCTTTTTCAGATAAGATAGGTTCGGCAATCGGCCATTTTATCCCAATATCAGGATCATTCCATATAATCCCTTTCTCAGCTTGTGGATTATATTTATCAGTACATTTATACGCAAATAGTGCCGTTTCACTCACTACGCAAAAACCGTGAGCAAATCCTTCAGGAACATAGAACTGTTTTCTATTCTCACTAGAAAGAATGACACCTTCCCATTGACCAAAGGTAGGTGATCCTAGACGAATATCCACTGCGACGTCGAATACCTCTCCTTGTAAAACATAGACGAGCTTCCCCTGAGGATTCGGATTTTGAAAATGCAAACCGCGCAGTACCCCTTTCGTTGAAAAAGATAAGTTATCTTGCACGAAATTATATGGTAGGCCTGCTTGTTCATACTTTTCCTTATTCCACGTTTCCATGAAAAAACCACGATTATCACCAAATACTTTTGGTTCAATAATGACTACGCCTTGTAGCTTTGTATCTATTACATTCATTATTTTACGCCGCCTTGTAGAATATTTAATAAATATTGACCATATTCGTTCTTTCTAAGAGGATCTGCTAACTGAAACAATTGCTCATTATCTATCAATCCCATGCGATAAGCAATCTCCTCCGGGCAAGCAATCATTAGGCCTTGCCTTTGTTGTATGGTTTCAATATAATTGGCCGCCTGCAATAATGAATCGTGTGTCCCTGTGTCGAGCCAGGCGAAACCACGGCCTAAGGTCTCTACTCGCAAACTATTTTTTTCTAAATATGCTCTATTTACATCCGTAATTTCTAACTCACCACGTAGGGATGGTTTTAAATTAGCAGCAATATCTACTACTTGATTATCATAAAAATATAGTCCTGTAACTGCATAATTGGATTTTGGATTACTAGGTTTCTCCTCAATGCTAATTGCCCGATTTTGATCATCAAAATCTACTACACCATAACGTTCAGGATCTTTTACCCAATAAGCAAAAGTAGTAGCACCTTGTTCATAACTGGCAGCACGCCTTAAGCTCTCTGTCAAACCATGTCCATAAAAGATATTGTCACCTAGTACCAATGCACAACCATCATTACCAATAAAATGCCGTCCAATAATAAAGGCCTGTGCTAATCCATCAGGACTAGGTTGAACTGCATAACTTAAGTTAATTCCCCATTGACTACCATCTCTGAGCATTGCTTGAAAAAACGGTTGATCCTGGGGGGTCGTTATAATTAGAATTTCTTTGATTCCAGCTAATAGTAAGGTACACAATGGATAATAAATCATAGGCTTATCATAAATGGGCATTAACTGCTTGCTTACTACTTTCGTCAGCGGATATAGTCTGGTACCAGAACCACCAGCTAAGATAATTCCCTTTGTAATCCCCATTATTGTTTCTCCTCGGAAATAAGACCTAATCTTTCCCCACGATAACTACCATCACATACATGAAGACACCACGCGGAATTACTCAAATACCATTTTATTGTCTTCTCTATGCCACTTTCAAAGGTTTCTGCTGGCACCCAACCAAGTTCATTTTTAATCTTAGTTGCATCAATTGCATAACGACGGTCATGCCCTGGGCGGTCTGTGACAAAAGTAATTTGGTCACGATAAGACTTACCATTATCTTTTGGTTTCTCCTTATCTAATAAATCGCAAATCTTATGTACAATCTCTAAATTAGACTTTTCATTATGCCCACCGATATTATAGGTCTCACCAATCCTACCTTTTTCCAATACAGTTAAAATAGCACTGCAATGATCTTCTACATATAGCCAATCCCGTACATTCATCCCATCTCCATAGATAGGCAATAGTTTACCAGCTAATGCATTTAAAATCATTAAAGGAATTAATTTTTCTGGGAACTGATACGGACCGTAATTATTGGAACAATTGGTTGTTAACGTAGGAAGGCCATAGGTATGATGATAGGCTCTCACCAGATGATCAGAAGATGCTTTTGAAGCAGAATATGGTGAATTGGGGGCATAGGATGTTTCTTCCGTAAAATATCCTTCAGCACCTAACGAACCGAATACTTCATCTGTTGATATATGAAGAAAACGAAACTTTGCTTTGTCTACGTCGGTCATGCTCAGCCAATACTTCTTTACTGCTTCTAACAAAGTGAAGGTTCCGACAATATTCGTTTGAATAAACGCAGCAGGGCCTTCAATCGAACGATCGACATGTGATTCTGCTGCAAAGTTAATAATCGCATCCGGGTGATGTTCTAATAATACCTTATCTAACAATAAACTATCACCAATATCTCCTTGAATGAAGGTATAGTTAGGATTATCTACAATGGTTTGCAAAGATTCTAAATTCCCAGCGTAAGTAAGACTATCCAAATTAATAACCTTTTTTCCTTGGGCTATTGCCATATGTACAAAGTTACTGCCGATAAAGCCGGCGCCACCTGTAACGAGTATCGTATTCATCCCATCTTCTCTCCCTTGGGCATTTTATTTTTTTATTAAAGTTACTCACAACTACTTTCCAAGTAATCCTCCAAAGCGTCCTGCCAAGGCCTCATTCGATTTATGCCTCGAAGTTTTAGAAGCCGATTTTCCATTACAGAATACATCGGACGTTTAGCCTTCACTGGATATTCTGCTGTAGTTAAGGATTTAATTGTAGTCTTACGGCTTGCAACTCTCATAATTTCTTTGGCAAACTCACACCAACTACAACTCCCCTCATTAGAAGCATGGTAGATACCATAGAACTCAGTATACATTAGTTTCTCAATAACCGAGCATAAATCTTTGGTATAAGTGGGTGTACCGTATTGATCTCCCACCACCGCTATTTCACTTTTCTCCTTAGATAATCGCAGCATAGTACGCACAAAATTATTTCCATCGCCATATAACCATGATGTACGCAATATAAAATATTTGCCGCCAACTTGTTCAATTAATTTTTCACCACATGATTTGCTTCTGCCATAAACTGACAGTGGATTGTGGGTATCAAATTCTTCATAAGGTCTATCTTTCGTTCCGTCAAAGACATAATCTGTGCTAATATGTATAAATTTACTATCATACTTTTTGCAGATTAGCGCTAGATTTTCAGCACCCGTTGCATTTACTTTGAATGCATTATCAATATCTTCTTCTGCTTTTTCTACATTGGTATAAGCTGCCGCATTGATTACAACGTCTGGTTTTACTTTGGCAATTGCACAACTAACAGCATCAATGTTAGTAATATTTAATGAATCTGAATCATATAAAAACAGTTCATATTTTTCTTGAAATTGACGCTTGCATTCTCTGCCAAGTTGACCATTTGCGCCTACTATAAGGATCTTCATCATCACTCATCCTATCCAAGTATATTTTATAGAAAACCGTGAATTCCACGGGGATCAAAATTCAACTTGTTTCACTGCCTCGCAGGTACCCCATGACTATCTGCTCTTTCTATGAAAAATCTCTCACTCAAGTACCTCTTATCCAACAATTTATAAAGCGAACTTTACATATGAGTTTATATGAGTTCTTTGCTATCCAATCAGCTAATTTGGCAATACGATAAGTTAAATGATATCTTGTTGCTGAATGTAGCGTCATTGTCATTTCTGCCCATAGTCTCATATATTGTACTGCATTAAGACCTTCCATGTTTTTCTTCATCGTTATTAGCATGGAATTTTTGTATTTTTCTGATTTGTTACTCGTGCCTATACTCGTGTTTGTACTATGTATTCGATAACATGCCACCGTAGCGTCCAGAAAACCGAGCAAATTACTTTTTGACAATCGCAAATAAAAGTCCCAATCCTCAACGATTAATCTTTCGTCATAATATCCAACTTCTTCATATACTTTTCTACGGGCCAAAAATACAGGACCAGGAACACACCACCGAAAAATCAATTCATATTTTAGGAGATATTGATCTTTTAGGTACTTCTTTCTCCCTTTATGGTATTCACTTACTCCACTTTGTGAAAGTACGTTTCCTTGTTGATCAACAACCAGGCAATCTGCGAAAACAGCTAATAGATCTGTATGCTTTAGTAAGTAATCAACTCTCTTACTAATTCCGTCTGGAAGTAAATAATCATCACTAGCAACGAGAGTAATAAACTCTCCACATGCCTCTTTAATCATCTCATTTAGCGTTTTCGTTACCCCTTTATTCTGACAAGTTTTAAAAAATATCCGTCCTGGAAAATTAGCTTCATTCTTATTTATCCAAGCATTAACAATGCTAATTGAATTATCGGAAGACCCATCATCGAAAATGATTATTTCTTTATTAGGGTAGTCATCATGTATAATGCTGTTTAAGCATTCCTCAATATATCTTTCGTGGTTATATGCAGGAACAAGTACACTAACAAGTGGTAATTTACACAAATAAAACGCCTCTCTCCCCTAGCTTCCTTAAAAACATTTGAGCTTTTCAATTGCATACATGACCTGCTCATTTGTCAGGTGTGGTCCCATAGGGAGGCTCAAAACTTCATGAGCTAAGACTTCACTAATAGGGAAATCCCCTACCTGCCAATTGTATTCTTTATAGGCTCCAGAAAGATGCGGAGGAATCGGATAATGAATTAAAGTATTGATACCTTTATCAGCGAGTTCTCTCTGTAAATAATCACGTTGCTTACTTCGGATAACAAACAGATGCCATACTGGTTCTGCCCAATCAGGAACCGTAGGTAAAATTAATTCCGTATTAGCTAACTCAGCCAAATATTTTTTTGCTATCTGTACCCTACGACCATTCCATTCATTAATATGTCTCAATTTCACTCTCAGCAGCGCCGCCTGCAACTCGTCAAGGCGTGAATTAAATCCAATTTCTTCATTTTGATATTTTACTTTTGACCCATAATTACGTAGGATTCTCACTTTATCTGCCAGATCGTCGTCATTTGTGGTAACTGCTCCACCATCTCCTAATGCCCCAAGATTTTTCCCTGGATAAAAACTAAATCCTGCAGCATCACCTAAGCCACCAACTTGTTTTCCATGGCATCTAGCACCATGGGCCTGAGCTGCATCTTCTAAAACTTTTAGACCATACTTTTTCGCAATCATATTAATTGTCTGCATATCCGCAGCTTGTCCATATAAATGAACCGCAATAATTGCTTTTGTATTCTTGTTTATCGCTGCTTCTATTTTGTGAGGATCAATATTGTAGGTATGCTCATTAGGCTCTACTGGCACAGGTCTTGCCCCTGTATACGTAACTGCAAGCCATGTGGCAATATAAGTATTAGCAGGTACAATGACTTCGTCTCCAGCACCAATTCCCCATGCCTTTAAAGCTAAGTGTAACGCATCCAAGCCATTACCAACACCAATGCAGTTTTTAACCCCACAATAGTCGGCAAATTCTTGCTCGAAAGCTTCAAGCTCATTCCCCATAATATACCAGCCTGATGTCATTACTCTTTGGTATGCTTTATCTAACTCTGTTTTCAGTTCCAAATAAGGTGCTTTTAGATCAAGAAATGGTACATTCATTTATTTGTTCCTCCTAACTGCCAATAAGAAGTCATCATAGATTCGATAATAATCATCTTCAGTATAATACTCAGACGCCAGTACCATACATACCGCCCCTGAAGAAAAGTTGACTAATTCTCTCCATATCATTTTTGGTAAGTATAATCCCTGATAACTACGATTCAGGGTAATTGTCTTTTTCTCTCGTCCATCATCTAACAACACATCAAAACTACCTGACATAGCAATAATTAATTGTTGCAAATCTTTATGTGCATGTCCACCTCTAGTTTCCCCGCCAGGAACATCATAAAGATAATATACCCGTTTTATATCAAAGGGAATATGCCTATTGCCCTCAATAAAGCTGAGATTACCACGCGGATCGGAAATTTTCGGTAATTCAATAATACGACAATCTTTTATTCCCATAGTAGCACCTCAACAATCACATAGTTTTAGATAAATCAACTAAACATCCTGCCCACGATAGCCCTACACCAAAACCTACCGTCATAACACAATCTAGTTTTTGAAATTCGCCTCGTTCTAACAATTGTACAATCGCCAATGGAATGGAGCAAGATACAGTATTACCACAATTTTCAGGACAATTCCAAAAAGGCAATCCTTGTAGTTCACATTTTTGTTGCAAAAAATCTAGCATAAATTTATTTGCTTGGTGAAATACATAATAATCAACCTCATCTTTTTCTAATCCACCTTGCTTGAGTATTGCATCCACAGTACTTGGCACTACTTCTAAAGCAAATTTACTTACTTCGCTGCCATTCATATATAAATTATAGTTTGTACGTTTATTTCCGCTATCATCGACTTGCTCAACTTGTTCAGTAACAATTGACGGATTTCGCATACCACCTGCTGGTACGATTAAATTTTCAGCCCCGCTGCCATCTGTGCCAAATACAAAAGAGTGAATTCCATCTTTTTCTGTCTGTTCAGCATTAATTAATGTAGCAGATGCACCGTCGCCAAACAATGGTTTGACAGTCTCATCTTCTGAATGAATGTGTTTACTGTAAGTTTCAGCTGTTAGCAATAATACTTGCCTAGCCTGTCCTGTTTCTATTAATCCCTTAACTATTGACAAGCCATAAATGTATCCAGAACAGCCTAAATTAAAATCAAAGGCTCCACATTTTTTCGACAACCCTAACCGTTCTTGCAAAATGCATGCAGTAGTAGGTAACAAATAATCCGGTGACTGAGTACATAAAATAATAAAATCGATGCTATCACGTGAAATATTATATTGTGCAAATAACTTCTCGGCAGCGTTAAACGCTAAGTCTGATGCACACTCATTCTCGCCTACAATATGTCGCTCGTAAATACCCGTCTTTTTCGTAAGTCGTTTTGATTTATCATTTTGTTCTATTTTCTCAGGTAAATAACTGGCAATTGCTTTTATATACGCTTTTAAACTCATTACTTCACACCATACCTCTTAAAGATTTCAGGCTAAATATCCGCCATCCACTACAAAATCAGCGCCAGTAATCCATCGTGCACGATTACTCAATAAAAATAATACCATACCAGATACGTCTTCAGGGGTGCCAATTCCCAATAAATGTTCATTCACTATTGTATCATTTGTTAACGTATCCTTAGTCATATCCGTATTTACCCATCCTGGACTAACCACATTAAGCCTATGTCCACGATCAGCGAGTTCCTTCGCAACTGAACGTACGCCAGCATGAATAGCAGCTTTAGTTGCACTATATGCACTTAAGCCCTTTTGACCTCTAGATGCGCTCACAGAAGAAAACTGTACATGCGAGGTTGAGTCCATAGAGTATTTCTTTTTCGTTATTAATTTCAATAAGTTTATTCCTGCCCAAAAGCTGATATCCATCACCTTTTTAGCCTGTACCTCATCAAATGCCCGTAAGGGCGTAAATGTTAAAATACCAGCAGCATGGACACTACCATTTAGTTTACCTTTTTCTTGTACAAAAGTACTAACAACTTGCTCGATAGCACTATAGTCAGTAACATCCGCACTAGCTATAGTAATATGCTTTGGGAATTCAGCTTGTAGCTGTTCAAGTTCAGGTAAGCGCCTAGCAATAGCAAGGACATCTGCTCCTGCTAACGCTAGCTCTTTCGCAATCTGCCTTCCCATGCCAGAAGACGCCCCAGTAACTACGAATCGTTTACCAGTAAAATTAAACGTAACTTCCACCATTATTCTCCTATTCAACAGCTACTAGATTATATAGATCTTTTACTGTTTGTGCTTTTTTGATATCTGACGCAACTAATTTTTTCCCATATTCAATATCTGCCATAGCAGCAAAACTCACAACGCTTAATGAATCCCATTCTTCAATAGTTTTTAATACAGTATCCATAGTAAATTGAGCCTCTGTATCCAATACCTCAGCCAAGACTTCTAAAAATTTATCCATATTTACAAACCTCCATTTTAAAATCTATAGCGATGTTTCTAGTTATCCACGGGCTAAATACTTAGGAACTTTACGCATAATTTTCGCAGGGTTTCCTGCACACATAACACCTGGTGGTATATCCATATTTACAACACTGCCCGCAGCCACAATACTGCCTTTCCCTATTGTTACATCAGGCAAAATAATCGCCCCTACACCAATTGACACGTAATCTTCAATGGTTGGCCCACGATATTCTTCACTAAAACCAAATTTACCAAAAAAGCTATCATTTGCCGTAAGTACGCCAGCACTTATAAATACATGGGAACCAATTTTAGTTCTACCAGTGATATGTGAATTATCCATGATACGAGTATGATTGCCAATAGTAGTTTCTGAATTAACAGTAACATTGCGACTAATCAAAACTTTATCTCCTATTTGAACATCGGTAAAAATGGATGAATTATCACCAATCAAACAATCCTTGCCAATACTGACATTCGTATACACAATGACGTTTGCACATAGTGTAGTCTCTTTCTCAATTACTGTTGGAGCAATATTCGGAAGTTGTTTGACCATAGTAGCTGTTGCAGTGGGAATACGGCCCACTACCGAGTGTTCACCAACAAGCACGTTATTACCTAATTCAACATTTTGATAAACAATAGCATAGTCTCGAATTTCAAGATTTTCTCCTAATTTATCCGAATATATACGGGCTGTTTCAGCAATCATTATTTTCACAATACTCCTAACCTATTTTATTATTCAATAATATACTCATAACAGTGTTTCTATGTAGAACGTATTGGTTGCCCTACCAACCAGATTTTTCAATTATTTGCTTTGTGTAACAAATACTCCCTATAGCCATTATTTTAAAACAATTCGCTAATTTCAACAGTTTTTCAGTATCAATTAATCGCTCTAAAAATCAAACTATTTATAACTTTTGAACACGTAATACAAGAATATCTTTAATAGTATTATAATATTTCGGTGAATCTAACATCTCATAGTACATAAGTTGAAACATATTTCTAGTTGATAGTTTAAAGTTACCTTCCTCTATATTAATTAAGTATTGAGGGGGTTCAGTCTGATAGTCACCTAATAGATATAGAGGGCGATGCCGATGTTCCCCTCTAGCTACCACATCACCTGCATAATACGCCTCGAAGTTACTTCCAAAACGCTTTTCATCACCAAATGCTTCTTTGAAAAAACCTGTATATTCGTATAACCAATATTCTCTGCTAAATGCATTTAATTGAACTAAATTATCTTTAAATAGAAATGTAGTATTATTTATAATAATATTATTATTTTTTATATTATCAATTAATGAAACCTGTTTATACCAATCTTTTTGAAAAGAAATATAAGTGGCGATATTTATCGAAATGCACAGAATAATGAGAACAGAATATATTATACTTTTGATCTTAGATTTGTAATTAATCAAAGGATTATGATTAGTTAGCCACTGTACCCCATATACAATTATTATACTAATTCCTAAAGGCAGCAATAATTGATTTCTACTATCTAAGAAATTCCAATCAATGGGATTTCCTACTGCTAAGTATGGGAACGCAGCTAGATAAAAACAAAAAAAGCCAAATACTAATGGTTTTTTACATAAAATGTATTTTGAGTTACTTCTCTTACTAAGAATACCATATACTAAAAGGATTGATAACGTTAGCAGAATAATTGTTGTAGGCGATGAAATATATATATTAATTGCTTTATCAATAATTCTAATAACAGAATGATAAAATACATTTATAGCTTTTATAGGTGATGTTAAAACACGACTAATTATTATACTATTATATCCTGCATAAAGACCATGAGCAGGGAAAACATAAATCTTTATAATATAAAATACTAAAGGATTAAGTAAGAAATCTAGATATTTATAACTTAGTTTTAAGCATATTTTATAATTAATAATATCAGGCTTTTCAATATATATAATATATAGAATTGCTAATGCGTAAAATACTAAAAAAGAATTCGTCGTAAAGCTAATAAAAAATAGAAGTAAAGACAATATTCTCAAAGACAATTTTCTGGTTTTTAAATATCTTGATAAAATCCACAAGCCACAAAAAAACAAGCAATAGGCAACAGCATATTGCGATACGCACATTGCGATTCTTAAACTATTGCACGGAAAAATGGCAAAAAATATAACTATGAGTAGTCTTTGCTGTGGATCGATTTCTTTAATTGTCTTTAAGATTATATATAAAAATAATGCCGCCAATAAAAACGAGAAAAATACAATATATCGAACGATTAACATATTATCAAAAGAAAAAAGGTAACTTTGGAAGTACGCTAACCATGGGGCCCCTAATTGAGAAATTGCATCAAATCTCAATTGCGTATCCATCTTATACCAAGGCCAATCATCCCAATATAACCCATGGTTAAAAAGCATTAGTCCATGAGTAATTGTATAAATGATAATAATAATACAGATATTTTTCATATCTTTTTGTAACATCTTAATTATCTTCTCCCCTCCCTAGCAACTCTCATTTCCTTCGTTTTTCTTGGTATAGCAGAATATCATTTAGTTCAACTTACTATCATGTTTATCATCCGTAAAATTTATCCTATCTTCTTCAACTACTAATGGGCGTTTCATGATCCGTACATTCATTGTTAATATATACTCACTAAGTAAACCAATAAAAAATAATTGAACTGAACCAATGAAAAATATGCCTATAAGGATTGGTGCTGTTCCCAAAGAAAATGTATCCCAATAGATAAGCTTCATAATTAAATACATAATGGCTATTAGCATGTTGATTAATGCAAATATAAAACCAATAATAGTTGCAATTCGTAAACCTATTTTAGTATAGGAAGTAAAACTGAGCATAGCAGCATCATAGAGTTTATACCAATTATTGCTTGTCTTCCCAGCTCGCCTTTTGGCCTGCTCATAGGGAATATCCTTACGTTTAGCACCAAATTCTGCTATAATTCCCCGAAGAAAAGGGGTTGGATCATTTAGCTCCCTGAGAACTTGAATAAAACTATTATCATACAGTCCAAACCCAGTAAAGTGTTCTATCTGTTCTATATCAGACATCTTTTTAATCGTCTTATAGTAACAAGAGCGCAGAAAATACATAAGTCCATTTTCTTTACTTGCTGTCTTGATACCACAAACGATTTTGTACCCCTTCTCCCATTCATGAACAAATTTCGGAATCATTTCCACTGGATCTTGAAAATCTGCACAAATTAAAATAGTACAATCACCATTCGTTTGACAAAGTCCATAGAACGGAGAATTAAATTGTCCAAAGTTTTTAGCATTAAAAATGGCTTTAATATTGCTATTTTGGTTGCATAAATTTCTAATAAGTGCCCTAGTATTGTCATGGGAACAATTATCAATAAAAATAATTTCATATTTATAGGCCGGCAACATTTTATTGAATTGTTCTATAATCGCTTCACTTAAAGGTACAACATTATCCTGTTCATTGTATGTAGGAATTAATATACTAATAGTTTTCATTTTTTTCCCTTTGTTTCATGTTTTTTAAAATTTCTTGAATACCATCATCTAATTGGATTATAGGCTGCCATGGAATAGTTCTTTTTAATTTATCTACCACAGGTTCAAAACTAATAATTCCTTCCCTTCCATAAGAAACCGCTCCAAAATTTAACTCACTTGTACTATTAGTTATTTTCTTCATTTGCAAGACAAATTCTTTCAGCGGTCTAGATGAGCCACTAGCAAGATTATATATACCTAAATCACATTTCTTTTCCCCAAGCATTATCAATGCACTGACTGCATCTTTTACGTGAAGGAAATCCCAATTTTGTATACACTCTGTTAGTAGTATTGGCTCATTGTTTAACATTTTTTTTAAACTAGACATTATTAATGTTCCAGAATAGTCATTGTCACCATAAAGGCTAAAAATACGGGTCCAAATAAAATTTAGATCATTTTGTATCGCTAGCTTCATAGAATCCTGGCATGCCCTTAACTTAGCCTTACCATATTCAGTAACGGGATGCATAGGATAATTCTCAGAAATTTTCCCCATACATATTCCATATTCAGCTTGTGATCCTGTGCCTATAAAGGTGCTGCAACCTAGTTCAATTGCTAATTTTAAGGCATTTATAGTAGCCTCATAATTACTATCCTGTAATAACCTATCATCACGCTGTGGGGCACGAGTTCCCCCCCACGCTAAATGATAAAATATATCAAATTTTTTATTGTTAACTATCTTTTTTATATAATCTCTATCGAATAGATTAGATAATACAATAGATAAATTACCATGTTTAGGTAATTTATCTAAATTATTAGAATCCTTTCTAACTACAGCAGTAACTTTACAACCACGACAAAGCAACTCATTAGTTAAATAAATCCCTAAAAAACTAGTGGCTCCAGTGATAATGACATTTTTCATACTCACCTCATTCAGCACTTATCAGCTTATTAAATAAGACTCTGTCCATCAATGGTTCTTGATCGTGAATTGGTTTATTCATAGCAAGCTTAGGATATACATAGGTTTTATCACTACAAATAATATGAATGAATGCTGGTGAAGCACTTTTGAAGTTTTCTTCTAACTGCCGTATTTCATTCATATTATGAATCGTATAGGTATCGATACCATATGCTTCAGCAACCTTATTAAAATCAGGAACTGTATATCCTTTATCAGCGATAGTCTGCACTGAATTAGAATCAAAGTACATTTCTTGAAAGTGCCTTATCATACCAAGTGAATGATTATTCATTAATACAATTTTTATAGGAATACTTTCTCTTGCTATAAATTGTAATTCTTGAATATTCATTTGTAGACCACCATCACCATTAAAGCAAATAACAGGTCTACCACTTGCATAATATGCACCAATCGCTGCGGGAAGCGAATATCCCATAGCACCGTGCCCGCCTGAAAACAAAACACGTTGATTCTCTTTCACTTCGAAATCTTGAGCTACCCATACCTGATTTTGCCCTACATCAGTAGTTATAACAACATCATCAGGAACATACTTACTTATTTCACGTACAATTGCGTTTGCTGGCTCATTATCAATACATATTAGTTTGTCTTTTAATTCTCTACACTGATTTAGCCAATGTTCGTATCTACTAGCAAATTGAAAACGGGAATCTTCTAAAATCGCTGGAATAAGTTCTTTTATATCACATAGTAATACTATATCGTCTTCCTTTATTCCATTAGTAGTTTCACCTGCATCAATATCAATACGAATTATTTTAGCACCTTCGGCAAAAATATTTCTATTAGAACCTGTTTGCCTACAATCAAGTCTAGAACCAATTGATATAATTAAATCGCTTTTAGCAATAGTAAAATTAGCATAACGATGCCCATATGCACCTATAAAGCCAAAATTATAGGATGATTCATAAGGCAAACAATCAATACCAATCATGCTAGTAACCACAGGTATATGTAACTGATTAATTAACTCTTGAAACTCCTTTTTAGAACCTGAGCTACTAATACCCGCACCCGCAATAATAATCGGTCTTTTTGCTTGTACCAAGGCATTAAAAATTACATCTTTAATCGAACCCAAAGCGCAAATACAATTATCACTATGACTATATCCAACTAATGCTTCAGGATGAATTTCTGCTCTTTGGATATTCATAGGAATGTCTATTAGTACTGGTCCGGGTCTATTACTCATGCTAATAAAAAAAGCTTTTTCTAATTCATACCGTATATCATCTGCCCGTGTAACTTTTACCGCATATTTGGTTATGCTCTTTACTACACTAACAACATCCATTTCCTGAAACCCTTTTTGCCGAACTTCCAAACATCCTTTTGATTCATAAGTATTAACTTGTCCCGTAATAAAAATGCAAGGAATAGAATCAAAATATGCATTGGCAATTCCAGTAATTAAATTTGTTGCTCCTGGACCGCTGGTAGCATATGCAACTCCAGGTAAATTTGATATTTGAGCATAACCACAAGCGCAAAAAGCAGCGCCTTGTTCATGATAAGCAACATGAGCGGAAATTTCATCATTATATTTATCGAAAGAATCCATTAAATGCGTTACCATTCCACCAGGATAACCAAATACATCTGTTATCTTCTTTTCTACTAGAAATGACACAATATAATCGCTTAATTTCATGCATGTACTCCTTAAATTTTTACTTAAACGCCCACAATTTATTAAGCAGAAAATTTAATGGTATAGTTATTACTAAATTAATTATTGGTACAATTTTTTTTGAAATATTCATATAATCTACCATTAAAATCAACAATCCTATACTTAAAATAAATGTGCTACCATAAGCGCAAAATGTTTTAATTAATGGCTTTATATGCCCTTTTGCATTCTTTTTAAAAACATATTTATTATTCCAATAATATGCATTTAGAACGCTAACTACAAAACTCACACTATACGCTATAATATAATTTACATTATAAAATAGCAATACATAATATACCGCAAGATAAATAGCAGTATTCGATACGCCAACAATCCCAAAATTAACAAATTGCTTAATTAAAGTAGTAATGCTCTCATTAAACATTTTTAATAGCATTTTTAATAGTATTTATCATGTATTCAACCATATCATCATTCATCCCTGGATAAACCCCAATCCAAAAAGTCTGATTCATGATAATATCGGTATTTGTAAGTTCACCAGCCACCCGATAACCTTCACCAATTTTCCTCATCTCATCAAAGCAAGGATGTTTAAGTAAATTTCCAGCAAATAGCATTCTAGTTTGCACACCATTTTTCTCTAAATAACCTACTATTTCATCACGAGTAAAGGCAGCATCTTCTTTTACTGTTATCAAAAATCCAAACCAGCTTGGTTGTGAGTTTTTTGTAGGTTCTGGCAATAATAATATATCTTGTAAATCAGCTAAACCATCACGAATCATCTGCCAATTCTTACGGCGTGCTTCGATGAACGCAGGCATTTTTTCCATTTGTGCGCAACCTATGGCAGCTTGCATATCTGTCACTTTTAGATTATATCCTAAATGAGAATACACATATTTATGGTCATAACCTTGTGGTAATTCACCAAATTGTTGGGTAAAACGATTTTTACAGGTATCATCTTTGCCAGATGGACACCAGCAATCACGTCCCCAATCACGGAATGATTCTACGAGCCGCTTAAGTTGCGTATCATTTGTATATACAGCTCCACCTTCCCCCATGGTCATATGATGCGGGGGATAAAAACTAGATGTACCTATATGCCCAATTGTACCAGAGTTTTTCCATTCGCCATTATACATATATTTAGTACCTAACGCATCACAATTATCTTCAATGAGCCATAAATCATATTTATCACAAAAATCTCTTACAAACTGTAAATCAAAGGGATTACCCAAGGTGTGAGCAATCATGACAGCCTTGGTTTTTTCGGATAATGCGGTTTCCAGTTTAGTAACATCAATGTTGTATGTTGGTAATGTCACATCAACAAATACTGGAATGGCTCCATATTGAATAATCGGTGCAACCGTAGTCGGGAATGCAGCAGCTACGGTGATGACTTCATCACCTTTTCTGATTCTGCGATCACCAAGTTTATGAGAGGTCAGTGCCATAAACGCTAGAAGGTTGGCTGACGAACCTGAATTGGTCAAGGAACAATGTTTCACACCTAAGAATTCCGCAAAGTCTTTTTCAAATTTTTCTGCATACTTCCCGGTAGTAAGCCAAAAATCTAAAGAAGAATCTATTAAATTAATAATTTCTTTTTCGTCAAAAACTCGACCACCATAAGAAATTCTATCACCTGGCGTAAATTTTTGTTCTTTTTTATGTCTCACTTCATAATATTTTACCGCAGCTTCGATCGCCTGTTGTTTTAACTTTTTTTCTATTTCTAAGTTATTATCCATTTCACTACCTCATTATTATGATTCATATAATCATCTATTTGTTGTAAACAGATACTACGCATATCAGCTTTTTTATTATAAGCTTGTACCCAGTAGATAATGCTCTCTAATGTATACTCTAAGTTCCACTTGGGTTGCCAATTCAGCCTCATTTTCGCCTTTGAACAATCTAGTTTTAAATAATGTGCTTCATGAGGATGTACACCACCATCTACTTCATAAGTAGCATTCTGCCCCCACTGCTCGCATATTTTTTTTACAATCCAATCTACTGGTTTGGCATCATTGTCATCTGGGCCAAAATTCCAACCTTCAGCAAAGCATACCCCCTTTTCATAGAGTCCTTGCGCTAGCAGTAAATACCCGCTAAGTGGCTCTAAAACATGTTGCCAAGGTCTAATAGAATTTGGATTACGAATCATGACTTTTTTATTATTTAACAGAGCATTGATGCAATCAGGTATCAGACGATCTGCCGCCCAGTCCCCACCACCAATTACATTACCAGCTCTAGCCGTAGCTACCGCTACACCATGTTTCGCATAATCACTGGGATTGAAGAAAGAATTTCGGTAGGATGACGTAACAAGCTCTGAACAGGCTTTACTATTTGAATAAGGGTCATAACCGCCCATTGGTTCATTTTCTCGGTAACCCCAAATCCATTCTTTATTTTCATAGCATTTGTCCGTCGTCACATTTACAACGCCCTTGACACTAGGGCAATGACGTACCGCTTCTAATACATTAACTGTCCCCATTACATTAATAGCATAGGTATCGACTGGATTTTTATAGGAATCACGCACTAATGGCTGGGCTGCCATATGAATAACTACCTCAGGTTGTGTTTCCTGCATAACTTGCAGTAGTTTTTCACTATCACGTACATCCCCAATCACCGAAGTGATTAATTGATCAATATTACATAGTTCAAACAAACTAGGCCGTGTTGGTGGCATAAGAGCATAACCTGTAACGATTGCTCCCAGGGAACTAAGCCACAGCGATAGCCAAGAGCCTTTAAAACCCGTATGCCCAGTAATAAATACTTTTTTCCCATTCCAAAATTCTTTATTTATCATCATAAACACCTATCACCATATTTTCCATGGCGCTTTGTTTTTCTGCCATAAATCTTCTAAGTGATCTTTATCCCGCAAGGTATCCATAGGTTGCCAAAATCCACTATGCTTATAAGCAACAAGTTGATTCTTCTTTGCCAAATTTTCCATAGGCGCACGTTCGAAAATAGTACTATCATCTTCAATATAATCAAAAACTTCAGGCTGTAGCACAAAAAAACCACCATTGATCCAACCGCCATCGCCTTGTGGTTTCTCTTGAAAGCCTTGTACAATGTTATCTTCAGATAAGTCAAGGGCACCAAAGCGACCCGACGGCTGAACAGAAGTAACAGTTGCAAGCTTCCCATGTGACTTATGGAATTCCGATAGTTGACCAATATCTACATTGCTCACACCATCGCCGTACGTAAGCATAAAAGGTTCACTACCAATATATTTCTGAACTCTTTTTACCCGCCCACCTGTTAGCGTATTGAGTCCCGTATTCACTAGCGTTACTTTCCAAGGCTCGGCATAATGATTATGAACGTATTGCTGATTTGACATCCTAAAATCAAACGTAACATCTGCTTCATGTAGAAAATAATGCGCAAAATATTCTTTAATGCAATATCCCTTATACCCTAAGCAAACTATAAAATCATTAAATCCATAATGAGAATATGTTTTCATTATGTGCCAAAGGATAGGACGTCCTCCGATCTCAATCATAGGCTTTGGTTTCAAATGAGATTCTTCACTAATACGTGTACCAAAGCCACCAGCTAAAATTACTACTTTCATAACTATCCTCCCTGTAATTTATAAATCAATTAATTGATTTATAAAAAAGTTGACTAATTCTCTCCATATCATTTTCGGTAATTCAATAATACAACAATCTTTTATTGCCACAGACTTTCACTTTACAATAATAATATAGTCTCTTTATTTCTCCACTAAATCTTTAAACGCGACCCTGTTAGAGCCTGAATACTTACGATAACGTCCTAGCTTAATTTCTTTGTTAATTATTCTCCATCTTTCCCACGGTTTATCAGGAAGAGTATACCTTACTTTCCAATGCTCAAATCGTTCCACTAATTCATCGCATATTTGGGTATCCCTAAAATATTGTCGAAAAGCAGTAATTCGTTCTAACACCAATTCCATTCGTTCAATATACCGTTTGCAACGTCGACGATTTCCTTCTGGAAAAACAGAAAGACGCCAGTTTGTAAAAGAACTTCTGCTCTTAATTTTTACCCCTATTTGCTGATTATCGTGTTTCCTATACTTGATGAGTTTCTGTGGAACAAACTCCACGCGACTAACCAAATCAGTCACAAATGTAATCCATTCATCATGTATCCATATTTCAGGGAAAGGCTCCAATAAAAATCTCCATTTTTTTTGGAATGCCATTGTACATCCAGTCACATAACCCCTTTTTATCAGTTTGCTTGAAAGTCTCCCTTGATGAACGATCTTTTGCATATTTTCATCAAATTTCATACATTGCCACAGTGATAGAGGATACGGTCGAAGATGTTCATCTGTAACAATTGCGTCACTAAAAACCATGCCAACACCCTGATCTTTTTCGAAAACCTCTTTAATTACTTGTAATTTAGACGGTAACCAAACATCATCTTGATCTGCTAAAAATATGATATCGCCAGAACAGAGACTAATAGCTTTTGCAAAATTTTGTGTTGAACCCAAATTTGTATCATTTCTTATCAAATTAACTTTAAATTTGGCTTGCTTTTTAAATTTTTCTAAAATATTCCATGTATTGTCAGAGGACTGGTCATCACAAATAATTACCTCCTCAGGCAACAATGTCTGATTCAATATACTATCTAACTGCTCTTGTAAATATCGCTCTCCATTATAGGTACAAAGTGCAATAGACAAACGCATTAAGACACCACCTTAAATTTTTAATAAATTCAAAACATATTTTACTTTTCTATCCAATAATAAAAGCTTGGTCAATATTTTTAAATGATTATCTTCAAATAACCATCCATACATTTTATTTTTCATTCTTTTTTTATATTTCACATTTCCTAGTGGACCCACAAATGCTTTGGCATAATATTTTTCCCTTAAACTCCGAATTACAGATAAAACCCCGTCAAAGGATAATTGCGCTTCAGGGCTTCTAACAATACTGCAAGTTAAAATAACATAGGTCATTACTCTTTCCTGCCAATAATCAGGATATAAATCCTCCAAATGCAACGCATCAAACAATTGTCGCTCATAATTAAGCAGTCTTTCCGTATCACCAATCCTATCTGCCGAAAAAACTCTTGATGTAGATGCTTTATATACGATATGCAAATAATAAACTTTGGGATTTATGATTATACAATCAATATATTGATACAATTGCATACAAAATACGCGATCTTCGTGGCCATGTTTAAATGCAGTATCAAATTTAATTCGATGTTCTTTGATTAAGGATGTCTTAAAAAGACCATCCCAAACGTATACAAGTAAGTCATCATCATTAAGCTGTCTGTAGTTCTCTCTAATGTCCTCGTTTTGTATAATCATTATTTTTTTTTCATCGAGTTTTTCTGAAGAACAAATACAGGCTGGTGAAAATTCCCTATGTTTTATATATTTATTACCATATTTTAAAATATCGGCATTATACTTTTTTGCAAGATTATAATTTTCCTCCAATAAATCCGGTAAATATACATCATCATTATCGATAAATGCGACATATTCACCTTTCACCATTTCTAGTCCGCAATTGCGAGCTGCACATATACCACCGTTTGTTTGATGAATGACCTGAATTCTAGAATCTTTCTCAGCATAAGCGTCGCAAATTTCCGGACTTTTATCTGTTGAACCATCATCCACTAAAATCAGTTCAAAATCTTTTAATGTTTGATTTAATACACTTTCAATCGCCTGGGAAACATAATTTTCCGAATTGTATATCGGCATAACTACACTTACTAAAGCCACAAATTCACCTCTTCTCTAACAGCACTCTACCTAGAACTTAATAAATTAAGCATAGGATCCATATCTTTGCAATAAGATCGAACTTCGCTATTAATCTCTTTATTTCGCTTTTATTTTCGACATTGCATACTTACCGTACCAGTACAAAGCCTTCATATACATATTTCTCTTAGCATAGGACCTTGCCATTCTTTTTTTATCTTTATAATGACTTGGCTCAACCAATGGAACATTAGCCCATGGTGATTTTTGCGCGTATTTATCATACAATTTTACCATAAAATGATGTTCAGACCATCGTTGCCAAGGTTTATCACCAATAAAGTGAATGAATATAATACCCTCTGGCAATTCACTGCTCATTTTGCGCATATCATAAAGATAATTCCATTTTTTATCAATAAAACGTGTTTTTCCGTCTAAAAGAATATTTAACACATCTTGATCCAGATAGGTATATTTTTCGGGATTCTGCTGCAATAAACCAACTGCCTGTTCGGCAATTTGGGCATCATTCCACTTATTAATATCAATATATAAAGCGCCGGCATTAAAATATTTCCCTTGCTGTAAGCCAAGCCGATTTACATTAAACTGTCCTTCTTCACTAATTGCAAGGACAATATTATCACCCATATCTATATTCTTTAGTCCAGCCAGTGGCCCAATACATAAAATATCCGCATCGATATATAATACTTTATCTACGATACCATGTAAAACTTTCCCCATAATAAACCGATAATAGGTAGCATAGGACCATGCCAAGGTTGTTGGCAAGCTTTTAAAGACATTAATGTCAATATGATAAATTTGGATAATAATGTTCTGATATACGGTGAGTTCCTTCAGTTTTTTTAAATCACTTTGATCAATTCCATCGGTAAAAACATGAAATACGATTTTTTCTTCTGCATTATGTGATTGAATTGCATGCATTAATATTCCCATACCTCTGGCAAAGTTTTTATCAATGCCAAAAGCAATGTGAAAATCGGCTTGCATCTCTTGAAAACCAGTCTGTTCATTTAATTGTTCTATTTTTAAAATAATGCCTTCAAAAATTTCCATTATCCTTCATCCTTATATACTATTTTTTTCTTTCTTTCGCACTTTCCAATATCTCCAGTACCAGGATAACGCTTCTTTATAGTTCCCTTGATGGAGCATAGCCGCCCCCATCATTTTCATTTCCTTATAGCTGCGCGGCTGACTGAAGAAAGGAACATCTTTCCATAAAGAAGCCTCTGAGTAGCGAATAAATAATTCTTTTTCCGGATGAATGCACCAAGTGTGCCAAGGTTTGTTACGTGAGGCAAAATGTACAAGTACAGCCTCTTCTGAAACTTTACTATTCTTTTTCTCCATATTACAAATTTCATTCCACCTACGGTCAATGAATTTTGCTCTACCATCTAGAAGAATATTCAATGCATCCTGATCTAACAAAAAAAACTTTCTCTGTCGCAGTAGCTCTATTGCTTGTTCTGAAATTTGATTTTCATTCCATGCTTTTAAGTCAATATAAAGCATACCAGCATTAAAGTAGCGATCATGTTTCAAATCTAAGGTTTTCATATGACTGGCAACAAATTTCCCCTGATCATGTACAACCATTGCAATATTATCTTCAAAATTCATCTTAACAAGTTCACCTAAATTACCCGTACATACCATATCTGCATCCATATAAATGACTCGTTCAACAGACGGATATAAGAGTTTCGCAACGATGAATCGATTATAAGTAGCTACTGTGTAGTTCCAAGTCGTTTGAAGGGACTTAAAAACATCTTGATTAATCAAGTATAAATGAATGAAAACTTCTTCTCTATCCGCCAGTATCTTTAGACGTTCTACATCGACGGTTTCGATAGAATTTGCAAATACATGAAAAATAAGACTTTGATTGGGATTATTATCAATTATGGATGTCATTGCAACACCCATTGGGCGTATAAAGTTAGCATCCACGCCAAATGCAATATGAATTGGTTTTTTTTCTACATATTTGATTCTACCAAAGGATTGCTGCTCTAATACTGCATGTTTTATATTCATAAGTTTCTCTCCTACATTCCATCTATATCCAGCCTTGTTCTATAATGATTTTCTCCACTTGTTCCGGCGTAATTAATTCCATACATGTTTGTCCCTTTTTCTGTGTACAATCAAGCCGTTCACAAGGAACACATGGCAGTTTATTTTGCAGAACAATTGCATTAGGCGGGGCCCAACGTACGGGATCGCTTGGGCCGTAAAGAACAATTGTTGGCACCTTAGCTGTACTGATGATATGCATCGGTCCCGTACAAACAGAAATCGCAAATGACGCATGTTTTGCAATCGTTGGTAATTCCCTCAGGCTAAATAGACCTGCGGCATTTGTCTTTTTCCCCTGGATTTGTTCTATATATTCTATATCACCTTTAGAACCGATATATATAGGAATGATTCCTTTATTATTTAAGAAACTGTTAATTTTACTGAAATAAGCAACAGGCCAATTTTTATTGAGTGCTGCACTTTTCGGAACAATCAATACCAGCCTGCTACTAATTTCTTTCTGCTGTTCAATCCATTCTTTAAGATATTCGATTCTATTTTTATCCGGATTTCCCAAAACTGCATTTATTTCATATTTTGTTACTTCAGGATTTACCAGCTGAATGTAGGTTGAAAAATCTTCGATTGCCTTTACTTTACGCATTTTCCGTTGAAACAAACGGCTTGCTCCTAAAGATATTTCAAAGCCCTTATTTAATAACTTGCAGTTTGCCTTCCATGCCAGCAAGGTCGAGCTAAACCGTTCGTCGATAATTATAGCTTCATTGTATTCTTTTTGTCGGATTTCAGAAATAATTTTTTGTTTATCTTTTTTACTATAGGCAAACACATCATCAATATAACTGTGATTTACTAATAAATCGGCAGATTTTGCCGCCACAACAAACCCTATCTTTGCCTGATTATTGTCCTTGATGAGCTTTGCCAATGGTGTAGTGACAACAACATCACCAATTCCAAGTCGATTGATGATCAAAATTTTTCTCATCTTGGGACCTCCTATTTCATCTCCTTAAATACATCAAGATACGCTTTTGCCATGTTTTCCAAACTCAAACGTTCTTTAATATATTCGGCAATTTTTGCACTTTCATTTGCGTCTAGCTGCAATGCCTTCTCTATTTCTTTTGCCATGTTTTCTGGGGTAACCATCTGATCGTTCCCATCAAAATTCACATCACAAGCATAGGCAATATTTTTGGCATCAATCGAGCCGATAAATGCACGCACATTCCGAATCGCAACAATCGGTTTCATACATGCTAGCGTTTCCATAGCTACTCTTCCTTCACCAACTAGAATGTCCGTTGCATTATACCAATCAGTAATATTGGTTACAAAATCATAAATTTTGATTTTATCACCATACATCTGATTGAACTCAGCAATTTTATCATTAATCTCATCTCGCATCGGGCCTTCACCGATAATAACCAATCTTACATCTGTCCGTTTTTTCAGGACATATTTCATACTCTCAATTACCGTCAACGACACTGCACCTTTTACATTGCTTAGCCGACTGACATGCAAAATCATTTTGTCTTCTGGCGCAAGCCCCAGTTTTTCACGACATACTTCTTTGGAGGTCGGTTTAAACGCCTGAAAATCGATTCCATTATTGATTAGAAAAATTTGTTTTTCTGAAAAGCCAAAGTTTTGGATCAGTTTATTCGCAAGATTACGGCTTACGACAAATATTGCAGTAAACATTTTAGCGTAAATAGATTTAAACATTGCCCGATGCCAAGGATCATGCATCGTTACTGTATAAGGGATATGCATATAGTAACGAATTATATGCGCCCATATTCCGGCAGTTCTCTGTTGAGCAGAAATCACATCAATATGCTCTCGTTTTACCAAATCACATAACATTGCAAGATCCTTTTTCCATCTGAGCAGATTTGCACCACGTGCCTGAATTATAACAATTGTTATGCGCGGAAAATTCTGCTTCAATTGTGCTAGTTTTTCTTCATTGCTACCTTCATTCACAGCAAGAAACAGATTATGTCCTTCTAAGCCTTTTAATAATGCCTCTACATGTGTTTCTGCTCCGCCCACTCGCCAAGGTTGCGAGAATAAAATTAAAATATTCACTCGCTGCACTCCTTAAAGCTGATTTCCTTTTAATAAAATCCACGAAGATATTGTTCTCATCATTGATACTTTTTCTTCAGCACTTTCTTTTTCATGTCGTATTTCCTTGTCATCGGTAGCGGATAATATCTCATATTCATCCGGATGCTCTATACTTCCCATCGCATGGGGTGTAATCCAAAAAGCAGGATTAAAGCCAACTTTATTTTCTTTCGTTAGACTATTCCCGATGGAATAATAAGTAAAGTTCTCTGGTGCAAGGAGTTCAATCAGCGTCGGCATAATATTGACATGCCCACCCGCCCTATCTTTTGGTAACATATCTTTGGTAATTCCTTGTCCATAAATTACAAGTGGAATCGTATATCGTTCAAATGGTACTGGAGTTTTCGTAACATTAAGACGATCTGCATGATCCCCCGTGATAATAAACAAACTATCTGGATATTTTTGCTCCGTCTCTCTTACAAAATCATGAACTACTTTATCCATATACCAATAATGTCCCAATTGCCGAATCAGTTCTTGATTGTTTTTCTGCTCCTCCGGCAATCCATCAATAATTTGAGCAGGATCGAATCCTGATTTTTCCAAATCCAAATTATATGGCGGATGATTCGATACCGTTAAAATCAAATGAACCGTTGGCTCTTCTTCAGAAAGGTGGCTTAAGAGTGCCTGAAAAATATATTCATCTTTGGTTCCCCAGATATTATCCTGCTCAGCAGCAAAATCTGTAGAACTATAAAAATGATCAAAGCCCTGTGCCAATGTAAAATCTTTAATTCGCTCCCATGATGGAAACCCACCATACCAAAAATCAACTTTATATCCCAGTTTCTGCATCTGCGGAGCCAAAGCCGTAGCATAAGGTTTTTCATAACTTCGCGGTTGATAATTTACAGGTACAGATACATCTGACAATCCAGACACCATGGCCGAAATTGCCATTTGCGTAAATGAACCATTCGGCAAGAAAGAACTCGTATATATAGCATTATCTTGCTGTATAATTTCCTTTAATCCATTTGCAAGATTCAACTTGCTATATTTTTCCATCAGTGGCCACTGGGCATAGGTTTCACCTAAAATAATAAAAATATGTCGTGGTTTTGCAATTTTTGCTCCAGCTGCATGCCGAATTAAATAATCATCCATACGATCTGATTCGATATCATTTCCGGCAGCCATTTTAGCGTACTCGCGAATTTTTTCTTTATGTACACCACTGGCCACAGCCCCCTGGGACATACGTTCATTGACGCTATAAGCACGATATAATGCCTGTATATCATCCAAAACGGCCTCATTTAGAAATGTATCTTTAGTAATCGCAGCATTCTCCCAATTAATTGAATGGTTGTAAGTAAAACTACCCCCAAATCTCATAAAAAGCATAAAGACAGGAATACTGGCAATTATGCTGCAACGCAGCAGCAAATTTTTCGTTGCTGTAAATTGGGGCAATTTATAATTTCTGCTAAATAGAACCAGTTTAAACAAATAACAAATAATAGCGCTAATTAGTATTGCGCCTAAGATTCTAGACGGCAGATTATATTCTTGAATCATTGTAATAAATAAGGCATATACATCATCATTGAATGTGTTATAAATGTTCTGATTAAATGTCACATTAAATACACGATAATAGGGAATCCTTGCCTGAAATAAAATAGACAAGACTACAATATAAACATATCCTAAAACAACTCTAAGACGATTGGTATTGAGCCTAGGTAACATTACCGTTGTTAGCGTACAAGCCAAAAAAGAAATCAGCGCTATAATCCCAGCTGATTTTAGACTAAGCCGTAATCCTGCCCACATAGCCCGAGCAATTTCAGTCATTGCTGTATGCGGCCCAATATATTCCTGCATAATAAAAATAAATGCACCCCGGTATACGCATAATAAAACTATCAAAAATAAATATGTTTTTAAATCCTTTTGAATGCTCTCAAAAAAAACACTAAAGCGCCCCATGTAAAATCACTCCATAACACAATATTTGCCTGCTACAAATTTCTCACTGTAACACTGATAGTCTTAATTATATAATTTCCTGTAATTTATCAATAACTTGGCATACTGTGATTTCTGACAAGCAATCACTATTTTGGGGACACTTACGCTGCCAGCAGCCTTGACATGAGTGTGATGCCAGTAGCACTTTATGATTCTCTCCATAAGGTCCATTCCGCTTAGGGTCAGTAGGACCAAACATGGTCACTACGGACGTTCTTACTGCCACTGCCAAATGCATAGGACCAGTATCGCCACCAATAAAGGCTTTTGATTTTTTTATAATATAGGCTAATTGTTTCAGAGACGTTTTTCCCGTTAGGTCAATGGGTGGTATCTTAGTTCTTGAAATTATTTCTGCTGCTAGTCGTTGATCATTAGGTCCGCCAATGATGACTGGAATTATATTGGCATCATAAAGCTCGTCCGCTAGCTTGGCAAAATGAGTGGTTGGCCAGCATTTTGATGGCCAATTCGTACCAGGAGCCAGGACAACGTAGGCATTCTCTAATTTTAAACCAGCATGGTTAGCAATGGCTTCAGCCTTTTTGGCTTCCAGTTCTATAATGTTCATAGGGAAAACGACGTCATCTATTTTACATCCTAAGTACCTTGCAACATCTAGATATTGATCAACAATATGACCATTTTGATGGTCGCCACAAATTCGTTGCCCGATTTTGTCACTTAGTTCTCGTGCATTGCAGTAAACCAATCGTTGGGGTGCACCGCTGAGATAAGAAATGGCGGCACTTTTAAATAAACCTTGCAAATCAATAGCTAGGTCAAAATTGTGGGCTTTGAGTTGTTGTGAGAATTTATATCCATTAGTTAATAAACCTGTTAGGGATTTGAATTTTGGCTTATCAAATATGATAATTTCATCAATATACGGATTATTGGTTAAAAGATCGTAGGCTGGTTTTTCTACCACCCATGTAATACGTGCATCAGGATAGGTCTGCTTCAAAGCATATGAAACAGGCAAAGCATGAATTACATCACCAATGGCGCTGAGTTTTACTATAAGGATATTTTTATAAGTCATGTGTAGATACCTCAGAGTTTCTAAAAATTTTGAACCACAAAGACACAAAGGACACAAAGGGGTTATGTCAGTATTATACGTTTAATTCCATTGCGTAAGGAAGTTACATTAAAATTGATTAATAATCCTAATTGTAATCCGGTAATTTTCAAATAAGACAGTAGTTGAGCATTGTGTATTGGCATTAAACTTTCTACTGCTTTTAATTCAATAATCAATACTTTATCCACTAATAAATCCAATCTACCTTCTCCAATTAGATGACCTTTATAATTTATTGCAAGTGATTTTTGACTTTCAAATGGTATCTTACGTAAAATTAATTCTAGGGATAAAGCTTGTTCATATACACTTTCTAGATAGCCTGGTCCCAGAACTTTATGAACTTCTATAGCTGCGCCAATAACCTTATTAGCTAATACACCTGTCTTATCATCTAAAACTCCGTGCATCTTTCAGCCCCCTTGTGTTGTGCGTTAGCACAATTGTGCCTTTGTGGTTCAATTAATTTTTTCTGTGATTTTTTTTATAATATTACTTGATGATTTGCCGATTACTTCGGGGATGAGGATGGTTTGGCCGCCGTGCTGAGAGACTATAGCGGATTCGGGGAGGTCCTTGATGTTGTAGTCGCCACCTTTTACATAGATGGCTGGTTTGATCTGAGAGATTAAGTTTTCAGCTGTGGCTTCTTCAAATATTACTACATAATCAACAGCAGAAAGAGCCGATAGAACTTCGGCTCGGTCATCTTGGGTATTTATAGGACGCGTAGGTCCTTTTAGGGTACGAACCGATTGGTCACTGTTGAGGCCTAGGATTAGGCAGTCGCCATGTTCTCTGGCGGCCTGCAAGTAGCGAACATGACCTACATGAAGAATGTCAAAACAGCCGTTGGTAAACACAATTGTTTTACCATCGGCTTTCAGTTGGTCTGCTATATTCTTAATTTGGTTAGAATCTACAATTTTCATATTGCACCTACTTTTTAAAAAGTATCTAAGAAGTCTTAACCACAAAGACACAAAGGACACAAAGATTTTTATACTTTATTACTATAAGTTCTCCATTGTGTTGCACCTCAGTGCAATTGTGTCTTTGTGGTTAAATATATTTCTACTCAAAGTGTTCATCTATCGCTTGGCGAAGTTCGGCAGGAGTGGTTGTGGCTGTACCTGGTTTTTTAACTACAATGCCAGCAGCAAAATTGGATAGGCGCGCTGCATCTTCATAGGAGGCTCCTGCAGCTAGGGCCAAAATCATAGTGGCAACTACAGTATCCCCTGCACCAGTTACATCATAAACTTCACTTTTATTAGTAACTGGAATATGAGTGACCTTACCAGACTTTTCGAATAAAGACATACCATCAGGACCACGGCTTATGAGAACGGCCTCTGCATCTAGTTTTTCTAGAATGGTCTTACCTGCATGCAATAGCGTAGCTCGATCCTTAATATCATCACCAACAGCAGCGGCGGCCTCGGATTCGTTTTGCTTGACTACGGTAATCCCATGATATGACATTACATTATATCTGGAGTCTACCATACAAGGTATATTGTTTTGGTGGCACTTAGTGATGACACCTTCAATTATACTTGGTGTAACAGTATGACTCCCATAATCGCTTATGACCACGCCATCCATGTCCTTTATATACTCTGTAATATAAGACTTCACTGCTTGCTCCACTTCAAATGATAACTTCTCTTTTTTTTCTTTATCAATACGGACAATTTGTTGGCGAACAGTGGCTTGTCCACCTGCCATAATCCTTGTTTTCGTAATGGTGGGACGACTGCTATCTAACAGTAACCCCTCTGTATCTACCGCTTTGCTTTGCAGTACGCGGGACAACTCCTGCCCGGCAAAATCATTTCCGACTACACCAACTGCATAGATAGTTCCCTTTAGGGTAGCACCATTGTGCACAGCATTGGCAGCACCACCTGGAACTACATTCTCAATTGAATGTTCCAAGATTAATACTGGAGCCTCCCGAGAAATCCTAGATATCTCACCTTCTAGATAAACATCGGCTACCATGTCGCCAATCACCATTATCTTTTTCCCTTGCATCTTTTCTATAAGTTCAACTAACGACTTTTGCAACATAAATAACCTCTCTATTTATCACCACTTAACAGCGGCTACTTTTACATTCCATTGTCCACGTTTTGCACGATAGGTAAGATCTGCATCAAAACAATGTAAATTATGAGACCATGTATAGTCTACATCTTTCACAGTATCACGATCTAAATCATAGTCCACTTTTACACCTACAGAATTCAGTTTATCTACTTTGTAAGTAACACCGCTGGTTAATTCTCTTGGTATATCAATTTTGTCATATTCATAGACCGATTTTCCTGATTCATTACGGTAAGAATACCCTACCCACGTTTCTAACCTGTCATTTGGTTTTGCTGTAATGCGAGTATCAATACTCCATATATTATCAACAGAATTGTTATAGCCATAAATTGCTTTCTCATATCCTGTCCCAACATCTAAAGTTACTTTCTTACTAAGTTGAATGGGATCACGTTGAAAATATAACTTGTAATCTTGGCGCCAGCCTGAAATATCACCTTGGATCCATTTCCCATTGCTGGCAGTAAAACTACCTACCACTTTACCTAAACGTTGAGGTTTTAGCGTAAACATAAACTCTGATTCTATTTTAATCCATTCATCATCACTATTTTCCAAGTTACCATTATATAATTTTAAAGTATAGTTTTTCTGGCGATCAATTACACCATAGGTCGGTTTAAAACCATCCTTTGAATAATATCTTAAATCACCAAATGCTGCTAACTTGTCAGCGATAGGATATTCTAAGTATTGAAAAATTCTAAAACCATCATGTGAGTTATAACCTATGCGAGGAAATGGAGTTTCCCCCTCACCCTTCACTAATGAAGTTTCATACTTTGGTACAGAGTAGATTACAACATTTTTAATCCAAAATTTGGCATTATAGGCAATCATTTTTTCTCCAGGCCAAACTTCTATCCGTTCTGCACTCATATGATAATCGGGGACTATCGCTGGACACTTGGTAGCTGTTCCATTATGAGCGATTAGCTTATCAGGAAAAAGCTCCATGTTTTCTCCTGACATATGCTCTTTACCTACTACCCCTTTTACTTGCTTCATGTTTCCCACGTGCGTAGTGTAGTTGTAATGAGTCGATGTACCAACAAGATTAGTACCTGGCTGCTGCAGAGTGGCTTTCCCGTCTATCCACACTTCTGTCTGCTTGCTATTACCTCGCATGGCGTCGGTAAGTATGGTATCTGTATTTTTAGTTACCACTACATTGCCTTCGGCAAATAGGTCTCCTGTTTCTTCGTTATATTTTAGATTATCAGCTTGGATTACCATAGGTGCTTTAGGTTCTGCTTTCTCAGCAGCATTTTTTTTAGAATTATCCTTAGGGTCAGGAGTTACGTTATCTTTTGTATTCGCGGCTTGTCCTACAATAGAAACACTAGATACTAACATCAATACGGATGCACAAACCATAAATTTCTTTATTTGCATTACTTTCTCCTATCCGAAAAATATTTATTGATTAGCGAAGCAGTCTTCACATCGTCATACTTCTAGCCTAGTGAGGAAAACGGACATAATAAGAGATTTTCCTCATTTTACTCTATTATTATACCACTTTTCGCGCATAACTCCATACGGCAATATGTAGAAAAAGCCGTCTAATGACGGCTTTCGTAAAAATTCACCTAATTATTTCCCTTGAATGCCATATGCACTCGTTTCTACTTTTGTCTGAATGTACATTTCCGTACCTACAGGAATCTCTACTTCTTTACCATGAACAAAGGCCCCCCCAACGATACCAATGGGTCCTAAAATGGCCATACCCGCAATAGAAGCACCAGCAGCTGTCGCTAATGACTTATTCTCTTCCTTTGCTTTTTCTCCTAAGATTGTATTTATCATTGTGCCATCAATGGCTTCAACTGTATCAAAGGTAACTTGCAATTGAGCATTGCGACCAAAATTTCTGGCCCCTTCCACCTTAGTTACGACTCCTTGACCTTGTGACCCTTTAGGAATTACTAAATTTCCATCAACATAAATATCATCTGCTGTCTGATATGTTACTACATCTCCAGGGCGACTGGTGCGTGTATTAAGTGGTGTAACCAACTTTATCTTCAATAAGCTATCTTTACTTACTGCCGCATTTGTAATTGAAATTTTGCCATTTGCATAAGCTAACTTCAATAATTTATTTAACCGTTCGTCATAAGAACCTGTAGAAGGAACCCCTGTCAGAACGTGTTCTAGATTCTCAATCCGTGCTTTAGCTGGTCCCGCTGTGACCGTATGAGTAAGAGACCATTCCACAGCATTCAATTTAATAAAAAAAGACGGTGCATCTACAAAGTTATCGTGACAATAAGAGTATAGAGTATCCGCACGGTTTAATAGAGCATCCTTACTTTCTTTTCCCATTACATCTTTTTCTAACTTACTCATGCGTTCCACTAACGCCCCTGTCATTTCGGCACCATAGAAAAATTTTTCCACAGCAGCAACCTTATCTAACACTGTCATTTCAGAAACAGATTTAGCAAAAACTAGCCCCATATTCGAACATATAAATAATGTAAGTATTGTTAAACTGATAAATTTACGCCACATTGTAGTATATATCCCCCTTTTGATTTGTCTATTTATATCATAATTCGTGATTACTACAAAATTTTCCTGCTGGGACTAACTATTAGATAATAAAAAAATATAAGGCTTGCGTTAACCGCAGAGGCTCAGAGGACATAGAGAAGAAAAAGAAAAAGAAATGAACCACAAAGACACAAAGGGCACAAAGGGGTTCTTACTATCCTTTGTGTACTGCGATAGCAGTTTTGTGCTTTTGTGGTTCAAAAATGTCTTGTTTTTACTAAATCTTCACATCAATAATGGCCGATACGCCAACACCGTTGACACGAGAGAAGTTTACAGGATTTTTGCTGTCGATAGGTATTAAGGCTTTTACGCGAAATGTTCTTCCACTGAAGTCACCTTCAATTTGAACAACAGCCTGCGTTTGATCTACTAATTCCTGCGTCCCAATAACTTGAGCAGCCCCTATGTAACCACCGTTGCCAAAACTGAGAATCGGCACAACTTTTGTTGCGTAGTCGGAACCAGCACCATGTTTAAATGTGAGGGTGTTGATGAAACCATTTAATTGACCAGAAAACTTATCAATTAGAATGGAAATACCTCCAACCTTTAGAATGTCACCAAGTCCAAAGGCTTGGGTAACGGGTACTGCAGCTACAGATAGCATGCAAACGACTAGCAGACCTGTAATAAATCGTTTTTTCATGATTTCCCCACCTTTTTGCATTATGATTGGATAGTTATACCTTCGATGTAACTGTTATTATTTCCTGCTGGAAATTATGGGTAAAACGCTATATTAGAAAAGCCGCTGGCATATGCCAGCGGCTTTTTCAGTGAGCTTTTCTTAGAAGAAGAACTCAACTTGTGCTTGATAGAATTTAGTTTTTTCAGTGGAATTAACAATAGGTTTCAAATCAGCATATTTAACGCGAAGAACAGTGTTCAACATTGGAGTGTAGTTAAATCCTACTTCGTAACCTTTAGTACCATAAGTCGGTTGACCCAATGCACTGTATGCGCCATCAAAAGTAGCCTTAGGAGATGCATTAGCTTCTAAATGACGGTAGTTAACCCATGTGCCATAAGAACCAACTTTCTTTTTGTCAGCGCCTTTATAACCAAGCTCAGCATAATATGCTTTATTTTCGTTATCAGCATCTGAAGCACCGTATGAACTGCTTAAGCTCCAGTTAGGAGTGAACTTTGTAGTAAAGCCAGCTTCCCAAACTTTTACTTTATCAGTACCGCTAAATCCATTCAATTCTCCATTATTATCTTTATCCTTGAACTGGTAGTAACCACCGTTTAAAGTAGTTGCTTTTGAAGTGTTATATTTCAAACCAAGACCAGTTACTTCTAAATAGTTGGTAGTTCCAAGGCCCCATACATCATTATTATTTTCTTTACCATAGAATACATCAGCTTTTACTACATTACCGAATTGGAAGTCTACACCATTTAATGTACTATCAATCATTAAACCATTGTTTAAGAAGTAATCAAAACGACCAATAGTAGCAGTCGTTCCAGCGATTTGTCCTTTTACATAGGCATTATCCATAGTTACAGTGTTATCGTCGCCACCTTTTAAGTTGTTGACGGCTTGTAAACGACCATAATAAGCCCATTGGTCATTGATAGTACCATCAAGATGTACACGAGTACGTAAGTTAATTTTATTAGTTGTTTGATCAGTATCTTCAAATCTCAAACGAGCTTCACCAGTTACTTTGATAGTAGAAGAATTTTTTTCTAATTTAGTTACGCGAACATTCAAACCTTCTAATTCGCTAGCGAATTCTACGGAAAGTTTGTCGATGGTAGCTTTTTGGCTAGCATCTGCTTTGTCGGAATGAGCCATAGCTTTTGCTACGATTTGAGCCATTTCATAACGGCTGATCATTTTGTCGCCTTTGTATGTGCCATCGCCATAACCGTCAACGATACCTGCTTTTGCCAATGAGCTTACAGCATCATAGGACCAGTGTTTTGCAGGAACGTCAGAGAAAGGATTTGTTGCAGCGAAAGAAGTACCAGCTACGCCAAGTATCATTGCCGCTGCCAAGGAAGCTACTAATTGTTTTTTCATGATAATCTCTCCTTAGGTTTTATATTTTTTGGGGTTACGATGAACTTCCACCTAAGGAAGGATATCTTTTGAGTATCCATGTTTCCTCAATGTTATCCCTACTTAAAGTTTACAGTTCATATCTATTCACTACTGCGAGAATTTTTTGTCATACAAAAATTTCTTTTGATGACAATTGCTTTCTAGCAGTGAAAGATCTTCAAAACAAATCTCCATATAAGTAATATATTCTATATATTGAAAAATATTCAGCATTTGTATTAATTTTTCCTGCTATTTTTTAAGATTATATTAACTTTATATGAAAATTTTAACATATTGTTTACATTTCCAATTTTACACAATAATGACTGGTAAGTCAAGTTGATTTTTAAAAGATATTAATCGAAAATAAATATAGCTGAACTCTTCAGTTAATTTAAAAATGAGCCTCCTAATGAAAGGAGGCTCATTTCCTATGTTATATTAGAAACCGTAAGTAATTGTACCCATGAAGTATTTTCTATCAGCTGTTCCAGCATAGTTTTTATCAGGATTGTAATTTAAGCTCAATAAACCATTTTTGAAGAGGGTATATTCCACGCCATATTCGTAACCCTTGATATCATTGGCACCAACGCCACCACTATTATCAGTGAAATTACGAGTTGTATAAGCTTTAGGGTCAAAACCAGCTTCTGCTTTAGTATATCCAACCCATAGGCCAAATGAACCAACTTTAGCAGCATCTGCTCCTTTGTATTTCACTTGAGCCCATTTAGCCTTAGCAGTGTCAGCAAGAACATCTGCGCTATTCTCAGCATATTCTGCACTTATCGCAATGTTTTTGAATGCTTTATAAGTAGTACCAACTGCCCATGTATCATAATTGGATTGGCCATTGGATTTTTTACCTTGATCTGCAAAATAACTTGCAGTCAAATCAAGTTTATCATTTACTGGATACGCAGCGTTTGCGAATACGAAAGTACGATTGTCAACAGCAACAGCATCTTTTACTAAATAATTACCAACATCACCGGCTGCCACAACATAATTGTTAGTAACAACACCAGCATTATTAACTACGTTCCACTTCTTACCAACATCGCTTGCAGTTACTTTAGTATAAGCAGGTGCTGAAGCAGCTGTATAATTTCTCTTAACAATACCAGCATATACTTTAAGCTTATTACCTGTTCCGACTCTTAATCCATCCCAGTTACTGCTGGTATCCATGATAAGACCTTTACCAAGCCATAGAGGCATACGTCCTAAGGAAACTTCATCAAGTCCAAAAGCCTTACCAGTTACATAAGCTTGGTCAACTGCTGCATTACCATTTACTTCACCAGCTTTAGATTCTTGACTATAGCGGCCTTTGAAAGTCCAGTTATTGTCAAGAGGAGCTGTCATCATTAAACGCAAACGAGTTTTGTACTCTGTGTTAGGATTAGCTGTGTCAGTGGATTCCATACGTTGACGAAGTTGACCATTGAATTTAATATTGCTCATTTTCTTCTCAATAGCACTTACGCGTACACCAAGCTTGTCCAATTCATCAGAATACTCAGCTTGCAATTTTTTGATTTCGGCTTTTTGCTCAGCGTTTGCTTTTTCTTCGTTACCCATAGCTTTTGCTACGATTTGTGCCATTTCATAACGAGTGATGGTTTTGTCACCTTTGAAAGTGCCATCGCCATAACCGTCAACAACACCAGCTTTTGCTAATTTTGTTACGGAATCATAAGACCAGTGTTTTGCAGGAACGTCAACGAAAGGATTGGATGCAGCGAAGGAAGTACCAGCTACACCAAGGATCATTGCGGCTGCCAAGGAAGCTACTAATTGTTTTTTCATGTTTAGAAATCTCTCCTTAGTTTTTTTTATTTTTGCTCGGCAAGTTCGCAACATAAGTCTAAGAAGAGTCCATGATTGAGTGTCCATGTTTCCTCAACTGTCCTTATTCGCAACTTACTATGTCAAATCTTACCTTGCTAATTGCTATATTCTCCCTAAGTTTTTTTATTCCTGCTCAATTTTTGTTTTTTTTGTACAAATTGTTACCTTTTTGTTACTATATTGTTAACATTTTAGAAAAGTAGCGCTCTGCTAGTATCACGGCCACATAATCATCCACTGGACAGGGTGGTACTTGCATCGTTACCGGGATTAGGCGTTTTAAGCCTTTGGGAGGATTTTCTCGCCAATAACGGAGGCGGCCTTCGTCGGTGGTGCGATACTCGTCTACGAGTATCAGAGTCATAGATTTTTCATTTTTTTCTAATTCTTTCAGTTTTTTTTCAGCTTCTTTACTGGAAGTCCCATCTCCCATAATGATTGTGTTTGTATTATAATTGTTAGTTAGTTGTTCTACTGTGGTAACTAGATTGATTGTGTCTATTACCGCTTGCTTTAATACGCCTTTTTCTTTATGTACAACAGCTATTCCACATTTTTCTCGGCCTGGATCAATGCTGATAATTGTTTGGTTTATGGTCACGACACACCCCGCCTTTCAGGCACCCCTCTGGTAGAGGGGAATTTTTATATTGTATTGTTAGTGTTCTCGCTATGTGGGGGAATTCCTTTGAGGGATTGGGGGAATGGCGAATTTTTGAACCACAGAGGACATGGAGGGAAAAGATAATATTGAAACGCGAAGGGGACTTGAACCACAAAGACACAGAGGGCACAAAGAAAATAATTGAAATAGAATGGACACGAGGGGCATTGAACCACAGAGGTGCAGAGGACACAGAGAAAAATTTTGAAACGCGAAGGGCGCAAGCCGCTTACGCGGACACGAAGAACACAAAGGAAATTTCATAGGTAACAGAAAAAGAGCACCCCGAGGGGTGCTCTTTGGATTAAGGATTAATTAGAATTTTACGTTAACAGCTGCGGAAGTACGTGCATTCATGTTATCGAAATCTTGGTATTTAACATTTAAGTTAGCGTTTTTAGTAAGAGCTTTATCATATTGATATTCCATACCTTTAATTGCTACGTCTGTAGGAAGAGCAATTACATCAGAGCTAGAGTAAGCATTGTAAACGCCTGCATCTGCATCTCTATGAAGAACAGTCAAGCCAGCTTTGTTGAATTTAACACCAAAAGCAGTAGCACTTGCTTTGTTAGTATCGTTTTTAACATAATCAGCAAGAGCAGTTACGCCGTTAGCGATAGGAGCAGAACCATTGATTGCGTATGCCTTGTTGTCACCGTTTTTCAAGTAGTCAGCAGTTATTTTTCCACCCATTACATTAACACCATATTCAGCAGCATACATGTGTTCAGGAGCATTAGCAGTTCCATTAGTAGTAGTTCCAGTATTATTACCTGCAAACAATTTTAATGCACCAGTTTGAAGTCCAAGACCAGTCATTCTATCATCAAACAGAATACCTGAACCCAAAGTTACGTCTTGACGACCTACAGTAGCTTTTGCACCCAATGCATTGAATGCTACGTTAGCAGTATCTAATTTAACGCCAACAGTTTGGTTGTTATCGCTAGGATTGAAGCTTGCACTTAAACGTGCATTGTAGCCAATTTCATTGTTGATTTTACCATCAAAAGAAACGCGAGTACGAAGGTCAGTTTTGTCATTAGTATCTTCAACATTAGTGTAACGTACACGAGCATCACCAGAGATTTTTACCATGTTGTCGATTTGGTTTTGCATACCTTCTACTTTAACACCCATAGTGTTTAATTCAGTAGCGAATTCTTTTTCTAATTTTTCAACAGTTGCTTTTTGATCATTGTTCAATGATTTTGTCATAGCTTTTGCTACGATTTGAGCCATTTCGTAACGAGTAACAGTTTTGTCACCTTTGAAAGTTCCATCGCCATAACCATCAACGATACCAGCTTGTGCTAATTTGGATACTGCATCATATGACCAGTGTTTTACAGGAACATCGGAAAAAGGATTAGCGAATGCTGGTACAGCAATGCTAGCAGCTAATGCAGTTGTTACTGCTACTTTTAAAAGTCTCTTGTTCATTTGAAGAATCCCCCTAAAATGTTTTTTAATTTTGCGGGTGCTATCACCAACATGATAAGGTCTATCGATTAAAGGGGGTGTTCCATGAGTGTCCACGTTTCCTCAGCAACAACCTTCCAATATTCTATATCACTATCATGCCCCTGTCGCTTTTCACAGGTTCTAGTTTACATAATTCTATAAATCTTTTTAAAGTCCTGCTTATGTTCTTAGTGTAAATATTGGTATAATTCTTTGCAATTCCAAGATTGACCATTTGGTCAATCTACTTTAAAAAAAATATTATAGTTTACATAACGCTAGATGTTTTTTCGCGGGTTTCATCACCAACATAATTTTGGCTGTTACTACATGCCACTTTTATGTTCCTGTCGCTTTTACAGGTTCTAGTTTACATAATTCTATAAATCTTTTTATATTCCTGCTTATGACCTTAGTGTAAATATTGGTATTAATCTAATTGATACAATGTTTGACTAACTGGTCATACTTATCTAAAAAAATATTATAGTTTTACATAACTATTATACTTTAGTAATTCTGCAAAAAAATAAGGAATCCTGCTTTTTAAGCATGATTCCTTATTGGTAACTTTTACAATGGCTTCTTAAGGCAGCATCCCTATTCTGCTCCCCCTTGAATATGCATCTCGATTTTTAAAGGACCTACGGCATAGGTATCCTCTTTAGCGGTGGCCGTAATCATAACCTTACCTTTGTTATACCTTTTTACTTTGTTGACGGTATCATAAAACTCCGCACCGTTCATGGCACCTACTGTTCCTTGTATTGGATCAGGCAGTATACCTTTATTGACGGCAGTGACGTTGACCTTCCTCAAGAAAGACATCACAGCTTCTTCTGGTTGCTCTGTCTTAGACCCAAGGTCAATCACCGCCATTTGGACGGTCTCTCCCTTTGCATAGATACGGTTATTTGGGAAAAGATTAATTTGCCCAATGACTGGCTCGCCATAAACAGTATTACCGTTTGCTGTAATGCGCACAATGGCATCCTGAGGGATTTTCGCTAATGTTGTTGCCACTTTATCAAAGTCAGCCTGGGCAATCCACAGTACGTTCAAGCTTCTATCTTCAATACCCAGTCTATCAATTACATGTTGATTCGTATCATAAATTGCTTCGGCTAAGGCTCTTTCTGTATCACTCTTACTTTCTCCACCTGGAAGGATAACTGTAGAAAGTACTTCACCTGCTCTATATATAATAGAACCTTCACGTACTACTTGAATGCCTTGACCTAGTCTAGTTGTCAGTTGATTTAAACGGTCTACATCTTCTTGTAATGTCACTTTGGCCTCATTTAAAGATTGGACACGTTTATCCAGCTGGTTTTTTGTATCCTGCAACGTATTAATTGCTTGTTGAGCTTTCCCTAGATCGCCTCGGGCTACTGCATAGTCTGCCTGCGTTTGCTGCAGTTCTCTAGCAGTACGATCCCGCTGGGCCATTACGGCAGATAGTTCTTCAGTAATAGCACTCAAACGCTCGGCTGTATCTTTTACTTTTAGAGTGAGGGCTGTATATTCAGCATTCTTGGCTTCAAGAGCAGCACGGCTAGTGGCAAGTTCTGCATTTTTGCCCGTTACTTCTTGATTGAGGGTAGATAATTGCTTAGCTAACGCTTCCATTCCAAAGAGGGCGGTACGCACATCTTGTGAGACTAATGCCAATACGCCAATTGTAGACGCGGTAATGAGAATACCTGTGATGATCGTAACGATTATGGAGGTATGCTTGGGGCGCAAACCAAAGATGCTAAGTTTCTTTTTTCCTACTTTCGTGCCTAGTTTGTCGCCAATATAAGCAATGGCGCCACCTGTAATGGTGAGGATGGCAATGAGGGTTAGACCATACATGATGTGCAACCTCCTTTCTTTCTAATGAGGGGAATTTAAATGGACCATTGAAACGGGAGGATCTAAAGAATTTTTGAACCACAAAGACACAAAGGACACTAAGGGATTCTGAAACGCGAATATGCAAAGCGCTGTGCGGGGAAAAAACAAGAAGGAATTTTGAACCACAGAGAACACAGAGGGCGCAGAGGGAGTATCGTATTATTTTTAGAGATAATTTCCCGCATCCTCTCTGTGTTCTCTGCGCCTCTGCGGTTCGTTCGTTATTAATCTTCTATAATATTTAGCGTGAGGCTTTGCGAACTAGGAGAGCTCCTGCGATAATACCGATGATATTGGGTATCCAGGCGGCTAATACAACAGGAAGCGCACCACCTTGCCCTAATGCAGTAAAGATGGTCATAATGGTGTAGTAAACGAAGATAATAATAATACTAATTCCTAGTCCAATAGAAGAACTAGATCGATTCGGCTGTAGTCCAAGCGGTGTGCCAATAAGAGCAAAAACAAAACTTGCCACTGGAATAGCAAGACGCTGCTGTAATTCCATCTCATATTTTTTGGAATCGACAAATTCTTGTTCTAATATTTTAATATGCTGCTTTAGTTCCTTAATGGTCATTTCCTCCGGTTTTTTTTGTTCGCGGGAAATTGCGCTTGGTGCTTTATCCATTGGCATGACTTGCTGAGCAAAATGCATGGTGCGTTCCAAATTTCCTTCTGTTGTCAAATCGTGAATGATTCCATTATACATAGTCCAATGATTGTCTTGCCACATTGCTTTTTCTGCATTTTCTACTCGAGCTAACTGGCCATTGTCAAATTCTTGTATAGCAATAGCATACATGGTATTTGTCTCTTCTTCATATTTACGAGCATAGGTTAGCCTTTCTAATATATCTCCTTTAACATCTTTAATAATGATATGTTCTTGGGATTTCGGAGCTGTGTTTTTTTGAATTTCATATCGTACTACGTAATTGTAAGCAGCATTAGATTGAGGAACAACCATCTCAGCGAAAAACACGGCAAAGATACTTACAAAAAAAGCAACAATAAATACGGGAGTCGCCAGGCGATAGAAGCTAATCCCCCCTGAACGCATGGCTGTTATTTCACTAGAACCAGATAAGCGGCCGAAGGCTAATAACGCCGCCAGCAGCATTGACATGGGAAAGGTTAACACAATAATACTAGGTAAACTGTAAACGAATAACTTGACTACAGAATTTAAAGATGCACCATATTGGGTTACGTATTGAGCAATCCGGAGCATCGTACTCGTACCAATAAAAACGCTGGAAAAAGAGGCAATACCAAAAATAAAGGGACCTAAGAGTTCTTTTATTATATATTTATCAAGTATACGCATAAATTTCTCCCTTTGCATAAAACATAAGAACTTTTGAACCACGGAGGACACAGAGAGTTATATTTTTTCTCTGTAGTTCATCAACGTTTAACATACCTATTTCAAACTTATAAACTAAAATTCTCACCTAGGTAGAATTTTTTGGCAATTTCGCTATTAGCAATGGTATCTGCGTCACCGTGAATTAAAATTTGGCCCTCATTTAAAATATAGGCACGATCTACAATGCTTAATGTTTCTCTTACATTGTGATCGGTAATCAGCACACCAATTCCTCGTTGTTTTAGATAACCAATAATCTCCTGAATATCAGCAACGGCTATCGGATCAACACCTGCGAAGGGTTCATCCAGTAAGATAAAGGCTGGATCCGTCGCCAAACAACGGGCAATCTCTACTCTGCGGCGCTCTCCGCCTGATAGCTGGGACCCCTTCCTTTTACGGACATGGGTAATATTAAATTCATCTAGCAGTTTCTCTGCTTTTACAGCCCGTTGGTCAGCTGTCAACTGTGTCGTTTCTAAAATAGCCATAATATTATCTTCTACAGTCAGTTTACGAAATACGGATGCTTCTTGGGGTAAATATCCTACGCCAAAGCTGGCACGACGGTACATAGGTGTCTCTGTTACTTCTTCATCGTTAATGACAATCATTCCACTATTGGGACGTTCTAAACCAACAATCATATAGAAAGTCGTTGTTTTACCAGCACCGTTAGGGCCTAAGAGGCCAACGACTTCCCCTTGATTGACCCGTAAACTAACACCATCCACCACATTGCGGCTTTTATAGGTTTTTATTAGATTAAATGTTTCAATATACATATGAAAACTCCTTGCTCTAAGGATTAGATATTATCTTTTTATCAGATAAGCATTAAAAAATAGTTGAACCACAAAGACACAAAGGACACTATAGAAGTTATTCTTTTGTGTACCGCAACAGCGGTATTGTGTCTTTGTGGTTCACCATTCATTACATTCCTATTGCGGTGTTATGACAAGTTTACTGCGGCCTTGGACGTCTATGGTTTTATTATCTAGATATAAGGTTAGGCTATTGCCTGTCAGCACATTACCATCTTGAACGGCTCTCGCATTGCCTGTTAGGATTGTTTTCCCTTGTTGGTCTTTACTGCCGTAATATACAGCTTGATCGGATGTAGCATCCATATTACGAGTTTCACTGACGATGTGCACATTACCTTGGGCTACAGCGCGATTTTCGCCAAAATAGGACTCGATTTGATCCGCTGTCATAATTCCGTCTGGTGTTGTTAAATTCGCCCAGCCGTTAACTATAGCATATTGCTTGTCGGAGTAATAGTCAATTTTAGGTCCGGTGAGTTTACTCGTTCCCTTAGTCAATATAGGATCTCCCGTTGCAACCATATGCACATTATCATAGGAGCGTACTTCTTGCGCTGTTAAGGTAGCGTCATTTTGTACTACTTGTACACCGCCAATTACATGTGCTTCTCTTGTTTTACTATTATATTCTGCACTACTACCCGTCAAAGTAGCATTTTCTTGCACCATGCGTACATTTCCTTGGGCTGTCATAATTCCTTTGACGGAATCATATTCAATACTGTCCGCCGCTAATTCTACCGGTTTGTTTTGCGCAGCATAACCATATGAGGCTATCATAGAGGCAATTACCAAGGTAAAAACGGTTCTCTTTATATTCACTTTCATTGGGAAGCTCCTCCTTTTATTACCTTAGCATTGCCATACACTTTTACTTTCTCCATATTGGAATCGCTTTCTATTTTATCTCCTGTAATCACTGTATCCTCTTTAGTCAGGACCACATCACCATTTCCAGAAAAACGTTTTTCATTGCCAGACCAGCGTACATCCTTAGCAGTAAAGTTTCCTCCATCACTGGCTACTGCCCGGACCTGGGTCGACATTGTAATGTCTTTCGTCTTACTATCTAAAAATGCTTCCGGAGCTGTAATTTCAATTTTACCACCGTTTTCTTGATAAAATGTTCCTACTAAATTCTTCATTTGTATATTTTTCGTAGTCACATCGACTTCGATAGAATCAGCTTTTAATTCCCATAGTCGTTTACCATCTTTTTCTTCAATAATTGAATTCCCTGCATACGAAAGTTTGGATGTCTGCTGAACTTCTGGTTCTATTGGCGGGGTTTTAGGAACCAACGGCTCATCCTTTAAAAAATAGTACAAACCGCCTACCAATATTATGATAACACAGGCTATAATGCTTCCTGTTGTTTTTTTCATGCCTGTTTACCCATCCTTTCTTTGCCACCATTACTTTCTTCTTGTTTCACGGCAGCTTGGGTATAGGCCGTATTCCAACGTTTTTGAAACCATAACCACTCATCCGGATATTGACGAATGGTTTGTTCAATAATCTGGGTCATTTTAACGGTAAGGTTACGAGTATCTTCTTCTACGTTACCTGTATCTTCATAGTAAAAAGGTTCACCAATCAGAACTCGATGTCCACCCTCTGGGCTTCGAACGATAAAACTAGGCACTACAGGTGCTTTAAATTTTTTGGCAAAGATAGTGGGACCTGTCGGTGTCGAGGACATTTTACCAAGAAACTCAATAAATAGACCATTTACGCCTGCATCCTGATCCGCTAAGAAACCCAATATTTTTCCTTGTTTCAATGCTTTAGCTGCACTTACCAATTCTGCCGTGCCTCTTGAGAAAATTTCAATACCTACTAATTCACGGTACTCATTTAAAATCCGTGTATGTTGGTCATTGGGCTGCCGTTTGATAACAGCGGCCATGGGGAAACCATTCATAGCCAAGGCTGCTCCCAACCACTCCCAGTTGCCAATATGAGCCGTGAGTAAAACTACGCCTCGTCCTTGTTCTACCGCTTCGGTAAGATAATGACGATTTTCTATGGTAATATATTGATGCACATTTTCTATTTTGAGGACTGGGGTATATAGTACTTCCAAAAAAGTTTGCCCTAGTTTAGTAAACAAACTGACAATGTTTTTTTGGGCCTCTTCATCAGATATTCCTAATGATTCTTGCATCTGTTCTAAGGCACGCCGCCGTTGTCGAGCAGCAATATGGTAGTAGAGTTTACCGAGCCTTCTACCTAAGAATAAAACCCAACTGTATGGTAATAAACAAACCATACGACTGATACTCTTTAATAAATAATATTGCCAAACGTTAGACATTGACGGGCCTCCTCTCTTACTGCTGTGTTTTTATCTGTCCGCCTTGAATGTAGGAGGTTATTATCTCTTCCCACTTACCTTGCGATTTTAGGATAAATTCAACGACTTCACGAACTGCACCTTTGCCGCCATGGTGATTAGTCACTAAATGAGCGTAACTTTTAACTTCAGGTACAGCATTGGCTACAGCGCAGGACAATCCTACCTTTGTCATGACTGATAAATCAATCAAATCATCACCTACATAGGCTACTTCCTCTAAAGCAAGGTTATATTTTTCTACTAATTCATAAAGGGCTTCTAACTTATTCTTCGAACCTTGATAGACATCCAGTATCTTAAGCTCAGAACTACGCAGTTGGACAATCTGGCTTTCCCGGCCAGTTATGATAGCAGTTTTTAAACCTGCTCTATGAGCAATGGTAATGCCTAGTCCATCTTGGGCGTGAAAATTTTTCATTAATTCCCCGTCACGGCCAAAGATAATATGTCCATCTGTCAATACACCATCTACGTCTAGGATCAAGAGTTTAATTTTTTGTCCACGACTTGTCTTATCCATTATACCACTCCTTGGCGCAATAAGTCAGTAAGGTGAATAATACCAATCGCCCTATTTTGCTCATCGACTACAGGCAATACTGTAATAGGCCTAGGATGATTTTTTTCCATAATGCGAAGCGCCTGGGCAGCTAGCTTGTTCGACGTAATAGTACGTGGTGTTTTTGTCATAAGACTATCCACTTTTTTATCTAAAAACTCATGCCCATGCTCTAACCCTCGGCGAATATCCCCGTCCGTAATGATCCCCACTAAATAACCCTGTCCGTCCACTACATTGGTAACACCAAGACCTTTTGCGGTAATAACAAATAAAGCTTCTTTCACAGTCTTATCTAGGGTAACTAATGGATTTTCTTCACCTGCATGCATTATGTTTTCTACTGTTAATAAGAGTCTGCGGCCTAATGCCCCCCCTGGATGAAACACGGCAAAATCTTCAGGTGTAAATTTGCGTTCTGATAGTAAGGCAACTGCTAGAGCATCCCCCATAGCCAGTGCAGCGGTAGTGCTAGCTGTTGGTGCCAGTCCTAAGGGACAAGCCTCTTGCTCTACGGCCACATCGAGAAAAATATCTGCGTTTTTTGCCATGGTAGATTCGCCGCAACCAGACATAACTACAATACTGGCACCAATGCGTTTAATGGCTGGAAATATACTTACAACTTCTGCTGTTTCTCCACTGTTAGATAAGGCCAAAACAACATCATCAGCAGTGACCATTCCCAAGTCCCCATGAATCCCTTCTGCAGGGTGCAGAAAGAAGGCAGGAGTTCCTGTACTAGCAAGGGTTGCAGCAATTTTTTTGCCAATATGCCCAGATTTGCCCATACCGGTAACTACGACCCTCCCTGTGCAGGATAATATCATATCAATAGCGGCTGCAAATTGACCATTTATCCGCGGAATTAGATTTTCAATGGCTTTTGCCTCAATGGCTAAAACTTTCTTTGCTTGTTCGATAATCATTTGGTTACCTCCAGTAAAAAAATAATTGAGCCGCGAAGACACGAAGTTGTGAAGCGCTCCAAGGAAGTTAATAATGAAAAAAGCATTTGATTCATTCACTATTCTTCATACCCTTCGCATCTTCGCGTTTCAAAATGCTTTTCCCTATGTTCAGAAGGACATTAAAATAATAATAATTGAACCACAAAGACACAAAGGCACTATAGGAATGGATGTTTCCTATTGTGTGCCACGCCAGTGGCATTGTGTCTTTGTGGTTCATTTTGGGGTACATCTAACACATGCTATTTATGTTTGCGTACAACATTGTCAAGAGCTTGTACGTCTTTTAGTAAATCTTCTAATTGGTCGATGTAGAGCATGTTTGGGCCATCCGATAATGCCTCTGCTGGGTTATCATGGACTTCCATGAATAAGACATCAATTCCTGTTGCTACGGCGGCGCGAGTAAGATAAGGTACAAATTCCCGTTGTCCACTAGAAGTCGTCCCAGCACCCCCTGGCAATTGTACACTGTGAGTTCCATCAAAAACGATAGGATAGCCAAAGGAACGCATGATAGGCAAGGATCTCATATCGGTTACCAAGTTATTATAACCGAAGCTTGCCCCCCGCTCTGTTAGGAGAATGTTCTCGTTGCCAGCTTCGCGAATTTTCGCAATTACGTTTTTCATATCATTAGGAGCTAAGAATTGTCCCTTTTTTACATTTACCACTTTTCCTGTGCTAGCCGCTTGATAGACTAGGTCAGTTTGGCGACATAGAAATGCAGGTATTTGTAAAACATCTAAGACATTTGCTGCTGGCTCAATTTGTGTACTGCAATGGATGTCACTTACCACTGGTACGCCTAGTTCTTCTTTAATTTGGCTTAAGATTTTTAAGCCTTCAGTAAGACCTGGTCCACGAAAAGAAGAATAAGATGAACGATTGGCTTTATCGAAAGATGCTTTAAAAATATAGGGAATGCCTAAGCGATCTGTAATTTCTTTTATGGCTTTCCCGATTTTAAGAGTACGTTCTGCCCCTTCAATCACGCAAGGCCCAGCCATCAAAGCGATAGGATTCTTTCCGCCTACGGTAATCGAACCAATATTAACGGTATTCATAAGAATAACCTCCTTAATTTTCGATGATTTGGTGACATGTTTTTTTGAGCCACAGATGAGATTTATATTTCCCTAATTGTAATTTCCCCTCTGTGGTTCTCTGTGCCCTCTGTGTTCAACCGTTCTTTAACCGCAGAGGCGCAGAGGACGCTGAGAACTAAATTTGCTATTAATCCTTCAATAGTAAATTTACTTTTTCTAAATCTTCCATAGTGTCTACACCAATGGATTGGAAATCTGTTTTGATTACCTTTATTCGGTAACCATGTTCTAAGGCTCGTAGTTGTTCTAATGATTCTGCTTTTTCTAGAGGTGTAGGAGCTAACTTAGCATATTTCAATAAGAAATCTCTGCGGTAAGCATAGATACCAATGTGTTTATACACAGGTAAGCCTGTCTCCACACGAGGGAAAGGAATGAGGGAACGAGAAAAATACAATGCATAACCTTGTAAATCCGTTACCACTTTCACAACACTCGGAATTTGGTACTCACTCTTATCGATCTGCGTCATGAGGGTTGCCATGTGTAAGTCAGGATTGTTATCGAAAGCACCAGCTAACTGATCAATAACTTCTGGCTGAATCATGGGCTCATCCCCCTGAACATTGATAATCAAATCTACATCTGGGAATTTTTCTGCTACCTCAGCTAGTCGATCGGTGCCTGTAGGATGATCTGGCGATGTCAAAACAGCCTTTCCACCGAAACTTTCAACCGTTTCATATACTAAAGAGTGGTCTGTTGCTACAATGACTTGTTGCGGGCGTTTAGAGAGAATCGCCCGTTCATATACACGTTGAATCATAGGCTTACCAGCAATATCTGCCAAAGGCTTTCCAGGAAGCCGAGTAGAAGAGTACCGGGCTGGAATAACACAAACTATGTTCATCGAAAAACCTCCTTTAGGCACGTAATCATATTCGATTACAAAAAATCAAAAAATTTAAGACGCGAAGAATATAAGAAATAATATTCCTTCGTTTCTTTGTACATCTTTGTGCCCTTCGTGTTTAAACCTTTTATCAAACCTCATATATAAGGTATTATTTATGATACTACATTCTTCTTTTTTATAGCGGTTGTTTCAATTAACCCCATAAAATCTTCATAACCTTCGGTAAAATGTACAGCGATGCTTAAAACGTATAATGGAAGAGGGCGATTGGAGTGGATAAATTCAGCAGGAATTTTCACAGCATCTTTTTCTGTTGTCACTAAGGCATAGGCCTTTTCGTCCACAGCTCGTTGCATAAGATACTGCATTTCTGCCATTGTATAATCATGATGATCCGCATAACGTACTCCAGAAACTTGGGCCACGCCAATATCCAAAATGGTTTGTTCGAAAGAGGAAGGATTGCCAATAGCAGAAAATGCTAATACTTTTTGCCCACGAATGGTCTCTAATGCCACATCAGTCACCTGCATACCTTTATACCATTCCTCGATTTCCACGAAGCACCTTGGTTTGTGAATGCTTTCCACAACCAAAGCGGTATTGTTGTAGCGATCTAGAGTCGTATGAATTACATCTCGCGCATCATTCGTGGATTGGTCTACTTTGGTTAATAAAAAGACTTGCGCTCGATCCAAATTGGGTAAGGGCTCCCGCAAGGTTCCCCTTGGCAACATAAAATTGTTGCCAAACATATTTAATGAATCAATTAAAACAATATCCAAATCCCGAGCCAACTGCCAATGCTGATATCCATCATCGAGAATAATCACATCCGCTTTTAGTTCCTTAACGGCATACTCTCCTGTAATAATTCGGTCTCGCCCAATAACTACCGAAATTCCTGGTAAACTTTTTGCTAACAGATAGGCTTCATCCCCTGCTTCCGTTGCTGTCATATAGATTTTGTTTCCGTCTGAAACTAAGCCAACTTTGCCTTTCCAACCAGCACGGTAACCTCGATTTAAAATAACGACTCGATATCCCCTATCCCGAATAATCATCGCTAACCGCTGGGCAGTGGGAGTCTTACCCGTACCACCTACCGTAATATTACCAAGACTAATTACATAGGAAGGTAACTTATGCTGTTTTAAAAGACCATTCTTATATAAGCGTAATTTAAGGCGTACGGCCCAACCATAAAGCATAGAAAATCCTTGCAGCAATCCTAGTAAAAAGGCTGCAAAGCGGCCGGGCTGTTCACCATGTACTAATTTGTATAAATAAAGTTGTAATTCCTCACGTTGGCGCATACTTGTTCCGCCTTTTGCTTAATTTATTCTTGCTATCAAGTCCTTTAGGTACGTCACACTTTTCCGTGAAGCCCCACGGTTTTCTTCAATAATTGTTAATGTTTCTTGGGACATTTTTAATCGTAAGGTTTCATTCTTTAGGATTTCTAGTATTTTTTCCCCTAGAGTAGCGGCATCATATACTGTTACACAGGCTTCCCTCTCGGAAAACAATGCATAAGTATCTTTAAAGTTAAACATATGAGGGCCGACTATAATTGGTTTACCATGTGCCGCTGGTTCAAGAATATTATGTCCGCCTCTCGCTACTAGACTGCCACCAACATAAACAATCGTCCCCAAACTGTACATTTTCCCTAATTCACCAATAGTGTCCAGTAACACAACATCATGGTTAGTATTTGGATTAACAAGTAAATCTTTTCGCAGTTTCCCAGAAAAGCCAAATTTGCTCGCTAAAAGAGCAATTTCTTCACTACGAAGAATATCACGAGGAGCTATTACTAATTTGGCTGTGGCAAATTCCTCTTTTACCTTTTGAAATGCAGTAAACAGGAATTCTTCTTCCCCTGGATGAGTACTACCCGCCATCAAAACAGGGAAGGAGTTCTCGATCCCTAATTCCCGAAGTAGAGTCTGTTGTTCCTCGCTTGTCACATTCGTATAGGTTTGGTCAAATTTGGTATTTCCTGTTACAACAACTCGCTCTTTGTCTGCTCCTAAGCGGATAATATATTGAGCATCAATCGAAGATTGCATACAAAATGTTTCCACCGTATTGAGCATAGCCTTTAGTACGCTGCGCATATAATGATAACGTTCCACACTTTTATCGCTTATCCTGCCATTAACCATCATTACAGGTATACTAAAGTGTCTCGCCGCCTTTAAAAAATTAGGCCACAATTCTGTCTCTACCAATAAAAATACACAAGGGCGAATCCGTTTAATGACATAATGGCTCAAATAGGGTAAGTCGAGAGGGAAAAAGATAATACTATCAGCATCTTTGATAATTCTTTTCGCCATGTCATACCCACTAGAAGTTACTACCGATATTAATATAGGCTTATCGGGGAAGGCATAGCGTATCTCTTTTATGATGGGACTCGCAGCAACAATTTCGCCTACAGAAGCTGCATGTAGCCAAATGCAATCTTGCTTAACTACAGGTGCCAAGTCTTCTTCAGGCAAAAAACCGAAGCTTTGCTGCAATCGCCTACCAAAACCTTCTTCCCTAATCAATCGTATAAAAAACACCGGGGTAGCTAGCACAACAAGCGCGATTGCTAACAGGTTATAAAGAAAATGCATGTTAGATACCTCTTTTTCTGTCTTTGGCGTTACCTATTTATCAAATTGGACCTGATACAATTTGCTATATAAACCACCTGCGGCTAAAAGTTCTTTGTGAGTACCCTTTTCTTTGATTCTGCCTTTTTCCATAACTACAATCAAATCTGCCCGTTGTATCGTAGACAACCGGTGGGCAATAACAAAAGAAGTACGTCCTATCATCAACTTGTCAATTGCTTCTTGTACCAATTTTTCACTTTCTGTATCTAAGGCAGAGGTTGCTTCATCCAAAATTAATACACGAGGATTTTTCAAAATGGCTCTGGCTATAGAAATTCTTTGCCTTTGTCCACCCGATAGTTTTGATCCTCGTTCACCAATTTGAGTATCATAGCCACCGGGCATATCTAAGATAAAGTTATGAGCATTAGCTGCCTTGGCTGCCTGTACTACTTCATCTTGTGTTGCATCTAATTTCCCATATAAAATATTTTCATAGACGCTACCATTGAAAAGTATGGTTTCTTGAGGCACAATGCCGATTTGCTCCCTTAACGAATGTAAAGTTACAGTTTTTATATCAATACCATCAATGGTAATGTTTCCGTCTGTTGGATCATAAAATCTGGGAATCATATTTGCAATGGTGGTTTTTCCCGCGCCACTTGGTCCGACAATGGCCACCACTTGCCCTGGATTGATTTTAAGTTCTACTTGACGCAAAGCTGGTTCGCCTTGTTTGTATTCAAAGGTCACTTGATTCAATGCTACATAGCCGTTAATGTTCGGTAATGGTATCGCATTAGGCATATCTTCTATTTCCGGTTTGGTATCTAGTACTTCAAATACTCGCTCAGCAGCAGCTAAGGCTTTTTGAATGTTGCCATATACACGACTTAAACGTTTAATCGGATTGGATAAGTTCACTGCATAAACTAAAAAAGCCACCAGAGAACCCGCTGTTAAGTTATCATTGATAACTTCTCGCCCTCCATACCAAATAATCATGGTAACACCAATAGCCGCCAAAAATTCAATAACAGGAGTTAGAGTCGCCATGATTTGAGAATTCTTCATTTGAGCGCGAAAATTATGATCATTTTCTCTACTAAATCGAGCAATTTCATAGTCTTCTCTGGCAAAGGATTTAATAACCCTGACAGAAGAAATGCTTTCTTGGAGTACTGAGGTAATATCAGCAGCCCGTTCTTGCACTGCTGTACTGGATTTTCGCAGTTTTTTACCAAAAACATTAATGGCCTGCCCTACTAAAGGTAAAGTTACCAAAGTCAAGAGAGATAACTTCCAATGTAGATAAAACATAGCCCCTAGTGAGCCAATTAGGGTCATACCTTCTGTAACCAGTTCAATCATTGTCTCTACTAGTGCACCTTGTACGGCTGCTACATCATTGGTAATATAACTCATAATTTTGCCAGTCTGACGCTTTTCATAATAGGACAAGGACAATCGTTGTAAATGGCGGTATACGCCTTCCCGGATATCTATAATGACTTTTTGCCCAATGTAGGACATTAAGTAGGTTTGTCCAAAGAAGAAAATACCCCTGAGAAAAAAAACAATTACAATGCCTATGGCAATGGTGTTCAGCATTGTCATATTTTTGGTCGTTAAGACATCATCAATGACATCCTTTAATATCCATGGTACATATAAGTTAGCACTAGCCGCGAAAATGATGCAGAAGATTGCTGCTATCATTCTTGGTAAATAGGGTTTGACATATTGTAATAGGCGCAAATATATTGTCATGTTTATCCTCCACTTGGTCTATTGGCAACGGCTAAAATTTCCCTTGCTACCCGCTCAACTGCACCTAGCTCACCTAATTTTTGCCGCACTTCTAACAAATCCTGCAGCATAGCATTTTTGACCTTTGGATCACATAAAACAGGTATCACTTCATGCGCAATATTCTCAGCAGTTACCGCATGTTGCAACAATTCGGGCACTACTTTACGCCCTGCAATGATATTGGGCAAACTGATATAGGGTATTTTTATCAAAAGTTTACCCAACAAGTAGGTCAAGGTTGCTACTCGATAAATAATAACGGTTGGTAAGTTGAGCAGAGATGCTTCTAAGGTAACTGTACCAGATGCTGCGATAGCAACATTGGCAATATTCATTAGGTCATAGGTGTTCTTTTCTGTCAAAACAACTGGTATCTTATATTCCGCTATTATGTTATGTAGCATTTCCCGGGAAATTGTCGATGCTACTGGGAGAAAAAATTGGGTACCCTGTACTTGTTCTGCTATTTTTTCCCCAGCTGCCAGCATATCTGGTAATAGCTTAAGAATTTCTTGCTGGCGACTTCCTGGCAACAGTAAGACAATTGGCCGCTTAGGATCGGCTCCAAAGTACTGATAGGCTTCTTCTTTTGGCATAGTTGTTTTTACTATATCTAGCAAAGGGTGGCCAACAAACGTAACATTCGCCCCAGCTTCCTGGTACACATCTGCTTCAAAAGGAAAAATAGCCGCCACTTTTTCTACAATTTCGGCGACTTCTTTTGCCCGGCCTCGTCTCCATGCCCAGACGGTAGGACTAATATAAGATATTACAGGAATACCTTTTTGCTTTGCGATTTTAGCCAACCGCATATTAAAATCAGGATAGTCAATAATGACTAAGGCATCAGGGCGTTCTTTCTCCATGAGCTCGACTAGATCATCGCGTAGTTTAAACAATCTAGGCAGGTTTTTAATGACTTCAACAAACCCGATAACGCCTAAATCCGCAATATCATACACTATATTTACACCCGCGGCTTGCATCGCCTGACCACCCATACCAAATATTTCGACGTCAGGTTGTATGGTTTTCAATGCACTAGCTACACTAGCGCCATGCAAATCACCTGATGCTTCTCCAACCGATATCATGATTTTACACATACAAAGCCTCCATCAATATTGAATGGGAAAAAACATTTAGAAACGTTAAAACACGAAAGGGGATTGAGCTTATGACGACGTGGGGTTTAACCGCCGAGGCGCAGAGAGCGCTGAGGGAATTTAAGTGAAATGCTTAATTGCATTTTTTCCTCTGTGCTCTCTGTGATTCTTTGTGTCCTCTGCGCTTCATTCTTCTATCTATTTCTTCCTATTTTATCACATTACTAGAATTGTTATGCCATGGTCGTTAGCCATTTTTATCACCGTTTCTCGATCAACGAGTAACGTTTTGCCTGCTTCCATGACGAGGGCTGTAGCTCCTGCTATAATCATAGATTCCATGGTGTTCGGGCCTACGGCTGGTACATCAAAACGCATATCTTGATTCGGCTTAGCTACTTTTGCTACCCTCACTCCACCGCGTCCTAGTTCGCCGCCACGACGAATGCATACATCGGTGCCTTCAATTGCTTCCACTGCCATAACAGCGCAGTTTTTGACTACAACCGTTTGTCCAATATCCAGTCTGCCAATCTCTTTGGCCATAGCAAAGCCAAATTCAAGGTCAGCTTGTTCTTCTTCTGTTGGTTTTCGATTTGTAAGTACTCCTGGTCCCGGCATCAACGTACGAAGCAAAGCTGTTTGGTCTAGAACCCCTAGACCTTCTCCAGCCAATTCACGGACAAAAGCTAACATAATGGAGTCATCGCTATTGTCCGTAAGACTGGCTAATAACTTTTGGATTCGACTGTCAAGCTGAACTGCACCTGTGAACATTAATTCCTTTGTGACTTTCCCCAGCATGGTCACTTCCGTAACCCCTGCATTTTTGAGAGTAGTAATAATTTCTTGCAGCTGCCCTACACTAATGTGATATGCCTTGTCTGCAACTTGCTCTAGCTCAGTATCTACACCAGGCACTACTCCTACAGCAATCACGGTAAAGCCCATGCCGCGAGCGGCACGGGCAAATTCTACTGGCAATCGTCCAACACCAGCTAATAAACCTATTGTCTTCATTCTATCAAGCTCCTATTCCCCGTCCCGACGACCGCGGCAGACACCCCGCTCTACATTACGTAAAAAACGCAGGAAGTGTTCCACTTCAGGATAGGATTCCAATTCTTGTTCCATTGTTTCAATGGCTTGTGCCAAACTTAAACCAGAACGGTATAATATTTTGTATGCTTTTTTGATATTGCTACGGGCTTCAATGCCAATGCCAGAACGAGCCATACCAACATTATTTAAACCCGACACTCTCGCTGGATGACCATCAACAATCACGAAAGGCGGAATATCCTGCACTACTTTCGATGCACCACCTACCATAGCGTTCATACCAATCTTAACAAACTGATGAATGCCGGCCAAACCGCCAATAACAGCTCGGTCTTCGACAACTACATGACCTGCTAAGGTAGCTGCATTGGACATAATAACATGGTTGCCCACTACACAGTTATGAGCTACATGAGTATAAGCCATCAATAAGCAATTCGAGCCAATGCGAGTTTCTTCCCCTTCACCAGTTGCTCGATTTACAGTGGCAAACTCTCTAATTTTCGTATTATCTCCAATAAATACATAGCTTTTCTCACCATTAAATTTTAAATCCTGTGGCTCTGAGCCAATCGATGCACTAGGAAAAATAACACAATTTTTCCCAATACTAGTCCATCCATCTATGGCAACATGGGCACTGATCTTAGTGCCTTCACCAATTACTACATTCTCACCAATGACTGCATAGGGCCCAATCTCAACATCTTTGCCAATACGAGCATTCGGATGAACTACTGCTGTTTCATGTATTTTACGCAGAGCTACAACAACCTTTTCCGGCTTCATCTGCACTTCACTCCTTACTAGACTAAATACTTTCCGGTACTGCCTATCCATTCTATTCTTATAGTCCGACTGACCAGTCTAAATATGACAAGTAATATTCAGTTAAATACAACCGTTATGGCGTTTTTTCGCTGACTATCGCATATTTAAACCCCAATACCACTAGTTTTCTTTTATTTACTTTATTTTGATGCTAAAGCGAATAAAAATTCTCCCTCTGCTACTAACTGTTCATCAACGAAAGCCTGTGCCCATATTTTGCCCATGTTGCCACGTACTTTAATCAATTCAGCTACCATACGCACTTGGTCACCAGGAACTACTGGTCTTCTAAATTTGACCCGATCCGCACCAGCAAAAAAAGCTAATTTCCCGCGATTTTCTTCTGGATACAGCATAGCTACTCCACCAACTTGGGCCATAGCCTCCATCAGCAATACCCCTGGCATAACAGGGTGCCCTGGAAAGTGACCTTGAAAAAATGGTTCATTCATTGTTACATTTTTTATCCCCACCGCGCGCTTCATCGGTTCAATCTCAAGAATACGATCCACCAATAAAAATGGATATCGATGAGGAAGAATTTCTTGTATTTCAGTTGTAGACAACATGTAGGTTCAGCTCCTTAACTAAATATGTTCCACTATTTCTTTCGCCAATGCAGTATTTAATGCATGACTTGATTTCACCGCAATCACATGACCTTTGATGCGACCTGCTAGTACTAAATCTCCTATTATATCTAAAATTTTATGACGGACTAATTCATCCTCAAATCTAAGGGGTGTAAGAGCTTTTTCATTATCGTATACTACTGCATTTTCTAAGCTACCGCCTAGAGCCAGTCCTTGCGCCTTGAGGGCTTCTACTTCATGCATAAAACCGATGGTTCGAGCTGGCGCAATCTCACGAATAAAAACATCTTGGTTAATTTCATAATCACCGAATTGAACCCCTAACATGGGATGGGGGTTGATGGAGGTAAAAGTAATTCTAAACCCATCATAAGGTAAAATAGTTATAAATTTGTCATCCGCTCTTACAATCTGTGCCTTTTTTATAGTTACCAATTTACGCAGAACATTTTGTTCTACTGCACCCGCCTCTTGAATCATCTTTACAAAGGGCAGAGAACTGCCATCTGCAACTGGGGGTTCAGCAGCATCGATTTCGACTAAACAATTGTCTATTTCTAATGCATAGAATGCTGCTAAGAGATGCTCCACGGTAAACACTTTGGCCAAGCCATTTTCTAAAGTGGTCGCACGCATTGCATTGGTTACATTACCAGCTATTGCTGCCACTTGTGGTTTTCCTGGTAAATCAATGCGAGAAAAGACAATCCCCGTACCTGGAGGTGCTGGATTTATTGTTATAGTTACATCTTGACCTGAGTGTAATCCGATACCTGTGTATGTTACAGCTTTGGCTACTGTTCTTTGATGCATGATATCCTCCTGATATAATAACCTTTATACATTCTATAAAATATTTCATCTCCCTGCAAGAAGATTTTACAAAATTATTGCATATTTACCAAAATGACTATACAATATTTTTTCCCGTAAGGGTGCGGGCATTGGTAATTTGTTGATATTCGATAAGCTCTTTATATTGCTCACCAACGTGAGAGACAGGGCTGCCGAATACGGTTTCTGGTATGCCTTCTTCTACAATACGCCCTTTATCCATTAGTACAATACGGTCCGCCACATGAATGGCAAAGGAAATTTCATGGGTAACTACCAGCATAGTACTGGCACGATACTTAGCTAATTCTTCCATAATAACTAGAACTTCTCGTACTAAGATAGGATCAAGGGAAGCCGTCGGTTCATCCCAAAGCATAAGCTCTGGCTCGAAAGCCAAAGCTCTTGCAATACCAACTCGCTGTTGTTGCCCACCCGACATTTCAGCAGATTTGTGTTCTGCACGATTTTCTAATCCTACTTTAGTTAGCGCTTCTATCGCTTTATCATATGCAACTTCTCGTGGTATGCCATCCATTACTAACCCTAGCATAACATTTTCTACTGCAGTTAAGCGTCCAATTAGATTAAATTGTTGAAATACAAAACCAATACGCTTACGAACTCTGCGTAACTCTTCTGTTGTAAGCCCTGTAATTTCAGTACCGGAAACCGTGATGATTCCACTATCAGGTTCCACCAGTCGATTAATGGTGCGAATGGTTGTCGACTTACCACAACCAGATGGCCCCATAAGAACCACCGTTTCTCCTTGTTCAACATGCAGATTAAAATCATCTACTGCTACCAAGTTTCCAAAACGTTTATATAAGTTTTGAATCGTAAGCATAATAATCACCTCATTTCATTTTAGAATGTTTTGCTTAATTTGAACCACAAAGACACAAAGGGCACAAAGAATGCTTTTCTTTGTGTACCACGCTAGTGGTATTGTGTCTTTGTGGTTCGCTCTTTTTATTTAAACTTCATTTTCCTTTGATTTAGTTTTTGCAATAGACCTGGACGTCCGTTGGGGATGACGATTTCTCGCATGATTTCATCAATCGATAATCCTAAGGATTGTCCTGCCATCATTTCATCAGTTGAAATTGGGCTAATCCGCTCGGTATAACAAGCAACTAGAAGTCCTAATACTGCACCAATAAAAGGTACAGCAATCCACGGTAAATAAGGAATTCCACCTCTACCTAAAATAAACATGCTAGTTAATAGTACAGCACCTATGACCATACCATATACTCTTTCTGTCGCAGTAAATACTCTAATCATTCGAGTTAACATCCCACGCCAACCTTTGGTCTTTTGTTTTTTCAAAGTGCTGCTGCGACGAATTACTGTCATAATTGCCGTATGATCTAGAGCTAACAGCAGTATTGTCACAATGATAGCTGTCATACCTGATAAAACTGCTCTCACTTCATTTAGCACATTATACACCTCACCACGAGTATTAGGTTCAATAACGCCTAATTCTGTAGAGTATAAAGATACATTCTTATGTCCTACTTGACTATATACCACGGGCGCAATTGCATCCGTGCTAACATTACTAGTCGTAAGAATTTGGATACGTTCACCAGGAATTACTTGTCCCGCAATAAATTTATCTAATAAAGCTACGGAGTGGCTAATGTCTTCATCTTTCAGATTTGGCACAGAAGCCGCCATATATTCTAACTGCCCTGTCACAAGAGGAATATTGAGCTGTCCTAATTGTGCTAAACGACCATTGATGCTATTCATATTTTTCTTAGAACCGTCGATATCAAAGGAACGTAAAGCTGCAATGGTAGTTTGACCATTCACTACAATATTATCGATGGATCCTTTGGCTTGGCGAGCATCAGCCGCCACACGATCCAAGGCTCCTAACCCAGATTTTAGATTACTTAAATTTCTTTGGGAACTAACTAGGTTATCCACGGTAGCACCAACGTCGCTATTTACTAACTTAATCACTTGCAGTGTATTAATTAAACCACCCATGGATTTTGATGAACTATCTACTTGATTCTGTAAAGAAGAAGTATCGATGTTAGCCAAACCACTCGTCGCGGCTTGAATCGTCGTACCTGCTGACTGTAGACTGGTTAACGTTTGATCCATCGCATTGATACTCTTGCCATAATTGTTCAGGGTATCGGTTGCAATGTTAGTTAGATTTTGAGTATCTTGAGCAAAACCAGGAATCTGATTTACAATCTTTGTCGTTTCTGTTAACGCGGAGCCTAATTGCTGCCTTGGATTATTATAGGTCACAGTACCTACCGGTGCACCTACTACATTATTCATCACTTTATAACCTTGGTTATTAGTAAGAAGTGTACTGTCACCTTGGGTAATCGTGCCTTCTGCTTTACCATCAGGACGAACAACTCCAATTTGTACTAGTACGTTACCTTTTTCTACTGGATTGCCTGTTGTTAAAACACCGCTGCCAGCAAATGCAACCATATCACCTTTTACCAATTTTTCATTCCCATTTGGTGTAATGGTAATTTGGGAAGCATAGGCTACAAGGAATCGTTTCAATTCCATCATAGTACTTACTGTGTAGGTCATATCGTCATTTCTGCCATCAATAGAAACATTTTTGGCATATTCTAGCTTCATCTGGGATTGCATAGCATCAGCGATAGATTCTCCCATACGAATTGGATTTTGCGGTTCACTCCCCACTGGAAAGCTGATTTCAACAACTTGGTATTGTTTTAAGATGGTTTTGATTTTTTCTGTTACTAGAGTTGCTTTATCCAGTGACGATAATACCACACCAATGGAAGAACCGTCGCGAAAAGCAAAGCTTACACCATCAATTTGTGAAACTCGGTCCATCAGCATAGCTTTGGCCCCTTCTGGCACACCCCGGATGGTTAGGCGTGGTTCTGTTAAGACTCCAACCCCTGCACCACCAGGAATGCCCCCAAAGATTTTACCCAAATCTTCATAGGTCTGCTTTGTTCTATATTGTGCAGGCACAGCAATAAAGAAGGAGGTTTTACCTGTTATGGTTGGTCCTTCTTTCATTCGTGATCCCGGAAAAACTTCATCAATAATTTTTTGAATGTGTATTGCAGTATCTTCTTTCATCTCTTCACGGGATTGAATGATAATATCATATTCACCATAATCGCCAACTAAACTTGACAATGTTTTGGAGAAATAGGAATTAGCTGCTAAAGATATAGAAGTAGCCAGCAGTGAACCAATCACTATACTAACCACCATGAGAGTCATTACGTCACGATAAAAAGAATCTTTCATAATATTAAATGCGCTTAGTTTTTTAATGTTTTTCATAATAGTAGACATGATTATTCACCCCTCTCCTTCAAGGATATATTATACCACGTATATCAATAAATTAAAATTAGTATATACGATTTTTATGAAATGTATATACTGGAAGGAAAAAGAGTTGTTGAACCACAAAGACACAAAGAGCACAAAGAAGTGTCGTATTCTCCTCTGTGTCCTTTGTGCCTTTGTGGTTTAAATATCTTTTCGTAACACTGTACAATGCAAAAAGCTTTGCTGGGTTCGAGGTACATCACCAAGAACAGAGCAAAGCTTTTTGTTATTATTATTTACTTATTCGGACTGTGTTTCCAACGGTTGTGCAACCAGAACCATTCGTGAGGGTACTTCCGAACGTGCTGTTCAACAATATCCGTTAGCTGCTGCGTAGTTGAAAGAATGTCATCTTCTCGACTAGAGGTTTTTTGTACCCATACAGGCGGATGCAAAATTGCTTTATGAGTTCCATCAGCATTCGCGGTAATAAATGCTGGAATGATAGGTGCATCCTTCATTCTGGCCAAGGCCGCTGCCCCTTGAGGTGTTGAAGCCAAACGTCCAAAGAACTCGACCATTACACCATCCCTACCCGCATCTTGATCCATCAGTAAGCCTACAATTCTTCCTTCCCCCAACATCTTAACCATTTCCCGAACACCGCTTTTATAGGTTATATGCATACCAGCCATAGTACGAGTCTCAATCATAAATCGATCCATGTCTGCGTTCGTTTGCTTCTGCGCCACACCAACTACAGGAAAGCCATACATGGCTAACGCAGCTCCAAAAAGTTCCCAATTTCCACTATGTGCAGTTGCCATTATTACACCATTCCCATAGGATAAAGCATCTTTTAAATACTGGGAATTTTCAATCTGCACGTATTTACTTATATTATCTTTACTCAATTTCGGCATATATAATACTTCCATAAACATTCTGCCAAAACGAGTAGCACTTCTCTTGGCAATAGTAGTAGCCTGTATTGTATCAGCGTCTAAACTGCGTTTAATGTTGTTAACGGCCATAGTCTTTCGTTTCGACGGCACTAGCAGCCAACATACTTCACCTAATAGATTGCCAATGTTTAGCCTTACAGCTTGAGGTAACATACTGACAATACTACTTATTATTTTCACAAATTTATATAGCATGTTATGCACCTTTCTTAGCTATAGTTCAGCATGATTAATTCGTAAAGCTAATTCCTACATAACCGTCGTGATTGCGCCAGCCTGCATCTAGTTTAAGGCCAGGTACAATGGACATACGGGCTCCATAATTCATGTTTTTGCCATCATATTCGGCGATTAACGTTGTAGCAGGGAAGGCATTGTTACCTGTTAAGATACTGACTGGATTAATGGTTTTCTCAATACCGGCAAAGACACCATCAAATCGTCCATTACCTACGCCAGCGTGTATTCGAAAGCCCAAAGGTAAGGCTTTGCTTGCTACAGCATAGGATGAGCGCTTATTATTATTGCCTATGTCTTCTACACCAACGGCTAGACCTGGGCTAAGTACAGTTTCAGGCACCAATGCGAATTTCGCATTCACAAGATTCTTGTTTTGCTGTCCATCATAACGAAAACCTGCCACGCCAAGTTCTAAATTAGGAGCTATGTTAGTATTGAATATACCTACACCACCATCTTTTAAGTGGTAATACCCTAATGAAACTTGGCCTTCACGCAATACATCCGCGGAAGGATTATTAATAAGGCCGGTAGAGCCATTTACTGATGGCGCTGCAAATACAGGCGCAGACGCCAGCAGTAATATACTGATTCCAAATAAAACTTTTTTCATGAAATTTTCTCCTTAAAACAATTTAATTTGAGAACGTAACTATATAGATATTCCCCACGCCTCGCCACATTCCTGCCAAGCTTGTCTAGGTAATATTTGTGTAGTGTGCAGTGCTTAAAACGTAAAGAGTCTTGAACCGCAGAGGCACAGAGGACACAGAGAAGAAACGGGATTAAATACAAAACTCCCTCTTTGTGTTCTTTGTGTCTTTGTGGTTCAATTCTTCTTTATCACTATCTTCTATAAATCTTTTAAATTTAAAATAGAGGCAATAATTGCCTCTATTTGTTGGTTTCTATCGCGTTTAGGCGTTTTTCTAAATCGCGGATTTTTTTGATTAAGTCAGGGATCTTATTGATACCAGCTTCCCCGCGCAGCCATTCCTTATGAGGCTTGGCTGGAAACCCTGCAAGGAAGGAACCCGCTGGTACATCGCTAATGGGAGCCGACCGCGCAGCAAATACAGAATTATCACCAATCGTTATATGTCCTGCGCAGCCTGTTTGCCCCGCAAAAGTTACATGATTGCCAATCTTAGTACTGCCAGCAATTCCTGTTTGTGCCACTAAAAAGCAATCTTCACCAACTACCACATTGTGAGCTAAGTGCACTAGATTATCAATCTTCGTACCTCTTTTAACAATGGTACTGCCCGTTGTAGCTCGATCAATTGTTACATTGGCTCCTACTTCCACGTCGTCTTCGATGATCACGTTACCTACTTGCGGCACTTTTTGATGACGGCCACCTACTGTAATAAAACCAAAACCATCGCTACCGATTACCGCTCCACTATGAAGAATAGTCCGGTTACCAATCTGACAATATTCCCTTACTGTAACGTTCGGATAGATAATACTATCATTACCGATGGTACTTTCTACACCGATATAACTATGAGGGTACACAACGGCATTGTCACCAATCTTCACATGATCAGCAATCACAGCATAAGCCATTATCGCCGAATTTTTCCCAAGAGTCACATCTTTACCAACTACTGCCGTAGGATGTACGCCAGGTTCCACAAGAATGGTAGGTGTAAATACTTTTAATAATTCGGTAAATGCAACTCTTGGATTTTCCACCATAATGGCTGGTTTGGCAAAGTCCGTTACCGAATTTGGTATAATAACAGCAGCAGCATCCGATAAAGCTGCTTTATCCAGGTGAGGTGGTACTGCAAAGGCAATATCCGTTGCACCAGCATCTTCGATATTTGTAACGCCACTAATTTCAATATCACCATCGCCTAGTAAAATGCCATTTACCAGGTTAGCAATTTCGCTTAACTTCTTCTTCAATGGAAATCCTCCCTGGACTGCTAAAAATTCTTATTGGAGTTGTTTAATGACTTCATCTGTAATGTCAGTACCGCCTTGGGCTACACCATTTTTGTATAAAACTACACTCAATTTTTTATTTTTCGCAATACCGTCTAGGGTTTGTTTTATACTCGCATCAATTTGGCCTTCCATATCTTGCTTGGTTTTCATGAATTCTGCATATAAAGTTTCTTGTTTCTTTTGAAAATCAGCTGGACTTAGTGATGCTTTATCTTTTTCTAATTGGTCGCTAAGTTCTTTCCCTTTGGTATTCAATTGATCTTGAAACTGTTTTACCTTCGGACTCTCTGTCATTACCTTATTCACATCAATTACCCCAACGTTGTCACCGCTTGACATACAACCGCCCAAAAGAGCCGCAGTAAGTACTATTAAGAACAATAAAGCAATTTTTTTTCCTTTTTTCATGGTAAGTCCTCCATTTTTTCTACTTTGTTATTTCCTAAAAGGATTGTCGTAGCATTTCATCTACATAATTTGTAACATTCGCTACTATTATATACAATTTTATTACTTATTACACTCTGCAATTACTGCATCTGTTATGTCCACACCACTTACATTCACCAGAGCATTCGTTAATACCGCATCAAAGCCTCGCTCAACAGCAACTTTACCTGTTTTATCTTTAATATTCTCTATGATAGAGTCTTGTAAAGTTCGCATTTCTTGCTGCTTCATTACTAATTGCTCTGAAAGATCATCGTCTACGAGTTTTGTGGTATCTGGTATGGTTGCTTGCTGTGCACTGCGCACTGCCAGTTCTGCCTCTTTCGCAGCAGCTTGCTTAGAAAGTTCTTGGTTCAGTTGGTTACTATAGGCTCCTAGCTCTTCTTGCACAGCAGCTTGTTCAGGTGCCATAGATTGCTCCATTTGTTTTACTAACTGAGCTTGTTTTTCATCCATCTTTTTAGCATACTGATTTTGTAGGGTTTCTAATTCCCCTTGTAGGGAAGTAGTTTCCTCTTTTGTCAGCTGCACTGTTTTCAATTTAAGTTGCAAATTAAAAATTTGCGGCTGGAACTCTTTATCCACTGCTTCGGAGTAGACTTTAAGCTCCTCCGATAGAGTTTTATGCAGGGCTGCTTCTTTAGTAGCAAGCCTTGTATTCATTTCCTTTTGTTTCACTGCCATCTTTTCATTGTACTCTTGTTCAAATGCTTTATTTAATTCTGCCATATTACCTTGCGGCATTTCAGGCATTGTCTGATTGCTTTGATTCTGCTGCGCTAACGCCGCCTGTTCTACCTTAGCTGCTATTGTGTTTGCTTGTTTCTCCAAGGTAAGGAACTGGTTGTATTTAGGATGTCCTTTTACAGCTTTGTTCATATCAATTATACCCACTTGGGGCTGAGCTGGCGCTTTAGTGTCTTGGTCTTTTTTGGTACCGCATCCGGCGACAAGCATCATCAAAGCTAGCGTCACAATAAGAAACCTTCTAGTAGACACCAAGATCACCTCTTTCTAATAAAGAACCGAGCTGGTCAAACCTGCTCGGCCATACTACATTTTTTTATTTACTTCGCGTTTAATTTCTTGCCAACTTCGTCGGTAATATCCTGACCACCAAAAACAACATTGCTCTTATCCATGACAACTGCTAAACCTTTTGCATTAGCTACTGCTTTAATTGCATCATCAACTTTGCTATATACAGGAGCAATTAATTCTTGTTGTTTCAAGGACAATCTTTGTTGTACTTGCGCATAAAAATCTTGTTTTTCTTTATCATTCATGGTAGCTGATTTCGTTTCGAAATCTTTTCTTGCTGATTCTACTTCAGCCTGCATTGTTTCTTGGGCTTTCGCCATATCAGGATGCTGAGAAACCAGAACTTGATAATTAACAACACCAATATTTGAGGAGCTGTTGGCGCTTGCCGCATAGGATTTACCGCTTTGGGATAAAGCCAAACCAACGATACCCAACATAAAAAATACTGCTATTGCCAAGGACACAAACTTAACTTGTTTTTTATCAAATTTAAGCACAAAAACCCTTCTCTCTGCCTACCGGCATCAAATTTTTACCTTTTAATTATAACAGGGTACACTTACATATTCAAGGCATTGCTTGTAAAAGAAACTATATAGTTTCTACAAATTTCCAATTAATCGCAGCCATTGATCATCTTTCGTAATAATATATTCTGCACTTAAGAAATCGTGGAGTTTGTACCGAATGCCTAGCTCATTGTAACCATTCTTGGGAGTGCGTTCTAGACGTAATGCCCAATTGGATTTTAGCTCTTGCTGAAGCCATAATCTATCCTGTGCACTCTTTGTATCGTATTTCAGTCCCAATGTGGTACTAGAGCCAATCTTATGTCCCCACCCAGGAACAAACTCCCAGGCGACGGTACTAGGAATGAAGTTTACTTCTACAAAGGCTTCATCACGCTTGCCGATAAACTTTCCAAAGTGCAATCTAGCCGAAGTATTATCTTGCCGTCGTCCCATGTCCAAATAGCCTTCTAGGGTAACTTTGTATTTATCTGTTTCTACCTTCAACGCAATTTCAGTGTCAACTCCAGGATTAAGCCGGGGAGTAACTTGCAAACCATACTTTTTAGCTAAAGGCTGTTCAGCAACAGTGGATACGAGTTGCGTAGTGAAATAATCACGGTGTCTTTCAAGAAAAGCCACAGGTAAACCAATAAGGTTCTTACTTGTATCATCCATCGTCGGGCGTGCAGCGGCTAGTAAAATATTTGGAATCGTTTCTGACCTAAGAGATACATGTACATCCTGCACTACCGTTCCGATGGGCGATAATGACACTTTCACAAGAGTATGGGTCCCGGGGATGACTTCTATGTTAGCTCGAAACTCTGGCAACTGAGTGGATAGCATTTCTCTTGTCGCTATTTTCGATAGCCCTCCTGCCCAGTCTACCGCATCAACTGGCAATCCGATCAACACATCACTTACTTTTTCTTCTACATTCCCCATGTCTTGTTTAATCAGTTTCACTACTTCTGCCGACAAATTACCAAAATCATATTCCACTGCTACCCCTTGTACCACATCTCCCCATGGAGCCACCTCTACTGTTAAAGTAGTATTCCCACTAGGGGCAAGAGTAACGGATTGCACCGAATATCCAACTAAGACTCGATCAAATATTTCTTTGATCAGTTTTTCATAAGAAGCCTTACCTTCTACAACTTCACTGATCTTACGACCAACCACCATCTGCTCTCCTACAGTACCCACACTGGCAGCCATACGTTTGGCAATCTTGGGAGGTGGCATTTGACTAGAAACAATGGTAACTGTTACTTTCTCCACTTCATCAGAGGCGTGGGCCACTCCTGACAATAGAAAAAGACATAGGAATGCAGTTATACAAACAAGACTAAAGGGATTCCTATTAATGATAATGCACCTCCTCTTAGTTTACCATATTATAGATTTTCGGAGTCAGGTCATAGACCTGACTCCGAAATAAAGTTAGCTTAGAATTGTCCACCAAAGCTAAAGTGAGTTTTCGCACCTTGACCGCCTTTAGCGTAATCAAGACGAATGGGGCCGATTGGTGTAGAAACACGAATCCCTACCCCGACACTAGCCTCTAACTCATTGAGTTTATATCCTTCACCAGTCCAGGCTTTACCAATATCACTAAAGGCTACACCCTCTACTTTACTAGCGATAGGGAAACGATATTCTGCTGTAGCAGCAAGCATTTTATCACCTTTAAATTGGTCATCGCGGTAACCACGAAGAGTATCTGAGCCACCTACGGCAAAACGGCCACTGTCTGGCATTTTACCATCAGCATAACCTACTGTTCCCCGTAGTGCTACAACTTGTGCATGTCCTACTTTAATATAGTTGCGAGATTCCGCAGTATATTTATTGTAGTTAAAGTCACCTCCAAGGGTTTTCCCAGCGAATTCTGCAGTCAGGGAAACTCGGTTGCCTTCTGTTGGACTAAACACATTATCCCGAGAGTCATAGACACGCATCAAGCTGATGCTGTTCGTGGTACCAAAGTTATCTTTTAAATAGTTTGGATGGTTTCCCATAAAGGTTGTAGTGGCTGTATCAGTTTGTACACCACTATAATCCACACCTGATACCCACTTTACATAGCTATCATCACGATGTTTCAAGGTAATATAATTCTGAGTATATTCTCCTTGAGGACGTCCTAAAGTAACATCAAAACCTCTACGATTTTTGTCATAGGTAGATCTGGTGCTACCATCATCTTCATAATCATTATACTCATTTGTCATGTTGTAGAAATTAAAGCCAAGAGAGGTTTGTTTGGCATCTAGCCAAGGACGAGTATAGCTTACGGAATAGTTCCGATTGCTTGCCGTACCACCAAACTCCCAGTGTAAGTTAATTTTGTCTCCTGTTCCGCGGAAATTGTCGTCACCAAGTTCGATGATACCAATCATACCGTCGGATTTACTGTAACCGCCCCCAATGGAGAATTTACCCGTTTTTTGTTCCACTACTGTGGTTTCAAGAACGATTGCATTGGGTTCTTTACCAGGATTCAGTTTCATATTTACATCTTCAAAATAGCCAAGGTTGTACACCTTTTGCATACTACGTTTGGCATCTTTCACATTGAAGGGCTGATTTGGTTTCAACTTCATTTCACGAGTAATAACATAATCCTTAGTTTTCTCATTTCCTTTAATTTGGATGCCTTCCAATACCCCTTCATTGATGGTAATTGTCAGTACACCACCAGTACCCATTGCCACATCACTTACCTTAGTCAGGATAAATCCTTGGTCATGGTAATATTGTTCAATGGCTCTTACATTTTCATTCAAAGTTTTCGAATTTAAGATACTGCCTTTAGTAACTTTCAGCATACTACTTAGCTTGTCTGTTGACACCTTCGTATTGCCTTTAATAATGATATCTTGCAATACCGGGTTTTCCATCACTGTATAAACTACCTGAACTCCTTCTGGAACTTCATTAAAGTTGGATACTACATCAAAAAAAGTACCTAGTTCATAAATAGCCTGCATATCTTGTTTGATTTTCTCCGCTGTTAACGTTTCACCAGGTTTCACTTTCACTACATCCATGATCGTCTTTTCCGCCACAGTAGCATTTCCCGTTATAGAAACGGAAGTGACTACTTTACCAGTAGGATCTGCGGCGTAAGCAGGAGACAAAATGGAGAAAACAAGACTGAGACTAAAGATAGTCGCAAGTAGTATATGCCTATAGTTTTTTTGGATTTTCATGCATAACCTCCTTTTTGTCTTACTGGCCGCGTAATGATTTTCCGGCGGCCCGCACTAATTTTTGCATTTCATCTGGTGATACAGAAACGGATGATTCTCCTTGAGAAGAGGGCTCAGACTTTTTTGTCTGACTAACTACATTATTGGTAGTAACTTTTCTTACTGGCGGAATATCTTCCTTGACGACTGCCTTCTCTTCCGGTTCTTTTAAAACGGGAGGATTCGGTTCCGCCTTGCTATTCCAGGGTATCTTGGATTCCACTGGTAGGCTCGATTTTTCTACCAAAGGAACAGGTACAACACTTTCTGATTGATGGTTCCACCAATACAATCCACTCAAACCAATTGCCATCACTGCTGCGCATAACAAGGCAACTCCATGACGCAGGGCAATGTACTTGTAGCGCCAACGCATAGAGCGGTTGGCTTCTTTAACATGTTGAAGTTCAGCTTGGGCTAACATCAAATCCAACTCACCACGGATGTCTTTTTCCTTATCAAAAGCTTCTTCTGCTTTTGTTAGCCATCCTTTTGCTGAACGCAAGTGCTGATCAATATTCTTTTTTAAATCAGCCATATGCAACACCCCTATTATAAACAATATATATAATCCTGCAAAGAGGCCAGATTATGGTCATTGAATATACGGCAAAAATGTTTATATTCGGAGATTAGCTGTCGTTACTATGAACATGCACCCTATATGTGCCCTTTTCCTCATTGTTTGGCAGTTACCAGTTCTGCATAAACCTGGATAACATACCACGGATACGTTTTATACCTTGCTTTTGCAAGCGGTAAATATGAGAAATACTTACATCTAAACTTTCAGCCAATTGTTTTGGTTCACAATCCTCTAAAAAAACGCCACTTAATACAGCATGTTCGTTACTCGGTAAACGGTTCATCGCATTCTTTACCTGCTCTATAAGATAGTTATGCTCCGCCTGACTAGAAACACCAGCTTTCGTGTCTATCAAAATATCCCTTAGGGTAATATCTTGCTCACTAGATAAAGGACTATCAATACACACGACACCGAATTTCCCTTCTCGCTCCATGTAATTGAGCATACGACCACGAATTCGTTGCGTAGCATAGAGGCTAAAAGCTACACCTCGCTTATGATCATATTTCTCCACTGCCTCAATTAAACCAACAGTTCCTTCTTGGATCATATCCATCATTTTAGTCTCATCCAAGCGCCAGTTAGATGCTACCTTAAATACTAAAGGCTGATACTGTTCAATGATCTTACTTCGACATTCTAAATTTTCCTTTTCTTTATACCCCTGCCACAAGTTCTCCTCTTCTTCTCTTGTTAGCAACTCTATTTTTTTCAGTTCTTTTAGATATTGATTTAAAATCATCTTAATCACCCTTCTTTAAAACCTAAACCTCGCCTCTGCCCCAAGCCATGTTTCATTCTGGTCATCAATTGAACCTGTTATATTGAGGCGTCTGTTTATACTATAGCGAAAGGATAGCTCACTTTTCGTATGATCCACGCCCACGATATAGTTTATTAGTAATTTATCAGTTAAATATTTACTCATTTGCAAATTATAAACTTCCCGGTTGACTGTAGAATCCTCATTTTTATCTGCAGAGCTTTTTTTGACAATATTGGAGGTGGTATCTCTAATAAAACGAAACTCATCCAAACCTAATGCATTTCTCAAACTACCTTCTACCTCACTAACAAAGCGCATTTGTAAACCGGCATCAAGGGCACTAACAAGTTCATCTCGTCCGATTTCCGAATTTGCACCATTTTGTTTATCAAAATAATGGCTGCGCAGAGTCAGGAGAGATAAGATTTCCTGCTGATTCATCGCTGGCTCCGAGGTTAAACTAAATTGCATTGTCCTAGCTGGGCCACTTACATTCAGATTTACCAAGGTCTGTTGCAGACGAGTCTGAGCACTTAGCTTAACGATAGGTTCAAAAGAGGCATATTGCCTGAATTCAACGCTGGCTTCATTGACTTTAAATTGAGTCCTAAGGTAACTGACAGTACCACGAATCCCAATAATATGTCCTGTAACATCCGGCTCCATCATGCTTCCCCCAAATTTCACCCGTCCAGCAGCTAAAATATCATATAGATAAGGGTTGTAAAAACGCACTTTTTTGCCGATTGCAACTTCCACATCTAAATCCATATTCAACTCAGATTCCTTGATTTCGGGAATAGTGGGAATATCAATCATGTCATTTTCAAACAACAGTTTACCTGCCAGTTTTGCCTTACCTCCATCATGGCTAAGCTTCAATTTGCCATCAATAGGTCCTGTAAAGTATTTACTGCGAATAACAGGTTTATCCAGTAACAAGGATATATCATAGTCAGCTAAACCTAATCCCCTTATTTTGGTGGTACCTGTGACACTGTATAAGCCGCTTCCCATATGTCCATCAAATTTCTTAATATTTATTGTATCACCTTCAAAGGCAATATCAACCCCCACTTTTTGGATAGGGTCTTTCAGTGCTGTTAATTTTAAGGTTCCATCATTGACAGTAATATTACCCATCAGTATTGGTTGTCCTAAGGTCCCTGTCACAGTAATTTCGCCTTGTGTTGGGCCTTCAGCCCATGCGACTTCTTTTGTTAATAGGGACAAAATACTTAAATTGGCTTGGTCCAAACGTACTTTGAGATTCATTTCCTCCCCACGATTTCCTTGTTGCCTACCATCTTGACTTAATGCCGCAACTGGAATCACCCCATAGGCGCTGGCTTGGTAAGGACCCTTTTTTAATAAGACTTGATTCACATGGATAATTTCGTTGTCTAAGATCAATAAGCCATACAAAGAATCAAAGGTAGCATTCCCTACTCCGCCATTGGTAATATCTAAGGATAGCGCTGTATGGGGATTATCGGAGAATCCAGAAACTTGAGCTGCAAACTCTAATTTGCCTGTAGGCTTTACGCTGGTATTAAAGAAGGCGGCCACTAATCCGGCATCAATATCCCTGCCGCCTATTTCTAAATCAAGGGGACCATTTTTATTCAAATCTGCAGTGCCTTGTACCATAACAACCCCTGCACCTTGATGTACAGTAAAATCGTTAACGGTAACCTTATTATTTTCCAATCTAACATCAATCGTAACCGCTTCTAGCGGATAGTTCTTAATACTTCCCTCTTTTAAATCTCCTGTTACGTGGATGATGGGCTTATCCATAGTCCCATTCATTTTAATCTGTCCGTTAAGGAGACCACGAACTTCTTTGTCTCCTAATTTGCACATTGCAATGATTGGTTTTAATTCTCCATTTTCTACATCAAGAGTACCATACATTTCTCCCGAATCTAGAGTAAAGCCACCAGAAAAATTAAATTTGCCCTTGCCTTGCTGAAAAGAAATCGCGGGGATATTTACTTCATTTCCAGAAACTGCGATGGTACCTAGGACGCCAGTAAATGTTTGGTTATTAAAGGATAATGCATCCGCGGAAAGTTCACCAGTAAAGTTAGGAATGGCAGGAGTGCCTGTCAATTTCCCTTTAAATTTTGCCTTCCCTGCGGCTGTATATGGAATCTTGCTAGTAATATTGATTTTCGCAAGATCAATATCTTGGGCTACTACATCAAAATTTAAATCATTATTGGGTGAAATACTACCTGACAACTGGATCTGTGTACTGAGTGACTGAATAACAAAGTTATTAATTGTTGTTATCCCTAGCTCCCGTTTGTAAAAACCTGTTCCTTTTGCAAGGAGTTGCCCACGAAAACTACCATCTGTCAGGGTAATATGTCCATCAATAGTGAGATTATCCAAAGGACCTTTTAAGGTCATTTCATTATCTACATTACCTGTCAATTTTTCACCTGGCGCCAACAAAGCTATCAGAGTTTCCGCTCTAGCTTGCTGGGAATTGACTACCATATTAATTTCCTGCTGCCCTGTTAGTTCTAAGGTTCCCTGTATTTTATGTTTGGTTACCCCGTAGGTCATTTCAACGTTTTGTAATGCAATTTTCTGAGGATTCAAGTAAAGACTTCCAATGATTTGGGTAAAGGGTTGGTACAAAATCTCCCCATTATCAGCCCTAAAGTTGGCTGATAGTTCAGGAGCAGTAAGCGTGCCATGAATTTCCCCATCAAACTGGCCTATTCCTTCAACTTTCTTCCCAAGCTTTTCTCCTAAGAGTTGTAATGGTATTCCTTGTCCATATACCTCTAGCTGCATATTTTGCCCTGTAATTAAACCTTTGGCGGTAACCATGCCTTGCCCCAAGCCAACATTAAAATAATCGACTGTAACATTACCACTCTGGTAATAAAAGCCACTAGCAAGAGAGGTAAAACTTGTACCACTATATTTTCCCTGCTCCATGGCTAGGTTGCCCTGTATCTTGGCATTTGCCAAGGGTCCTGTACCTGTAATTACTGCCGTCCCATCCACATAGCCACTCATAGAGGGTATCATCTCAGCTAAATTCTGCGTATCAATGTGCTGCCCTTTTAAAGCAAGCTGGTAGCTAGTGGTTTCTGGTTCTACTTGACCTGATATAGTAACATGCCCGCTAAAGACATCCGCATCTAGTTGATGAATGGTTATTTTTTTATCCGCCATATCTAACTTGGCCTGTACATCAGATACTGGATAGCCTGCAATTTCTCCCGTCTTCATTCCTACATTACCAATAACAGTAGGATTACTGGTAACGCCTGTGACTCCAGCCTCAAAGGATAACTTACCGTTGATTGGAATATTTTCCCCGAGGACTCTAGGATCAAAATCAGTAGAAGCCACTGTTAAATCCAATATTGGCTCACTGGCATCTATACGGACACTACCACGCACAGCGATTGGCTGATCAAAAACTTGGGTTTTAGCAAAAACGTATACTTTTTTATTAGTAAAAGTTATGCCTCCATCTATTTGACGCAAGGGTACACCGTCAATATCTACATCCGCCTTTTTGAGCTGTGCTTCACCAGCCCATTCTATATTGCCTTTGTCATAAGCGGCAATAACTTCTACTTTTTCTGCACTACCGCCTACCAGATTGATAGGGCCATCCGCTGGGCATAATGCTTGGTAGTCAGCCAACATCAATTGATCTACCGTAAGAGTTACCGTACTACGGCCTTGGGTATTGATTGTTCCTTGACCTTTCAGCGCCGCTCCATTATGGAAAGCCTGAAGCTTTAGTTCTACTCTTGGTTTATTCGCAAAATCTAAAGTACCATTTAATTCTTCGAACTCCCATGTGGTGCTATAAGCATTTACAATTGCTTTACCCTCTACTAACTTCACTTTGCTGGTTAAAGGGGACTGCGTAGTTTTACTTTGGTTTAATACATCTTCAATATTCCAATGCCCATCTTTTCTTTGGGTAAGCCAAATAATGGGTTTTTCTATCTGTAAATCGGAAATAGAGCCCACTACATTTTGTCCCCATAAAATATTCCAAGGGCTATAGGAAACAATAATTTTATCACTGGTAGCTAATTTTTCTGCTTGTTTATCGTAAATCGTAATATTATGTATGGTCAAACTATTGTAGGAAGTAACCTCAATATCCCCAACAGTTACTAAACTTCCTAACGCAGAAGCTAACTCTTCACTTAGTATATTCTGAGCTCCAGTCATAACTTCTTGGCTTCTAGTCAGCCAAAAAATACTACCAGCAACAAGAAGCATACCTACTATTATTACTGCAATGATTTTCTCTTTCATTTTAGCCTCCTGATTCACCTCATAAGGCGTTCATAACAGCATATACTTCTACACAAGAAGACCAGCTTCCTTTATCATCGCTTGAATTTATTCTATCCGGGTGAAAGTAATATATTCCATGTAAATGGAAATCAACGCGTAATACCAAGAATGTCATTTTCGGTTTAAAAAAGAGCTGGGATGTCCCATCCCAGCTCTTAACTATTATTTTTTATTTCTTCACCTCTACCACAGGTACACCCATGGCTTTGATTAGGCTGGCTTTGTTTGTATTGAAATCATACATGGCTTGGATATAATTATTCTTCGCTGTCGTCAAAGCAACTTGGGCATCAATTACATCCGTGTTAGTTCCCACGCCCGCGCTATAGCGAACTTGAGCAATTTTGAAATCTTCTTCTGCCTTTTCTACGGCAACTTGGGTAGTGTCAATTCGTTTTTCTGCTTCACTCATATTCAAATAAGCTTGACGCACATCTAATTGCACCGTATCCTTCGTCTGTCTAGCCTGCTCTATAGCCTTTACCACTGCTGAATCTGATTGCTTAATTTTGGCATTGGTTACGCCAGAATCAAAAGGCGTCCAAGTAGCTGCTAAACCGATTGACCAGGTATTATTATCCGCACCAGGAAAGTCCTTATCCTTCCAACCAGTTTTAGCTGTCGCACTTACCGTTGGTAGCTTTCCAGCCTTAGAGCTTTTAACAGCTTCTTTTGCCACGTCAATGCTATAATCGGCCTGAAGGGCTTCTGGCCGATGAGTAAGAGCATATTGAATACTGTCGGCTAATGTCGAGGCATACTTTTCATGTTTTAATTCATCTTTTACTATGACGTCCGTATCTAAAGGTAAACCAATTACATTATTTAAATTAGAAACTGCTAAATCATAAGCATTTTTTGCTTTAATTAAAGCTTGCTGATTATTTGCTAATTCTACTTCGGAACGTAATACATCGGATTTTGCTACCGTCCCCACAGCATATTGAGCCTGCACATTCTTCAAATGTACTTCCATTTGATCAACGGCTTCTTGGCTAACCTTAAGGGAGTTCTTGGTTTGCAAAATTGTAAAATAATCATTAGTAGCATCCAATTTTATCTTTTGTTTGCTCTGTTCTACAGCAGAGTCAGCTACTTTTAGCTTAATTTTTGCCGAGGAAATATCACTTTCTGTCTTGCCACCAGTATATAAATTTACTCCTAAAGATACTGTAGTAGCATAATCAGTATCAGCATCAGCACCCGAATGAAAAAAATTATCACTATGCGCTACTGTTAGTGCGGGTAAGTGTCCACCCTTTGCTACATTAATTTGCAGTTCTGCACTTTTTCGGTCCGCGTCTGTCATCTTGATTGCAGGATTACTGTTTAAAGCCATGGCAATGCTATCTTCTAAAGTTAGCTCGACTGGTGCCGCTAATGCAACCACCGTATTTAGCATTAGTAATCCACCAGTTAACGCTACTGCTAAACGTTTTTTCCAATGAGCATGTTTTATCATGTAAAAATCCCCCTCAATTCGTCGAAACAGTCTTGACTGTTCAGTCAATACATTTCAATTATATGGCTAAATATATCCAGTGTCAACAATAAAAGGAAATGATACCTTAAGATTTTAATTTTCTTAAAAGGTTTTCCTAACGCCCACATAAGTATTTCGATCAGCTTGCTTGTTGATGTTATCCGTCTGACCAACGATAAAGGTATCAGGGGCCACTTGGTATTGGGTACGCAGCTTAACTCTTACGTCATTCGGGTCATAGACATCAACGGATAGTCTCATTTGTTTTCCAACTTGCGTATCAACTCCAACTCCAACCTTACTATCAATTACACCAGCACGGCCAGAAAATTGTTCATTGCCTTTTCCGATCTGAAAATTCCCTTTACTACCATCCCCAATATTATTAACACCAATAATGGCAAAATCCTGAGGCGAGGTAGTAATCTTAACATCAGCATTACTGCTGTATTTTCCTGTATCATTATTGTATAAAGTTTCAAATCCCATTTTAGTTTGAATTGATGATACTTTCGTTAGCATTTTATTGGCCTTATCACTGGCTGCTCTAGCATTTTTCAATGTTTCTTTTAGGTTTTGAGCCGTTTCCGGATCCGTTACAACACCTTCTAGAGAAGCTGCCATTTTCTCTACACGCAAACTAGTATTTTTAATGTTTTGAATGGTTTCTCGCAAATCTTTGGCCGTTTGCCCATCATTATCGACCACTGCCAACATGGTATCTACCCGACCTGCTACATCTCGCAAACTGCGAGACATCGCACTTAAGTTACTTACCATTTCGCTTAAATTTCCCTCATTGTTTTGCACCATACGTGCCAAACCAGCTGTTAAAGTATTAAGATTGTCTGTAATCTCTTTGGCGTTTAGAATTGTCCCTTTCATCGCCGCTTTCACTTTGTCATCACCAATAATTTCATTTAACGATTTCACCAAATCATGCACTTCTGCTAACACCCGATCTGAAGAAGCAATCAGCTCGTCTAATCCCTGAATCTCTTCTCCCCTCACGACTGCATAAGGCACTAAAAAACCAGAACTTTTGCTAGGCGGGATAATGTTAACATATTTTTCTCCCATTAGGCCATCGGCCCCAATAACAAATTTGGATTCTTGGGGAATTTTCGTTCCCGGACTCATTAGCAAGGTCACCTTTACCCCTTCTGGAAGCACTTCTATACCCTTTATCCGCCCAACATCTACGCCTGCATAGCGGACTACATTGCCATCCTTCAAACCATTCACTTGACTAAATACAGCTTGGACTGGATACCCTTGATCGCCAAAAGTAAAACTACCTATATGGATAATCATATAAGCCAATAACAAAAAGGCAATCATACTTACGGAACCGACTTTGGCTTCTGTGCTCATATTCATTTTATTTCTGACCTCCTTCGAACATATGCGCCAGGTGATTTAAAACCGTGAATAAACTGCTGCACAATGGCATTTTCCGTATTTTTAATTTGATCCACGGTACCTATTTCGATAATTTGCCCACCATGAATTACTGCAATGCGATCAGCAATTTTAAAGGCGCTAGACATATGATGAGTAACCACAACAGAAGTAACTCCTAGTACACGCTTGGTGTTCATCATGAGCCTATCAATCGTCCCTGACATAATCGGATCAAGCCCCGCTGTCGGTTCATCATATAACATAATTTCTGGTCTTATTGCAATGGCTCTCGCTAAACTAACACGCTTTTTCATACCGCCGGATAGCTCATTAGGCATTACATTTTCTTGCCCTGCCAAACCTACCATTCGCAGGTTGCGAGAGATAACCTTCTTAATTTCTGGTTCTGACATATCCGTATGTTCTCTGAGGCCAAAGGCTACATTTTCCCCTACTGTCATTGAATCAAACAGAGCGGAATATTGAAATACCATCCCCATACCAATACGAATTTTATTTAAACTATCTTCTGATAGGTTAGTAATTTCCTGTCCTTTAACCCATATTTCTCCCTCTGTAGGTTTTAAAAGGCCGATCATTAGACGTAGTAGTGTGCTTTTGCCGGAACCACTAGGGCCAATAACCACCATAGTTTCCCCTTGAGTTACTTCTAAGTTTATATCTTGCAAAATAGTTTTCCCATGAAAACTCATGCTGATGTTAACCAACTTTATCATAAAATCACCGTCCTATGTTACAAACTGAAAAAAGTAACGTTTTTTTACCGCAGAGGCGCAGAGGACGCAGAGATGGATTTATATTATATTCTCTGCGCTCTCTGCGCCTCTGCGGTTAAGCATATCTCCTAATACCCTTAACGATAGATTAATAACGATAGGAAATAATTGCTGACAAAGATTAAAATAATAGAGCTCACTACAGAAGCAGTTGTGGCTTTACCTACACCTTCTGCGCCTTCCCCGGCTGTCAGTCCTTTGTAACAGCCAATGATGGCAATGATGCCACCAAAAAACATAGCCTTAACTAAGCCCCCCATTATATCATTGACTACTGCAAACAGTTTTATCGAGTGGATATAGGTAAAGGAGCCAATACCAGCATATAAAGTAGCTACTAAATATCCGCCTAATGTACCAATAATATCGGCAAAAACTACTAGCATCGGCACCATAACTACACAGGCCAGGAATCTAGGAACGACTAGGTATTTGATCGGATCAATTGCCATAACCCTCAAGGCATCAATTTGTTCTGTCACCTTCATGGAACCAATCTCAGCGGTAATTGCTGCCCCTACCCGTCCAGCTACGACTACACCTGTTAGAACGGGTGCTAATTCTCTGGCCATGGCAATTGCCACAACACCGCCTACAGATGACTGAGCACCATACTTAATAAATTCATTGGCGGTCTGTAAAGTAATAACCATACCTGTAAATAAAATAGTTAGTAGGACAATCGGTAAGGAATCCACCCCAAGATGTGCCATTTGATGCAGCACATGCTGCATTCTAGGTTGTTTTCGAAAGTGATAAACAGTATTAAAAAGCAGTATCATAATTCGACCACTGTTCTCTGCAGCATGAATCACGTGCCGCCCAATATTCTCCAAGAAAGATAGTAACATACGCAATCCCTCACATTGATATTTCACTTGTAGTAATCATTATATTGAGAATTTGTCATAATATGAAGTATTCCATAAAAAAGACAAGTTCCCTGCACCATCACCACTAGAAATTCATAAAACAAGAAAATCCCTCTTATGTAAATAGTCAATCATTATGAAAAACTATTCATATAAGAGGGTTATTATCTTATAGGAAAACCCTTTTTACTAATTATTTAGTTTGTCCTTTACCACTGTAACTAGGATTTGAGTATCGCCATCAATAATATAGTCCGTTGCGATGCGATTCTTAGATTTATTTTGATTTTTCATTTCTTTATTGCCACTATTTTTTGCATCTAGTTTCAAATGAGCCGTTTGTTCATCCAATGAACTCTCTGGACTTTTATTATCAACGTTATTTTTACTTACTTTGCTACCGCCCATAAGGTTCTCAATGCCCGTGTTGAAAACTTCTACAACAATCTCATTATTACGGTCACGTTCTACGAATTCTTTAATGACATCGGAAAAGCCTTGATTCTTTTGTTTTGGTTTTGCAAGCAGCAGCAAGCCTTCATCAAGCCCTTGCTGTTTTGATAATAGTTGCATTATGGGTACCATGCCGCCCCCTCGTACTTCTAAAGTAAGAGGACCTTCTGGTTGTTCTTTAGGAACAGTAAAGGGTACTATGCGGGCAATTGGTTCGCCACGAAAAGGCTTTATCTTAACGCCTATATCTATTGTCTCGCCAGGTTTTGCCGTAAGGGTCTTAGCCTTAGCCTCAACAATCGTTGCGGTACGACGCTCTTCACTAACTGAAACATTGACTTTAACATCCATAATATCAACTGGATTGTATTGATTGCCTGAGATCATTGTCATAGCATCCAAAAATTCACCTACAGCCGATTCCCCTACACTAGCAGGGCTATAGAACATGTTTTCCCGACGAATGACTTCCACGGGCATATTTCGCCCTGAAATTTCGAAACTAACTTTCGCAGTCCCTGGTCCCACTCTGTCTATTGTTTTATCAATCACATTGAATACAGTAGTCGCAGTTAAAATGGACGATAATTGCTCATCCTTTATTACTTGGATTGCCGAATCTGAGATCTTCCCTGTATCGTTGTCTTTTACCATTATACGTACAGGAATAATGGTAGGATACCTACCCAGTTTTCCGGCTACCGCCGCACCACGATCCTGATTAATTAAGCCAACGGCGTCTCCTGTTGTTCCTACCTTAAATGAATTCTCTAAACCCATTACGGTAGTAAAAACATACGCATTGGTCATAAAATAGCCAATATTCCCCTTCTTTAGGAAGGGATGTCCAAAGGCCAGCACCTTATCACCCTCAACATAAGTAACAGTTCCTAAAGCGGCTACACTACTATCACCTCGGACCAATTCTACTCCTACAGCACCGCCTGGTTCAAGGGGACCAAATCCTGCATCAGAAGGTGCAACTCCTACCTCGTAAGGTGATAAATTAAATGGCTTAAGTTTATCTTGCAACATTGATAAGGCATTACTGCTAAAGCCAGATACCATTAAGGGAGTTGCCATTTCTTCAAATCCTGGCAAATTATCCTCTACCTGCATAGAAGCATTGTATTTATCAGGCATTTCCCACAATTTGAGCATATCGGCTATGGGAGTAACCATACCAATTTTGTGATCTGTTAAAGACCATCCATAAGCGATAGCCCCAACTAGTTTATTATTAATGTATACGGGGCTGCCACTCATTCCTTGGGCAATCCCGCCAGTACGATCAATGACATCACCAAAAGTGCGTACTAGAATCAAGTCCCCGGATGGTCCCTTATTTTTCATAACCCCTAACACTTCTACCCCAAACTCTTCTAGTTTCGTACCAGAAACTACGGTTTTTCCTATACCTTGCATCCCTTGTTTTACGTCTTCTACTGGCATCATTTCAGGGGCAGCCCATACAGAAGATACGGGTAGTGTTAATAAAAAAATAAGCAGTGCCAGACGACACTGCCTGAATATTTTTTGCAAAACTATCATCCTTTCTCTATTTACCGACTTCAATACGAACAACTGTATCGCCTACGGTAATCTTACTGCCAGGTGTAACTAATACTTCCTTAACAACGCCATTTGTTGTGGCTCTCGATGCTGGGACTGCCCCAGTTAACGTGCCAACTCGCACCAAAATATCACCTTCATGAACAACAGTTCCTGGAGTCACTAAACCACTTGCCGTAACAGGCCCAGATAAAGTCGCCTTTTGATCTACTATATTACTCGCCGTAGCCAACAAACTACCTGCTATCAGTAGTAATGCTACTACTGCCACTGTTATCCTTTTTTTGTGTAGCATAAAAGCCACCTCCTTACTTAATTTCATTATACAGTATTGGAGCGAATTATCAATCCTTCGGAGCAATAATTAATGCATCGCCTACAGACCTTTCTCTTCCATCTGAAGGCTTATTTACGATTTTACCCTTTATTACCATTTCACTTGAACCGCCACCATCTAGATTCATCGCATCCACAGCGCCAAATTCCTGCATCAACAATGCTAATTCTAAGAGGGTCATACCAATACTCTGCTCTTGACGACCATCAACAACAACGAGAAGTATATGGCCATCTTTGGTCAGGCCAATCGCCGTTCGTGGAGCCCTGCCAACAGTTATATCAGAAGGAAACTCTTCTAATTTACTTGTTAAAAATACACTATTAGCTTTAATCAACCGTGGCCCTGCACCAAGAACGTAACTGGTACTATCCCATGCGGAACCTAGCGATTGATTGATTTTGATACTATCGCCAACTTTTAAAGCTGCTAATGCTTTTTCATTACTACCATGAGCGGATAAAACAACAGACCCTGGAGGTATGACAGCATTACCATGGGCGATGGCAGTAATGGTATCCTTACTTATAATATAATCTGTACCAAACTCATTAGTACCTGTCATATTGTCATAATAATTGTTATATAAAATCAGGTCATCTGGACCTCTTTCATGGTTGACACCCGTAATTGCTACTAATCGTCCATCTGGTAGGGTAACGCTTCCCTTATAGTCGATCTGATCAAACATAATTTGGCCATTAGGTAATATACCTAAAGCAGTACGCCCTACGGCCGAGGTACTTATTATCTGATCGCCCATTTTTAGCAAACCCAATATTTCCCCATTTGGAGCAAAATAGGAGGCATTAATACCAACAAGTGCCTTGGCGCGCTCGGTCATTGACAAAACACATTCCCGGTCGACAATCGAATCATTTGAGAGCACAGGTTTTACTTGATAAGCACTGCTAGGAGATAAATCAACAACGTAGGCAGTTATAGGGCCTGCATTAGTATTGCGGTATAACGAAGTATATTTTATACCCGTACTAATCTCTTCTTCGTATTTTTGATCAACTTTCTTAGTAATGTCTATCACTACCCGATTTGGATTGGCCAATGTAAATACCTTATAGGTAATAGCAGATGTTTTTAGGTTAATAACAACCCGCTGTTTGCCTGGCTGCACTTCTGATAATTGTAAATCCTTAACTGCTGTATCATTTAATAACAGCGTCGTTAGCTTGATTACACTAGTAGTATTAGTAAAATCAAGTACAATTTGATCCGGATTTGCAGTTAAATTGGCCGTATATACTGGTAGCTCATTTACATCAAATACAATTCTTACCTTATCTGGTGTTTGACTAAACCTAACTTTTTGCAGCACAGAGTTGCCCGGAGCAGCCCATGCAATTTGAGAAAATAAGAGTAGTAGAATCAAGATACTATAGAACCGTTTATAAGCCTTCATTATAAAATAACCCCCATATGAGCAACATCGAATTAATCTTTTTGTGAGAAAAGCCCAGGCACTATTTCGGTGCCTGGGACTTTTGAGAGACCGGTGCTGTAGCAACATGGAGTTGGCGATAAAGCATATCCGCCAATCCCATACCACCAGCTTTTGCCATGTCTTTTGTAATTTCACTATCTAGCATGGATTGCATGGTATCTTCCTGTGAACTATCCACTAACTTTGATTTCTGCACTGTTTTTCGCATGTCAGCCATCATTATGTTTAAAAATACAGCTTCCATATCTTGACATGTTTTTTTGAGTTTGGCATCATCTTTCGACGCTTTGGCCTTTTCTGTTTCCGCTGCCAAGCTGTCAGCAAAATCACCATTTGCTTTATTTTGCGCAGATCCTAAGGTATTTATCATACTAGTTGGACTTATTCCTGATATTTCCATTCCCACTTTTCCCCACCTTAAATTATCTGTAAATCAGCATGCAAAGCACCAGATGCTTTTATAGCCTGTAGTATTGAGATAATATCTCGCGGTGTAGCACCAATTGCATTTAATCCACGGACTACATCTCCTACACTTGCCGTTGATGGCAACACCATGATATTTGCCTTATCCTCGTTCACATTTACTGTAGTACTGTTCGTTGTCACAGTAGATCCGTTAGAAAAAGGTGGTGGCTGAGATACATCTGTCGTTTTTGTAATGCTAATACTAAGCCCACCTTGGGCAACAGCAACTTCGTCAATGGATACATTCGAACCCATGACAATGGTGCCTGTACGCTCATTAATCACAATTCTTGCTATATTATCAGGATTAATATAAAGTTCCTCTATCGCTGCCACAAAACCTACCACATTACTTCCATATCCACTGGGCACGGTTACAATAATCGTCCCTGGGTCCTTAGTTGTTGAAATGGAACCAAAGCGACTATCAATCGTATCAGCAATACGAGTTGCTGTAGTAAAATCGGGTTGGCTCAAAGACAAGGTAATGGATCCGTCTGAAGATACCAATTGTGTAGGAACATCACGTTCTACAATGGCTCCATTCGGAGTTGTACCCGTCGTAAGAAAGTTTTTTTGCTGGCTACTACCACCACCGCTAGCGATGTAGCCTCCTGTAGAAACAGGTCCTTGTCCTACGGCATACACTTGTCCATTCCCAGCCTTCAGAGGTGTTTGCAGTAAAATACCGCCTTGTAAACTCTTTGCGTCCCCCATAGAAGAAATCGTCACATCAATTGTATCACCAGGTTTTGCGAAAGCTGGTAATTGAGCAGTAACCATTACGGCAGCTACATTTTTCGATTTAAGTTGCGATTCAGTAACCGTTAACCCAAAACCTTTTAACATGTTGGCTACTGACTGTCTTGTTTGAACTAGTGTATTGGAATCACCTGTGCCAGATAATCCAGTTACCAGTCCATATCCCACCAATTGATTTGCCCGTACACCTTGCACCTTTGCTACGTCTTTAATCCGTGTTACTGCACTAGACGCCATTGCAGTTGTCAGAACAGACATAGCACAAATCGCAATTGCAACACTAACCGCTAACTTACGCATAATATCCTCCGTTTTAAAACAAGAAATTGAATAGTTGACTTATAATTCCTTGCCGTTGCTTCTTCGAAATAGGGCCATTACCATCCACTCGAATTTGCGCATTACCAATATAAGTAGATAATACTGTATTGTCTGATAGTATATCTTCAGGGCGAACCAGGCCGGAAACTGTAATTTTTTGTTCTTCACCATTTTGCTTAATGCTCTGTGTCCCTGAAATAACTAAAGTACCATTGGGTTTCACTTCGATAACCTGAGCCGACATTTGCCCCGTAACAGTATTTGTATTGGCAAGTGAACCTTTTGCCGTAAAAGAATCAGAGTTACCAGCAGTGGCTGAAGCGATACCATGAAAAATTCCTGTACCTGCATTCATACTTGTGCTAGAAGTTTTAGAGTTACTTGCATTACCAACACGATTCGCGCTGGAACTTTCATTAATGATAATCGTAAGAGTATCACCGACTGCGCGGGCTTTATGATCAATAAATAAATTGGCAGACCCAGCATCACTCCACAAGGACATCGCTGATACTGAAGATGCTGCCATTGGCGCCAAACACAAGAAACCTAACGCCAAGCTAACAATAATCTTTGTTAGGTTAAACATTTTACACCTTCACTTTCGAATCACTACATAATTTAAATTACTTAAGAATCTTATGTACCTTTATACGTAAGCACCTCAACCGTGCTTTCATTTAACACTTTACCTAAAATAATTTTGTTGGAATTTGCATTTCTCACACGAATTAGTTGCCCTTCATATCCATCTTGCATGGCCTGACCAACTGCTGTTACTTCCATAGTAGCAATACGAGTTACCAAGGTTACGGAACTACTTCGTTTGATTACAATCGGTTTAACCACCATAGAATCCGTTAACACAGCACCTGGAGTTATTGAACGTCTAGCCATTAATCCCACAATTTTTTTCTTATCCATAATATAACCTGCTGCTAGCTTACCTGTATCCATACGCTCAAATCGTAAAGCATCTTCTGTAATTAGATCTCCAGCATTGACCTCACGAGTGGCAACTGCTATCTGACGATATAGTTTTACATCAAATTTCAGTGGGAGTTTTGTAAATCTTTGTTCATTTACATTCGTAGTGATCAATACCGTTGTTGGAGTATTATAACGAATACCATAGGGTAACGAGGTACTAAGTACCACATTACCAATAGGAACCTGTATTTCTTGTACATTACCAACGGATGAAATAACAAGATCATCATCCGTAACAGTAGAACCAACCTGGCTCCTAATCGCCGATATGGCCTTGTCAATTAAAGCTTGTCCACTAATACTTTGGGAACTACCGCTAACCGTAAGACTACTGGGTATCTCCCAAGTGATACCACTTAAATCCGCGCCTGTGGCTACTAAACGCATATCAAGCATTTCTTTTGTCAATACAAAACTACTACCAGGATGCGGAGCAGCACCTAATTGTAATTGGCCTAACCTCTGTACTTGTTCTAAACTGCCACCGCCAATATCAGCAATTTCTCCTAGTGTTATTGTTTTGCCATTCACAAAAGCGTGTTCAAAAATTGTAACAGCAACGCCTTGCGCCAGTGCAAGACTCAAGGAAAAGCAAAATTGCAATAAAATCAGCAATCCTATTTTCTTTCCCATTGCTTTCACCTAACGTTTCAGATTGGCAGCCTGCTCAAGCATGGTATCACAAGTGGTGATTGCTTTTGAATTCATTTCATAAGCTCTTTGAGCCACAATCATATTTACCATTTCATCAACAACGGAAACATTAGACATTTCTAACGTATTTTGTACGATTGTACCTGCACTATCAGCACCTGGGTTACCAACTACTGCATTACCGGATGCTGCTGTTTCTTTTAACAAATTTTTCCCCATACTTTCAAGTCCCGCTGGATTTACGAATACTGCAAGCTGTAATTGTCCCAGTTCTTGAGGAGTCGTCTGACCAGATAGTGTTGCCGATACGCGACCATCTGAAGATACTGCAAGATTAGTCGCCCCTTCTGGTACCGTGATAGCAGGTTCTATTGGATAACCTTCTGAAGTAACAATTCGTCCCTGGGAATCCTTTTTAAAAGAGCCATCACGCGTATAGGCCAATGTACCATCCGACAGAGTAACTTGAAAGAAACCTTCACCTTCAATTGCCATATCATAGGCATTTCCAGTCGTTTGAAAGCTACCCTCTGTATATACCTTTTGTGTAGCGACTTGACGCACACCATGTCCAATTTGTATGCCTGTAGGTAATTGAGTATCTGCTCCCGTAGCCGTGCCAGCTTGCCGTATCGTTTGATACATCAAGTCCTCAAAATCGTTACGTACTTTTTTGAAACCTGTTGTATTGACATTCGCCAAGTTATTGGAAATAATATCTACATTTGACTGTTGGGCAGCCATACCTGACGCAGCTGTCCATAATGCCCTCATCATAATAAAAATCCTCCTATGTATGTGCTTATCTGCTTCTACTTTTAAAGCAGTGCTACAATCATTTTCTTGGAGATTACTCCTAATTATATTATCGCAAAAACAGACAAAAAACTTAAATTAATATTCTTAGTTTTAGATCTTGCCGACTTCACTTGCTGCTTTACCCAATAAATTGTCATGAGATTGAATTACTTTACCATTAATTTCATAAGCCCGGTAGTTAGAAATTAAATTCACCATTTCCCCAATCACATTTACATTGGCCATTTCCAAAGCGCCTTGCCTTACGCCACCACTCGCCGGCTGACCTTGTTGCCCTGCAGGTGCAATATATAAACTCGCACCCTCTTTTTTCATTTCTTTCTCATTCATAAAATCAGTTATTTCCAATTTGCCTACTTCATTACCATCAACAATCACACGTCCGTCGCTACCAACTGTCATTTTTCCACCGTTTATTATAATTGGGCCATTTTCTCCCAATACCCGATACCCATCGTTTGTAACAAGTTCGCCTCTTCTACTTTTGGCAAATGTGCCATTGCGAGTATAGCGTTTGCCTTGGGGAGTTTCCACCGCGAAGAAACCCTTCCCTTCAATTGCAAGATCAAAATCATTACCTGTAGTTTTTAGTGTACCAGTCGAGTGATCCGTCGCCACTTCATCCACCATGACCCCAACTCCCATACTACCGATAGTTGGAGATTCTGGACCATCATTCACCCGGGAAATAAGCATACTTGCAAAATCCTTAGTAATTGTCATGTCCTTTTTAAATCCAGCAGTATTAACATTTGCTAAATTATTTGAAATAACATCTGTACGCTGTGCCTCTGCTAACATACCTGACGCTGCAGTGTATAAACCACGAATCATGTTATCACTCCTTTTTTTACCCTAAAGCAAACTAATGTTAAGCAATACTACCTCGTTTTAGTGTTGTTAAACTATCTTCAAGAGTTCCCAAAGAATCTAAAGCTTTGCCTGTACCTAAGGCTACACAAGAAAGAGGATCTTCCGCTAGATAAGTAGGAATACCGGTTTCTTGCTGAATAAGCTTGTCCAAGCCATAAAGCATGGAGCCACCACCAGTCATTACAATACCTCTATCCATAATATCAGAGGACAATTCTGGAGGGGTGATTTCTAGCACTGTTTTTACTCTTTGCACAATAAGAGACACAGACTCATATAAGGCATCAAATGTCTCAGCTGAAGTTATTCGCAAGGTTTTAGGTAAACCAGACACTAAATCACGTCCACGAATTTCCATACTCTCATTGCGGCCTGTGGCTAATGCTGTGCCTATATTGACTTTTATTTGTTCTGCCGTACGTTCACCGATCATAACATTATATTCCCGTTTAACATAACGTACTAAAGCTTCATCAAATTTGTCCCCACCGACTCTTAAAGACTCGCTTACCACAATGCCACCTAAACTAAGAACGGCTACGTCGGTGGTACCGCCACCAATGTCGATTACCATGGAACCACAAGGCTCAGAAATATCTAAACCTGCACCAAGAGCTGCTGCCAAAGGTTCTTCAATTAAATAGGTTTTTTTTGCACCTGCTTGTACAGCTGCCTCTAATACTGCCCGTTTTTCTACTGTAGTAACACCGGAGGGTATACATACCATAATACGTGGTTTAAAAAAGATTTTTCTAGGAACGACCTTTTGAATAAAATGACGTAGCATAGTCTCCGTCGTATCATAGTCAGCTATGACACCTTCTCTTAATGGGCGAATCGCAATAATATTGCCTGGTGTCCGGCCAAGCATACGACGTGCTTCTTCACCTACAGCCAATACTGTATTCGTATCACGATCAATCGCCACTACAGATGGCTCGCGTAGTACAATTCCCTTACCTTTTATGTATACCAATACGTTAGCAGTCCCTAAATCCACTCCAATGTCCATTGACATTCCAAACATGTGTAATCCCCTTCCATTCCACTAGTACTTGTCCATATTTTCTTTTTATTTAAACCACAAAGACAAAAATTTTACTAATCCCATGCGCCTTTGTGGTTAATTAACTGTTTCTAAGTAAACAATGTTCACTTGCTTCCATTCTACATTAAAAAAGAAAATCCTTCATTTTTTGTCACTTTTTCCAACATCTTTATATTTTTTGCGAGTTGCTTCCCCACCACGGATATGGCGCTCTGCCTTATTTTGTTCTAGTATAACTCTTACTCGATTTGCCATTTTCTTATTTACTAACGGTAAACGTTCTATCATATCTTTATGTACTGTACTTTTACTTACACCAAAAACAATTGCTGATTGCCGCACTGTATGTTTGCTTTCTAAAATGTGCTGACAAATGTCCAATACCCTTTTACGGATATAATCTTTCATACTTATTCTGCCCCCTCACCTGCTTTGCTAATATATATGCGGACAAAATAAAAAAAAGCACTATTGTGCTTTTTAAAGGTTACTATTTTTATCCGATGACTAAACCGCTCTAAGATTCCTATCTTCATCTCGTTAACAGTCTGTAATTCCCTGCCCTTGACGGTCAGGGAAACAGGCTGTAAACTCGAAATAAGTTCGCTCTAAGGGTCTCCGGACCCAAGGCTCACTTATTTAAGTGGGAGTTAAGAGCGGCTAAGTCCCTGGATAAGTGCGATTAAGATTCAAATGGAGTTAAAACTCCATCTGAATCAAGTCTTCTTTATTCTTTGCTTACTACTAACTTAGGGTCGATATATTCATCACCCTTTTTGATTGCTAAATGCAAGTGATAGTATGGCTCGGCATCAGAATTGCCCATCTTCCCAATTTCTTCACCCGCTTTGATAAAACTTCCTTTGGCGATTTTAGCGTTTGATAAGGAACCATAATAAACTTTATATATATCATTTTTCACGATTACAGTTAAGCCACTCGTTTTATCTTGAAAGATATCACTCACCTGACCATCCTGTATGGCAGATACCTTCTGCCCTTGTGCTCCCAATATGTCAATACCCGTATGAAAACGCCACTCATTATATAAAGGATGCATTTGCCAGCCAAAGTCAACTTTAATTTGCCCCTTGACTCCATGGAAATCCTTTGACGTAATCATTGGTTCTTGTTTTTTTGTTATTTCAGGACTTGCGGCAGTAACAGATTGAGAACTCTCTTTACTTCTTTCATCGGTTACTGCCGGACTTGGGATAATTACAACTTGCTGCTTTACTTCTTGCACTGGACCTGCTATTATTTCTTGCCGTTTACTTTGTAATCCCATTAATACACTTACCATCAACACAAGAGCGAGCGCCAGCAAACCAACTCCAGTATATAAGTTTTTAAAAGAAATTCGTTCTGAAGAAAACCTTGGTTTTGGCAATACAGTATTGATTCTTTTTAAATAAAATGCTATAGAGGACAGGGTATCAAACTTCAATTTGGACATACTATCACCTCATGCTAAGTATGTCCTTTCTATGATATTTTTAAACAGCTTCTAGCTATAATTATAAGAAAAGACTCGGCTTGTACCAAGTCCTCTGACGCAGGCAGAAGCCTTAGTCGTTCTCACTTGGAATCAAGAAAGTGTTATACTTTCTGGTTCCGTAAGAAAAAATCCTCCCATAATCTAGGAAGCATAGATATTTTTAAGAGCTACTCCCGTATAGTACTGGGTAATGATTTGACGAAAATCATGACCATCTTTCGCCATACCATTAGCCCCATATTGGCATAAACCCACACCATGACCGTAGCCAATTGTATTAAAAACCATTTTTCCATCTTCAATTGCTACGTTAAAGTTGCTAGAACGCAAATCCATTTTTTCGCGAATCTCAGCTCCTGATAAAATTTTACTGCCAATACGCACTTGGCCTACCCTGCCTGATTCTGTTGTGCTGACAATCTGCGCTGGCCCGCTACCTCCGTTTTGCATGGTTGCTACTACTTGGGTTTCCGGCCCTAGTATTTGTTCTACTTGTGCCAACGTAAATTCTTTCTTGTCATGATAGCGGGGTGATTTTTGATCCCAGTTGCAAGGCACACTAATTAAATATGGATAGTCAAAGCCCCATACTTCTTTGGCACTGGCTGTCCGTTCCCCACTCGTCGAATGAAATACTGCCTGAATAAGTTCTCCGTTATAAGTCGCTACTTGGCCCCTTGTTTCCTCTACTGCTCGGCTGATCTTACTCCAATAACGATCATAATTCGTCCCCCAGCGTTCTTTTAATTTTGTCTCATTTTGCCAAGCTTGACTTTGCCTAAAATCAGTACTTACGTCTGCACCAGGTTGTTCTGCAATTCCACTGCCACCAAATGCGACCATGCTTTTAACCGCGTAGGTCCTCGCTGCAACCGCCTGGGCTTTTAATGCCTCCAACTCAAACTCTGCAGGCATTTCTGCCGCTACAACCCCTTTAATATATTCTTCGAGATTCATTTCAACAATTTTATTCTGCTCGTGAAGATATACTCTTATTAATATATGTTCTCCCTTCGCCACGTTCTCACTCCTATCTGAACTTGGTTCTCTATTGAAGCCGCCCACTACCAGAGCCGGAACAATAATAACCAGCACCAATACTAACAATACAGCGCATGCTATTATTTTCTTCACACTTGCCCCTCCCCTTGCTCTACATAACCACTACATTCTATGCCAAGCTTTGGGCAAGTATGACCGGGAAAGAGGATTAAGAAAAAGATACATTTTGCAAACACATAAAGAGAAAACACCTTGAACCGCGAAGGCAAGACTATGAAAAATTGAAAATATAGCTAAAAAAATTTTAAACCACAAAGACACAAAGGGCACAAAAGATTTTTTTCACTACCTTTGTGTACTGCGTTAGCAGTATTGTGCTTTTGTGGCTCAAAAAATTGTTCTCCTGCTGGGACTAACTATTAAATAGTAAAAAATATATGGGATTACGTTAACCGCAGAGGCGCAGAGGACACAGAGGAGATAAAAAAAGAAAAGACTTGGCTTGTGCCAAGTTTTTGGACGCAGGCAGAAGCCTTAGTCGTTCTTACTTAGAATCAAGAAAGTGTTATACTTTCTGATTCCGTAAAAAAACTGGCAAGATAGATATCTCACCAGTTTCTCATTTACTTTTTACATTCATTTGTACCGACACGTTTGATGTCTGCACCGACCCCACATAATTTAGCTACTAATCCATCATAACCTCGGTCAATGTGATGAAGATAACCTACTTCAGTTTCTCCCTCAGCAACGAGACCAGCCAGTACTAGGGCAGCTCCCGCTCTAAGATCCGTGGCTTTTACGGGACAGCCTGTTAACGTAGGAGTTCCTTCTACTACAGCACTACGGCCATCAATTTTTATATTGGCTCCCATACGTTTTAATTCATCTACATGCATAAAACGATTTTCAAACACAGTCTCACTAATCACACTGGTACCATGGGATATGGTAGTCATCGCCATAAATTGAGCTTGCATATCTGTTGGGAATCCAGGATAAGGCAACGTCTTAATATCTACAGCTCGCAAATTACCATCACTTTTGACACGTATACCATTCGTATCTTCTTCAATGGTAACGCCAGCTTCTTTTAGTTTTGCAATGACAGGTTTTAAATGTTCCGGCAAGGCATTCTCAACATATAAATCGCCACCCGCCATCGCGGCTGCTACCATATAAGTACCAGCTTCGATACGATCGGGAATAACTTCATAGGTTTTACCAGTTAATTCAGGGACTCCGTCAATTTTAATTAGATTCGTACCGGCACCACGAATGCGTGCACCCATGGTATTAAGATAATTGGCTAAATCAACAATTTCCGGCTCATGAGCTGGATTTTCTAAAATAGTCTGGCCTTTTGCCATACTGGCTGCCATCATAATATTTTCTGTAGCACCTACACTAGGAAAATCTAAATAAATTCTAGCCCCAGTCAATCCATTCGGTGCAGTTGCTTCAATATATCCATGTCCAATATCAATCTTCGCACCTAGGGCTTCGAAGCCTTTTAAATGCAAATCAATTGGGCGAGTTCCTATCGCACAGCCACCCGGTAAAGATATTTTGGAGTGACCATAACGAGCCAATAATGGCCCCATAATTAAAAAAGAAGCACGCATTTTACGGACCAACTCATAAGGCGCTTCACAACTACCAATTACCGTACTATCAACGAGCATGGTCTGTTCTTCTTTGCTATATTGTACTTCAACGCCCAGATGCTTAAGCACTTGGCTAAACGTACGCACATCTTCTAAATCAGGTATCCCTTCTAATGTGCTCGGGGATGTTCCAAGCAAAGTTGCTGCAATAAGTGGCAATACAGCGTTTTTGGCCCCACTAATTTTAATCGTTCCATATAATTTGTTACCACCGCGGATAACTAATCTCTCCATAAGGTCATATCCTCCCGCAAACTCTACTAATATATTTAAAAGGAATAAGTGCTGTTTTATTAATTAATATTCTTTAGTAATAATCGGTGATCCAATGATGACGTAAGTACGATTATCATATTGACTGTAGCGTGTTGCTATATTTATATTCACCTTTTTGTCACCTACTTGCAGCCACTCTCCAGCAATTGAGGAAAATCCTGTATAACTAAGGAAGTTTTCAGCTTTCAGTTTGTCAATAATAACTCCGTCTATTGCCATAAAAGCTTTTTCTAATACTCTTTGTTGTTCTCCATCCACTAGTTTACCACCAAGCCATCCAATCAAGCAAGTATTAATCTTGGGTGAACCACCATTTTTTTTTATACTGTCACTAATTTTTCGTTGTAACTGTTGGATAGAAGTATTTTCATTCACTATGGACTCCATATTCACCACTAGGTAAGTTTCCATTTGAGAGCTATCTCCCTGTTTGGGAATCACCTGCGCCGCAACAAAAGCATGCCACTCTGGCCTTATTGCTTCCGCTTGTACTGTACGATGAGTGCCCCTTTGCTGCTGTGTCAATTGATAATCTTTAGCGCTTACGTCGAGCTGTTCCATTATCTTTTCTACAGTTTCTTGGAGCTGATTATCATTCATCGCTTCATCAGGTAACTTCGCCCAAGCATTTATACTATACTCGTTAAAATGTGCACCAGTTGCTTCCATAGCTTGCGTTAAAGGTTCTTCAGGAGTAGCAGCAGGTAATTCCCTCACCATAGCAAGAGATAAAAGTAATAAGATTGCTAGGCTCATTGATAATCTTGTCCGAAATTTATACATCCTCTCCACCCTTTTTAATAAATAATTCTTTATATATAAATTACTCTGTATGCCTATTCTTGCCACTTGTTGAAGGAGATATACAAACCTTGTGAACATAAAAAAAGACTTGGTTTAGGCCAAGTCCTCAGACGCAGGCATAAGCCTTAGTCGTTCTTACTTGGAATCAAGGAAGTGTTATACTTTCTGATTCCATAAAAAAACTTGGTATACACCAAGTTTTACTTCATTACTACGTTTTATGACTATAAAACAAAAAAAACAGACTAAGCATAAGCTCAGCCTGTTTTTAACCATTATTCTTTATGTTCTTTAACTCGTAGACGTACCAAAGCACGTTTGAGAGCAATCTCGGCTCTTATCAAATCGATACCCGGACTTGCTGTACGCAAGCGACTTTCTGCACGTTCTTTTGCTGCAGCAGCCCTTTCCAAGTCGATTTCATCAGGTAATTCGGCACAATTTGCCAAGACAGTAATTTTCTCAGGCTGCACTTCAATAAAACCACCACACATGGAAATTTGCAGCTCACCATTCTCGGTAATTACTCGAAGGGGCCAAATTCCCAAGGCAGCAATAAGCGCGGCATGTCCTGGAAGAATACCAATATCCCCAGATGTCGTCCTGGCAATCACCATGGTAACATCCTCAGAATAAGCCATTTTCTCTGGGGTAACAATATCCAGCCTAATTGTTTTAGCCATTTATTATTCCCCTTTCATCGTCCGAGCCTTCTCCACTACTTCATCGATAGAACCAACCATATAGAAGGCGGTTTCTGGTAAATCATCATGCTTACCGCTCAAAATTTCTTTAAAGCCTCGAATGGTTTCTTTCAATGGTACATATTTACCAGGTGTACCAGTAAATGCTTCTGCCACAAAGAAAGGTTGGCTCAAGAAACGTTGCATTTTACGTGCCCGAGATACGGTAAGTTTGTCATCATCTGACAGTTCTTCCATACCTAAAATTGCAATAATATCTTGCAATTCTTTATAACGCTGCAGAATTTCCTGAACACCACGAGCTACTTGATAATGTTCTTCCCCAATAATATTAGGGTCAACAATTCGTGACGTTGAGTCCAGCGGATCTACGGCTGGGTAAATACCAAGTTCCGCAATCTGTCTAGACAATACAGTCGTAGCATCCAAATGCGCAAAGGTAGCCGCAGGAGCTGGATCTGTCAAATCATCTGCTGGAACGTATACTGCTTGCACAGAGGTAATAGAGCCCTTTTTCGTTGAGGTAATCCGCTCTTGCAAAGCTCCTACATCTGTCGCCAACGTCGGCTGATAGCCTACGGCTGACGGCATACGTCCTAAAAGTGCGGAAACTTCAGAACCTGCCTGAATAAAACGGAAAATATTATCTACGAAAAACAATACATCTTGTCCGCCTACATCCCGGAAGTACTCTGCCATAGTAAGACCTGTTAAGGCAACACGCATTCTAGCTCCTGGTGGTTCATTCATCTGCCCATAAACCAAGGCAGTTTTTTCGATAACACCGGATTCCTGCATTTCCATCCATAGGTCATTCCCCTCACGAGTACGTTCCCCTACACCCGCAAATACAGAATAGCCGCCATGTTCTGTTGCAATGTTACGAATCAGTTCCATGATCAGTACTGTTTTACCTACACCAGCACCGCCAAACAAACCAATTTTACCACCCCGAGAATAAGGCGCAATCAAGTCAACAACTTTAATACCTGTTTCTAGGATTTGGGTTGATGTTTCTTGTTCTTCAAAACTAGGGGCCGGACGGTGAATCGGCCAATAATCGTCCACTGCTACTTTATTTTCATTGTTATCTACTGTTTCACCTAGTACATTAAATACCCGACCCAGCGTACCTTTACCCACGGGAATTTTAATAGGGGCGCCAGTATCTACAGCTTGCATACCGCGGGTCAAACCATCCGTAGAAGACATCGCTACGCAGCGCACGATATTATCGCCAAGATGCTGCATAACTTCTACGGTTAAACTAACCTCTACATCCGTAGAGGTATCCGCGATTTTAACAGAGTTATAGATGGCAGGTAACTGTTCCGGAGGGAATTCAATATCAACAACAGGTCCAATAACCTGTATTACTTTGCCTGTACTACTCAAAGGTTTCCCCCTCCTATCTTTTACTTTAACGCCTCGGCACCGCCCACAATTTCGGAAATCTCCCGAGTAATGGTGGCCTGACGGATTTTATTGTAATTCAAAATAAGCTTAGCAATTAATTCTTCTGCGTTATCGGTAGCAGATCCCATGGCTGTCATACGAGCACCTAGCTCACTTGCAGCGGATTGAAGCAATGCTCCATAAATAACGGTTTCCAAATATTGAGGCAATAAAAAATTCAAAACCTCTTCTGCTGATGGTTCAAAGATATATTCTTGATCTGCCGAACTTGCTCCTGTATCTTCGATAGGAAGTAACTTTACACTAGTAGGAATTTGCGTAATCGCCGATTGGAACAAGGTATATACTAAATGAATTTCATCGTATTTACCTGTTTTAAAACCTTCCGCAACAGACCTGGCAATCGTTACTGCATCTTGATAGGTAGGTTTCTCGGAAAATCCAGTATACTCTTCCTCCACAGCATAGCCTCGCCGCGTAAAATAATCTCTCGCCTTACGACCAACAGCAAGGATACTGCTTTTATCTTTCGCCGCTGTAATATGAGGCAATGCCTCTTTTATTACGTTGGAAGAATAAGCTCCTGCTAAACCCTTATCAGCACTTAAAATCAAGTAAGCCACACGATTGACTTCTCTGACTTCTAATAGCGGATGAGAAACATCACTCGCATGATTGGCTACACTTGCCAAGACCTCTCTAACCTTTTCAGTATAAGGGCGGCTAGCGGCAGCTTTTTCTTGTGCTCGACGCAATCTCGCGGCAGCTACCATTTTCATGGCTTTCGTGATTTGTTCAATACTTTTTACGCTTTTTATACGGCGGCGTATATCCTGTGCATTAGGCATTTACATCACCTCGCCGTTTTATCATCTGAGACAAATGTTTCTTTAAATTCTTTAATTGCCTGTTTTAATGCTTCCTCAGTTTCTTTGGACAAAGCCTTGGTCTCTTTAATGGTCTGTCCAATGGTTGGATGATTGGCTCTTAAAAACTTAAGGAAATCGCGTTCAAATGCGGCAACATCACCTAAAGGAATATTGTCAAGATAGCCATTAATGGCCGTATAAATAACAACAACCTGCTCATCTACACCTACTGGAGAATATTGAGGCTGTTTTAAAACTTCCATAGTACGTTGCCCACGATCTAGCGAAGCCTTAGTGGCTTTATCAAGGTCAGAACCAAATTGAGCAAAAGCTGCCAATTCCCGATACTGAGCCAAGTCCAGACGAAGCCGTCCGGCAACTTGCTTCATCGCTTTAATCTGAGCGGAACCCCCTACCCGTGATACGGACAACCCTGCATTAATCGCTGGACGAATACCAGAGTAGAACATTTCACTTTCTAGGAAGATCTGACCATCTGTTATGGAAATAACATTGGTCGGAATATAAGCAGATACGTCGCCTGCCAAGGTCTCGATGATTGGCAATGCAGTAATCGAACCGCCGCCTAATTCTTTGGACAACTTCGCAGCCCGTTCTAATAAACGAGAATGTAGATAAAATACATCCCCAGGATATGCCTCACGACCCGGTGGACGGCGAAGCAGCAAGGACATCGCACGGTAAGCTACTGCATGTTTTGATAAATCATCATATACGCAAAGTACATGACCACCTTTGTACATGAAGTATTCACCCATTGCTACACCAGCATAAGGAGCAATGTACTGCAGTGGTGCACTATCCGATGCAGAAGCAACGACAACTATGGAATAAGCCATTGCACCACTTTCTTCTAAAGTATGTACTACACGGGCCACTGTAGATGCCTTTTGTCCAATAGCCACATAAACGCAAATTACATCTTGCCCTTTTTGGTTCAATATTGTATCAATGGCTATAGCAGTTTTCCCTGTACCACGGTCACCGATAATCAGTTCCCGCTGTCCACGGCCAATTGGCACCATAGAATCGATTGCTTTGATACCTGTCTGCAATGGTTCCTTAACGGATTGGCGAGCTGCAATGCCTGGTGCAAGAAACTCAACAGGACGAAACTCTGTTGTTTTGATAGGTCCTTTCCCATCAATTGGTTGCCCTAAGGCATTGACAACTCTGCCAACCATGGCTTCGCCAACAGGCACCTGCATAATGCGGCCTGTACGGCGTACTGTGTCCCCTTCTTTGATTACCGTTTCTCCACCAAGGAGCACGGCACCTACATTGTCTTCTTCCAAATTCAAGACCATGCCAAATATCTCATTGGGGAATTCCAACAACTCGCCAGCCATGGCTTTTTCTAGACCATGAATACGGGCAATTCCGTCTCCCACCTCGATAACAGTACCAACATCATCTACATTGAGGTCTACCTGATAGTTTTCTATCTGCTGTTTAATAATCGCAGTTATTTCTTCTGGCCTTATTTTCATATTCAGTCTGTCACCCCAATCCCCGTCACTTCGTTATTCAAAAGTGCATTTTTCAATGTTGCTAACTGGCGAACAATACTGCCATCAATTAATTTATCGCCAATTTTAACAATCATCCCACCGATAATACTTGTATCAATACGTTTGGTTATCACAACTTTTTTACCAGTTACAGCACCCAATTTGTTCACAAGAGCATTCTCTTGGTTTTCCCCTAAAGGCATAGCCGTAATGACTTCTGCTTCTAGAATGTTGCGTGCTTCATTTGCCATTTTTATATATTCTCGAATAATATCTGGCAAAACGGTTTCACGTCTTTTATCTACTAATAATAATAAAAACTTAAGAACAAAATCAGTTAAATCTTGCTCAAAAACTTTCCGAATGGTTTCTTGTTTGGCCTTTGCCAACACCTGAGGATGATACATCAGGATGGACAAATCATGATAAGAGGCAATGGTACTCTCTACCAAACGCAGTTCTTGCTCTACTACATTTAGCATATCCTTTTCAGCTGCTAGCTCATAGATGGCTTGGGCATACTTTACTGCTAACTGATTGGCTAGCATGGCAAACCACCTATCTTCTTATCATCAAGTTTATCAATGAAATCAGACACTATGGCAGCGTTGGCTTCGGAATCCATTTTTTCTTTCATAATTTTTGTAGCAGCAGCCATCGATAAAGCTACGACTTCACCTTTTAGCTGAGCTAATGCCAATTCCCGTTCACGAGCAACTTCTTCTTGCACACTTTTCAGTATGCGAGCACTTTCTGCACGTGCCGCTTTTAAAATCTCTTCCTTATTCTCTTCTGCCACTTTCTCGGCTTTCTCTACAATTGCCTGAGCTTGAGCACGTACTTCTACCAACTGCTTTTTGTATTCCAGCTTAAGTTGTTCAGCTTCTCGTCTGTCTCGTTCTGCTGAATCTATGCTGTCAGCAATTTTTCGTTGACGATCTTCTAGGCCCTGCATTAAAGGCTTGTAAGCAAATTTAGCAAGAATGGCAACTAAAATAAGAAAGTTTACAATTTGTGCTAATAGCGTCCCATTTAATTCAACCAATGAAAGCACCTCCTTATCAAACGGTATCAGGAGACACTGGCATCATTTCCATGCCAGTAACCTTATATTGTTTTAAACCTTATTTTAAAAACGGGTTTGCAAATACTAATACAATCGCAATAACAGCAGCGATAATAGGAATCGATTCGATCAAACCTACAGAAATCAGCATATTTACTAAAATAGTACCTTTGGCTTCTGGTTGTCTAGCCATCCCCTCAATTGCTTTTGCTGTTACAGCACCATCACCGATACCAGCACCAATAGCAGCCAAACCAATAGCTAAACCTGCCCCTAGTACTGAGGCAGCAACGATAATTGCATGTTCCATTATAAAATCCTCCTTAAAACATTTTTGATTTACATTACTTACATTTTCAACTATTTTTACCATCTAATTACATGTGTTTAGTCCGAAGCTAATGATGATCATCTTGCAGTGAGTTTGATAGATAGGATATTGACAGCATGGTAAAGATAAATGCTTGTACAATGCCAACAAAAACACTGAAAGCCAGCCATAATGTAGGCACAAAATAAGGTACCAGCATACCCAGAACCAGTAACAGAATTTCACCAGCCAAAATGTTACCAAATAAACGGAAAGATAACGTAATAGGCTTTGCTACTTCCTCAATGATATTAATAATGACAAACGGTACATAGGGTTCAAAGAAATGTTTTACATACCGTATAAGCCCTTTGTTTTTAACGCCCAGAACATGTACGATGATTACAATCATTAACGCTAGTCCTAGAGTTGTATTAATATCATTAGTTGGTGACGTGAAACCTGGGACCAATCCTAATTCATTACCCACTGCTAAAAATAAAAACAGTGTGATAATCAGTGGTGCCAACTTTTTGCCTTTTGCTCCCATGTTTGCTTCCACTTGTTCAAGTAAAGCAACAACCGCCATTTCCAGGAAATTTTGCCAGCCCCGTGGCCGTAATTCAATACGTCTGGTTGCTACCACTGCCAGTAAAATGACAATTGCCATCGTAATCCAAGTCATCGTCAGCGTATCCAAATTAAAGGTTAATCCTGCAAAGTGGGCTAACTTATGACTTCCGATTTCATGTCCTCCACCGTGTTCCATACCCTCCCCCCTTCCTTTTTACTAGTAGAGGTCCTTTCAAAATCCCCATCGCTTTTTGCGTCTAGATCATTTTAAGAACCTCTAGTTAAGTTGCGTATAACTTATACGCCCCATTATGCTAAAACACCTGAAAACAGGCATCTGTGCAACCTCATGTAATATGAAAAAAGCTTTTTCCTACAATAACGACCCCATTTAAAAACATAACAATTTGAAGTGTAAATAAGCCAAAAACTGCTGACCAAAAATCAAGAACAGGTATCTTTAAAGACATAAACAACATAATTACAATAAAACTCAGACGAAGAATCCACCCAATTCGCATATACAGCAGTGCTTTATGTATGGGCATATCGGCACTTTTACTTACCCGATAGCACATTAACAAAAAATAAACCCCGCTGGTGAAAAGTCCAATTATGAACCCTGGTATCCGCCAGCCAAATCCCGTGAAATAGGCACCTACTGAGATAAAACATCCCCATGCTAGGATCTGCAGTAATGTTCGCCGTATTTGTATAACATATTCTTGCATATCTCTGGTAGAAAGTGTTTACTCTCTACTTACCTCCCACTAACCGCTTATACATCGACCACATTCCTGCTATCATACCTAGTATTATACCCACTATCGTCGCCCAAGGACTACTATCTAAGTACTTATCTACCAGTTTGCCCATTAAAACACCTGCCGCTACAGAAGATACCATATAAAAACCAATCGTTGCAGCCGTGTTAATCCCGCTAAACAACTCATTTTTATCCTTCTTCTGCATGGCAATCTCCTCACATTTCATAGATAAGGCGTCCTTCAAAACTAGACATACAATATTCTTACTGTTTCCTAGATAAATATTCCTATTTTCTTTGGATTACTTATTTTTTCGACAAATACCAATAAAATCCTGCTAAATACGTATTATATTGAAAAGAACATTAATACCTTTATACCTTCTTTAATTACTTTTTATACAGATAGCCTTTATTTAACCTTACAACTTCCGAACTGATCAGGTTTTACCTGGGAAAAGCCATACTTCCAAAGAATGGTTTCTACAATTCGACGAGATGCCTGTCCATCACCATAAGGATTGCAAGCATTTGCCATGCGGTCATATTCTACATGATCCGCCAGTAGGAGACGAGTCTCTTGATAAACTCGGTCTTTGTCCGTACCAATTAGTTTTACAGTGCCTGCCTCAATGGCCTCGGGTCTTTCTGTATTATCTCGTAATACTAGTACCGGTTTTCCTAATGCTGGTGCCTCTTCTTGTACACCACCTGAGTCAGTGAGAACAAAGTGGGAGCGTGCTAATAAATTAGCAAAAGGCTGATACTCTAATGGATCAATTAGCTTAACCCGTTCTATACCGCCTAATTCACTATTTACCACTTCTCGGACAAGAGGATTTTTATGTACAGGAAAAACGACTACTACATCCTCAAACTCAGTAACAATCTGCCTAAGGGCTTGATAAACATGCCGCATAGGTTCACCTAAGTTTTCTCTGCGATGTGTCGTAACTAGAACGACTCGATTATTTATATAGTCAATCCCGTCTAGCATTTCATCTGCAAATTTGTAATCTTTATTTACGGTAGTCAATAGGGCATCTATCACCGTATTACCTGTAACAAAAGTAGCTTCTTCTGCTACAGCTTCTTTTAACAAATTGGCCTTTGCTGTCTTAGTTGGTGAAAAATGCATATCCGTTAGGGATCCGGTCAATTTTCGATTCATTTCTTCTGGGAAAGGGGAATATTTATTTTGCGTTCTAAGACCTGCCTCAACATGTCCCACCGCTGTCTGATGATAATAAGCAGCTAAAGCTCCTGCAAAGGTTGTCGTTGTATCTCCATGTACCAATACAATATCAGGTTTTTCTTTACCAATGACTTCATTCAAGCCTTGCATCGCTCGAGCGGTAATATCAAATAATGTTTGCCCTTGGGACATAATATCTAAATCATAGTCAGGAACAATCTGAAATAACTGCAGCACCTGATCAAGCATTTCTCTATGTTGCGCGGTAACCGCTACAATCGGTTGAATCTGTTCAGGATGTTTATTGAGTTCTAAAATAACTGGCGCCATTTTAATCGCCTCTGGCCTTGTTCCAAATACTGTCATAACTTTAATACGTGACATTATATACTCCCCTTTAAATCTGTTTTGGAAAACCTTGGAGGAACACTCTATTAACAAAAATAGGCAGGCATAATGCCCGCCCACTTGTGTGACTTAATGACTTTCAATCGATTTCGTTGCCTTTAATACCCCTATTTTCCTTGCGCCAATAAAGGCAATACCAAGCAAAGCAATTACAATAAAGGCTCCTAACGATTTGTTCACCTCAGTCAAGGCAATTGCACTCAGACCTAAACAGCCGCTTATGACATACATCAATAGTACTGCTTGTTTTTGGGTTAACCCCATTTCTAATAAACGGTGATGCAAATGACCTTTATCTGGTTTAAAGATAGGACGTCCGCTCATATAACGACGAATAATCGCGAAAGCAGTATCTAAAATTGGCAACCCTAACGCTACGATAGGTACAATTAGGGCGATAGTAGCCGCACTCTTCACTGCACCTAGAATGGATATCGCTGCTAGCATATATCCCAAAAACATACTGCCTGTGTCACCCATGAAAATCTTGGCAGGATTAAAATTATGCTGCAAAAACCCTAAGGCACTACCTGCTAAAGCAGCTGTTAACACAGCCACTGTCCAAAAATTCTGTTGCAATGCAACTAACAGAATCGTTACTGAAGCAATGGTAGATACACCCGCAGCCAATCCATCCAAACCATCAATCAAATTTACTGTATTTGTCAAACCAACCACCCATAAGATAGTGAGAGGAATCGACAAATATTCTACATACAGCATATCCCCAAAGGGATTGGTTAACCATTCAATGCGAATGTCGAACATAACCAGTACAGAAGCCGCGACAATTTGTCCTAATAATTTCACTCTAGCAGGTAATGGTTTTAAATCATCAATAATACCTACAATTAAAATTACCGTACCACCAACTAATAGGCCCATAATTTCACGACTCACATACATGCTTGCTAGTACAGCCAACACAAAGGCTGCATAAATAGCTAAGCCCCCCATTCTCGGGATAGGCCGAGTATGCACTTTACGAGCATCCGGAGCATCTAAGGCTCCTACTTTTATTGCTAAATCTTTTACCCGCGGTGTTACAAAGTAAGCAACCGCTAAGGCAACGGTAAACGCCACAATATATGTCTGCATTATTAAGCACCTCATTTCTACACAACAATCCCATTTTACATCACGTCAATACCCTTGTCAAACGGATTCTATCAGGATAAATCCTCATTATTACTAGCATATTGAGCCTTATGCCCTTATATGGAATGCATTAAAGAAATTGTAAAATCATTGTCGAGACGCTAGGAGTGGTCTTAGACATATCCTTTCATAATTTTGCATCTATACTATTTAATATAACCTATTTATTAGGGGCAGTCTATACAATAACCTTTGCGTTTCAGTTTTTCAATATGAGCTTTTCTTAGTTCCTGTATATTAACATGATACTTTTGCGCCAAAATATACATCATAGTAAAACAACATTGGGCTACATCTAATAATTCATAAGCACATCCTAGCAAAGCTGCTTCTTTTGTTAAGTCAGCTTCTTCTCCTGATGCCCCTGCTCTTTTCCCCAAATACTGAGTAAGCTCACCAATTTCTTCTTGAATTTTGCATACCGTTGTCAGCAAACTTACCTCTTCCAAGATAAGCCGAGGTAATTTTAAATATTTAAAATCACCAACCGTCGTGATGCTGTATTGAAGGCGATTATCAAATAAATACCCTTTTTGTTCTAACTTGCTTAGATGCTGACCAATTAAAGTATCCACCTCTATCCCATAAGATTCTTCCATTACAAATAACATGGTTACACAAGTTTGCGCTACATCCAACAGTTCACCAGCAACTTCGGTAAGTAAAACTGTTCCTTGGTCACTAGCATCCTCTTCCTTCACTAGTGTATTTTCATAAGGTAAAAAGTGCAATACGGCTCTTGCGAGTTCACCAGCTTCCTCCATAATTTTAAATAATGTGGAGTCTAATGTTGGCGTAAGGTTATTTAATTTAGGTAGGTAAATTGGTTCAAGCATAATCTATCACAGCCCCTCTTTTGGCATATATACCACCTCTACTGCAGATAATGCAAACCAATCTGTATGGGGGTTATAATCTCTAGCATACACGACTTTGGTTATACCTGAAGTAATAATTAGTTTTTGGCACTCAGGACAGGGCCTATCAGTGCAATAAAGAGTAGCTCCTCGCCGTTCATCTGGCGTACATTCCAAAAGGGCATTGGGTTCTGCATGTATACAGCGTACGCAATGCTCCCCTAACATAGCACAACCATCATCTATACAATGAGGTAATCCCGCTGGGCTCCCATTATAACCTGTTCCTTTAATACGCTTATCTTTCACAATGACTGCACCTACATGCCTTCTTAAGCAAGTACTACGTTCTGCCACTTGAAAGGCAATATCTAAAAAGTATAAGTCCCAATTTTTCCGCATAATTACCTCCGCTACTTCAATTCAACAGCAATCAAACATACACCAATTATACTATAGATGATAAGTGAACTAAAGAGCCAATCTATAGTATCAGAAAATACAACAGGAATGGAAAATAAACCACAGAGGTACAGAGGACACAGAGGGGAATTTTTTTAAAAAAACACTTTTAAACACGAAGATTTGAAGAATACTAAGAGAATTTAAACCTATATCGCCTCTGTGTTCTCTGTGTTCTCTGCGGTTCAATTCCCTCTTCTTTTTCAATTTGCCAACATCTATAAATCGAATATTCTAATTATATCATAGGAAATATGGCATTTTTTTTGTAAATCCATGTACTTCTCATCAGTATATGTGGTATCCTAGAAAATACAGTAACTTTTTTATCCGATGACTAAACCGCTCTAAAACTCCCATCTTCTATAAGTGGGAGTTAAGAGCGGCTAAGTCCCTGGATAAGTGCGACTAAGATTTAGATGGAGTTAAAACTCCATCTGAATCAAGTCTTCTTTATCCTATTATTTTATCAAGGGGGACCTTTTCTATGAAAGAACTTTTGGAATGCCTAGAAAGAGACCATACTCAATCACCAGAGCAGCTAGCGGTTATGTTAAACAGACCAGCACCGGAAATTGCCGCACTTATAAAACAATTTCAAGATGAAAAAATAATCTTAAAATACCAAACCATTATTGACTGGGAAAAAGCAGGTGTCGATAATGTAACAGCTGTGATTGAAGTCAAAATTACTCCCCAGCGAGAGGTTGGTTTTGATGCCATAGCGGAACGCATCTGCCGATATCCAGAGGTCCGAGGTTTATATTTGATGTCAGGAGGATATGACCTGTCTGTAACTATCGAAGGGGCTAGTTTAAGAGATGTTGCTGATTTTGTCTCTACTAAATTATCAACCATCGATGGGGTCGTTAGCACCAACACCAACTTTATGTTAAAGAAATATAAATATGCTGGGGTTATCATTGATGACTTAGAAGAAGAGCACAGGCTGGTGGTATCACCATGAATTGGTCAGAGCGCATATCGCCAACTGTAAAGGCTATTCCGCCTTCTGGCATTCGGCGTTTTTTTGATATTGCTGCCGAAATGAAGGGTGTCATTTCTCTAGGTGTAGGCGAACCTGATTTTGTCACACCCTGGCACATCCGAGAAAGCTGTATCTATGGACTGCATAGAGGTTATACTTCCTATACCTCTAATTATGGACTTCTTGAACTTCGCGAGGAAATTGTTAAATCTCTCTATAATGACTACCAAGTTACATACAACCCCAGGCAAGAAGTACTAGTGACAGTGGGGGTAAGCGAAGCATTAGATTTAGCTATGCGTGCTCTGCTTAGCCCTGGTGATGAAGTTTTGGTGCCTGAGCCCTGTTATGTATCCTATAAATCCTGCGTCACACTAGCAGGCGGTGTTGCCGTTACAGTGCCTACCAGTATTGATAACCAGTTTTGCATCACTGCAGAGCAGTTAGAAGCTTACGTTACACCTCGCACGAAAGTGCTATTGATTGGTTATCCTAATAATCCTACTGGCGCTGTTATGACAAGAGAAGCTTTAATGAGTATTGCAGCTTTTGCCCTAAAGCATGACCTTATCGTTATTTCTGATGAAATCTATGCTAAGCTCACTTACGATGGCACCCATACCTGTTTCTCTAGTCTACCAGATATGCGGGATCGTACCATAGTTTTAAACGGTTTTTCTAAGGCTTACGCCATGACCGGCTGGCGTATTGGTTATGCAGCCTCTAATGCTGATTTTATCGGGGCTATGACTAAAATCCATCAGTATACGATGCTATGCACTCCCATTACAGCCCAAGTCGCTGCAATTGAAGCTCTCAAAAGAGGGGAGTCACAGGTTACTCATATGGTTACAGAATACAATCAACGTCGCCGCCTTATTTTAGATGGGTTTCGCGAAATCGGACTCGAATGTTTTGAACCGAAAGGAGCGTTTTATGTTTTTCCTTCGATAAAAGCAACTGGCCTAACTTCACTCGAATTTGCGGAGCAGTTATTGATGTCTGAAAAAGTAGCCTTAGTGCCAGGCAATGCCTTTGGTGATAGCGGCGAGGGATTTGTTCGTTGTTCTTATGCCACATCAACAAAAAATATTACAGAAGCCCTCCAGCGGATTGGGCGGTTTGTGGCAAGTCTAGAAAAATAACGAAACCGCAGAGACGCAGAGAACACAGAGGCAGGATATCTTTTTTTATTAAAATTCCTCTCAGCGTACTCTGCGCCTCTGTGGTTAATCATATTTTCCAAGCTTACTCCACAAACATATCTCCTTCTATCATACAAAAATAGAGACCTGGTCATAATCGACCAGGTCTCTATTTTGTTAAATATCCATAAACGTATCTAAGGGTGAATTAGGTACTAACATGGGGGTTACTAAATGCTCTGTGAGAATCTTTACTACAATAAGTCTTGGGCTGTTACTTTCAAGGGCATCAGCAAAAGCCTCAATAAACTCTTCTTGCGTCGTAGCTAAAGCCCCTTCAATGCCAAAGGATTTCGCAAAACAGACAAAATCCATTTGCACCGTTTGCAGTGAAGCAGAATATCGTTCTTTGTAAAACAACTCCTGCAATTGACGGACCATCCCTAATGAACTGTTATCAACAACAATAGTAATCAAAGGCAGATTCTGCGTCCTAACCGTAAATAACTCACAGCCAGTCATCTTAATGCCGCCATCCCCTACAATGGTAATCACTCTCTTATCAGGAACAGCTAACTGTGCCCCAATGGCGGAAGGTAAACCAAAGCCCATTGTTCCTAAACCACCAGACGTAATCCAAGAACGAGGCGACTCTATATTTAAATTTTGAGCAGCCCACATTTGGTGCTGTCCTACATCCGTGGCAAAGATAAACGGTTTACCAACTGTAACCTCTGATACATGCCTAAGCATCCAAGGTGCAGTCAATATATCCTTACCATAATCAACTTTAAATTTTTCTTTCCATACCTCAATCTTATCCCACCAAATAGGTCCATCAACAGGTTTAATACGTTGATGCAAGATTTCCACTAATTGTTTTACATCTCCCGCTAAGGCAATATGGGTGATAACATTCTTATCCAATTCGGCGGGGTCTACGTCAATATGAATGACTGTTTTCCCCTCTGCATATTTAAACTTATTCCCTGTTACTCGATCATTAAATCGACTGCCAATGGCAATGACAACATCAGCACCATGGACAGCATGATTGGCTACCTTGCCACCATGCATCCCCGTTAATCCTAAAAACAAAGGATGTTTCGAAGGAAATACACCTAAGCCCATCAGAGTGCTCACCACAGGAGTACCAATTTTTTCAGCTAAACCAATAACCTGTTCATATGCCCCAGAAGTAACGACACCACCACCTACAATCATCACTGGCTGACTTGCTCTTGCTATGGCTTCCACTGCTTGATCAATGGTTCTACTGCCATATTCAGACAGTTCCCATTGTGGTTTTGCTTTCTTTACCTTTTTTTCAGGGGAAAAAACAAATTTAGCTGCCTGAATATCACTTGGTATGTCAATTAAAACGGGCCCTGGACGTCCGGAACAGGCAATTCGAAATGCAAAGCGTATGACTTCTGGTAATAAGGTTACATCTTTGACGAGAAAATTATGTTTTGTTACGGACATGGTAATACCCGTTGTATCTACTTCCTGAAAGGCATCATTACCAATAAGATCCGTAGAGACCTGCCCCGTAATAACCACCAAAGGCACAGAATCCAAATACGCATTAGCCAGCCCAGTTACCAAATTTGTCGCCCCCGGCCCACTAGTGGCAATGCAAACCCCGACTCTTCCACTGGCACGAGCATAACCATCAGCCGCATGTATCGCACCCTGTTCATGTGCTGTGAGGATATGACGTATTGAGCCGCCATAAATGGCATCGTACAAAGGTAAAATACGTCCTCCTGGATAACCAAAAACCGTATCTATTCCTTGTTCTAATAAACACTCCACAATCGCTTGTGCACCAGATATCTCCATACAAGTCACCTCCTTACATTAGGGCATTACCTAAAGTTTCCCTTCAATCAGTCCAGCCATTTCCTCTGTTGTCACCTTTGTCGATCCAGGTTTATATAGATCGGCGGTACGATATCCTTCTAGCAAAACCTGTTCTACAGCCTGCTCAATTTGAATGGCTGCTTGTTCAGCACCCAGGGAATAACGTAGAAGCATGGCAGCAGACAAGATGGTGCCTACTGGATTTGCTAAACCTAGGCCTGCAATATCTGGAGCTGATCCATGTATTGGCTCATAGAGCCCCGTACCATCACCAATACTTGCTGATGGCAGCATACCAATCGACCCCGTCAATACTGCAGCTTCATCACTTAAAATGTCACCAAATAAGTTATTGGTTACAATTACATCAAACTGCTTTGGTGCCAAAATCAGCTGCATAGCACAGTTATCCACGTATAAATGGCTCAAATTAACATCAGCAAATGTTCCAGCTGTCTCATTTGCTACCTTTCTCCATAATCTCGAAGAAGCCAATACATTGGCTTTATCTACGGACACCACTTGATTACGACGAAGTTTAGCAGCCTGACAGGCCAATGCAACAATGCGGCGAACTTCAGGGGCACTATAGATTTCAAGATCAGAAGCCTGCTCAACACCGTTAACCATTGCAGCTTCACTTTTCGCCCCATAATAAATACCACCATTTAATTCACGTACCAATAAAATGTCTACACCAGAAATAGCTGCGGCTTTTAACGGAGAGAACTCAATTAGAGCCTCCGATACCTTAATCGGGCGCAAATTAGCATAAAGGCCTAATTCTTTGCGCAATCCTAAAATTGCCTTTTCTGCCCGTATTTCAGGAGCAACACCATCCCATTTTGGACCACCTACAGCACCTAAGAGAACAGCATCTGCATTTTTAGCTGCTTTAATTGTGCTATCCGGTAAAGGCATCCCATAAGCATCAATCGCCGCGCCACCAGCTAAGTGTTTAGCAAAGGTTAGCGTTACATTACTTTTACTTGCTATCTTATTTAATATACGGACAGCTGCCGAAGTTATTTCTTCTCCGATGCCATCCCCCGGAATTACAACAATATTTTTTTCACTCATAATTATTTGCTCCCAACCACCTGCTGCGCCTGAGGATAACCGCATACAGTCAAACGTTTATTAATAGCATTAATATAGGCTCTTGCACTGGCCTCGATAACATCTGTACTTAAGCCCCGCCCATTGAAGACAGAACCGTTATATTCAATCCATACCGTGGCTTCCCCTAAGGCGTCTTCACCAGCAGTAATGGCTTTTAACTGATAATCCTTCAAACCGATGGCAAACCCAGCAGCTTGTTCTATGGCTTTAAAGATGGCATCTACCGGTCCGTCTCCACAGCTTGCTTTTTCTGTAAGGCCATTACTGGTCTCTAAGCGTACAGACGCAGTTGCCACATTATCACTGCCGCCGCTTACTACTTGATGAGATACTAAACGATACCAAGCTGGCTGCATAGACGGTTTATCAATAATTAAGGCGGCGATATCCTGATCAAAGACCACTTTCTTCTTATCTGCTAAGTCTTTAAACTTGGCAAATAACACATTAATAGTTTCACTATCAAAATTATAATCCATCTGTTTTAGACGTTCTTCAAAGGCATGCCGGCCAGAATGTTTTCCTAGGACAATGGCGTTGCGACTCATACCGATGACCTCAGGAGAAATAATCTCATAGGTCAAAGCATTGCTCATAACACCGTGTTGATGAATACCTGATTCATGAGCAAAAGCATTGTCTCCTACTACAGCCTTATTGATCTGTACATCCACGCCAGTCAACGCGCTGACTTGGGTAGAAGCCCGATAAATTTGCTTAGTATCAATCCCTGTCGTTACCTTGTAATAATCACGACGGGTATAAAATGCCATAACCAATTCTTCTAAAGCAGCATTACCTGCCCGTTCTCCTAAGCCATTGATGGTACATTCTACCTGACTTGCCCCAGCCTGCACTGCTGCCAAGGAATTAGCTACGGCTAATCCCAAGTCATTATGGCAATGAACACTGATATCTACTTTATCAATACCAGGCACATGTTCTCTTAAGTAACGAATTAAAGCTCCATATTCATCAGGGGTCGTATAACCAACTGTGTCAGGCACATTAATGACAGTGGCACCTGCAGCAATTGCCTTCCCATATACCTGACAAAGGAATTGCCAGTCTGACCGAGAAGCATCCTCTGCGGAAAATTCGATGTCTTCCATAAATTGCTTGGCATAACGCACAGACTCTTCTGTCATCTCCAGCACCTTATCTCTAGACATCTTTAACTTATATTCCATATGAATATCACTGGTAGCAATAAAAGTATGAATTCGTGGCCGCTGTGCTTTTGCTAAAGACTGCACCACAGCATCGATATCTTTTTTGTTCGCCCTTGCCAAACCGGCTATCACAGGCCCCTTAATCATCTCAGCAATTTGACTAACCCCTTTAAAATCACCTGGGGAGGCGATAGGAAACCCAGCTTCAATGATATCCACTTTTAGCTTAACCAAACTTTGGGCAATTTCCAGCTTTTCATGCATATCCAAACATACGCCAGGCGTCTGCTCACCGTCACGTAGTGTGGTATCAAAAATTTTAATATTACGTTCCATACCAACACCTCTATCTTGCAATTATTTTTTCAACCAACTCATCATGCCACGCAATTCTTTACCTACTGTTTCAATTTGATGCTGCGCTTCTCTGCGTCTTGTTGCGGTGAATTCTGGGCGGTTAGCTTGATTTTCCAAAATCCAATTCTTCGCAAATACACCAGTTTGTATTTCCTTCAGAACTTTTTTCATTTCTAATTTGGTTGCATCAGTTACAATCCGGTTGCCAATCATATAATCACCATACTCAGCAGTATCACTGATTGAATAACGCATTGCTGCCATACCGCCTTCGTACATTAAGTCTACAATCAATTTCAGCTCATGCAAACATTCAAAATAAGCAACCTCAGGCTGATAACCAGCTTCCACTAATGTTTCAAAACCTGCTTTTACGAGTGCAGTAGCACCGCCGCACAGAACAGCTTGCTCACCAAATAGATCTGTTTCTGTTTCTTCTTGGAAGCTAGTTGTTAATACGCCCGCTCTCGTTCCGCCAACACCCCATGCATAAGCTAAAGATAAGGCTTCTGCTTGACCGGAAGCATCTTGATATACAGCTTTCAAGCAAGGTACTCCAGCACCTTCTTGGAATACGCGACGTACTAAATGACCAGGTCCCTTTGGCGCCACCATAAACACATCTACGTCTGCTGGTGGTGTAATTTGATTAAAGTGAATATTAAAACCATGAGCAAAGGCTAAAGCAGCACCCGGTTTCAAATTAGGGGCAATCTCTTCCTTATAAATCTTAGCTTGTTTCTCATCAGGAACTAGAATCATAACTACATCCGCAGCAGCTACTGCTCCGGCGACTTCCTTAACTTCCAAGCCATCTTTTTGTGCTTTTTCCCAAGACTTACTTCCTTTGTATAAACCAACAATTACTTTTACGCCATTATCATGTAAATTCAAAGCATGGGCATGCCCTTGGCTGCCATAGCCTATAATAGCCACCGTCTTGTTTGCAATTAATTCTACTACCGCATCTTTGTCATAATACATTTTACTCATCTTCATCATCTCTCCTAATTTTAAATATTATCGTATTTATTTTAAAAACTGCCTCTTCAGTTGCCTATGAGAGGTGGTCTTTACCGCTTTTTTGTACACTTTTTTCGATTATAATTCCCCTTGGGATGTGTCAAACAACTCGCTGACTTCACATTTTTCCTTTTCGTAAATACTACAGTCTCCCCGTTGCAGGCCAACAACACCTGCACGAATCATTTCTATGATCCCGTAAGGGGATAAGGCTGCAATTAGGGCATCTGCATTGGTTTTGCCGCTAGTGATTTCTACAATTAAAGATTGCTCAGATATATCTACGACTTTGGCTCCAAAGGATTCTGCTAACTGCAAGACTTCTAATTTCTTTTCTTTACCTGCTCGAACCTTTATCATAGCCATGTCTCTTACCACCGCAATATTGACTGGTAAAATTTCGACGGCACGTACTTCCACTAACTTTTCTAACTGCTTAACTACCTGTTTCACGATAGCATCGCTTCCCTGCATAACAGCTGTAATGCGGGAATATTCAGGTACGTGGGTAGTGCCTACTGCTAAACTTTCAATATTAAACCCACGACGTGAAAACATCCCAGCCACCCGCACCAGTACTCCAGATTGGTTTAATACCAAAATGGATATTGTATGATGCCCCACAACATTCACCTCCACTTTTGGCTATAGCCCCATGGCGTCAAATTTCTAATGTCATAACAAAAAAGAATTACCAATAAAAATCTGTTTCCTGCTCCTTCTCCCTGTGCTGACCTTCCTCATATTCTCCAAGCAATTGCTCAGCCTCTTTTAGTGCATCCACTTTTAGCACAATCCGCGCCCTCTCCGTGCCCACCACAGCAAAAGCATAAAAATATTCAATATTAATACCTGCACTACTTAGTTTTTCGATTCGGCCTAGCAAACTGCCTGGGCTATCATCTAATACCATGGTTAATACAGGTGTTACCCTTAAAGCAAATTGGGCCTTTCGTAATACTTGTTCTACTTTATCAGGCTGGTTAACAATAAAACGTAAAATTCCAAAGTCAGCTGTTTCGGCCACCGACATAGCTCTAATATTAATGTTATTTTCATGTAAGGTTGCTAATACTTCTGCCAGTGTCCCTGTGCGATTTTCTAGAAATACTGATATTTGCTGAATAATCATACGCTAGCTCTCCTTTTCGGATCGTCATAAGACTTACATGCATTCTTAGATTTGTCGATTGTCAATTACCCGTTTGGCTTTGCCTTCACTTCGTTCTAACGTTTTGGCAGCTACTAAGCGTACCTTAGCCGTTATTTTTAAGACACTCGCTAACTCTGTCTGAATCTTTCGTTCCAACATTTCTAAACGGCGCACTTCATCAGAAAACATAGCTTCGGAAATTTCCACCATGACAGTCAAGGTATCCAGATGCCCTTGGCGATCAACAATCAGCTGATAATGGGGTGAGGTTTCCCCTAAACCAAGCAAGACACTCTCAATCTGAGATGGGAACACGTTAACTCCACGAATAATTAGCATATCATCACTACGACCCATTACTTTACTCATACGCACAAGAGTGCGTCCACAGCCACAAGGGCTACGATCTAGCACCGTTAAATCCCGGGTCCGATAACGAATCATCGGCATGCCTTCCTTGCTAATAGTAGTCAGTACCAATTCGCCTTTTTGCCCGTCTGCCAGGACCTCTCCCGTCAGGGGATCAATAATCTCTGGATAAAAATGATCTTCATTAATATGCAGCCCCTGCTGCTCGGAACATTCACAGGCAACACCCGGTCCAATAATTTCACTCAATCCATAAATATCGGTAGCCCTAATATTAAGGCTTGTTTCAATTTGACTTCGCATCTTATCTGACCAAGGTTCAGCTCCTAATATCCCAACCTTTAGCGCTGTACTTTTCGGATCAATTCCCATCTCATTCATAGTTTCGGCCAGGTGCAGGGCATAGGAAGGAGTGCAAGCCAATGCGGTTGTGCCAAAATCTTTCATTAGAGAAATCTGCCTAGCCGTGTTTCCACTTGATACAGGAATGACAGAAGCTCCTACTAATTCTGCTCCATAATGTAAACCCAAGCCACCTGTAAATAAGCCATAGCCATAGGAGATTTGCACAAAAGATTGTTTACTAACACCTGCTGCTGTTAGTGACCTAGCCATGACTTCTGACCACATGCCTAAATCTCTTTTTGTATAACCAACAACCGTAGCTTTACCTGTCGTACCACTAGAGGCGTGAATACGAACAATTTCACTAGGTGGTACCGCGAATAATCCATAAGGATAATTATCTCGCATATCTTGTTTCGTCATAAACGGTAACTTGCTAATATCCGCCAGTGTTGCTATATCTTGAGGCAATAAGCCTTCTTGCTGCATAAGAGCTCGATAAAATGGTACTTTTTGATACATATGTTCTACTACATCGCGTAATCTTCTGGCCTGCAATTGTTGCATTTGGTCATGTTCCATGGTTTCAATGGTCTTATTCCAATACATACAAGTCCCCCTTTGACAAACATTCTCGTTTTTAAAGAATTCAATCACTATAATGACCGCTACAGAAAAACAAAACTGTTTTTTGTAGCTACATGATGTAACATTTTAAGCCATTATACCAGTCATCACAGAGAAAAAGCAAGAATATTTTACTGTTTTACGGTAAGAAAAATAATACAAAATACGACGATAATGTTTTGAATCCTTCCCAGAGTAGGTAACATTGAGAAAACATGCTTGCAGCACAAAAGTATGTACAACGCATTAAAAACTATAAAAAGGCAAACAATGAATACATAGAGAGAAAAGAATCATAAATAAATAGAAAAAGATCGACTCCGAATAAATCGGAATCGATCTTAGTTTTGTTTTATATGTATTCCTTATGCGTACAATGGATATTTTTTGCACAGATCGGCAATCATGGTAGCAGCCTTGGTTTTTACTGCATCATCTGCTGAATTCTTCAGTACCATAGCAATAATCTCAGCTACAATATCCATATCTGCTTCTTTCATACCGCGAGAAGTAATCGCTGCTGTACCAATACGAATGCCACTGGTAATAAAAGGGCTAGTAGGATCATAAGGAATGGCGTTTTTATTCACAGTAACACCCACCGCATCTAGCACCTTCTCTGCATCTTTGCCTGTCATATTCTGCGGACGCAAATCAACCAGCAACAAGTGATTATCAGTGCCGCCAGAAACCAAAGTGAACCCAGCCTTTGACAAACCTGCTGCTAAGGCTGCTGCATTTTTCACAATTTGCTGTTGGTACATTTTAAACTCATCTGTTAACGCTTCTTTGAAAGAAACGGCTTTTGCAGCAATAACATGCATTAATGGCCCGCCTTGCATGCCAGGAAATACGGATTTATCAACTTTTGCTGCTAACTCTGCTTTGCACATAATTACGCCGCCACGTGGTCCGCGCAAAGTTTTATGCGTTGTTGTAGTTACAATATCAGCATGTCCGATAGGACTAGGATGTAGTCCTGCTGCTACTAAACCAGCAATATGCGCCATATCCACCATAAATAAGGCTCCTACTTCGCGAGCAATTTGACCCATACGTTCAAAATCAATAATTCGAGAATAAGCACTTGCACCTGCAACAATCATTTTGGGGCGATGCTTGGCAGCTAGTTCGGCAACTTCATCATAATTTATACGATGGGTTACCTCATCTACACCATAGGGTACAATATTAAAGCATTTACCTGAGATATTAACAGGGCTGCCGTGAGTCAAATGTCCGCCATGGGCTAAATTCATCCCCAAGATCGTATCACCCGGCTGTAAAAAAGCAAAATATACTGCCGTATTTGCTTGGGCACCAGAATGAGGCTGTACATTGGCATGTTCTGCACCAAAAAGTTGTTTCACCCTATCAATCGCTAGCTGTTCTACAACATCTACATGTTCACAACCACCATAGTAACGTTTTCCTGGATAGCCTTCCGCATATTTATTTGTCAACACGGATCCTTGGGCTTCCATAACCGCCTTACTCACAAAATTCTCAGAAGCAATTAGTTCCAACTTATTTTGCTGCCGATGCAATTCTAAATCAATGGCTTTTGCAATTTCCGGATCAAAACTTGATAGCATACTCATGTTTATTCCCCCATATTTATAATTACTCATAAACAGCCCGTGAACCGCCAATTAACTTAGGACGGGTTCGAGCTGCCGTAACAAACGCATGTCCAATATGTTTCCGGGATAACCGTACAGGTATGGCTACGGCTTTTAAATGCATACCAATTAAGGTACTCCCAATATCAATCCCCGCATGGGCCTTAATATTTTCTACTACAACAGGGTTTTCAAAAACCCTCATCGCCTCAGATGCTAAGGCTCCGCCCGCCTTTGGAACAGGGATTACCATGACAGGTTCTAAACCATAGCGTTCACTGACTTCTGCTGTTATTACTAGTCCGCGATTTAAATGTTCACAGCACTGTATTGCAAGGCACACTCCAAACGGAGCACATGCCTCCAATAAGCCGCCTAAAATAGCCTTAGCTACTTCGGAAGAGCCAGAAGAACCGATTCTTTCACCAATTACTTCACTTGTACTACAACCTACTACTAGAATTTGCCCTGGAGCAAGTTTTGCGATTCCTAACAATTCGGTAGCAGCCTCTATCGTCTGTGTTTTAATTGCGTCCAGTTCTATCACTGTACTAACCTCCACCAGATCATCTTTATATTTCTAATGCAGAGATTTTTTCAACTCGCTTCGCGTGGCGACCGCCAAGAAACTCCGTATTAAGCCAAGTAGAAACAATCATTCGAGCCAAACCTGGGCCAATGACTCTTTCCCCCATAGTTAAAACATTGGTATCATTGTGTTCTCTCGTCATTTGGGCTGAAAACACATCGTGACAAAGAGCAGCTCGAATGCCTTTTACTTTATTGGCAGCAATACTTATACCAATACCGGTACCACAAATCAAAATGCCTCTCGTATACTCGCCACTAACTACAACATCACAAACTTTTTTTGCGATATCTGGATAATCAACTGCCTCTGCAGAATAAGTCCCAAAATCTTGAAACTCGATGTTTGCTTCTGTCAACAAACTCTTAATCTCTTCTTTCAACCGAAAACCGCCATGGTCACTACCTATCGCTACTAACATTATAAACCTCCAACCTCTTTACAATAAGGTAGCGTGTCTTAAAACACGCTCTATTCGTCATTTTTCTCTATGCAATCCTTTTTTCCTGCAAGGGTCACTATTTTCTTCCAAGACTTTTCTAAATTTTTTTCTATTTGCTCTGCACACATCTCATAAACAGCAACATTCTCCCCATAAGGATCCATAATATCTCTATCCTCTCCGGCAAACTCTGCCAAGGTATAGACCTTATCTATCGCCTCAGGCATAATTCCAAGCACCGCCGCCTTATGACTCGCTGTCATGGTTAAGAGTAAATCAGCAGATTGGATATCCCCAGGGAGAAGGCGATGAGAACGATGACTTAGCATATTGATACCACGCCGCCCCATAGCCATTTGAGCTCCCATAGAGGCGCCACCCTCACCCCATACAGCAACACCAGCAGATGACACAACAATTTGATCCGTTAAGTAATGTTTCTCTATTTTGCCCCTAAGCAATACTTCAGCCATGGGACTACGACAGGTATTGCCCGTGCAAACAATTAAAATTTGCAGCATATTGATCTTTCAACTGCCCTTCTCCATTTAATATTATATCTCATCCGTTACATTTTTATCATATCACTGTCCACAGCACGTGTAATCCTAGCAAAATAAGAATCATTCCGCCTAGAAGCTCTACTCTGCCGCCAATACATCGCCCCACCTTACGGCCCAAGCCTAAGCCCATTAAGGCAATAATAAAGATTACACTCCCTAAAATGACGCTTAATTTCAGCAAATCTACATCCATCATACCCATGCTGAAACCGGCGGCAAATGCATCAATACTCACACTTGTTGCCAATACAATAAGAGAAAAACCCTGCAAGGGGTGTACCTTATTTTTATTTGGAACAGTATCCGCCAGATTTTCCTTAATCATATATATGCCCAACCCAGTTAAAACCAATGCTCCTAAGATACTAGCCCAATTTTCCATTGCAATAAATGAATATTGGCTATGATATGTACCTACCCGCTCCACTACTGCTCCCAAGAAGTGCCCAATATAGTAACCTAGCAATATAAGTACAATGTGAAACAAAGCAAATACAACTGCCGCCCGGAAAACAATCTTACGCCGCATTCGATTCATACCGATAGGAACCGCCACTGAGAACAAATCTGTTCCCAATGCTGCACTTAGCACCAGGATCTCTAAACTACTCACCCAACCCCACCTCCACTTAGAGTATATATATGTGGAGTGCATGGGGGATATGTTATCCGTTCACGATACGATAACCACTTGCTTTGCGAAGACGATTCATAATCGCCAGTCCAAGCCCATCTTCTGGAATACCTTCGGTATAAATTATATCTACAGGATTATCATCGTAACTTCGCAATGCCTTATATAAATTGGCAGCAATTTCATCAATTCTCTTACGACTACCATAAACAAAAGCTACTACTTCTTTCGGCAGCCTAGCTGCTGTTTCTGTTGAAACCACGGCACCTACTTTTTTACCTTCTGCCAGCGCTGTGTTTATTTCCTGCAACAGAAGATCTGCCAAATGAGGGTAGGCACCTTCAAATAAAACCATAGGTGCATCTGGAGCGTAATGACTATATTTCATTCCAGGAGACTTAGGTGCAAGTTCAAAACTACCGGCAAGGGTTGGATCAATTTCCACTTCCCCTACTGTTGCCATTAGCATTTCTAAGGTAATCCCCCCCGGTCTTAACAAGGTTGGTACGGGCGTAGTACAATCCACAACAGTTGATTCTACACCAATTTGGCAATTACCAGCATCCACAACAGCATGTATCTTCCCCTCAAGGTCATCCAATACAGCCTGGGCACTCGTTGGACTAGGTCGTCCCGAGGTATTCGCACTAGGTGCTGCAATGGGCGTATCCGCCAGGGAAATAAGCTGCCTAGCAACTATGGAGTCCGGCAAACGAATTGCTACCGTCTCTAGCCCCCCTGTAATAATATCAGGCACGATAGCCTTACGCCGCAATACAACGGTTAGAGGTCCAGGCCAAAAAGCCTCCATCAATACTTTCGCATTTGTTGAAATATGCGCAGCCAATTGATCAACATCCTCACGATTGGCAATATGTAAAATCAAAGGATTATCAGAAGGCCTACCCTTAGCTGAAAAAATTCCAGCTGCAGCTTTTTCATCAAGTCCATTAGCCCCTAGTCCGTAGACAGTTTCCGTAGGAAAGGCCACTAGCTTGCCTTGTTTTAAAAGTTCTGCTGCCTTAGATAACACCGCCTTATCAGGATTTTCTTTATCCACAATAAAATATTCAGTATGCATAACTAAAAACCTACCTTTACAGTCCTTCTATCACCACAACCCGCTCAATGCCACCGTAGTCTTTTATAATTTCGCTTAGTTTAAAATCCCCGCTTTTTTCTGCCATATTAGCTACAAGCTGAGCTTGCCCAA